>JBBQUU010000072.1:0-26102 GCA_038212175.1 Opitutales bacterium | reverse complement strand
GTGGTTGGCTTTGACTGGGTCGGCGGGGCGTCCCACGTTGCCGCTTTACTGCAGAAGCCCGGCACGTCGCGGGACGAAGTGATGGTCACAATCCTTGCCATCGTCCAACGCGGTCTGGCCGCCGCGGAAGGGTTGCTGTTCTCGATGCAACCCGGCGGAGGCGGGCGCCTTACTCACGGTCGAGGTGAGGCATTCCTCGCTTTGCGCGATGCCGCCATTATCCGGGCGGAGGAGCGCACCGTTTTCGGGGTCTGCCTCACTCGGCACGAAAACGTCTTCATCCACGGTGCCTCGGATCCGAAAATCCAGCCATATCTTCCTGTCTGGTGGCCGCGCGCTGCGGCCATTGGATCTTTCGCCTTGTTGCCGCTGGGTGCACCGCGATCCACTTCCGGGCTCATCCTCGCCGGATGGAAGGACCCGCACCAGATCGTGATCACGCCTGAGTTAAACAAACTCATTCGTCCACTTCTGGTGGCTGCGTCGATGGTCGACCGCCGCGATCGGGCCGCCTGAGCGGAGCCGGGCCTTCGATAAATAAGCAGGTTCGTCCTTGCGCGCCAAAGGGGGGTGAGGTTTCGAGGTAGGCCGGCAAGCGCCGCGACCGGCCTGACCCCGCCCAACCCCCATGGATTACAACGTACTCGTCGTCGCCTGCTACTTCGCCTTCATGGTCTTGATCGGGCTGATTTTTCAGCGCATGGCCAGCCGATCGGCGAGCGACTACTTCCGTGGCGGGGGGAAGATGCTCTGGTGGATGGTCGGCGCGTCGGCGTTCATGACGCAGTTCAGCGCGTGGACCTTCACCGGCGCGGCCGGCAAGGCTTACACGGATGGGTTTGTGGTCACGGCGGTCTTTGTCGGCAACTGCATCGGCTACCTCGTGGCGTGGAAATGGTTCGCCGCGCGCATGCGTCAGATCCGCGTGGATACGCCCACCGAGGCGATCCGCCGGCGCTTCGGCGGCGTCAACGAGCAGTTCTTCACCTGGGCCATCATTCCGCTCAGTATTCTCAACGCGGGTGTCTGGCTCAACGGCCTTGGGCTCTTCGTGAGCGCCGTGCTCGGATTCGACATCGTGCCGACGATCTATGCGACGGGCATCGCGGTGCTGCTGATCTCGTTGATCAGCGGAGCGTGGGGGGTGGTCGCAAGCGACTTCGTGCAGGCCCTGGTGGTGGCCGTCGTCTCGGTGGCGTGCGCGATCGTTGCCCTGGTGGTGGCGGGCGGGCCGGGGCCGATGATCGCGAATTATCCCGGCGGTTTTCTGATCGGCCCGAACATGAACTACCCCGGGTTGATCGTGGGCTCCTTCCTCTTCTTCTTCGTCAAGCAGATCCAGAGCATCAACAACCTCCAGGACTCGTACCGCTTTCTCAACGCCAAGGACTCGGCTCATGCGAGCAAGGCTGCTCTCTTCGCCATGATCCTCATGATCGTGGGGGCCATCATCTGGTTCATCCCGCCCTGGGTGGCGGCCTCGATCATTCCCGGTGCGGGCTCAGTCCGCTCCGAACTGGGGGCGAAATCGGGCGATGCGGTCTATCTTGTATTCGCGGAGCAATACATGCCGGTCGGGACCGTCGGTCTGCTCATGGCCGGACTCTTCGCCGCGACGATGTCATCGATGGATTCGGCGCTGAATCGGAACGCCGGCATTTTTGTCCGTAGTTTCTATGCGCCGATCATGCGGCGCGGTGCCGAACCCACCGAACGGGAATTGCTGCGGGCGGGACAGGTCGTGTCGGTCATCAATGGCGCGCTTATCCTGCTCATGGCGCAGTTCTGCAACTCGCTCACCGAACTCAGCCTCTTCGACCTGATGATGAATGTGAGCACGCTGCTCCAATCTCCGATTTTGGTTCCGCTCTTCTTTGGCGTGTTCATCCGTCGCACCCCGACATGGGCGCCATGGGTCACCGTGGTGTTTGGACTGATCGTTTCCCTTCTTCTGGTAAAGGTCTGGACGCCCGACGCGGTGGGCCGGCTCTTCGATGTTTCGTGGACGCGTCGCGAGGCCTCGGAGTTGTCGGTTATGATGAACATCGCCGCACACCTGTTTCTGACGGGCGGATTCTTCTGCCTGACCACGCTGTTCTATCGTCGCCGCGAGGTCCCGGCGGACAAGGTCACGGATGAATTCTTCGCCGATTTGTCGCGGCCCGAGGTCAGCGACGACCGGCCGACGGAGGCTGACATACAACAACGGCACAAGCTGGGTTTAATTGTGACCACAGCGGGCGCCGGGTTGGTGCTGATGATGGCAATCCCCAATTCGCTTTGGGGCCGGCTGCTCTATCTCGGATGTGCGGCGGGTATTTTACTGATCGGTGTGTTGTTGCTGCGGTCGGCGCGGGTGCGGCGGTAGCGAAGACAGGTGGATCAATCCAGATTGTCGGGCACCCGTCCCGTGAACTCCCGCTTGGGTCCGTCGTACGCGTCGAAGAGGGCGCGGTGGGCGCGCAAGGACATCGCGCCGTCCCGCAGGTGGACGTGCGGGTCCCTCCGCGCGTTGGTTTGAAACATGCATCAACCGTCCGCCTTCGAAGCGGGCGCAGGGACGCGCCCGCCCACCTGGCTGAAGGCTGCGGTGAAGTCCGTACCCGGAACGCCTCTTCAACGTTCCAGCGCGACTGGATTCGTCAGGCTGCCGATGCGCTCGATCTCGATCGTGACCTCGTCGCCCTCCTTGAGCCAGCGCGGTTGCGGTTTCGCCGCCATGCCGACCCCGTGGGGCGTGCCGGTGAGGATGACGGTGCCCGGGACGAGCGTGGTGCTTCCGCTGAGGTATTCGATCAGGCTCGGCACGTCGAAGATCATGTCGCTCGTCGTCCAGTCCTGCACGCGCTCTCCGTTAAGGACGGTGGCGATCTTGAGCGCGTTGGGGTTGGGAATCTCGTCGGGCGTCACGAGGCAGGGGCCAAGCGGCGCGAAGGTGTCGAAGAATTTTCCGCGGCACCACTGACCGCCGCCGAGTTTGATTTGATGATCGCGCGCCGAGACGTCGTTGGCGCAGGTGTAGCCGAGCACATGGTCGAGGGCGTTGGCCCGGGTTGCATTTTTGCAGGCTTTGCCGATCACGACGGCGAGTTCGCATTCGTAGTCGACCTCATGGCTTGCGAGGTGGGTGGGGATGAGAATGGGGTCGCCCGGATGCTGGAGCGTGTTGATGCCCTTGACGAAGAGGATGGGGCGCTCGGGAATCTTCGCCTTCGTCTCTTCCGCGTGGCGACGATAGTTGAGTCCGACGCAGAGGATCTGGGTCGGAGTGATGGGGGCGAGCAACTTGGCGACTTCCGCCTTGTGCCCGGTGCCCTTGAGCCCGGAGAACGGATCTCCATCGAGCAGCAGCGCCGAGCCGTCGAGCTGTTGCGAACCATAGCGGATCTTGCCGGCAGGGTCTTGGAATCGAATGAGTTTCATGGGGAAGAAGAAGTATGAAGAATTAAGAATTAAGGATGAAAGGGGCGGTCAGGGGGAGCCTTTGGCTTTCTTGGCGATTGTGACGAAGATGGCGATGAGTTGATTGGTTGCGTCGAGGAGGGGGGCCAAGCGCTTGGTGGAGACGATATCCGCTGCTCCGAGAAGATCGAGCCAGTAGCTGGTTTCATCCAGCTCTTTAAGGCAGTCGCCGGCCTTTGAAACAAACTCCGCTTTCGAACGCGCCCGATGCGCCTCTCGATAATTCGCGCCACTGAAGTCCCAGAACGCAGCACCTGCTTGCCGAGCACCTGTGCCTCCGTCGTCTTCGGCAAAGCGCCGAACATCCTGACCACCCGCAAAGCAAATCCCCGCGTCCGCACCCGAAGATCGAATTCATCATTCATCATTCATCCTTGGCCTATTTGCCTGCGCTCCAGCCGCCGTCAATCAAGTGGCACGATCCAGTGACCATGGCGGCCTCGTCGCTGGCGAGGTAGAGGGCCGCGGCGGCGATTTCGTCGGGACGGGCCATGCGACCGGTGAGTTGAGTGGAGGCCATGTCGCGATAAGCCTTCTCGGGGTCAGGGTATTCGGCGATGCGGGCCTTGACGAAGGGGGTCTCGACCCGACCGGGACAAAGGGCGTTGAACCGTACCCCGGTGTGCGAGTGGTCGAGGGCGAGGGCGCGGGTCAGGCCGACGACGGCGTGCTTCGTGATCGTGTAGGCGAGGCGGTCGCGCACGGCGACGATCCCGCCGATCGAGGCGAGGTTGATTACGCTGCCGGAACCGCGTTCGAGCATGGCCGGGACGAAGGCCTTGCAGAGGTTGAAGGGCCCGCGGACGTTGACGGCGTGCAGCCGGTCGAGATCGGCGGCGCCGGTGAGGAGCAGGTTGCCCACATGTCCGATACCGGCGTTGTTCACCAGGATGTCCATGGGCGGCAGGCGCGCGGCAAGCGCCAAGGCATCGGCTTCGCTCGCGACATCCAGCGCAACGAATTCGGCCCGGCCGCCGTCGTCGTGGATCTGCCTGGCGGTGGCCTCACCCGAAGGCGCGTCGCGGTCGACGACCCAGACCTTCGCGCCCGCCCGGGCAAGCGTGAGGGCAATGGCCTGGCCGATACCGGACCCGGCGCCCGTGACGAGGGCGGTCTTGCTTGTGAGGGAGAACATGGGATCAGCCAGTACTCCAGAGCTGACGTTCAGAAAAGGTCAATTCCGACTGTCGCCTGCAGCTGTGAGTTACCCATTAAGGTTTAATTCTGAAAGCGGGACGTCTCGCTCGTTGTCGGCGGCATTGCCGGTTAAAGCAGTTGATGGCCGAAACGGCGCGAGATTTGTTTTGCGGCTGCACAGACTTCGTCGGAAATCCGGTGAAGGTCGGCGGCGGAAAAGCGAAAGCTAGGTCCAGTGACCCAAATCGCGGCGATGGGGTAGCCGCGATGATTGAAGATGGGAGCGCCGACGCAGTGCAGGCCCTCGATTTGTTCGGCAAAGTCCACGCCGTAACCTTCCTTGGCGACTTTATCCAACTCACGCTCGAACTTTTCCCGGCTGTCCAGTGTGCGCTCATTGTAGCGCGTGTAGGTCAACTTTTTGAGAATCGTGCCCTTCTCCTTCTCGGGAAGGAACGCGAGGAGTGCCTTTCCGGGAGCAGAGGAGTGCAAGGGGAACTGCGTACCGGGATCGACGATAAACTTGACGGGCTGGCTGGCGGCGACCTGTTCGAGAACCAAGCCATGGAGGTCAGCGCGAATGCCGACAAGTACCGTTTCCTGCGTTGAATCGCGGAGGGTCTGCATGACGTCGAGCGAGTATTCGATGAGCTTCTCCTCACCGATCGCTGCGTAGCCTAGGGAGAGCAGCTTCCTTGTGAGACGATAACGCATGTCGTCAGAGTCTCTTATCAGATAGCCACGCTCTTCGAGGGTGCCGGTGATCCGAAAAACACTATTGGGCGGCAGCTCCAATCGCTCGGCTATCTCGCGCATACGCAGTCCCTCCCGATGTTGGGCGAGCAGTTCGAGGATGCTCAAAGCACGCGTCAGCGCAGGGACTTGGTAGGCTTCGGTATCGGAAGGGGGCATTAAAGTGAGGTAAGGTGTTTGGCAGGTGGAACGCAATTCCGGTTTGGCAACGGATCGGTTGAAGCGGCGTGAGTTCATTAATCAAATGTGGTAAAACACGTTATGATAAAACAGGGGTGAGGATTAGGCTTCAAAAGGTGGCGTGGAGTAAAAGGGGCTAGAATCGACGCTTGACTAATCAAACGACGTACCACAGATAGAATTAATTCGGGCTACGATCTTCATTCGTAATCCGCGTTCGAGTCTCCTCACCGGACGTTTCTCTCGCCCCCAACCTCGTCAAACCATGAATCTACCCTTGCTTCGTCATGCTTCGTCACTGGCATGTCTCCTTCTGGCGTCTGCCGCCGGACTTCTTGCCCAAGCGGTTGCTCCTGCTCCTGAATCCGCAAGAGCGGTCGAATCCGCGGTCGTACTCAGTCCGTTTGTAATCACGACGGACGCCGACGACGGTTACGCGTCCACGGAGAGCGCGTCGGCTTCCCGCTTTCGGCAGAAGCTTAAAGACATCCCGCAGACGATCTCCATTCTGAGCGGCCAGTTTCTCAAGGATATGGGGGCGGTCGATCTTGCCGACATCATGCCCCTTTTAGGCGGCACCATCAGCGGCGGTACTCGCGCGCAGGATGGCTTTACCATCCGGGGATTCGCAATCAACGAGACCTACCTCGATGGTATGCGTGACGTTCAAGAGTGGGGTGGAGGAGACTTTGCCCATGTGCAGCAGGTCGAGGTGATCAAGGGACCCTCGTCAAATCTCTATGCCAATCCCAAGGGACTGGGCGGCATCGTCAACCGCGTCTCGAAATTGCCGCGGGATCAGGCGTGGGGGCAGATCGCGGTCACCATCGGCGACTACGCCAACTATCATCTGACGGTGGACTCGACTGGTCCACTGAATGAGTCGAAGTCGCTGCTCTATCGCGTCAATGCCGCCTACCGCAATGTGGAATACAATCGCGACTTCAAGGATATGCAGCGCATCTTCGTCGCTCCCGTATTCGAGTGGCGGATAACGCCGGCCACCAAGGTGTCGTTGTTTGGAGAATTCATGCGACAGGACTATCAAGAGGACAACTGGATACCTTCCGTCCTCAACCCCGTCACTGGTTTACGTGAACTCACGGTCCCCGACGACCGGCGCATTGATGAACCGTGGGTGAACTCCCGGATTGAGAAGGAGAAGCTCAGGATGATCGCAGAGCACCAGATCAACGACCATCTCACTGCGCGTGTCGCCGCTCAGCAGACCTACATCAACAACCCGATCGAGCAGGTCGAGTTTCTCGGCTTGGCGGCTGACAACCGCACGGTCAACCGGCGCGCGTTCTGGCTGAACCGTTGGGAGGACTATACCTTCCTCGAGGCCAATCTTTTTGGTCGGTATCAGACCGGACGGGTCGAGCATTCCTTCATCTTTGCAGCAGACACCTTCATCACTGACTTTCGCAGCAACGTTCGACGTACACCTCTGGGAAGTATCGATTTGCTGAACCCGGTCTATAATACTCCCAAACCCGACTTCCCGGCAAGCGGGGCCGTGACCAACACCTTGGGTGAAGTGGAGACCTCAGGGTATTCGGGAACCTACCAGCTAAACGCCTATGACGGGCGAGTTATCCTGATTGGTGGCTTCCGTGACAGCACGGTCGCGTCATCGCGTTATGCGGAGATCGGCGCCGGTCCTTTTCCCAAGATTACTGATCCTGATACGAGCGCCAGCACGCCTCGCTACGGCGGTCTCGTCCGTCCGCATAAGAACGTTGCCCTCTACTATCAATATAGCGAAGTCTTCCAGCCCCAGGCCGGAGGCGCGTTGCGAATTGACGGGTCCCCCTTGGATCCCGTGTACGGGTCGTCTGAGGAGTTCGGCCTTCGTTTCTCTTTCATGGAAGAGAAGCTCAACGTCGAGGTTGTGAAGTACGAAGTGATTTCGAACGGTCTCGCGGTCCGATTGCCGGCACCAAATAACTCGTTTTTCGAGAACCGGGGCCAGAACACATCGGACGGATACGAATACACCCTTACCTATAACGATGCCCGATTGAACGTGCGTGCAGGATGGGTTACGGTCGACGTGCGTGACACCACTCCAGGCGTGCTGGGTGAACAGATTTCGGGTCAACCGCCAGGGCGCGGCCAGATGCATGTGCGCTACAAGTTTCCAGAAGTGGGACGTCATGGCGGCCTCGCCATCGCCGCCAGCGTCGTTCATTCCGGCGACCGCCCGCTCGCCACCTCCGCCGCCACCCAAAAAATTCCCGCCTATCAAGTCTACGGCCTCAGTGCCAACTATGCTCTCGCCAAGAATCTGAACCTTGCCCTGGCCGTGGGCAACGTCTTCGACAAGCGGACCATTGCTGGTAATTCCGGCGTCGGCATCTGGCGCCCGCTCGATCCCCGCACGATAAAGCTTACGGTTTCCAAGAGCTGGTAACGAGCGAGTCGTTGTCAGCGCGTCATACCCCGGGAGCAGATGCTCCCGGGGTTCTTACTTTTACGGCATGATGGCATTAACGCGCAGCAGATCGGCTTCACGGAGCAAATGGCTTGTGGCGAATTGCTCAAATCGCGACTCCTCGTTCGTCTTGTACGCAAGGGAAACGAGGACGGTGTCGTCCCTCTGGCTGGCGCGCAGCAGGCGTGCCCTTTCGTTGATCATGTCGGTCATGACCGATTCGCGGTGGGTCGCTGCGGAAGTTTGCAGGAAATGTCCAAGGGTGCCATCGCGGGCGAAGAGAAGATGGGCATGGGTCTGGAACCATGCAGAGCTAGATGGCCCGCCCACCAGCGATAGGCCGGGCAGACGCGGACTCTCGATCGGGGAGAAGATATGCAGGTTCCTGCCTTGCAGCGGAATGTCCACAGTGGCCGGCAAGGTTTGGGTCCGAGCGGCAAATCGTGCGGCTGGTTCCCAGCTACTGA
This sequence comes from Opitutales bacterium, assembly GCA_038212175.1. Taxonomy (GTDB): domain Bacteria; phylum Verrucomicrobiota; class Verrucomicrobiia; order Opitutales; family Opitutaceae; genus CAMAXB01. Next base: position 17,666 of record JBBQUU010000072.1, on the reverse strand, counting down.
TGAACTGCAGGAAATCCAGAGCTTCGGCAGGAAATTCGCTGTAGCGCGTGATGCCGTAGATCGCGTTGAGCTGCGCCCCAGCTTCGCTGACCGGTTCCATGCCGGGGTGGAGGATGGGGAGTGGGGCGACCAGCAGCGGGAACGGGCACTCGTTTTCGAGCAACGCGTAGTCCCACGATCCGGAGATCATGGCCACGGCGCGGCCTTGGGTGAAGGCTAGAGCTGCATCCTCACGTCTGAGTTGGAGAAAGCCCGGCGGCATGGCTTCGCCAAACGCTCGAACGACTTCCAAGGCCGCCTGTACGTCGGGGTCGGTCAGTCCCCATTTCTTTTCAAGGTAGGCCAACTGGTTGAACAATTGGGGTGAGACAAGGACGTGACGATGATCCAAGCTGAGACGCAGGTCGCTCGTATGAGTCTCAATGATCTGGGTGGTCAGGAATGCTCCGTAGTCCCCGGATCCGGCAAGTGTCAGAAGGTGTCGGCCCAGCTGGGCCTGAAATTTGCGGGTGGCCTGGTGTAGCGCCTGAAATTCCGCCAAATTACTCGGCACCTCGGTCGAGCCGGTTACTTGGTGGAGCAGCTCGGCATTGTAGTAGAAACGCAGGGACATTAGCTGGGTCGGTACACCGTAGACGTCCTGCAACGAGGGGAAAAATACCCAGGCAGAGGTTAGGCCGTCGTAAAAGGTGTTGCGCCAGGGATGATTCTCGAGAGGGGTGCCGGCGTTATAGGGATTGGGCCTTTGCACATGGGCGGTAAGAGGGAGAAAATGACGCGCGATGGTTTCGTCGGTCGCGCCTCGGTTGGGCCCGATTTGCATAATGTCGGGCGCGGTGCCTCCAATCAGCTGGGTCTGTTGCCAAGCGGGCCAAGCCCGGACAGGAACAGGTAGCTGCACCACTTTTACGTCCGGCCTTATCTTCTCATACTCCGCGATCATGCCGTTGTAGGCTTCGCGTTGCCCGGCGTGAAGATTCCAGTGCGCCAAACGCAAAACGATGCGGGAGTCGGGGTCCGACTTGAGGCGGGGCAGGATCGAGGTGCGGACCAGCCCATAGGCCAGAACTGCCAGCATGACGAGCCCGGCGGCGACTGACTGGCTGCGGGTCATCATGGGGATTGTTTCGTGTTTGACCGGAGGAAGATCGCACGGGGATCGCGCGGAAACTCCTGCAGAAAAACGTCCCGCCAGTTTGAGACGACGGTGGCGTCGAGTTCGGCGGACAAAAGGGTTGCGGCAACGAGAGCATCGGCCCGCGCCGCACTCGTGGCCAATCCATCCTCCAAGGCGAGCTCGATGAAGCGAAGGGCTTGTGGTAGCGAAGCTTGGGCATCCATCAATGCCTGCGCCAAAATCCAGTAAACTGCCGCGCGAATCCCGCCCGCAGGTAAGCCAGCCACATATTTCTCTGCCAGCCCGATACGATCGCTTATGGGGCGATCCAGTTTCAACGAGAGCAGGATTAATTGAGCAATAGCGAGTCTGGCGTATGGGGACTCGGCATCGCCCTCCCGTGTAGCGTCAAAGTGCATTCTGGCGGTTTGGATCTCGGCTTTGGTTTCGTGCGCATACGCGACGCGGCCGAGTAGGTAATGGGCAGCCTGAGTGTGCTGATCGACCACCCCCTCCGCGATCACCTCTTTAAGCAAGGTCTTTGCGCGTTCACGGTTGGCTGTAGTGCGGGGCTGCACATTGAGCAGGGTGACCGCCAAACCGATACGTTGCGCACGGCTGGCTGGTGCACGTTGAAAGGTGTCGTGGGCGGCGTTGAACTGGAGATGCGCCGCTTGGCTCCAACCGATTTCCTCCTGCGCCGACAGCGCGCCGGCCAGACTCAATGCGAGAGTCCATCCCACTATCCAGTAGCGACCAAGGCCGTTGCGATGACAAAGACTATCCAGCGGTGCCATGATAGATGGCCAAGGCTTGTTCAAGCGTTGATCGCTCGTGAATCATCGCCATGAACGCAGCGACGATTCTTCCTGGGTTGGGGTGCTGGTAGATGTTGCGTCCATAGACGAGGCCGTGCGCGCCTTGGGCGAGGAACGCGTGCGCCTCGGCGAAAACCGTTTGGACCGGCTTCCGGCCGCCGCCGCGAACGAGCACGGGGCAACGGGCGGCTTGCACGACTTCATGGTAGTCCTCCGCGTGGTCGGTTGGGTCGGCCTTGATCACGTCCGCGCCCAATTCGCGCGCCTGACGTACGAGCGGAATGATGAGCTTCTTGTTGCCATCGACCTGGTAACCACCCTTGGCCTCGTTCGGGCGAAGCACCAGCGGCTCGATCATCAGCGGCATGCCGTAGTTCTCACAAACGACGCGCAGGCGTGCGGCGTTGAGCACGGTCTGCCGGTGCAGGTCGGGCTCGCCAGGCATCATCAGGAGATTGCAGACGACGCACGCGGCATCGAGCTTGAGGGCACCGATGATCGGTTCATCCCAATGCGTCAGCTGGTCGAACATGACGCGATGCGTCACGGCGTTGTACAGGTTGCCCACGTCGGTCCGGAGCACGAGCGCGGGCTTGCGCGCGCCGGGAAGGGTCTGGAGCACGTCGGCCTGGCCGACGTTCATCTGAATCGCGTCGGGACCGGCGGCGACGAGCGATGCGACCACGGCGGGCATGTCCTCGAGACCGTCAAGAAACGCGTACTCGTTGAACACGCCGTGATCGATGGCGACATCGAGGCAGCGACCATCTGCGCCAAGGAAACGGTTAAGGCGGACTTTATGGGCGTTATACATGGGAAGGATGTGGTTCGAGGCGGACGCCGTGGCGTTTCGTCAAGAGCTCGCGCGTACTGTCGAGCTCGGCGGTGCGACGGATGTCGTCCCAGCCCAATTCTCGCGCGACGAGGGAGGCGAGGGCTTCGAGGCGGGCGACGTCGAGGCGTTCGTAGAGTCCAAGTGGGGTGCGCCGAAGAAGCAGGTCGTCGAGATGCACGACGGCTTCGTTGCGGACGACGGTGCGCAACGCTTCGTCGTCGTGGAAGTCCAGGCTCGCCTCGCCTCCGATGGCGCTGTCTTCGGAGGTGGCGATGCGGCTGCGGCCGAGATCCGCGAGGATGCGGTCGGCGACCAGTGCAGCGAAGGCGCGGAACGTGGTCCATTTGCCGCCGACCATCGCATGCACGGGCCAGGGCCTGCCGTCGCCGGCGGGCAAGGAGCGGCATGAATGGTCACGGCTGATGCGCCCGGTAAACCCGTCGCCGCTGGCCGGCAGTGGTCGCACTCCGCAAAAGCGCGAGACGATGTGCTCACGCCCGATTCGGATCGATGGAAACACGGTGCGAACGCTTTCGAGCATGTAGTCGACCTCGCGTTCGTCACAAACCGCATCATCGGGGTTGTCGATCCGCAGGTCGGTGGATCCCACGAGCACGCGACCGTTGACCGGAAAGAAAATACAAACACGGCCATCCGGATTCTCGTAGAAGAGCTGCTCTCCCCGGCAGGCCGCCATCAGTTCGTCGTGTTCGACGACAAGGTGCGAACCTTTGGTGCCGCCGATCCAGCGCGTCGTGGCGCCCAGCGCGGCGTTGGCAAAGTCGATCCAGCCGCCAGTGGCGTTGACCACGACTTTCGGGCGAAGGCGATAGTCGGTGCCCGACACGGTGTCCCGTAAGACCACGCCCTCGCCCTCGCGGCGGTAAAGGGCGCAGTAGTTCAGCGCCATCGCACCCGGATGCAAGGTGCAGGCGTCTGCGATGAGCTCGAGGCAAAGGCGTTCGGGCAACGCAATCTGTGCATCGTGATAGGTGGCGGTGCAGACGATGCCGTCATGCAACGCCGGCCGCAGACGGAGCGCCTCGGCGCGGGGTGTGACGCGATGTTTCGGCAAGGCCCGCCGTCGGGCAGTGAACACGTCGTAGAAGGTGAGGCCGATCCTGACCAAGACGGAACCGCGGTTCGAAGGCGGCGTGGTCAGGCCGAGAAAGCGTTTGATGGCGTTGCCGAACCCGGACCAACGCGAGAAAATCGGAATCGTCGTGGGCAGCGGATGCACGGCATGCGGCGCGAGCCGGAGCAGGCGATCGCGTTCGCGCAGTGACTCGCGCACGAGGCGGAATTCTCCGTTTTCAAGGTAACGCAGGCCCCCGTGAATCATGCGTGACGAGGCAGAGGTGGCCCCTGCCGCGAAGTCGGACTTGTCGATCAGCAAGGCGTCGACGCCGTTCAAGGCGAGCTCGCGGAGCAATCCGGCGCCGTTGATCCCACCGCCGACGATCAACACGTCGACGGACGGACGTGCAAGGAGCGAGGCGAGTGCGCGATCGCGGTCGGGCAGGCGCATCTCAGCAGTCCTCCTCCTTTAGGTAGGCAATCAGGTCGGGGCGGCGCGGCCAGGTCAGTTCGACATGCTGCGCGGCGAGGCGCTCACGCAGTGTGTCGGCGGGCACGTCGGCGAGCCGGGAGAGAGTGAGCGAACGCGCCAGGGCGGCGGCCGTGCCTGCAGCCTGGCCAAGCTGCATCATGGTGCGCGAAAGGCGGCAACTCGATGCGGCCATGGACGAGAAGCTTGCACCGCGACAGGCGACGGCGAGGTTGTCGAACTCGACGGGCAGCAAACAGCGGTAGGGAATGCCGTAGGGCTCGCGCAACTCGCCTGTGCCCGCGCGCCCTGTGTCGGCCCCATGCGTGTCGCGGGCGTGATCGGCAATCGCGATCAGGTCGTCGTGCGTCTGTTTGGAGAGCCCGTTCAGCAGATCATGCTCGGTGAGCACGTAACGCCCCACCAGCCGCGGACCCTCGCGCATCCCAAGACCGGGGGCAATCCAGGTGAGATGGTACGCCTTGAATTCCGAAAAGACGGTCTGCACATGATGCCAGTGGGCGTGGATGCGCCGGAGGCATTCTGCGTATGCCCGGTCGAAGCCGAGTTCGTGAGCTTCTCTACCGGCCATCACCGGCAGGGCGTTCACGTTGAAGTCGCCGTTGGGGTACTGAGTGAAGGCGGCGATGGGGAATGATTCCGACCACCAGCACGCAGCTGGAATGCCCTCCGGCAATTTGTCGACGGCGGGAGCCGCCTTTCCGAGGCGACTGACGCGGTAGATTAGCGTCGTGCCGTTGAGCTTGTCGGTTGGCGCGCGGGGTGCGCTAGGCTCATCGTAGAGCGAACGCGGCTCCTGGCCGAGGGAGGTGCCACATCCGAGGTGGCGTGCCAGATGGATGTTGGCGGTGGCGTCGATGAAGAACTCGGCGGTGACGGATCGGCCGTCCGATGTCGCGAGAGAGTGGATACGGCCAACGCCGGTTTGGGCGTCCGCGAAGGCGGTGTTCTTCCAGACGGTGCAGCGTCCGGTCTCAGCCAGCATATGTTCCATTGCGGAGGCGTAGGCTTGCGGCTCAAAGGGAACGCCGTGCCAGTGTTCGCGCCGGAAGGCTTCGGCCTCGGCCAGCGCAGGGGCGCCAAAGCGGCGGAGCGTATCGAGGTAACGCCTGTCAGGATCGATCAGCAGTTCACCTCCGGGGAACTTCGGGTCCTCGTCCGCGCGCTGCCACGCAAAATGCCGGCCAAACTTATAGACGCCGATGGCCTGGGGGATGCGTTTGAGTCGCTTATAGAGGTCGAAAGGAATGCCCGTGCCGCCGACACCGGGCTCCCAGTTGTTGACTCCGCCTCGGGCGGCATTTCCTCCCAATGAGTCGCTCTTCTCGATTAAGAGGACGCGGCTTCCCTCGCGGGCGGCCGCGAGGGCGGCGCCGAATCCGCCGGACCCAGCGCCGACGACCACGAGGTCAAAATGATGGCCGGAAGCCATGGGGTGATGCGAGACAGATGCTCAGAGCGGATTCACTTCCTGCACCATGGGCCAGAGGATCGTCTCCTGCACGCAAAGATGGGGAGGCAGGGCACAGTGGTCGGCGACAAGGCGGCCGATCTCGGAAGGTTTGATGCACTTTGCGAGGGTTTTTTTGTCGTGCGGCCCGAGACCCGCGGCATCGGTGAATTCGGTCGCGCCCCACGAAGGCGTGACTGTGGTAACGCGCACACCGTGAGGGCGCAATTCCAAGTAGAGCGATTTCGAGAAGTGATTCAGTGCGGCCTTGGCCGCGCCATATACACCCCAAGTCGGCCAGGCGTGGTGGCCCGCGACACTGGATATGTTCACGATGATGCCGGAGCCTTGCTTGCGCATGATCGGCGCGGCGCGGCGGCAGCCGTAGACGACGCCGGTGAGATTCAAAGCGATCACGGACGCGATGCTTTCGTCGGTTTGATCCTCGGTCGCCGCGATCTTTACGCCTCCTCCGGCGTTGTTGACCAGAATGTCGAGGCGACCACTCTCTCGTGTGACCGCCTCGATGGCGCGATCCCAATCCTTGGGAACCGTCACGTCTGCTCGCATCCATGAAACTCCGAGGGCAGTCGCCGTGCGTTGAAGAGCGGCTTCATCGCGGCCAGCAATCCAGACGCGCGCTCCGGCGTCGCGAAGGGCTTCTGCAATACCGGCGCCAAAACCTTTGGCTCCGCCTGTAACGAGGGCAACTTGTCCATTAAGAGGGAGGGTAGACATGGGTGAGTGAGGAGGCCGAGGGGCAGAAAAGTTCAACTTTCTTGCTCGAGTTTGAGGTCCAATTAAACGGCGAAGACCTTTCAATGCTTGACTAATAGAACAGCGATTGATTCGTAGAACAAGCGATAAATTCGCTCCTTCCTCAAAAAACCACGCTCCGCCGCGGACCTCTCTCCCCGCGCCGGCGGTGCTTCGAGTCCCATCTTCCCTTTCTCGTGAACTGTCTGCCGACCGCTGCGCATTCCTTCCCATCGGGCCGGCTGGCCTTAGCCCTGTGACCTCCCTCTTGCTCGGAATCGATGTTGGCAGCACGGTGACCAAAGCCGTGCTCTTCGATCTGCGTGGCCGGACGATTTCAGCCGTGTCCCGCACCTTGCCGGTGAGCCGTCCGCGCCCAGGTTGGGTTGAACGCGACGCGAATCTTGTGGCGAGCGAGGCTTTTGCCGTGATCCGCAAAGCGGTCTGCGGTGCGGCGAACCGAATTGCCGCAATCGGTATCACCGGGTGCGGCAACGGGGCTGTATTTCTCGATCGCAATCAGGTTCCACTGCGAGCGGGTATTCTCTCCAGCGATACGCGGGCGGCCTCGATGGTGACGAAATCGCCGCGCCGCCGTCATCAAGCGGCGTACCCCGGCCAGCTTCCCTTTCTGCTTGCATGGGTCCGCCAGCATGAACCTGCGGTGGCGCGTCGTCTCGCTCATGTCGTCTTTTGGAAAGATCATGTGCGAGCCGTGCTCACCGGAGAAATCGCCACGGACCCGACCGATGCCGGTGCCGCCGGTCTGCTCAGGTTTCCCTCGCGTCGGATGCTCGCTCGCGATCCCGCCTTACCAATGTTGCGGGAAAGTCTCGCTGCAGCGGGTGCCATCACGCGTTCCGCCGCGCGCACCACAGGCCTGAAAGCGGGTACGCCTGTCTTTACCGGCTGCATTGATTGCGAGGCCGCTGCCATCGGCAGCGGGGTTCGCCGCGCCGGTGATGTTTCGGTTGTCGCCGGTACCTGGGCGATCAACCAATCCTTCACGACCCGCCCACCGCGTGGCGGCGGACACTTCTTGGTGAACCCGTCGGTCGAGTCGGGGCGCTGGCTCGTACTTGAGGGCAGCCCGAGTTCGGCGGCAAACTTCGATTGGGCTGTCGGCGTATTCGGCGCCGGTTTGACTCCCTCGCTCGCGGCGGCTCTCGCGGCGAAGGCTCCGCCGGGCGATCTGATCTTTGTGCCTCGCGTGCCGTCTGGCGGCGGGGCCTTCATCGGGCTCGGAGCCGCGCACGACCGCGCCGCTCTTTTTCGCGCCGTAATGGAGGGCGTCGTTTTTTCCCATCGCGCGCACTTGGAGCGTCTGGCGGTATCAACCGCCTCCGTGTGCCGCGTCGTGCTCTGCGGCGGGATCGCCCGAAGCAGATTCTGGCGGCAACTCTTTGCTGATGGATTGGGCTGCCGCGTCGTCGTTCCCCGTGGTCCCGAGCCCGGAGCGCTCGGGGCTGCTGTGATCGCGGGGGTTGGCGCGGGGCTTTGGCCTTCGATTGCCGCCGCGCAAGCCGCTACGGTGAGGTACGATCGTGAGCTGATGCCCGACTCCGCGAATCAGGCTCGACTTAACGGCCTTTTCCATCGTTTCCGGCTGCTCACCGACTTTCTGTCATGAAGAAAAACATCCTGCTCCCTTTGCTCGGTCTGGCTGCTCTTGGGGTATCGAAGGGTTCCGCCCCGCCCAATATCCTTTTCATCCTCGCCGACGACATGGGGTGGGGCGATCTGGCCTGCTACGGACATCCGCAGGTGCAAACCCCCCACCTCGACCGGCTCGCTGATCAAGGGACGAAATTCACGCAATTCTACGTAGCCAACCCTGTGTGCTCGCCCAGCCGTGCGGCGTTTCTCACGGGCGAATTCCCCTCGCGTGAGGGCATTCATGGACATTTCGGCTCGATCAAGGAAAACGCGGCTCGGGGCATGCCGCAGTACCTCGACCCTGCGCGCCCGCAGTATGTGGCCGAGCTGAAGCAGGCCGGCTACGCCACGGCGCACATTGGCAAGTGGCACTTGCGCAACAACGTTGCTGCCGTGCTCGGGCGCGAGCCCATGGGCGATCAGGGACAGGGACCGACGCCGGAGGCCTATGGGTTCGACTTCGTGGGCAGCGGCGAGCCCTTCGGAGGCGCCGGCCCGGCTGACGATCCCTACTATCGTGCCCGCTCCTCCCGGGTGTTCGTGGACGAGGCCATTGCGTTCATTCAGCAGAATCGTTCTGGACCGTTCTATGTTCAGCTTTGGGCTCTGCTGCCCCACGCTCGGCTCAACCCGCTTCCCCAGCAGCTCCGGCCGTACGCCCACCTCGCGCCGGGCCGTGACTTCCCCCATGCCAGCGCCGCTCAAATCTATCTGGCGTCGGTCACCGATTTAGATGCCGAGGTCGGCCGTCTCATGGCGGCGCTCGACGAGCTGGGGCTCGCAGAGAACACGCTCGTCATCTTCACCAGCGACAATGGTCCGGAGGATATCCATGTCGTCAATTCCGGCCACAGCGGGGTGGGCAGCACAGGGTCGTTCCGGGGGCGCAAACGCAGTCTCTACGAGGGTGGCCTCCGAGTGCCATTTATCGCGCGCTTGCCGGGCCGGGTGCCTGCCGGCCGCACTGACGATACCTCGGTTCTCAGCGCGGTGGATTTCCGTCCCACCTTCGCGGCGCTTGCGGGCGTCCCGCTCGCTCCCGGCCGTGTGGCGGACGGCGAGGATGTGCGCGACATTCTTTTCGGTGCCACCCGGCCACGACTTAAGCCCCTGCTTTGGGAGTGGCGATCTCCCATCATCGGCCACGCCGTCAACCGCAGCCCGGGTCTCGCCATCCGGGAGGGCGATTGGAAACTCTTGCTCAATCCCGACCGCAGCCGCGTCGAACTCTACGCCGTACGCAACGATCCCACGGAACTCGATAACCGCGCGCGCGAGCATCCCGAGATCGTCGAGCGACTCGCCGCCCAGGCCCTTGCCTGGCGTGCGAGACTGACGCCTCCGACCGCCGCCGATGCCGAATCGCCCGTGTCGTCATGGGAAAAACTAAAAGCGCCCGCCGTGCGCGAACCCTGACCCTATCCCGATGCCTCCCATGAAAACCACCTTCGCCCACCTCACGATTCTGCTCTGCCTCGCGCTGTCCGCTACGGTCTCCGCAACGACTGTAATCTGGGTTTCCCCGGACGGTAGCGACGAGACTGACGGGACGCAGGAGCGCCCATTTGCCACCTTGGCCCGCGCGAAGGACGCATTGCGCGAACGGGTCGGGCAGGGTCTGCGCGACGACGTTGCTGTGCGCCTGCGAGGAGGCGTGTATCGTCTGGAGGAGACCTTAGAGTTGACGCCCACCGAACTCGGCGACGGGGGCTACATGGTTACGTTTGCCGGCCATCCGGGCGAAAAGGTGGTCGTCTCGGGTGCGCAATTGCTGCCGTCGGCCTGGCGGCTGATGGGGGACGGGCGGTGGGTGCTGAGTCTGCCTGAGGCCGAAAAAGGAGCGTGGATATTCCGCAGCCTTTTCCGGGAGGGAGTTTCTCTTCCGCGTGCGCGCGAGCCTGACGTGGGGTTCTACACGGTTGCGGAAGTCGCGGACGAGCGTCGCCGGTTGGTCTTGCACGAATCGTTGCCCGACGAATGGGGTTCCATCGTCGGGGCGGAGGTCAACTCCGTGGCCCACTGGCACTTTAACCGGCAGCCGGTCGCGGCGATCACGAGCCGATCGATCAGCGGAGAGCGCGGTATCGGCACCGACGTGAGCGGGTCTCGCATCACGGCGCGCTCTCACAGCCGGGTCTGGCTGGAGAATGCCCTCGCGTTTGCCGACACCCCCGGGGAGTGGTTTCTCGACACGGAGAAGGGCGAATTGCACTACCGGGCTGCCGAGGGAGAGGATCCGAACACTCAGGAGTTTTCCGCTCCGTTGTTGCGTGAACTTCTGATCGTGCGAGGGACGGCCGAAAAAGTGGTCCGCAACCTTCACATTCGCGGGATCGAGTTTGCTGAAACCGACTGGGAGATGCCGGCTGAGGGACGGCTTGGGGTGCAGGCTGGCGCATGGGCATTCGATCGTGACCGCACCTATTCCCCAGGCGCCGCGCTCCGATTCGTTTACGCCTGGGACACAAGAATCGAACACTGTGTCTTCAGGGATCTTGGTGATGGCGCGATCAGCTTCGAGATCGGCACCCGCGGCGGACTGGTAAGCCAGTGCGATTTCCGGCGGGTCGGCTCGAACGTGATTCAAGTCGGGCGGATGCCCGAGTACACGGGTCAAGGCCATCCCATGCACCGCGATTTTGCCGATACGCGTTCGTTGATCGACGAGTCCGGAGTGATTCCCAACGCCCAGGAGATGTGGGACCGAAGCAAACGCCTCGCACCCGAGCCGCCCGCGCAGATCAGAATAGCCGACAACCGCTTCATCGATTGCGGTCATCTCGATTATGGCAGCGTGGCGGTGGGCGTGGCGTATGCGAATCACGTGACGATCGAACACAACCTGTTCCGCAATCTGCCTTATTCCGCCATCAGCGTCGGGTGGCGGTGGGCTCCGGGTTTGAGCAACTGCCACAGCAATATCGTCCATCGCAACCGCATCGAGCAAGTCATGCAGCAGGCGGGAGATGGAGCGGCGGTGTACCTCGTGGGAGAGCAGCCGGGCACCCGGGTGACCGACAATTTTATTCGCGACAGTGGCCGGAACTATTGGTCGCACGGAATCTATCCCGACGAGTTCAGCGACCATATGGTGATATCCGGCAATTACATCATGGGGGTCATGGATCATGCGATCTTCATGCATAAAAACGGCCCCAATCAGGATGTGCGGGACAACAATGGCGAGTCGGGTCCGACTCCGATTGCGGGGGTTACGACGCGCGGGACCCAGTGGTCGAAGTTTATCCCCGAACGCCAGCCTCCCAATCTTTCTATTTTCGGCCCGCGCCGGCTCCTCCTGCCATGAACCTTGCCAACCTGATTGACGGAAAACGTGTCGAACCGCGCGTAGCCCACTGGGGTGACGTCTTTAATCCTTCGCGCGGCGACGTGATCGCCCGGGTGCCCATGAGTGGCGCGGCTGAGGTCGACGCGGCCGTGTCTGCGGCAAGAAGGGCGTTCGTGGCCTGGGGAACGACGCCGGCACCCAAGCGCGCGACCATCCTGTTTCGGTACCGCGAATTGCTCGAGCAGCACTTCGAGGAGCTTGCGCGCCTCGTGACGCGGGAGAACGGCAAGACCTTCGACGAGGCAAAGGGCGATGTGCGGCGCGGCCTTGAAGTGGTCGAGTTTGCCTGCGGTATCGCGCATCTCCAGAAAGGCGAAAGTCTACCGCAGGTCGCGGAGCAGATCGACGCGGTGACGATGCGGGAGCCGATTGGCGTTTGCGCCGGCATCACCCCGTTCAATTTTCCGGCGATGGTGCCCCTGTGGATGTTCCCGCTCGCCATCGCCTGCGGCAACACGTTCATCCTGAAGCCCAGCGAGAAAGTCCCGCTCACCGCGCAGCGCCTGGCGGAGCTCTTTCATCAAGCCGGCTTGCCGGACGGCGTCTTCAATCTCGTGCATGGCGGGCGGGAGGTGGTGGACGCGCTGTGCACGCATCGTGGCGTTGCCGCGATCAGCTTCGTCGGCTCTTCGCGAATCGCGGAGCACGTGTACATGCTTGGCACCCGTCACGGCAAACGCGTGCAGGCGGCAGGGGGCGCGAAGAATGTATTGCTCGTCATGCCCGACGCCGAGCCCGACTCGACGCTTCGCGCGATTCTCGGTTCGTCGTTCGGCTGCGCGGGCCAGCGCTGCATGGCCGGTTCCGTGCTCATGCCGGTGGGCAAGGCGAACGCCGATGCCTGGCGTGAGCGGGTGGGGGAGGCGTTGGGAAAATTCAAACTCGATGACACCTCCGCCAACGACCGGGCTGACATGGGACCGGTGATCGACGGCGGTGCGCAGCAACGCGTGCGCTCCTTCATCGAGAGGGCACCCGGCGAAGGCGCATCGCTGGCCTTCGACGGACGCGGTCGGGAGCCGGGTCAGGGCTTTTTTGTTGGACCGACGCTCGTCGACCATGTGAAACCCTCGATGAGTCTATTTACCGAGGAAGTCTTCGGGCCGGTTTTGTCGCTGGTTCGTCCGTCGACGATGGATGAGGCTATCGCGACGATGAACGGTATTTCTTTCGGTAATGGCGCCTCGATTTTCACGTCGAGCGGTGCGGCGGCGCGGCAGTTCGTGCGCGAAATCCAATGCGGCATGCTTGGCGTCAACGTGGGCGTGCCCGCGCCGATGGCGTTGTTCTCGTTCTCCGGTTGGAACCAGAGCTTTTTTGGCGACCTTCACGTGCAGGGGATTGAGGGCGTGATGTTCTACACGCGTCAAAAGGTCGTGCTCTCACGTTGGGACAAGAGCTACGTCCGTTCGCAAGGATGGTGACCATGAGCACACACTTTAACGTCCCCTCGACTGTCATTGCCGGTGCCCGCGCGGTGCGGGAACTCGCCCCGGAGCTCGGACGCCGCGGCATCACGCGCGTGCTGCTGGTGACGGACGCCTTCATGATGTCGAGCGGCCTCGCGCCGCGCGTGAGTGCGGACCTGGCAGCCGCTGGGGTTGCCGTGGAAGTGTTCTCTGACGTACAACCCGATCCAACCGAGGAGAATGTCCTGGCAGGTTTCACGCGTCTTCAGGCCAGCGGGGCGCAGGCCGTCGTGGCCCTCGGCGGTGGCAGTCCGATCGACTGCGCGAAAGTCATTGCGGTCCTTCCCACGAATCCGCCGCCGCTGCAGCGCTTCATGGGGCGTCAGAAGGTTCCAAACGCGGGTCTCCCACTTTTCGCCATCCCAACCACCGCAGGTACCGGCAGTGAGGTCACCAAGGTGGCGGTGATCACCGATACGGCGCGCGGCGTGAAGATGATGATGCTCGACCAACACCTGCTGCCGACGGTCGCGCTCGTTGATTTCGAGCTTACGCTCACCATGCCTGCGTCGCTTACGGCGGCCGTGGGGGTTGACACACTCACCCATGGGATCGAGGCCTACGTTTCGCGACAGGCGAATCCGCTCACCGACCCGCTCGCGCTGTCCTGTGTTCGACTCGTTGGCGAGTGGTTGGAAACGGTTTGGCGGGAACCGGGGCATCGCGCGGCACGTGAGGGCATGATGCTGGCCGCTACGCAGGGAGGCATGGCCTTTGCCAACAGCAGTGTGGCGTTGGTCCACGGAATGAGCCGGCCGATCGGTGCGCTTTTTCATGTTCCACACGGCATCTCCAACGCTATGCTGCTGCCGACCATTACGCGTTACTCGATCCCGGGCGCTCTGAAGCGGTACGCGATCGTGGCGCGCACGTTGAACTGGGCTGGTCCGAGCGATTCGGATGAGGCCGCCGCGGAGAGCTTGGCCGACGGGTTGGAGTCATTGAATCGTCGGCTTGAAATTCCGCGCCTGCGCGACCACCCGAAAATGAATGAAGCGCGATACCATGGGGCGCTGGAAAAGATGGCGGAGGATGCGCTCGCTTCCGGAAGTCCACAAAACAATCCACTCGTGCCGACTCCGGAACTGATTGTTGGCCTGTATCGGGAGGCATGGTGAACATTGGCCTCTGGCGACTCCTTCAATCATTTGCCCGGCAGGCAGGCGCCGCAGCCGTTGACGAAGAAGTCGTTGCCTTTGTCGTCGACGAGAATGAAGGCGGGGAAATCCTCCACTTCGATCTTCCACACGGCTTCCATGCCGAGTTCGGGGTACTCGAGCACTTCGACCTTGCGGATGTTTTCCTTGGCCAGAATGGCCGCTGGGCCGCCGATGCTGCCGAGGTAGAAGCCGCCGTGGTCCTTGCATGCCTTGGTGACCTGCGGGCCGCGGTTTCCCTTGGCGAGCATCACCATGGAGCCGCCCTGCGCCTGGAAGAGATCGACGTAGGCATCCATGCGCCCGGCTGTAGTGGGTCCAAAACTACCGGACGCGTAGCCCTGCGGCGTCTTCGCCGGGCCGGCGTAGTACACCGGGTGTTTCTTGAAGTAGTCGGGCAACCCCTGTCCGGCGTCGACGCGCTCTTTCAGCTTGGCGTGGGCAATGTCGCGGGCCACGACCAGCGGGCCGTTGAGCAAAACGCGGGTCGTGACCGGATGCTTGGACAGCTCCGCGCGGATCGCCTCCATCGACTGGTTAAGATCGATGCGCACCACCCGTGCGCTCTTGATGGTGCGCTCGCCGGCCGGGATGAAGCGGCCCGGGTCGGTCTCGAGCTGCTCGAGCCAGATGCCGTCGCGGTTGATCTTCGCCTTGATGTTGCGGTCCGCGCTGCAGGAGACGCCCATGCCGACCGGGCATGAGGCGCCGTGGCGGGGCAGGCGGACGATGCGCACGTCGAGCGCGAAGTACTTGCCGCCGAACTGCGCGCCAATGCCGGTCTGCTGCGCCAGAGTGAGGACTTTCTTTTCGAGTTCCACGTCGCGAAATGCCCGCCCGTGCTCGTTGCCGGAAGTGGGGAGCGTGTCGAGGTACTTGGTTGACGCGAGTTTGACGGTCTTCAGGCACGCTTCGGCGCTGGTGCCGCCGATGACGAACACGAGGTGATAAGGCGGGCAGGCGGCGGTGCCGAGGTGCTTCATCTTGTCGAGGATGAAGGCCTCGAGGCTCTTCGGATTGAGCAGCGCCTTGGTTTCCTGAAAGAGGAAGGTCTTGTTCGCCGATCCGCCACCCTTGGCGACGAAGAGGAATTCGTAGGCGTCGCCCTCGGTCGCATAGAGGTCGATCTGCGCCGGCAGGTTCGTGCCCGTGTTGACCTCTTTCCACATATCGATGGGAGCGGTTTGGGAGTAGCGCAGGTTTTCCTTCGTGTAGCAGTCGTAGACGCCGCGGGACAGCCATTCGGCGTCGTTCGCGCCGGTCCAGACCTGCTGCCCCTTTTTTCCAATGATGGTGGCGGTGCCGGTGTCCTGACAAAATGGCAGAATGCCTTCGGCGGCGACTTCGGCGTTCTTCAACAGGGTCAGGGCGACGTAGCGGTCGTTTTCGGAGGCCTCGGGGTCTTGGAGGATCGCGGCGACCTGCTCGAGGTGCTTTGTGCGCAGAAGGAACGAGCAGTCGCGCAAGGCCTGGGCGGCGAGAAAGGCGAGCGACTCCGGAGCAACCTTCAGAATCTCGCGATCCTCAAAGGACGCGGTGCCGATGCCGTCCTTCGAGAGCAGGCGGTACACGGTCTCGTCTTTGGCGAGCGGAAACGGGTCTTGGTAAACGAAGGCGGGCGTCGGCATTGCAGTCACCATAGCCGAAAATTGCTCTTTGGGGACGACGAAAACACCGTCCCCGGAGAAATTAGCGGGGGTTGGGGGTGGGGTTAGAGGATGGCTTGAATCGTTCTCGTTCTCTTCTGGAACATGGGCGAGTTCGAGATCGAAAGATTTTCTTACCCCCGCGCCATCGCCTCGACGATGCCCTGCAACCGCGACAAATCCCCCAGCACGACTGCTGGCGGCGACCCGGGGCGTTCCCAGCCATGGGCGCCGGGCCAGTGGCTGCGGGTAAGGAAATCGTTTTGCACGCGGCTGAGTCCGGCGACGGAGAGATAGTCCTTCTGTTCCTGCTCGTTGCGCACTTGGGTGACCTGTGACGAAGGGATCGTGCCAATCGTCTGGCTCGAGACGTAGGCGAGGTCGTTGAGAATCACGAACGACCGGGAGTCCGTGAGCGTGGTCGCGGGACGCGCGCTCTCGCCGCGCAGATAGCGGTAGTATTCGAGGTGGTTTTCGAAAAGCGTGTCGAAGGGCTCCAGGGGCGTGCGTTCGACGCGACCGTCGGTCCAGCGAATCTCGATGGAATGACCGACCACATAGCGAATGATCGCCCGTTCGCAAACGACAGTTTCGGCGTGGCTGCTGGTGCCGGCGCAGGCGTGGGACAACGCAAAGCGAAGGATGGCGTTTTCGGGGGTTCGCGCCTCGACGAAGAACGTATCCGCACCTTGGATCGCGTGGGCGCGGAACAGCTCGGCGCGCACGTCGGCGAGGTGCGCCCACGACATGAGTTCGCCCGGCCCGGCCCAGAAGAGCACGTTGTGCACGTAATGAGCCATCGCGTTGCCGAAGCAGGAGTCGAGGATCAGCCGGCCATGGTCGCCGATCAGGCGGCCCGCCCAGGTGTTGCGTTCGAAATAACTGCGCGGACGCGCCCAGCTGGCGGTGAGGTGAACCTCGCGCAACGCACCGAATTCACCGGACAACAGACGCCCCTTCAGGGCCTGCCGAGGTTGCTCGATGATGAAATTGAACCCCACGAGCGTGGCCTTCTTCGCCGGGCGGTCATGCTGGATCATCTCCTCCAGCTCCACGTAATCGAGGGTGGGTGGCTTTTCCAGATAGACGGCCAGGCCGTGCTCGACGCCGGCGCGATGCATTTCTGCGTGAAGGTGAATGGGTGTCGGCACCACCAGCAGGTCGAGTCCGCCCGCGCAGGCTCCCAGCATCGTTTGGTAGTCTTCGAAGACTCGAACGCCGCGGGCGCCGAAGTCCCAGAGCTGCTGCGCGCCGGCAAACCCGGCCGCCTGCGGGTCGCAGGTGCAGACGAGCCGGGCGTGGTGCTTTTCTTCCAGTCGCCTCACCGCCTGATGGTGCAAGCCGGCGTATCCGCCCATGCCGATGATACCGATGCGGATGGGCGGCGTCACACGATCTTGAGTTTCGGCAGGTCCTGCCCGTCAACCAGACCGACGGGTTGGCCGTGGCGATTGACGACGATGAGGTCGTCGATCTTGTGCGCCTCGAAGAGGCGGAGGGCGTCGACGCCGAGCGCGTCGTCGCGGATGGTTTTTGGAGCGCGGGTCATGAACGTGGCGACGGGCTTGGTTAAAAAGTCGGGGCCAGTGAGGGCGCTGCGGCGGAAGTCGCCGTCGGTGAGGATGCCGGTGAGTTTGCCGGATTTTTTGGCGACGAGGGCGATGCTGCCGCTCTTGGCCTTGGTCATGGCGAGGATGGCGTCTTGGGTGGAGACGGTGTCGGGGGCGACGGGGAGGCGGTCGCCGGCGCGCATGATGTCGCGCACGCGGAGGAGGAGGACGCGGCCGAGGTTGCCGGCGGGGTGGTATTTCGCGAAGTCGTCGCGGGTGAGGCCGCGCGCCTCGAG
>JBBQUU010000071.1:0-26907 GCA_038212175.1 Opitutales bacterium | reverse complement strand
TCCATGGCCGGGATGGCGGCAATTTGCCGCAGAATCTGCTGTTTGTCGGATTGGCTCATAGTGATAGCTAGCTATCTAGCTACACTAGTCACCAAAACAAGCCTACTTTTCCGGCTCAGAAGAATTTTGTCTCACACCCGGCGAGAAAGATGCTGATTCACCGGGCTTCCAATCCGCAGCAAGGTTGAATATCTTCGGTCCCGCCCCAAACCCGCCCTCCACATGAAAGCTTCCATCTGCAGTGACTCCTGTAGTTGGGCTTTGTGATGTTCGCCCGCTTGTAACGGTTACTCCTTGATACACAGCCGCTCCAATCCCAACGACGGGGGAAATATTGAACGAGACCTTCAGTCTAGAATTTCTAAGCGATCCGTCGGTCACTATTCCAATATTTAAAGAGCTACTAAACCCCGCCGCTAATGCCTTTGGCGTAGGAATAAATAAAGTACCTTGCCAACCGACGCTAGTGGAAATAAATTCAGCAGGGTCTTTCTCCTGTTCGACTGTCTGGGGCTCGTTTAGCTTATTTCCTGTGTAAGATTCGAGAGACCCAAAAGTTCCTTCCTGGCTTCTAAGGGATGCTTCGTATTTACTGTACTCTATCGAGGAGAAAATAGGGGCATAAGTATCAAATAGCTGGCTCGAAGTCATTGAGCCTGCGTTTCGAGCGAAGTCATCATAGATGGTCATACCATTGAAGCCATATAAATCGTCGCCTACTCCAGCCGGCACGTACCCTCCGTACCATTCTTCGTCTGCGCTCATCCCCGAGGGTCGCTCAAGTCCGTCCGGGGTATCCCAGCGCTTGAGCGGCCCGGCGTCGCCCAAGATGGGGGTCATGCCGAGCAGGTCGATCCGGTTCACCCCATTGTTGCCCACAAAGGCATACAGGTTCAACCCGCCGCGTTCGCTGATCGGGTCGCGGTTGATGAAGCGGCCCATCGACGGGCTGTAATAGCGCAGGCCGTAGTAGATCAGGCCCGTCTCCTGATCGTGGAACTTGGTCGAGAATCGGAACGGGTTCTGGGCCGCGTAAGTACCGCTCTCCCGGATGGTCTTGCCGAAAGCGTCGTACTCGTAGGCCGCAACGACGGCGCGGTCAGAGGACCGGATCATGGCGTGAACGTTGCCCATCGTATCGTAGGCCGGCAAGTAGCTTTCGCCGCCTTCCTTCGTCATGAGCAGCCCGCCGACCCCGCCTGCGCCATGGATGGTGCCGGACAGATCCTTGCCCCAAAGAAAGTGCCGGGCGTTTGCGGTGGGGAAGCTACCATTGTAGATCCCAAAGTATTCCCCGATCAGATTCCAACCTTCGTAGATGAACCAGCGTTCGATGCCTGTCACCCAATCCGAGCCACTCCAAGAGTATTCAATCTTCCGAATGCGTCGTCCGAGGTAGTCATACTGGAACTGATACCCTTGACGAGGGTGTCCAGCGGACTCTGCGGCCGTTGTCGTTTGCATCCAATAGGGCCGGTTCTCGGCATCGTACCAGTAACCCCAGCGACCGTCGTTCACGACGTTGCCGTCGTCGTCGTAGGGATGAAAGAATGGGGTCATTACTTACCTTTTACCTGGCGTGGGTTGCCACCTGGCAAAGGTAAAAGGTAAGTAATGACCCCTTGGAATTGCGCATCGTCATAGCGATACTCAAACCGGCGGCCGGGCAGCTCGGTATTCGACGGTGGAGACGCGACCGCAGCTCCGCCATGGAGCGATGCGGACTGGAGTTCGCCTTTGCCATTGTAGCTGTAGTAGTGCGTCACTTCGTTGTAGCCGCCGGGCGAGCCGGTGTAGTAATCCGCAAAGGCCGCCCCGCTCATTTGAGCGGAAATCCGCTCGCCGCGGTCGTTGTGCGCGTAATCGAAGCGTGCCTGGGTGGAGGAAGACCCGCCAGTGCCCCACTCGGTGCCGATGGACTTCAGCACGTTTCGCTGCGGATCATACTCCCGGGTCACTTTGAAGCCATTGGCGGCCGTGGCCGTCAATTCGGCCACCAAGACGGAATTCGCGGCATAGTTGTAATCGAAGGTGCGCGCCAGCCCGACCGAATTGTTCTCCCGATTGCTGGCCAGGGTATCGAACAGGCCGCTGGCCGTGTAGGTATACGTTTGTTGCAGCTCACCCGGGCTGTTTGCAGCGGCGCCAAGCTGAAATCCGCGGTACCGGCCCTCCGGGGTTCCGCCGGAGCTGCTTTCATACAGCCGGGTCTGCACCCTTTGTCCGTAGAATGGGCTGTGAGCTTCGGCCGAGAGACGCCAAGGGCGACTGGGATCGTAAATAAAATCGCGCGCTCCCGTGGCGTCGTCTACGCTATTGAGCTGGCCCATTCGGGTGTAAGTATAGTCCAGACGCGTCGTCGTTGTGTCCCCGTAAATCACCGACTTGAGCTCACCGGTCTTCGGCCAGTCGTAGGTAAGCCTGAGCAAGGGGTCGGGGTGTTAAAATGTTAAATTTGGGTGTCCTGACAATCATAGCCCCGAGCCGACGCGGGGCCTTCCATGAGAAGGCCGTGGCAAGCCACGGGCATGAAGCTCCTGTTGGTTCTCGCAGCGCGATTCCAGTCTGGCGCGTTCACGGCGTCCCTTCCGATCGCGTGAGAGGTCAGATGTGCGGCACTTCACCTTACTGACTTCCGCAGCCACGACCAAGGAGCTGTCGATCCTCATTCTCCGAATTAACGTTTTAACACCCCGACCCCTTCGCTTCCTCCACTCTCGCGTCGCCGTGCGAGGAGAGGGTAGAGGGTAGAAAATTGTAGGCCCGTCCCCCGACCAGGCGGGTTCGACCCCCGCAAGGCGACTGCTCCCCGGACGCCGGGTCAGGGGACCCGGCCTACAGGATGTATCCGATTCTCCCGACTGGTGTCGTCGACTCCTTTCTGCGCGCGTTTCGCCTCCTCTGCGCCCTCCGCGATCTCCTGTAAAATCGGATCGTCTTCTGGTTATAGCACCTGATGATCAGACGGTAGTTACAGGAGCACGCAGAGGACCGCAGAGGCGGCCACGTCTCAAAGCGTCAGCTTGCAAACACCGTCTCCGCCGCAGCATGGTGCCAAGGCTCTACCACGACGCCGGGTCCTTTCTCTTTCGTGCCTCTTCCTCGCTCCCCTCTCTTCACTGTGCAGCCGCTTCGGTGGTGTGGGGCGGGGTGCCTCCAAGGGCTCGTCCTGCTGGGATTAATCCTCATTTTCGCCGCGCTGCCTCGAGCGCGCGCCGCAGAGCCGCTCGTCCTCGATCTTCCCGTCTTTTCGGGTGGCTACGGGATCGCGTTCTACGAGGAGACCGCGCGCTTGTTCGAGCAGGATCGTCCCGGCGCAACGATCCGTCTCTACGGCGATCCGCGCATCGCCGACAAGGTGCGCGTGCGCGTAATGGACGGCTCCCTGCCCGACGCGGCACAGACAGGACAGGTGCTGTGGCCGGCGCTCATCCGGGCCGGCAAGGTCGTCGATCTCACGCCGTACCTCGATCAACGAAACTGGGAGGGCGACGCGCGCTGGCGTGACACCTTCGTCGCCGGCGCCCTCGACGCCTGGACGCTCGACGGCGGCGTGTACGGTCTGCCGTTTAGTTACGCGACGTGGACGATCTTCTACGATCGCGCCCTGTTTCACCGCAACGGCTGGACGGAGCCGCGCACCTGGGACGAGTTCTTTGCCCTCTGCGCCCAGATCGAAGCGGCGGGCCTTGCGCCCCTCGCCCTGCCCGGCACGCGCGGCCTGTATCCCGAGGCGTTCTTTCGCGCCGCCTACTACAACCTCGCCGGCGCCGACGGCTGGCGGGCGCTCAATGACCTCGAGGCCGGCGCACGCACGGATCCGCGGCACACGCGCGCGGCGGAGATCCTGCAACGCATCACCACGCGCCACACGTTTCGCGGCTGGGAAGGCGCGACGCACACGGGTTCGCAACTCGCCTTTATCGAAGGCCGTGCCGCGATGACCGTCTCGGGCTCGTGGTTCGTCAACGAGATGAAAACCCGGCTGCCCGCGGGGTTCGAACTCGGCACGATGAACTTTCCCGTGTTTCCCGACGGCGCGGCCGATCCCTCGGCGATCCAGACCGGCAGCGACAGCTTCTTCGTCTTTGCGACGGGCGACGCGGAACGCGTGCAACTCATGATCGATTTCCTGCGCTTTCTCACCTCGCGTGCGCGTGCCGAAGCCTTCGTGCGGCGACTCGATTCGCCGGTGGCGGTGCGCGGCGTTCCGCTCGAGGCGTACTCCGAGGTCAGCCGGCCCACAGCCCTGCTGATCGAGCGGGCGACGGAATCCTTCAACATGCCGCAAGACATGCTGCAGCCGCCCGGTATCCGCCAGACCATGACGGACGCGCGTTACCGGCTGATGACCGGCGCGCTTTCGCCGCGGGAGTTCGGCGAACGCCTCGAGGCTGCCGCGGCGGGCGACCGGGCGCGGGCCGCGCAGCCGGACGTCGTGGAGGTGCGGCACGGCGGACGCGCGGCGGCGCTGATCGCGCTGCTCCTGGGCGTGGCGGGCTGGCTGGGCTGGCGCACGTGGCGAAAATCGGGTCGCGGCGGACGCACGGGCGAACCGGAGATGCGTCCGCGGCTCGGCCCGCTGGGTTCGCTCGGATTTGTCGGCCCGGCCTTTGCCCTGTACGCCGCGTTCGTGTTGCTGCCCGGCGTGGCGGCCTTCGGCTGGGCCTTCACCCACTGGGACGGATTG
Organism: Opitutales bacterium; assembly: GCA_038212175.1. Classification (GTDB taxonomy): domain Bacteria; phylum Verrucomicrobiota; class Verrucomicrobiia; order Opitutales; family Opitutaceae; genus CAMAXB01. Next base: position 22,217 of record JBBQUU010000071.1, on the reverse strand, counting down.
AGCGAACAACGCTGGGCGGGGCTGCTGCACTTCAAGTGGCTGCTGCTCGAAAGCGATGTCTTCTGGGTCGCGCTCGGCAACAACGTGTTCCTCATGCTCGTGCCGGCCCTGATCGTCGTGCCCGTGGCGTTGCTGTGCGCCACGGTGCTCCATCGCGGCGTGCCCGGCGGGACGTTTTTTCGGGTGGTGCTGCTGTTTCCCAATTTGCTCGGCGGCATCGCCGCGGCGCTGCTCTGGCTCAACGCCTACGAACCGCACGGCGGCTTGGTCAACGCCGGCCTGGCCGGGCTCGGTCGTCTCGTAGGCAGCGAGTGGTTGCAAGGCTTCGCGGGCTTCCCATGGCTCTCGCCCGATCATCTTTATCCGGCCCTGCTGCCGGTGTATTTGTGGATGGCCTGCGGATTCAACCTCATCCTCTACCTCGCGGCGATGGAGGGCGTGCCGGCGGAATTGTATGAAGCGGCGGAGCTCGAAGGCGCGTCGCGGATGCACCAGTTTTTCTCGATCACGCTGCCGCTTATCTGGGAGGTGATTGTGATCTCGGCGGTCTTCCTCGTGATCGGCGGGCTCAACGCCTTCGAGATGGTCTGGCTGCTCACGCAGCAGGATCCGGTGACGAGCGTGCACACGTTGAGCACGCTCATGGTGTCGACGATGTTCAAGGAGTTCGACGTCGGTCGCGCCACGGCCATCGCGGTCGTGCTGTTCGTGCTCGTGCTGGCCGGCAGCGCGGCGGTGATGCGCGGACTGCGGCGGGAGGTGGTGGAACGATGAAGGTGTCGCGCACGCTCTTTTTCGTCGCGCTCGCAGGCTACGCGCTGTGGGTCGTGTTTCCCATGATCTGGGTGGCGTACTCGTCGCTCAAACCCGACGACGCGATCTTCCGCGACACCTTCGCGTTGCCGGCCGCCGGCGACCTGCGCTGGGACAACTACGCCCGCGCCTGGCAGGAAGCCCGGTTCAGCGACTACTTTTTCAATTCCGTGCTGGTCACGGCGGTGTCGGTGACGCTGATCGTGTACCTCGGGGCGATGGCCGCGTACGCACTCGCGCGCTTCCGCGTGCCGGGCGGTCCGGTCGTCTTCTGGCTGTTTCTCGCCGGCTTGATGATCCCGGCCCAGCTTGCGATGGTGCCGCTGTTCTTCGAGTTGCGCGCACTGGGCCTGCTCAATTCGCGGACCGGCCTGATTCTCGTCTATGTGGCCAATGGCCTGCCGTTCGCGATCTTCATCCTCGCGGGCTTCTTCCGATCGCTGCCGCGCACGCTTTACGAGGCGGCGATCATCGATGGCTGCGGAGAGTTCGATGCGTTTCGCCGCGTGATGCTGCCGCTGGCGCGACCGGGACTCGTGACGGTGGCGATCTTCCAATTCATCGGCGTGTGGAAGGAGTATTTTTTCGCGTTCATGCTCATCGGCGGCGATGTCGAGGGAACAGCGCGCACCCTCCCGCTCGGCCTCGCCAATCTCGCCATCACCGCGCAGTACCGCTCCGACTACGGCATGCTGTTTGCCGGACTCGTGCTGGTGACGATTCCGATCCTGATCGTGTACGTCGCGCTGCAAAAGCACCTCGTCAAGGGGGTCACCGCGGGGGCGTTGAAGGGTTAGCGTCGTGCTTCACGGTTCCGAACATCGCTCAATCAGGTCTTCGATCCTGTGCCTCCCATTCAAACCGACCTATTTACTCCCGACGCCACCGTTAAGGATGCGGTTTTCTACTTCGCGGATGCGGATGCCGAGACCCGTGGTGCAATCCACACGCGTCCGGAAGTCGCTGATTTTATCCTGAATCTCCTCGGTTGGCGGAGCGATGTGGACCTGACCACCTGCCGGTTGCTGGAGCCATCGGCGGGCGATGGAGACTTCCTTCTGCCTGCTGTTAAGAGGCTGCTTGAACAATGCGAACCTGACGACCTTCGGATCGCACACTGTATTCGGGCGGTTGAAGTCAACGTGGGCGCACTTTCCGTCTGCCGCGAGCGTCTCCACGCTCTCCTCAGTGAAAAGGGATGGAGTCGCCTGCAGAGCGAAAAACTGGTTGGTGAATGGTTGGTCCACGCCGATTTTCTCACCGCGCCTCTTGCCGCAGATTTCACCCACGTGGTTGGCAACCCGCCGTATCTGCGACTGGAGAATCTGCCCAAGGATTTGCTCCGACTCTATCGCGACCGATGGGTGTCATTGTTTGACCGGGCCGACCTCTACGTGGCCTTCATCGAAAAATCACTCGGTTTGCTCATGGATGACGGACGGCTCGGGTTTATCTGCGCGGACCGGTGGATGAAGAACCGTTACGGCGGACCCCTTCGCAAGCTGGTGGCGGCCGACTTTCATTTGGAAGCGTATGTCGATTTTACGGGGTGTCCCGCATTCTTCGATGAAGTGGACGCGTACCCCGCGGTCACCGTCATTCGGCGCGGCTCAGGTTCCCGGACCTGCATCTCGTTTCGACCGGCAATCACCGTCGAGGCCCTGACGTCGCTGGCCAGAGCGATGCGTGGCGAAATCGATCATCCCGCGGTGTCCGTCAGGGACGATGTTGCGAGCGGAGATCAGCCTTGGACGTTCGACGAAGACGGGTGCATGCAGGTCATCCGCCAGTTGGAGAGCACGCTGCCCGCACTTGAGACCGTGGGCGTACGCGTGGGAATCGGCGTGGCAACCGGGGCTGACGCCGTGTACATCGGTCGAGAATTGGATGTGGAGGACACAAGGAAACTCCCCTTGGTCACGACCCGTGACATCCGAAGCGGGCGGGTCGAATGGCGCGGTTTGTGGGTGCTGAATCCGTTTGAGCCGGATGGTCGGCTCGTCGACCTCAACCGGTATCCGCGCTTCGCCGCCTTCGTGGAGAAACATCGCGAGCGGATCTGCCGGCGCAACGTGGCGGGGCGAAATCCGACGGGCTGGTTCAGGACGATTGATCGCATTCACGAAGCCCTGACGTGGAAACCAAAATTGTTGATTTTTGGGCAGGAAGGCGACTGGCCGCAGCCAAGCAGCTGGTCAGTGGAACGATCGATCAAGGAAATCGAGGAGCAGTGACCGGTGGGAAAACCATGGATTCCTTTCGCGACATGCTCGTCGACGTCGTCAGGCGTCACGGACCCAAAGGAGCCGTCACTTATCGCGACAAATCGATGGTGGTGCTGCCCGGTTATTTTCGCCCAACCAAACAATGGGACCTCTTGGTCGTTTACCAAGGCCGACTGCTGGCCTCGTTGGAGATGAAGTCGCTTTGTGGTCCCTCTTTTGGCAACAACGCGAACAATCGCTGTGAGGAAGCCCTCGGCAGCGCAGTCGACTTCCGAAGGGCGCAAAGTGAGGGCCTGTTCGGCGCAGGCGCATCGCCTTTTCTTGGCTACTTCATTCTGGTGGAAGACACCGCCGCATCCCGAACTGCGGTGAGCGCACGTTCCTCGCATTTTCCAAGTGACACCCGATTTCAAGGCGCCTCCTACCAACTTCGCATGCAGCTGATGTGTGAACGCATGGTTCAACAGCAGTTGTATTCGTGTGCGGCGGTTCTTGCCTCAGCCGCAGAGTCCGCCTCCGGAGCCTTCGCCGACCTTACTCCTCACACGTCGGTTCCGGCATCTCTTGATCCAGCTTGCCGCGCATTTGGCCGGTGAAGCCGCGACGGTAAGCCACACGGACCGGACCAAGGAAGAGCAAGCCGACTACGGACCACCTGTGTCTTTCGACGAAGCATGGTTCGAATCGGGCGAGCCACCCGAGGTGCTCGGCGGCTGAGGAACGATCAGGAGCGCCAAACGCGAATCACCTCTTCGACAAACTCCAGCCCCAACCCGGGTTGGCGAGATTCATACCACGTACTCGCCTCCGCCACGTCCTGCTCGACTTCCGGCCGGAATTCGACCCGCCACGTCATTGAGCGAAACGCGCCCGGACCCGAGCTTCCATCTCGGTTAGCGGAACCGCTGACGTCGGGTTCCGCCTATGCTCGCTCATACGCCGTTCGATCAATTTTTCGTCCGCCGTTGAAAGGCCTGGTTCGTCGAGTTCGAGGGCGCGCCACACCAGCGCCTGTCGCTGTCCCGCCGTCAAGGAAGGCAATTCCGCCAAGACTTCTTGGAAACTCATGACACTACGGACATCGCCGCAGCAGCGATTGCAACGACATCGAGCTGCTCATTCCTCCCGCTGCCCTCGACAAGGCGAAGTTCATCGACGTGGTGAACGGCATTCAGCCGCGCGGCATGACGCCCTTGTCCTCCGCTGTTCAATTCGCCGCCGAGGCCCTCGCTTACAAGGAACAGAAAGCCGACCTGGACCGGCCCGGAAATGCTTGGACCCGCTAAACGGGCTCATCGGGTAAATCGATCGATTGCGAGGCGAGGACCTTGCGGGCGGCGTCGGCCTGCTCGTCCTCGACCTGCACGCGGATGCCACCCGTGGCCCACATGTAGGGCGGCGCGTTCTGGGCCGTCAGCTCATCCGGCACAAACGCCGGAATGCCACTGCCTTCGAGAATCGATTTGACCAACAGCGCCTGTTGCAGGTCTCCGCACGTCGTGATCGTCGTCATGCCCACACGTTGGCGCCAATCGCACGCCAGGGCGAGCGCGACCGTTCGTTGGCGTTTTGCGTTCAACCGGACGCGCACGCAAATCTGCGCTTCTGACTGGAGACCGGCCGACCGTTGCCTAATGGTACCCGGCATACCTCCCTTATGAATGACCCGTCGGATCAGGCCCCCGTCCTCAACGTGGACGACTTGGAACTGCTGCGCTGGATCCGACGCGCCGCGGACGAGCATGCGATTGTCGCGATCACCGACGCGCGGGGCGTGATCGTACTCGTCAACGATCGCTTCTGCCAGATCTCCGGCTACTCGCGCCAGGAGCTGCTGGGACAGACCCACCGCATCATTCGCTCCGATTCCCACCCTCCGAAGTTCTTCAAGGACCTCTGGCGCACCATCGGCGCGGGCAAGGTCTGGCACGGCACCGTGTGCAACAAGGCAAAGTCCGGCCTGCTCTACTGGGTCGAGAGCACCATTGTACCTCTGCCCGGCGCGGACGGCCGTCCCAAGTATTATCTGGCGCTGCGCACCGACATCACCCAGCTCAAGCAGGCCGAGGAGACCAACGCCCGGCTCGTCCACGAGGCCACCGCGCGCACCGAGCAATTGCGCACCGCGCAGGACGAACTGCGTGTCCTCTTCGACCATGCCCCCATCGGGATCAGCTGGCGCGAGTTCGACCGCCAGGGCCATCCCGGCGCGAACCACGTCAACCAGCGCTTCTGCGAATTGATCGGGATGACGACGGAGGAGGCGCGTGACATCGAGAACGTCCGCCGCGCCACCCATCCCGAGGATTGGGAAAAACAGGTGCGCCTCACGGACGAGCTCTACGCCGGCCACCAGGACTCCTTCACCCTCGACAAACGTTACGTGCATCGCGACGGCCGCGTCGTGTGGGGCATTCTCACCGTTGCCATCCTTCGCAACAGCAAAGGCGTGCCGACGCACCACTTCGCGATGCTGGAGGACATCACCGCCCGTCGCGCCGCCGAGGATGAATTACGGCGCAGCGAGGCGCGCTGGCGCACCTATCTCACCACCGCGAGCGAGATCCTCTACGCCCTCACGCCCGAATATACTTTCAAGTTCGTCTCGCCCGCATGGACGGCGAAGCTGGGGCATCCGGTGGAACTGGTGCTCGGGCGCAGTTTTTTCGATTTTGTGCACCCGGAGGATGTCGAACGGTGCCGCCTCTTTATTTCGCGGATCATGGACGGCACACCCGACAGCGGGGCCGTCGAGTACCGCATGCAGCACCGCAACGGAGACTGGACGTGGCACGCCTCGACGGGCTCGGCTTACAGCGATCGCGACGGACGTCGCGCCTACTTCGGCGTGGGCCGCGACATCAGCCTGCGGCGGCGCGCCCAGGACCAGTTGCGCATGGCGCTCGATCGCCGCGAAGAATTGGAACGCATCATCAACCGCTCGCCGTCGGTCGTCGTGCTCTGGCGCGCCGAGGAGGGCTGGCCCGTTGAGTTCGTTTCGCAGAGTGTGAGCCAGTTCGGCTACACCCCGGAAGAATTTACCGATCGCCGACGCAACTTCGTCAGCATCACCCACCCGGAGGACCGGGACCGCGTGATGGCCGAGGTCTCCGCCCACGCCGAGGCCGGCCACACGGAGTACAACCAGGAGTACCGCCTCGTGTGCGGCGACGAATCGACGCGCTGGGTCGACGACCACACCGTCGTTCGCCGCGACGCCAACGGTCGCGTCACCCATCACGAAGGCCTCATCACCGATATCACCGCCCGCCACGAGGCCGAGGAGCGCGAGCGCGCCGCCCGCGAGCGCGACCTGCGCGTGGCCGGCGAAATCCAGCAGCACCTGCGGCCGCGGGTGTTTCCCGACATCACCGAAGTGGAGATCGAGGCGCTCGCCGCCTCCTCCATGCTGATCGGCGGCGATTACTACGACGTGCTCCCGGTGTCGGGACGCAGCTGGGGGTTTGTGGTGGCGGATGTGTCCGGCAAAGGCGCCGGCGCCGCCCTCATGATGGCCGAGTGCCGCGCGACGCTTCGCCTCTGCGCCGCCGGCGAGTTGAGCCCGGCGGCGGTGCTCCGGCGCGTCAACCGCGCCATCCAGCCCGACATGCGGCCAGGCATGTACATCGCGCTCTTTTATGGTATTCTCGATTTGGATACCAACCGCCTGCGCTTCTGCCGGGCGGGCCACGAGCCGGCGCTGCTCCTGCGGCGCGGTACCATGACGCCCGAACTGCTGCCGGGCGGCGGACTCGCGCTGGGGCTCGACGAAGGCTCCCTGTTCGATGAAATGCTGGAGGAGCGCGAAGTGGAGATGCAGTCCGGCGACCTGCTCGCCCTTTACACCGACGGCATCACCGAAGCGTGCAATCCAAAGGGCGAGGAGTTCAGCCGCGACCGCCTGGCGACCGCCCTGCAAAAGCACGAGGAACGCCCGCTCGCCGAGGTGGCGCGCAAGGTCGACCGTTACGTGCGCAACTTCTGCGCCCTCGCGCCGAGGCACGACGACCGCACGCTGCTGCTGGTGCGACCGCGTTGAGGGCCGCCCCGCGGCGGCAAATCACAAACGCCAAAGGTCCAAATCCCAAATAAGGCGGGACGGCGCCTGTTTGTGATTTGGCCGTTTGGCGTTTGGGATTTCCCCTTGGGGGACTGTTACTTGATCACCGGACGCAACACCAGATTGCGGTACGAAACCGGGCCGTGGTCGCCCTGCAGCCACAGCGGACCGGGCTTGGATTCGTCGGACCACATGGCGCCGCCGGTGCAGCCCATCAGCGGTTCGTTGTCGATGATCGTGGTGCCGTTGAGCACCACGGTGACGTGACGGTTGACCAACGTGATATCCATCGTCTGCCACTCACCGGGGGGCAATTCGGCCGGAGCGGACGGCGTGATACGACTGTAGATCGCGCCCATGTTGTGCGGGTTGAGCGGCTTTCCGTGGGAGTCGAAGACCTGCACCTCGTAGATTCCTCGCAGATAGACGCCGCTGTTGCTTCCCGCTGGCACGTTGACTTCAAGCGTAAGGTTGAAGTCTTCAAACTCACGGTCGGTGCGGAGGTTGCCGTAGCGTTTGCGCGGCTGGCCTTCGACCTGCGCGGGGTCGTTGACCAGTTGCCCATTGACGACCTTCCAGCCGTTTTCAGCGGAGTTGCCGATGAGGCTCCAGCCGGCGAGATCCTTGCCGTTGAAAAGGGTGACAGGACCGCCGAATTTGACGGCCTTTACGTCCGGGCGGGGCGACAGCGCGGGAATCCGTTGGCCCGTGAAGTCGGCGCGATCGAAACCCGTGCCGTCGTTTTTCGGAGCGGTGCGGGTCAGGCGAAGCGTATCGCCCTCGACGCGTCCGGTGAGGGTCTCCGTCAGCTGTTGGGTGCGCAGGACGGTGCCGGCGGCGTCCTTGCGCTCCACGTTGCGCGTGCGCGTGACCGTGAGCACATCGCCGTCGATCACGACGCTGGACACCGGCACGACACTGCCGCCGCCCCAAAGGATGGAGCCGTCGTACCAGCTGTTTTCTTTTTTGACTTCGAGCCAGCCAGCGGCGCCGCCGGGAATGGTGAGCGCCCAGCGACCGAGAAAGGCGTCGGAGTTGGCGGCAAGGCTGGCGGTGGCAAAGCCGAGCAGCCCGAGGCCGCACAGTGTAGAACGGAGGAACAAGGAGGGGGTCATGGGATAGAGAGGACCTCGGTTTTCACCGCTTCACACCGGAATGTCAAAGGCAGGCGACGGCTTATGATGGGGTTGCGCGAGGCGGTCCGTCGACTTTCTGCCCTCCCCTCATACGCCAAACTCCAAACCAGGCGCTTGGGGACAAGCGCCGCTACACCCCGAGGTCCAGGTGTAACGTCGGCTGTCCCCAGCCGATGGATCGATCTCGTCGCGCGCGTAGCCATGCGCCATTCCCTCGGGAAAGGCATGCCGAACTCCGAGCCATGCGCGGAGGGACCCGCGCATCCACCGTGTCGAGGTGAGCGCTGGCGTCCCGAAGGTGGGCGCGCGGGTCCCTCCGCGCGCTGGCTTGGGGCTCTCGCGCTTGCGCGAAACGTTCCGGTACCAGCGTGCGGCAGAATCGGGTAATCATAGAAATACAAGCGAAGGCCAACGTGATGCTGGATGGAGAGGAGTATATCTTTACCGGCCGGGTGGGTCTCACACTAGCCCACGGGAAACCAATCCCGTATGCGCCGTTTTTCTCCGGATAAACAAGATCGCTGCCCGCGGATGCGACCGCGGGCCGGATGGTGCAACTGGCCGCGTTGCTGAGGCGGTATGTTCACGAAGAAACTGCCAGCGAACACGTGGAGGCCGAGATTCGCCACGCCTGTGCGATGATCCTCGGGGACGGCACTGATCGGTGAGGCACGAAACCGGAGACAGCCCTGCCGGCGAGTCCGTCCATGGGTCTCAACCGCTCACCCCACCCGCAAAGGTCCCGCAAAGCGCAGGTTTGACCGCAGACTTCTACGACCCAATGTCCCGGCGATGGCGCTACCGGACTCTTTCCTCCAGCCGCTGCCTTATCATCGCGCGTTGGCCGATTATCTGGAGACGGCTGAACGGGAGGCGTGGGCGTGGTTCGCCTCGGCGCAGGCCCAGGCAGATTATGCCGAGGAGCTTCGCGTGGAGTTGCTTAAACAAACCTACCGGTTGGACGCAGCGCTCTTCCCCGAGCTCTTTGCCAGCCTCGATGCCGTCAGGGCGATGCTCACCCCTGACCTGCCGGTGACGCTTTATCAGTCTCAACGCGGCCGCGAACCCAACGCATCGATCTTCTGCCTGCCGGGAGAAGCCCACATCGTTTTTGAAGGCAATCTGCTCCAACTACTGGATCATGCCGAGGTGCGAAGCGTGCTCGGCCATGAGCTGGCTCATTACCGGTTGTGGAACGAGTCCGCGGGGCGCTACCTCATCGCCGACCGGCTCGCGCAGGCCATGGCGGTGGAGGCACGCGCCGAACCGAGCCATGGGGAGACCGCCCGCCTGCTCAGGCTCTACACCGACCGCAGACGTCGTGGCTGAGCAACTCGGCGCAGTCTTGGAGCAGTTGGGCTGGGCGGTGGAAGCCAATGTCGGCCAGTCTACCTTCCGGGTTCCACTCGCCGTACGCAGGCCGGAGGACGAACGGTTCACACTCGGCCTCCTGATCGATGACGATCCCCACTACCGTCAGACCGATTTGCCCGAACGTTACCTGCAACGGCCCGCAGTGTTGCAGGCATTCGGGTGGCGCCTCGTGAGCGTCTTCACCAAAGACTGGTGGCACGACCCCGAACGCGTGCTGCGCCAGATCACACGGGCCCTCGCCGGCGAGCCGGAACCCGAGACGACGGCAAAGGAAGAACCGCCGGAAACCGCAGTGGAAGAACCGCAGGCTCCCTACGGCGAACCCAAGGAGGCGCGGCCCGCCCACACGCCTTCCCCTCCTCCTGAGACGAAGGCCGCGGTCATTCCTGAGGCACCGATGACGCGACGGTTCATTTGCACCGAGGACGGAGCGCGCAAGTTCTGGCACATCACCCTGAACGACACGGACGTGTCAGTGAGCTTCGGACGCATCGGGACGAAAGGACAAAGTCAGAGCCGAGCGTTCACGACGTCCGAGGCGGCGCGCAAGGAGCACGCAAAGCTCATTCGCTCCAAACTGGCAAAAGGTTACGTCGAAGAGTCGCCGCCCGGCCCGGTGTAGCGTCGGCTGTCCCCAGTCGATGGATTGAATCTTCCCGCAGGCGAGCCGGCCGCCATTCCCTCGGGAAAGGCATGCCGAACTCCGAGCCATGCGCGGAGGGACCCGCGCATCCACCGTGTCGAGGTGAGCGCGGGCGTCCCGAAGGTGGGCGCGCGGGTCCCTCCGCGCGCTGGCTTGGGGCTCTCGCGCTTGCGCGAAACGCTCCCATACCAGTGTGCGGCAGAATCGGGTAATCATAGAATAAATACAGGCTCTCACATTCCCGGTGAGGACGGCGGCCAGCGAGCCGAACGCAAGGAGAAGGATGACGAGGCGAAGCGGGTGGTTCATGGCAGAGAAGCGTTTCAACGGGCGGCGGCGGCCGCCATCCATTCCTCGTGCGCCTGCCGCTGGGCGGGCGTGGCGGCAAACAGGGGCGTCGACAACAAGCAGATGCTCGCGGCGAAAACGGGGAAGACGCGCTTCATGCGATGGGAAGAAGGCGGCCGGGAGGGGAACGGCGCGCAGGAGGCGCCAGGGGAAATGCCCAGTGGGATCCGGCGCGGATGAACGTGCTCTTAACCATCGAAACGCACCTGTCCGACCCCCGCGAACGGATTGCCCGGGTGCCCTCCCAAACGTGATCGGCCGTTACCGCGTCGCCAGCGGCGGTTTTACAACCATCCGGGGAAAAAGTCACCGCCGACGCCCAACAATCAAAAGCGCATTCGCTGGCACCGCTTCGCCGTTGAGAATCCTGGGCTCAAAGAGCGAACGGAGGGCGATCTCCCGGACGACGGGGCCGAGCTCCTCGGGTTGCGCATCCAGAATATGCGCCCGTTCAGCGCGGCCTGCTCCATCGAGGACAAGGATCAGCAATACCTTCGCGCCGGGGGGAAACGATTCCCCATTGGGTCGCTTTGGCACGGGGAGCTTGCCGACCGGTTTCGCCATCTGAAGTTCTCCGGCATCGGCGGCCACCTGTCCCCCAAGCAGGGCCGCACGCTCGATCGCGAAGCTCATGATAGCGTCCACCCCTTTCATTTCCTCTTCACGGACCGTGAAAGAAACGGGAACCTTCAGGCGCGTATTCACCAATTGCCCCTCGTGACGACCGGGATGAAAGCGCCACTGGCTGACGGCCTCGATGGCTCGCTCGCTGAAAAGCGGATGCGTGGAGGACACCACCTCCGGCTCGATCACCAATCCCTTGCTCGTGACGACGAACGCGACGATCACTTAACGGGTGCGCGCCACCGAATAATCCTGCGTCACGCCATCGCCCGTCTCGTAAAGGTACCCCAGCCTAAGCATCGCGAAGGCATCCCCCTCTTGATCGGCGGCGGCGCGATACAAGGCTGCTGCCGCCTTCGCATCGCGCGGAACCGACACGCCTTCATCCAAGGCAAAGGCCTGCTCCAGCAATGACTCGGCGCTCGCGCCCGACGCCCAACCCAGTCCGCTCAACGCCAAGGCCGCCGTAAGACGCAGGGCTTTCAAGGGGTGCGGAGCCATAGGATTCCACTCGAAGCGATTTGTGGTCTCCGCTCAACGTGTTTCCGCGACGCTGCTGACCCGTTCTCCAGCCGCGCCTTGATGGCCCTCCAATTAAAACCAAGCCAAACCAAAGCGTGAAGAACGCACGGGGTGCTGCGGGCGGTGGCCCCTTCGAGTCAGCGATGTCCTGCAGGGGGCGGAAGCGGCCTCCCCCTTGGTCGGTTCAGCCTGTAGGCCGGGTCCCCGACCCGGCGTCCGTTGCCCTGCGCACCAACATTTCGCGGGCGTGTCCCGGACCGCCGCGTGGGGGCACGCGACATCTACAGGGGCTGCTGAGGCCGCAGCCCCGGCTAGCAACGGGCAAACGCACCACCACAACCTCGGACTCAATTCCGCCCCGGCGCCGGATACCCTCGCGTCGCGTCGTCGAGCACCAGCACCCAGTCGAGGCCGGCGCCGGGGTTCGGCGCGAGAAAGTCCTGCTCGCCCTGCGCGGCGTATTCACCGGCCGGTGACGCCTCGCCGTTGCGCGGGTTGTACCACCAGGCACGGACGCGGCCGCCGGAGATTTTGTCCAGGCGGACCCGAAAGCGCCGCTCCACCGGAACGTAGATCATGGCATAGCTGCCATCCGCGTCGCGCGTCGCGACAAACCGATAGCGTCCCTGACCAGGCACCGCCGTGGCCACGGCGTCCGGGACGATGATGTCGTCCGCCGGCACGCGGGTGAGCAGGGGCCGCGACTCCAGCAGCCGGCGCCCGTACTGCATCTGCGCCGCGCCGGGCTGGTCGAGCGCCTCCTCCCACGACATCAGAGGGGCGTTCACCGGCTTCCGACCGGGAGCGTACATCTGCCAGACGGAGTGGTGGCCATAAGTATGACCGAAGGCCCCTTGGAAGACGTTCCAGTAAAAGAACCGGCGCACGTCCGACGCCGTGGTGTGGCCAAACTCCGCCGCCTTGAAAGAGACCGGGTGATCCTCGTAGGCCGGCTCGCCATCGAGCACCGGCTTGATCGGGGTGCGGTCATAGTCCTCGCGGGTCTTCGCATAACGGGGGCCGAAATTAATCTCATGCCCGTTCTGCCTCATGTTGAAATCGAGCCAGTCGGCGTCGTGAAAATACTCCGCCGAGCCACGCCCGCCTGACGTATGAAATGTGATCAGCCCTTTGCCTCCATCGCCCTTTCGCAGACCGCGCGCCATTGCCTCGACGATCGCCCGCTGCTCGTCGCTCTCGATCGGACGGTCGCCGCCGGTGATCCAGATGACATTGCGCCCGGCGTAACGTTTGCCGAGCCACTCGCCGTAGTCGGCGGCATTCTCAGCAGTGAAAACGACCGGACCGGCGCCCCACTTGAGATTCCACTTGTCGCCCCAGGTCGGCAGCAGACCGATGTAGATCCCCAACGCCTCCGCCTGCGCCACGACCCAGTCGACATGCTGGAAGTACGCTTCGTTCGGTCGGGTCGGATCGTTGTCGATCAACGGCAGGTGTCCCTCGCGGTTTGGCACGGTGAGACCTCCGAGTTCCGCGAGCGCCACGGCTTGGACCACGTTGTAACCCTGCCCCGCCCGTTTCTTGAGGTAGCGCGACGTCTCCTCCTTGTCCAAGCGGTGAAACAACTCCCACGCCGTGTCGCCAAGCCAGAAGAACGGCCGTCCCTCGGCGGTCACGAGGAAGCGTTGGTTGTCGCTGACTTTCAACAAGGGCAAGGCGGCATCCGCCACCGGGATGAGGAGACCGGCGAGACCGACGAACAGGCTTTTCGCAAAGGAAGGGACGGGAGTGGGGGTAGTCATGGAAATTTTGGGAATCTAAAACGAGGAGCTTCCAAAGGGTTATTTCGTTCTGGGAGAACACGGATTCGAAGTCGAACACGACCCCGTTGCAGTTCACCCCGTTGCAGCCCGGATTTCACAGGAGGCCGCAGAGAACGCAGAGAACTCCGCCACTCTTTCTTGGGTTGCCTCCGCAGTTTCATTTCGCGCTTCCCTTCGAATCAAAATGGCATCAACGGCCGTTCTCCGCGCCCTCTGCGATCTCCTGTAAGAAAACTCAGCCGAACGAACTCGGATTCCCTGATTCGCTCCAGGTGGACGACCCCTCCACGTCAGCCGTCGTGCCTGATTTGAGGGCCGGCATTGTTTGTGATTTGGATTTTGGCGTTTGTGATTTGCCGTCGCGGCCGCGACGGCCGCGGCGGCCGTCAACGCGTCGTGATGTCGCGCACCTGCTCGCGCACGTCGGAGAGTTCGAAGATTTTTTCCCACCCTGGTTGGAAGAGAATCGGGCGCGCCCGTTTGCTGATCTTGTAGGCCGCATCGGAGAAACTGCCGTTGACCTCTTTGAAGAGCACCGCGATCTGGATGCGCAGGTGGCCGAGAACGAAGTCGCGTGCCGCCTCCTCCGGCACACCCGCGGCCACCACATGCTTGTAGCCGTCGTGCACCACTTCCATGCAGGTCTGCGCGAGCGTTTCGACCAGCGCCGGTTCGAGGATCGCCATCTGCTCAAGCGTAATGCGGTGAACCTTGCTCACCGGCGCATACATCGCCCGCGACACCTCGACCCCGAGTTCATAGTCGGCCTCGGTGCCGGACATCAACGCAACGACGACCGCCTGCTTCGCGGAGATGCCACCATAGAAATCGCGAAAGTCCTTTTCCGCCGGCTCCCAGTTGAAGATCGAGGGGTGACAGGGATGCGCGATGACGATGCCCACGCCGTCCTTCGTGGCGATCTTGCCATCGAGCGGCGCGGCGGGATCGAGCGAAAGGACAAGCGCACCGGGGCGCATCAAGGGCACCACCTCCGCGCTGATGACGCCGATGGCCACATCCGGAACCGCGAGGATCACCACGTCCGCCGCCGGAATCGCCTCGGACGAAGCCGTCACCGCGAGGCCGCGTTGACGCAGGTTCTCCAGACCGCGTTCGCCGACTTCAATGTAATGCACGGTGTAGTCCGTCTTCACGAGGTTGTCGGCAATGCGGCAACCCATTTTTCCGCCAGCTCCGACGAGCGCGATGGTTTTCATGATGCGAGGGGTGAAGGCGCGCTGCGGACCAAACGAGGCCTGCGGTAAATCGCGACGCGACGAGGCAAAGCCGAGAAATTTAAAATTGCAAGAAATTCAATCGTCTGCATGTCATGCAATATCGTATGGCCACCCCGCCCCGCCGTCGTCCCGCCGCCCGCGCGGCCTCCCCTGCCCCGGAAAATCCCATCGTGCGCACCATCGCGCGACGCGTCGCTGCGCTGCGGCGCGAGGTCGGGCTGACGTTGCGCGAATTCGGCGAGAAGACCGGGCTTTCGGACGCCTACTTGTCCCGGGTGGAGAACGGGCACGCTGCGCTGACCATCACGAGCCTCGCGCGGATTGCGGAGGTTTTCGCCACGCCGCTCACCAGTTTTTTCGAGGACGACGAGCAGCCGCCCGCACTCGTCATCCGACGCGCCGGCACCGGTCGCAAGGTGCGATTTCGCAGCCGGTCCGGCACGCTCGTGTCGATGCTCGCCGACGACAAACAGCACAAGTTGATGGAGCCGCTCATCGTCGACGTGGCCTCCGCCCCGCAGGACGTGCCGTTGCGGGCGCACCCCGGGGAAGAGTTTAACTACGTGATCGAGGGACGCTGCCGTCTGCTCTTCGGTGAACAGGACCACGTGCTGGACGCGGGCGACTCGATCTACTTCGACGCCACAGTGCAGCACGCGGTCCACGCAATCGACGGCGAGCCGTGCCGGTTGCTCGCGGTCGTGTCGTCGCGCGACTTTCAGTTTCATCGCAACATAGGCAAAGTCGTGGAGGGGCGCATCCAGGCATGAAGGACGTCGGGTTCAGTTCCTACGCGATGGGTTGGGCCGCAGGCCCCCAGCCCAACGGCCATCGTCAGGCGGACGCCCACGGTGTCATGAATCGGGCGATCGCCTTGGGCTACCGGCGCGTGCAGCTGGCCGATAACGTCGGATTACAAACCCTCTCTGAAGCAGACCTCGCCGCCTTGCTCGAACGCGCGCGCGCCGCCGGCATCGCCCTGGAAATCGGCGGCCGTGGTCTCACCGACGACAACCTGACGCGCCACCTCGCGGTCGCCTCCCTGCTCGGTTCGTGGATGCTGCGCTTTGTCATCGACGCTCCGGGCTACGAGCCCGACGCGGACGCTGTCGTGGCCGTGCTGCAACGCCATCTGGCGGGCCTGAAAAGCGCCCGCGTGGTGCTGGCGCTGGAGAACCACGACCGCTTCAAGGCGGCGGCGCTCACGGGCATCGTCGAGGCCTGCAACTCGCCATGGGTGGGCATCTGTTTCGACACCGCCAATTCCTACGGCGCCGGCGAGGATACGCTCACCGCCTTGCGCACCTTCGAGCCACACGTCGTCAATGTTCATCTGAAGGACGTCGGGGTCCGCCGCGTGCCATCGCAGCAGGGCTTCATCATCGAAGGTACTCCGCTCGGCGACGGCGTGCTGCCCCTGCGCGAAGTCATCACCGTTCTCAGCCGCACGGGTCGTTGCCGCTCCGCCACCCTGGAGCATTGGGTTCCGCCCGAGTCCGAGTTCGCCGCAACGCTGCGCAAAGAGGAGGCCTGGTGCGGACAAAGTACGACCCGCCTGCGCCAATGGTTCCCGGACGCCTTTGCGCCCCCGTCGCCATGAGTCGCTCCGCTCCCAGTCCCCGCACGCTTGCCCCGCTCGATCTCCGGGCCGGTCCGCTCTCGTTGCGCTTCGAACCTGAGACGCTCTGGCTGCGCAACCTCCGCGCGGGCGAGACGGAGCTGATCCGTGCGGTGTATCCGACGGTTCGTGACAGCGCGTGGAACACGGCGCTGCCTCGGGTGACCTGGGTGCATTGCCGACGAACAGCGCGCGGTTTTTCGCTCGCCCTGCGTGCCACCTACGGCGGGGCACGTCCATGGTTCACGTGGGAAATCGCAATCGACGGCACCGCCAGCGGATCAATCCGCATGGAGGCCTGCGGGACCGCGAACCGCACCTTTGCCACGAACCGCACCGGCCTGTGCGTGCTCCACCCCGCCGAAGTCGCCGGAGAGGCATGCACGATCGAGCACACGGACGGACACCGCGAGCGAACGCATTTCCCCCGTGAGATCAGCCCGCATCAACCGTTCTTCGACCTGCGCGCCCTGTCGCATCGCGCGCCCCGCGTGGGTCGCGTCGACGTGTGGATGGAAGGCGACACGTTTGAGATGGAGGACCAGCGCAACTGGACCGATGCCTCGTTCAAGACCTATTGCCGCCCGCTCGCCCTGCCCGCTCCCTACACCCTGAAGGCCGGCGACACGGTCAAGCAGAGTGTGACTGTTTCCTTCGCGCCGGCAGCCCGGCGGCAGGCGAGGCCGACCCGCGATCCTCTCCGCCTCGGTCCGCAACGCCATCGCCTTCCCGCCGTCGGCCTCAGACTCACCGCGGCGACACCGGGCGGTCGCGCGCAGGCGCACCGGCTGAGTCACCTGCCTCTTGCCCACCTGCGGCTCGATCTCGATACTTACGCGCATGGCAGTCTGCAGGGTTGGGACAACGCGCTGCGCGACCTCGCCGCTTTTCCGCCGACGACGGGGCTTGAAGTCTGCCTGCACGCCAGGCCCGGCGATCTCGGCCTCGAACTGCTCGCTCATGCTGCCGCCGTGCATGTTCAAGAACGACCGCTGCGGTGGATCGTGCTCGATCGCGGCACGGGTTGCACGACAGAGGCGCTCCTGGAGGAGGTGCGCCGGCTTTGGTCACGTTACCGTGTGCCCGGCGAGATCGGTGGCGGTGTGGGCTCGGATTTTGTGCGGCTTAATCGAGCGCGACCGATCATGCCCGGCATGGCGTTCGTTGCCTTTGGGCTCGACCCACAAGTTCACGCATTCGACGACGCGTCGCTGCTCGAAACACTCACGGTTCAAGCCAAGGCGGTGACCCAAGCGAAACGCCTTTCCGGCGGCCTGCCCGTGGTGCTCTCGCCCGTAACGCTCGGCCGACCGCGCCTTCCGGGTCGCTCCCCCGGTGGCGACCCGCGCCAGTCCACGCCCTTCGCCGCCGTCTGGACCCTGGGTTGCCTCGCCACGCTGACCGCTTCGGGTGCAGCCGCTGTCACGCTGCACGGCACCGCCGGTCCGGCCGGAGTGCTGCCGCCGCACGCCGGGAAGTCGTCGCCTCTCCTGCGCCTGCTCGAAGCGTGGACGGGGTTTTCCGCGAAGCATGCCACCGTGCTCGCGCCCGTCGCCCACCGTTCAATCACCGCGGTCGCATTGCAGGGCGAAGAAGGTGTGCGTGTGCTGCTCGCCAATCTGCGCCCCGATCCTACGCGCGTTCGCCTCGCCGGCCTGCCCGACTTCCAACCGAAGGCGAGAGCCCTGTGCGCCCGTGGTCGCGCCCCGCTGATCGTACGCCGCCAGGGGCCCGACCTCGCCGTCGCCCTGCCCGGCTACGCCGTCATTCAACTTGATTTTCCTGCATCATGAAACCGCTGCGCTTCGCCCTGCTGGGCACCGGTTACTGGTCGCAATTCCAACTCGCCGCGTGGCGCGAATTGCCCGGGGTGGAATGCGTCGCGCTCTACAACCGCACCCGCGAAAAGGCCGCCGCCCTCGGCGCGCGCTTTGGTATTTCGGCCATCTACGACGATCCCGAGCGGCTGCTCGATGAGGTCGAGGTCGATTTCGTCGACATCGTGACGGACGTCTCCACGCACGCCTTCCTGGCCTCCCTCGCCGCAGCCCGCGAACGCCCGGTGATTTCGCAGAAACCGATGGCCGGCTCGATGGCCGAGGCCGAGGCCATGGCCGCCTCCTGCTCCGCGCAGGGCGTCCCCCTGTTCGTGCACGAGAACTGGCGCTGGCAGCGTCCCATCCGCGAACTCAAGCGCATCCTCGATTCCGGCGTCATCGGCACGGTCTTCCGCGCCGGCATCGACATGATCTCCGGGTTTCCGCTTTTCCAACAGCAACCGTTCCTGTGCGAGGTCGAGCAGTTCATCCTCGCCGATCTGGGTAGCCATACGTTGGATACCGCTCGATTTCTCTTCGGCGAGGCGCACGATCTCACGGCGTGGACCGGCCGCGTGCATGCCGACATCAAGGGTGAGGATTACGCGACGGTCGTGATGCGCATGGGCGCACGGCCGGTCGATGTGATCGTACGCATGGCCTACGTGGAGAACCACGTGGAGCGCGAGTGCTTCCCGCAGACGCTGTTTTTCGTCGAAGGCTCAGCCGGCTCCGTCGAGGTGCTGCCCGGCTACGTCATCAAGGTCACGACGAAGGACGGCACGGTCAGCGAACGCCATCCGCCCACGATGTACCCCTGGGTCGACCCCCGGTACGCCATCGTCCAATCAAGCATCGTCGCTTGCAACGCCAACCTGCTCGCCGCCCTTCGCGGCGCCGGCCCGGCCGAGACGACGGCCGACGACAACCTGCGCACGCTGCGTCTCGTCTATGCCGCCTACGACTCGGCGCGCGACCGGCAGACGATCCATTTCCACTAACGCCCAACCCACGCGGCCGGCACGGCCGCGGCTACACCTCCCATGAAACGCCTCCTCCTCCTGTCCTTGATAGCCGGTTTGCTCGCGGTTGCCGCGTGCAAGCGCTCCGATACCCGTTCCTCCGACTCCGAACAACTCACCATCGGCGTGTCGTTCGAGACGTTGCAGACGGAATTCTGGGTCGCCGCCTTCGACGCCTTTCGCGACGAACTCAAAAGTCGCAACATCCGCGTGCTCGAAGCCGTCGCCGAGGGCGACGCCAACCGTCAGCTCGAACAAATCCGCAGCTTCGTCGCGCGCAAGGTCGACGGGATCATCGTCGCCCCGAAGGACTCCACCACCATCATTCCCGCGATCCGCGCCGCGAACGCCGCCGGGATTCCGTTCGTGAGTTTCAATCGTCCGCCCGTACCGAGCGACGCGCAGGCGATCGTCGTCGCGGCCGACAACTACACCATCACCGCCGCCACCGTGGAGTACATGGTCGAGGTTGCGCGCAAGACCGGCCGCAAGCACAAGGCCGCCATCCTCATCGGCGATCTCGGGGACATCAACGCGATCGGCCGCCGCGATGGTTTCGATCACGTGGTCGCAAAATACCCTGATGTCATCGAGGTGGTCGCGCGCATTCCCACAGAGTGGAATCAAGAGAAGGCGCAGGCAGGTCTGGTCAACGCGCTCCAGGCCAACCCCGACATCAGCTTCATTTTCACCTCGTCGGACTTCCTGCTGCCCTCGATCGTCTCCGCGCTCAAGTCGGCCGGCAAGTACCACAAGATCGGCGAGCCGGGTCATGTGATCCTCGGCGGGTTCGACGGCGATTCCTACGCCTACCAGATGCTGCGCGACGGCTACCTCGATGCGGACGGCGTGCAGGACCTCTATTTCGAAGCGTCGAGCGCCATCCAAGCCCTGCTCGATCACAAGGCGGGCAAACCCGTCCCGGCGCGCATCGACGATCCGGGCTTCGTCATCCATCAAGACAATCTCAACGAACGCGCCTCGCGCATGTGGGGCGCCCAAGTCCTGAAGTAGGCGTCCGTCGTCGTCCGTGTCCGCCGTCGCCTTCACTCGCAACGCTGCCCGGCGGATCTACGGATCCGATGCCTTCGTCGCGGTGCTCTGCCTGGCCTGGGTCGCGGGCACCGCGCCGTTTGCGCCCGAACTTCTGTCGGGCGCCAATGTCGCCAACCTGCTCGTGGCCCTTTTGCCGCTGCTGATTCTGGCCGTCGGCCAAACGCTCGTGTTGATCGCCGGGGGCATCGATCTGTCCGTCACCGCCACTGTGGGGCTCGCCGGTGTAATGGGCGCGTTTCTCATGAACGGCGACACGGGCTGGCTCGCGGGCAGTCCGCTGGCGCCAGGTGCCGGCATCGCCCTCATGCTCGCCACGGGTGCAGCGGTCGGCGTCGTCAATGGTGTCGCGGTCAGCGTGCTGCGCATGCCGGCCTTCATGGTCACGCTCATCGCGATGATGTTCTTCAGCGGACTCGCCGTCTGGCTCACCCAGTCGCGCGCGATCGGCAACCTGCCCGCGCCCTTCCTCCGCTTCGGCGGCGGCACTTTCGGCGCCGGCGCCCTCGCGCTCATCATCGCGCTCGCCGCCCACCTGCTTCTCACCCGCACGGTGTTCGGTCGTCAGGTGTTCGCACTCGGGCACAATCCCCGCGTCGCGCGGGTCGCCGGCGTGCCGATTGAGCGCATCTGGATCGGACTCTACCTGCTCAGCGGTGTCTGCGCCGCCCTCGCCGCCGTGCTCTACACCGGGCGCCTCGAGGCCGCTTCGCCGGTCACCGGGCAACGCGTGCTGCTGGATGTCATCGGTGCCACTGTCATCGGCGGCACGAGCCTCTATGGCGGTCGCGGTCGCATCGTCGGCACCGCCCTCGGCGCCCTGTTTCTCACCCTCATCGACAACAGCCTCAACCTGCTCAACCTCTCCCACTTCACCATCATGATGGTGAAGGGCACCGTCATTCTGCTCGCGGCGTGGCTCGACGCGCAGCGCAACCGGGGGCGCACCGCATGAACCCATCACCCGGCGCGCCGGCACTCACGTTTCGCGAGATCACGAAGGCGTTCTTTGGCGTCACGGTGGTCGACCGCGTGAGTTTCGATCTCGCACCGGGCCGCGTGCTGGGCCTGCTCGGCGAAAACGGCGCGGGCAAATCGACGTTGATGAACATCCTCGGCGGCCATCTCACGCCGGAGGCAGGCGCGATGACGCTCCTCGGGGAACCCTACGCTCCGCGTGGCGCGCAGGAGGCGGCGCGCCGGGGCGTGGCGGTGATTCATCAGGAGCTCAACCTCTTCGCCAACCTCACGATCGCGGAGAACATTTTCCTCACGCGCTTCCCACGATGGGGCCGGCTGCCGTTCATCCGTCGCGCGCCGCTTCATGGGCAGACCGCCGCGTTGCTCGCCCGCGTCGGACTCGACCTGCCGCCCGATACCCCCGTCGGCAACCTCTCGACCGGCGAGTGTCAGCTGGTCGAGATCGCCCGCGCACTTAGCACGGAGGCCCGCGTCATCGTCTTCGACGAACCGACGACGTCCCTCACCCACCGGGAGTGCGACCGGCTGTTCGAGCTGATCGAGGATCTCCGCCAGCACGGCCACGCGATCATCTTTATTTCGCACAACCTCGGCGACGTCTTCCGCGTCTGCGACGACCTCGTCATCCTGCGCGACGGGCGGTTGGTGGGAAGCGGTCCGGTGGGCGAATTCACCCACGACCGCCTGGTCTCGCTCATGGTCGGCCGGGCGCTGACGCAACTGTTTCCTCCGCGAACCGCCACGCCCACGAACGAGCCCGTGCTGGAGGTGAAGAACGTCTCGCAGCCGCGCATGGTGAAGGACATTTCGTTCACCCTGCACCGCGGCGAGATCCTCGGCCTGTCCGGCCTGATGGGCTCCGGCCGCTCGGAGCTGGCGCGCATTCTCTTTGGGCTCGATCCCTTTGCCTCGGGCGAGATCCGCTGCGCCGGCCGGCCGCTCCGGCCCTCGCCGCGCGC
>JBBQUU010000070.1:0-25000 GCA_038212175.1 Opitutales bacterium | reverse complement strand
ACCACCTTCGCGAACCGGGCCTTTGACGAGAAGAAACTCGCGAAGATCGACTGGAACATAACGCGCGACCAGCGTCTCTCCGTTCGCTACTCAACTACTGAGGGGGGCATCCCGCAGCTTGGCAAGTACCAGAACACCAATGTACCCAATAGCATTTCGAATACGCCGTCCGGCAACCAGCCCAATTCGGCCGGCGCCACCGCCCTCGATACTCATATCTACACCCAGGAGCGTATCGAAGAGGTGTGGGCCGGCCAGCTCTTCAGCCAGTGGACACCCAGCTTCCGAACCGAGCTGAAGTACTCCCAGACGAGCCAGGATCAGGACACTCCTCTCTCGGTCATCGCGCCTGAGGTCGTCGTCTATGGCGTGCGAGGCATCGATCGCAACGGCACTGCGATCAATAACGCGGCCTACGTCGCGGGGACAGAATTCTCCCGTCACGGCAACGCCATCTACGTTGACAGCAAGAGCTATGCGCTCAGTGGGGATTATAATTTTCGGAACTTCGTGCTCACGGCTGGCTACGATCGCGAGGAGTCGGACTTTCTGAACCTGTTTCGCCAAGGTTCGTTCGGCACGGTGGTTTTCCGCAATATCAACGACTTTGTGAATGACCGGCCGGCTGATATTCGACGGAATGCCTATGACATCGCCGTTCGCGGCACTGCGGCCGACATTTCGGACTTTTCCAGCAACGCTCTCTTTGCGCAGGCCCGTTGGGACGTCAACTCGCGCCTCACCTTGCAGGCCGGCTTGCGTTACGAGTTCGTCGAAAGCGACAAGACACCGCCTTTCAACCAAAATTTCCTCAACGTCACAGGTTTCAATAACACCTACACGCTGGATGGCGCCAGCCAAGTCTCGCCGCGCGTGAGTTTCAACTACGCGGCGAGTGACGACCGCGCCATTCAGCTGCGCGGCGGCTTCGGCCACTTCTCCGGCCGCACGCCATGGGTGTTCTTTTCAAACTCATTCAACTCCCCTGGCGTTGGAGATTTCCAGATCATAGACTCATCCCCGGCCCAAGGCGCCTTTACGGAGTACCTGCGCAACTTCGACACGGAGAATCCGATCGGCTCCGGTACGGACAATCCTAACCTGCGTCGTTCCGTAAACTGGGTCGACGACGGCATCAAACTCCCGGCGGTCTGGCGCGGCAATCTCGCGCTGGACATCCGGCTTCCGGTGTTGTCGTCCACTCTTTCTTTTGAGTATGTCTACACGCAGGCCGACGAGGCCTACTTTATCTCAAACGAGAATATTCGTCCGACCGGCACCTTCGGCGCCGACGGTCGCCGTCGCTTCTCCGGCAGCGTAAGCTCGACCGCAAATGCGCTTTACCCCCAGTACACGGATCTCTACCGACTGCGCAATGTGGCCGAGGGAGAGTCCCGCTACTTCACTGTGATGTGGGATCGCCCCATGAAGGACCGATGGAGCGCCAACCTCTCCTTCGTCAAGGGCCGCGCCACCGAAGCTCAGGGGTTTGGCCAGACCACAGCCAGCGGACAGTGGCAGCGCAACGTCGTCTTCAATCAAAGCGAGGTCGAGGTCGGCACCGCCGACACGCAGGTTAAGAATCGTATTCAGTTTAGCTATACGCGGGAATTCGAGTTCATCAAAAACTGGAAGACGCGGGCCAGTCTCTATTACGAAGGACGGACAGGGGATCCATACAGTTGGGTTTATAGCTCCGACCTCAATGGCGATGGCAGCAACACGACTTCAACGGCCAACGACCTGGTGGCGGTACCCACCGGCATCGATGATCCGCGCTTCGACTTTTCAGCGATGGCTCCCTCCTCCCGCGACGCTTACCTGGCGTTCTTCGCCAATAGCGAACTTGCCCAATACGCCGGGGGCATCGCGCCCAAGAATGCCTTCACGCTTCCTTGGCTCAACCGTCTCGACTTGAAGTTCAGCCAGGACATTCCGCTTTATGCGCCGTCCCGCTTTGAGGTAAAACCCTCGCTCGAGTTATTCCTGGACTTCATCAACTTCGGAGCGTTCTTGAGCGAAGATTTCTTTGGGTACTTTCTTGAAACCAGCCAAAAACACTTTGGGTCCGAGCAGTTCCGACGCAGTCGGATCAACGGCGCGGTGGCCTATGGGCCCGATGGACGCATCCGCCCCACGACCTTTACGGGGGCGGACACCTTTGTGTACGAGAACACCCAGTCGCGCTGGAAGATCCAGGTCGGTGCCCGACTGAAATTCTGACGCGAACGCTCGACGCTCTTCTACGCCAAAGGCGGCCGCTCACGCGGCCGCCTTTTTTGCGACCCCGCGAGTTTATCGCGGACATGGCGGATGTATTCTATCACGATGATTCCCATGCTCCAGTCGGGCCTTGTATCCGTGACGCTGCGGAAATCCACTCCGGCCGAGATCGTTTCGCTGGTGAAACAGTGCGATCTTCGTGGCATCGAATGGGGTGGCGAGGTCCATGTGCCTCCAGGTAACGGTGCGCGGGCGGCCGAGGTCCGCGAGTTGACGGAGGCTGCCGGACTGTTGGTCGCGGCGTACGGCAGCACCTATCGTGTCGGCCAAAGTGAGGCGGCGGGGCTGCCTTTTGCTCAAGTGCTCGATACCGCCGTTGCCTTGGGCGCTCCGGTGATTCGGGTCTGGGCCGGCACTGCGGGCTCCGATGTCACGTCGGATGATGTTCGCTGGCGGATCATTGAGGAGTTGCGCCGAATTGCGGATCTGGCCTCGCGCGCCTTGGTGGGGATTGTGCTGGAGTTTCACGGCGGCACGCTCACCGACACCAACGAGTCGGCGAGTCGGCTTTTGGTGGAACTCGATCATCCCAATATCTGGTGCCAGTGGCAGCCTCACAACGGTGAGTCCACCGAAGATAACCTCGAAGGCTTGCGGGCCATTCTTCCCCGCTTGGGTAATGTCCACGTTTTCCATTGGTGGCCGACCCCGGCGGAGCGACATCCCCTTGCGGTGGGAGAAGATCGTTGGCGGGCATTCCTCGATGTGATCGCCGCCGCGCCGGGGGATCGCTACGCGATGCTGGAGTTTGTGCCCGGTGACGATCCAGTTGCGGTGGAGCGCGATGCTGCTGTGCTGAATACGTGGTTGATGCGTCTCGCTTCGCGGTGAGCAACGCCGGCTGGTCACGAATCGCTTTTTTACATGAGTTCGCAGAGACCGTAGAGGCGGCCGGGTTTCCCAGCGCCGACCGGCGGTCAAGGTAACCCCGCGGTCAGGTGCGTCACCCCGCTCGCTTCAAGGAGCGACACTCCTGTCGCCGGGTTTGCTGTAGGAAGGGCGTGCGTGAGGCCGTCCACCATTCAAACCGGCGGCAAGAGTGCCGCCGCTCCTTTAACCGCCACGCCGAGCATCTTTGCCTGCGAAGGAGGGATGCGGCGGAAAGGTCCTGCGTTGCCTCTCTCTGCGGACTTCGCGAGCTCCTGTTAAATGTCTTCGTGAAGAGGCGCCGGGTCAGGCCCGCCGCGATGAGGAGCGGCGTTCCGCTCCGCGCTCTGCGCCGGAAGCTTTGTTCTTCTGCATGGTAATCATTGCCACGGCGGCGACGATCACGACGGAGCCCACGATGGTACGTTGGGTGACGGCTTCATCGAGCAGCCACCAACCGAGGAATACCGCCACCACCGGATTGACGTAGGCGTAGGTGGCCACGCGCGCCGGCGAACTGTGCTTCATGAGCCAGACGAAGACGGAGAAGCCAAGTAACGATCCGGCGAAGACGAGGTAGACAAAGGCGAGCCATGACTCGCGTGTCACCGCCGCGAGATCGAGCCGGGCAAGATCGCCGTGCAAAAGCGCGGCGACTCCCAGCGACACTCCGCCGAGCAGCATTTGAAGAGAGGCTGCATACAAAGGATCAGCGCCGCTTTTCGCGTGGCGCGAGAAGATCGAGCCGATGGCCCAGAACACGCAGGCGAAGAGGACGGCCACGACGCCGCCTGCGTGCAACCCGCCCTCGGAGGCTGCTTCCCATGGGGCGGCGAGCCAGGCGACTCCGGCCAGACCCAGCAGAAGGGCCGCCATGGTGGCCGCAGTCGGACGACTGCCGCCGGGCCACGCCCACTCCGTGAGCACGATGAACAGCGGACCGATGCCGATGAGCAGGGCCGCGATGCCCGATGGGATAAATTGCTCCGCCCAGACCACGAGGCCGTTGCCTCCCAGAAGCAGGAACGTGCCGATAATCGCATGGTCCCGGTATTGTCGCCTGGTCGGCCATGAGGCGCCCCGAAGTTTCAGGGCAACGAAGAGAATGGCTCCGGCGATGAGAAAGCGCACCGACGCCATGGCGAACGGTGGCATACTGCTGACCGCAACCCGAATGCCCAGGTAGGTCGATCCCCAGACGAGATAGATGGTGGCGAAGGCAAGAATGAGGGCGGTGCGCGATGGCATGGCTGAAAGACGGCGTCGACGAGGGGAACTCCGTGGCTCAGCCTCGAAGCGCCTGAGGCGTCAGTCGGGCTGGGGCTGGGCAAAACGCCCGTACTCAAGGTAGCGAGCCGTGGCTTCCGCCGCATCGTAGCCCAGCAGGGAGCTGACCACGTAAAGGGATGCATCCAAGCCCGCGGAGATTCCTGCCGAAGTCACGATTCGGCCGTTGCCTGCGGGGTGGGGATTGTCGTGAAACCGCCGGGAGGCATCGATGGTCGCGTCGGGAACGAGTGCGCTCAGTTCCGCGACGCCGTCCGCATGCGTGGTGACGCAGAGTCCGCTAAGCAACCCGGCTTTGCCCAGCACCAGGGCGCCGGTGCAGACGCTTAGCGTCACGCTCGCGTGGCGAGAACGTGTGCGCACCCATTCGAGCAACGCGGGTTTGGAAAGCAGCGCGCGGGTTCCGATGCCGCCGGGAACGACGAGCACGTCTGGCTGTGGGCAGCGTTCCAGCGTGAAATCGGGCACGATCTTCAGTCCGTGGACCGCGCGGACGCTGGAGGGCGCCTCTGCGACGGTGAAAACGTGGAGCGATTGCCCTCCGGCGCGTGCGTCGGCGGCGGCGAACACTTCGAAAGGCCCTGCGAAGTCGAGCACGTCCACGCCGTCGAAGATGAGCACGGCGACATTTCTCCGACGGACTTCCGTACGGGATAGCCCGGCCGGAACGGGGGCGGCTGACCACGTCGGCGACGTGCTCATGCGCTGTGCCGGCGTGACGCCGGCTCGCCGAGTTGGGCGGACGCGAGGCGGCCAAGCGTGCGCAAGGCTGCTTCGATGCGCGGACTCCACGGCAGACCGCAATTCATTCGCAGACAATGGCGATAGCGGTCTTTGACGGAAAACAGCACGCCGGGGGCGGTGTTGATGTGGTGGGTGAGCGCGTCTTCGTGGAGGCGGACGGTGTCGACTCCGGTCGGAAGCTCGAGCCAAAGGATGAATCCACCTTGAGGCCGGCTGAGACGGGTTCCGCTGGGGAAGGATTCCACAATGGCCTGGCTGAAGACCTGCACCTGATGCCGGTAAGCGCGCCGAATCGAACGCAGGTGATGGTCGTACCCTCCGTTGCGCAAGAAATCGGAGATCGTCTTTTGCAGCACGACGGGGGTGCCAAGTGTATTTGCCAACTTGAGACGCCTGACCCGTTCGGTGTAGCGGCCGGGCGCGACCCACCCGACTCGTGCTCCCGCGGCGAGCGTCTTGCCGAACGAACTGCAAAGCAACACGCGCCCGTCCGTGTCCCACGCCTTCAAAGGCTTGGGGCGCCGCTCCTCGAAATGCAGGTCTCCATAAATATCGTCCTCGACTGCCGCCACGTCGTGCTCGACGAGCAGATTGTACAGGCGTTCCTTGTTTTCATCCGGCATGCACGAGCCGAGAGGATTCTGAAAGCCCGGCATGACCAGCACGGCCTTAATGTCGCATTGCGCCAGGGCGGAGCGGAACGAGTCGAGGCAGAGGCCGTCGCGTCCGGCGGCGCCGAGCAGGCGTGCGAGTTTGGCCGTGGGAAAGAGCGATGGATCAGGACAGGCTCCGCCCAGCGGAACGTACGCGGGATCCGACGAGGCGCGCATGAACGCGGCCGCCAGGTCGCTGATGCCGACGGTGCTTGGGCGGGCCATCGGACGGGCCATGCGGGGTTCGGGGGTCTCGAAGGGCAGGCGGGGCCTCACGTAGTAGCCTGACTGCAGACGAGCTTCAAGGTAGCCGCGGCTCTCGAGCAGTGTGTAGGCCTGGAGCACGGTGGAAATGCTCACCGTTCGAGCTTGGGCCATGCGTCGGACGGAGGGAATGCGGTGGCCCGGTCGAAACGTTCCGGCGGAGATCAGGCCCTGCACCGAATCAGCGAGGGCCGCGTAGAGCGGTTCGGTCGAGGAGAAAGAGGCATGGCGCTTCATGGCGACGAAAGACCATCAACCTACCAGAGCCCGTCGTCCGGCGACAGCGGCAGTGGCTGGAATTGGCAGCCAGTACAGTTGTCGATGGAGTCTTCTGTGACCATGACAATTTTGCGCTTGCGGCATTAGAGCAGGCGGAGGACCAGTTGCGGGCTTGAACGTTTTGCCCCTTTCCCTTGGCGATGAAGTGCAAAAAGACTTCCGACGGCGCGTTGCGAGCGTCGCGCGGCGCGGCCTGGCTCAGTTGGGGCAGCGGTCGTTGACCGAGGCGGAATTGGATAACCTTGCCGCGTTGCTGATTGAGCTCGGTCGGGAAGGGGGATGGCGGGCGAGGTTCGGCGGTGGGCACGAGGAAATGTCGGCCGAGCGGGTCACGGAGTCGGTGCGGCGGATCTCTGCCTTGTTTCCCCAACGTGGCGCGGAGTTTGCGGGTCTGGCCAGGCAGTTGCTCAAGGCTTGTTTCCAACCGGCGCCGGCGGTCTGTCGTGACTCTTACCGGGAGTGTGATGCGGCCGGCCGCTGTCGCCGACAGGAGCGAGTCTACGATCTTGCGCGAATCAGTGGCGCCCATTGTGTGGATTGCCCGCACTGGGAGGAGGGCGACGCGAAGGAGCATGAGACCTGGCTCGGCGGGCAATGGAAGGCCGGGGCCAACGACTTGGCGGCGCATCGCGCGGTTTATTTGCCCGAGGATTTCCGGGCGCTCCGCTGCTGGACTCCGTGGGGTGATCGGACGTGACGTCGCGCTTGCCGAGCGGCGATTCGCCGTTTACTGCTCTCGTCGCTTCATGGAATCCACGGATCCGACCAGCTCCCCGTCCACCCCGCCGCGAGTAACCCTCATTGAGGATGAGACTGTCTTCAGGCAACTGCTCAAGCGCTCCTTGCAGAAGCGGAAGGGGTGGGAAGGTGTGATCGATTTCTCCGATGGCGACGCCGGTCTTGCCCATTGCCTGGCGTATCCGCCGGAGCTGCTGCTGGTGGATTTGAACCTCCCGGGAAAGTCGGGGTTGGAGATCATTGCGGAGATGCGCCAACGGTCACCGTCCACGCGCATTCTCGTACTGACCGCGCATGCCGACACAAAACTGCCCACGCAGCTGATCGGGCTGGGGGTGGCCGGCTATGTCGACAAGACGGCGCCCCTGGCCTACGTGCTCCAGGCGATCGACACCGTGCTCGCGGGCGGCATGTTCTTCGCTTCGCATGTGCAGGCCGAGCCTCCGCCGGCGCCGGCTGAACTCCCGCCGCCCCCGGGCCCGCCCCCATCCATTCTTTCGTCGCGGGAGCTCGAGGTGGCGCGATTGGTCTCCTCCGGGCTTTCTTCAAAGGAAGTCGCCTCCAAGCTCAACCTTAGCACGCGCACGGTGGAGAAGCATCGCGCCAACATCATGATGAAGCTAAGGGTGCGCGAAGTTGCCAGCTTGGTCCGCTGGTGCATGCAGCACGGTCAGCTCTGAGGCCGGTGAGATTGTGAAGGCGCCCCATCACGGTCCATCCGTCCGACGAGGTATCGGAGGTGGTCGATCAATCGATCGGGTTCCGAACGCAGCCTCGCGGGCCGAAGTTGCACTTGGATCCAAGCTCCCTCGCTGCGGTTCGTTGCACAGCTTTCGGTTGACTGCCGCGTTTCAAGAGCCGGCCATGGGAGGAATGCGTTTGGGATTCTTCCTCTTCGGATCCTTTGCGCCGGCTGCTGCATGGGCCGACGGGGTTGTGATGCGTCCCCTTGGATTGATCGCGGTTTTTTCCGACCCGGTTTCATGGCTGGGCGCCGTAGTGGCGGGTCTTCTGGCGATGGCGTTTCTCATTGTATTCACCGCATGGCGACGAGCCAGGGCGGTCGCCGGCCGGCAGGCCCGTGAGCTGGCGGCGACCCAGGGAAGGTTGAAGGACAGCGAGGAGCGGTTTGTGACCCTCTTCGAGAACGCGATTGAAGGGGTGTATGAATCGACGCAGGCGGACGGATTCTGCGCGGTAAATCCGGCGTTGGCCCGGATCTTTGGCTTCACGTCCGTGGCCGACTTTCTTGCGTGGGGGCAACCCAACCTCGACGCCTTGTACGTCCGGCCGGAGCGGCGGGCGGAGTTTTTCGCGGCGCTGGCGGCAAAGGACACGCTGCTCGATTTCGAATCAGAGGTGCGCTGTCGCGACGGCACCACGAAGTGGATCTCGGAGAATGTCTGGGCGCGGCGCTCGGCGGACGGTCAGGTGCGCCGCCTGCACGGTTTTGTTTCGGACATCACCGCGCGTCGATCGGCGGAGAACGCGTTGCGCGAGAGCGAGGAACGGTATCGTACGCTCTTCGAGCATTCGCCCGTGGCGGTGTTCGAGTTCGACTATCGTGGGGTCGCGCAATGGTTCGAGGAACTGCGCGGACAAGGCGTGGGTAATTTCGACGGTTATGTGGCGACGCGCCCGGAGGAGCTCGAGAAGGCGCTGGCGAAGGTAAGGTTGGTTGGCCTCAACCACGAGACCGTGCGACTTTTTGGAGCTCAATCGAAGCTCGATCTTGCGGTGCATCCTGAGCGGATGGCGGACAATGGTCTCGCCGAGGCGCGTCGACGCATCGTCGGAGCTCTTTGGCGGGGGCGCACCGAACTTGATGGCGAATTGACCGTGGCCACGTTCGATGGCGAGGAGCGCCGGGTGCATTTCCGCTGGTCGCTGCCGATGTTGGGAGGAAAGCCAGACTATGCGTGGACGCAGTTGGTGATGCTCGACGTCTCGGGCATCAAGCAGGTGGAGGAGGCGCTCGCGGCGGAACGCGAACGACTCATTGTCACTCTCAGGGCGATGGCCGAAGGTGTCATCACGACGGATACGGACGGTGCGATCCAATTCATCAACGAGGCGGCCGAACGCATCACGGGCTGGACTGAGGGCGCCGCTGTCGGGCGTTCGGTGGAGGATGTCTGTCCTCTGCGCAACGAGCGCACCCAGGCAGGCGTGTCTGTTCCCGTGGTCGAGGCGCTCCGGGGCACCCAGGTCGTTGAACTGCCTCCGCACACGGTTCTGGTTCACCGCCAGGGCGTGGTTTGTGTGGTCGAGGGCCGCTGTGCGCCGATCTACGATCCGCAAGCGCGCCCGGTGGGCACGGTGTTGGTTTTGCGCGACATCACCCAGCGCGCACGTCTCGAGGCGGAGTTGCTGCGGGCGTCGAAGCTTGAATCGGTGGGCGTCCTCGCGGGCGGTATCGCTCACGATTTCAACAATCTGCTTACCGTGATAATGGGTAACCTCACACTCGCGATGCTCGATGCGCAAGTGATGGCGGCCGCCGGAAAATGGCTTGAAGAGGCTGAGCGCGGGGCATTGCGGGCGCGTGAGTTGACCGGGCAGTTGCTCACGTTCGCCAAGGGCGGCGAACCGGTCCGCCAAGCGGTGAGTTTGCTCGAAGTGGTGCATGAGGCCGCGGCGTTTGCGTTGCACGGTTCGTCCGTGCGCTGCGATATTTCGGATGCGGCCGGGTTATGGCCCGCCAATGCCGACCAGGGGCAGATCGGGCAGGTCGTGCAAAACCTCGTGTTGAATGCCGTCCAGGCGATGCCCGACGGGGGAGTGGTGCGCATCGGCCTGCAGAACGAGGAGCTTGACGGCGACGCCGTGAGGGCCGTCTCACGCGGACGTTATTTGCGGCTGACGATCGCGGATTCCGGCACGGGCATTCGTCAGGAGCACCTTGGACGGATCTTCGATCCCTATTTCACCACAAAGCAAACGGGCAACGGATTGGGACTTGCGACGGTGTATTCCATCATTCGGAAGCATGAAGGTCATGTGGAGGTGGAGTCCGAGCTGGGCAGGGGAACGACGTTTCGCATCTGGCTCCCGGCCGCTACCGAAATCCAGCCCCTCGCTGAGGCCGAGATCGAACTCGCCGCGCCGAAGACTGGCCGCATTTTGTTCATGGATGACGAGGAGGCGATTCGCGAGATGACCTGCGCGCTTCTCACCCGGCTCGGATTCTCGGTGACGGCGGTGAACGACGGCGCCGCCGTGGTGAAGACCTACAAGGCGGCGAAGCAGGTCTGCAAGCCGTTCGACGTGGTCATGATGGATCTCACGGTGCCGGGCGGCATGGGGGGGCGCGAAGCCATGCAAGAACTGCTAAAGTTCGACCCTCAGGTGAAAGGCATCGTATCAAGCGGTTATTCGAGCGACCCGGTCATGGCCGATTATCAAGAGTTCGGCTTTCGTGCCCGCGTGGCCAAGCCTTATCGGGTGCAGGACCTATCGAAGGCTTTGCGCTCCGTACTCGCGGAACCTGTGATTCGCTGAAAACGGATCGCTCGGGATTCGGGCTGAGCCGGGGAAGACGCGGCATGCCGGTCTGGTGTGACGCTTGCGGCGACAGGACATTGCGGCATCGTGCTGCCATGCGTCTGCCTCGCTTTTTATGGCCACTCATTCTGCCAGGCTTGTTGATGCCGGGTGCATTGTTGGTTGGCGCGGAGCCCGAACTCCGTCCGAGTGCCGCTCGTGAAAGGACGGAAGTGCGCCGGGTCGTAGGCGCGCAGCTGGCGGCTTGGCGGGGGGAGGATTTTCCCCGCGCGTATGCCCTCGCGGCGTCCGCAATTCGCGAACAGATTCCGCTGCCCGCCTTTATTGCCATGGTGCGCAAGGGCTATCCGGAGATCGCCGACAACACGCGTGCTGAAATGGGGCCCGTGGTGGACAACGGAACGTCCGCCCGGATGTCGGTGCGGGTCTTTGGACGCGAAGGTCGGGTGGCCAACGTCCGCTACCTGCTCGTTCGCGAGGACGGTGAGTGGCGCATTTCCGGAGTGGTGGGCGAGACCCGCCCGCTCAACGACGTCTGACGCAGCGTGCTTTGGACCCGGCAGAGGCCCGGTTGTAACCAGGGAAAAACTACAAGCGTAACTCGACCTGATCGGGCACCGGCGTCAGTCTGGCCTGGTGGCTGAAGTGATGGTCGCTGAGCAGCGGATGCAGGGCGTAGAGTTGACCGAGCAAATCGGCGAGGATCTCGCCCAGCGATTGACGATTGTCGGGCTGTTCGGGACTGCGTCCGCCAAAGTGCCGGTCGAGGCGGAGGCTTTCCAGCGTTTCCAGCACTTCTGCCACGGCGAGGGCGGGCGGCCCCATTTCGTCTGAAGAGATCTCGCCGCGGATGAGGTCCAGGCTCTCGCGGATTTGATGAAGATTGGCGAGGATGCTGCGCGGTGCGCCGGGTTGCTGCAAAAAAAGCTGGGCGACAAGGCGCGGCTGGCTGCGCGTTTGGTAGAGCCGTCGATAGGCGTCTTGGGAGCCGAGCATGCGGAGCAGGGCGGACAACTCCGGGTTGTCGCGATAGGTGAGATCGCCCGCGACCATTTTTTCATGCGATCCCAGCAAATGCCGCAGCGCGCTGCAGGTCATGATCGCGCGTTCGAGATGCAAGCCCATGCGCAGAAAGTGCCAGGCTGCGTCGTGCAGCATCGTGCGCTCGGCGGTGCCGAGGAAGGCGTTGACCTCGGTGAGAACGGCTTCGATGGCCTCGCGAGACGAAGGTTTGTGGGGTGAGCGAACTTCCGGCGACGGACGGGTGGGCTTTCGTCGACTCAGTTGGTCGAGTTGACCCAGCAGTCGCGTGAGGAGTGTCCAGACCTCCGGGCTCACGCAGTCGCGCAGCTGTCGGGCATTGTCGCAGGCGGAGCTGATGGATGACAGGATGGAACTCGAGTTGGCGGCATCGAGCGTCATGCGCCACATCAGGTCCGAGGAAAGTGCGGCCTGCGGGTTTGCGCGCGCGGTGATTTTTTCGGCGGTATGACCCGTGGCCTCGAGCAGACCGCGCCAGACGGGCAGCCAGCGGCGCCGGTCGCGCGGGGGGATTTCCTCCAATGCCACGTCGTCCAGGATTGCCAGCATGCGTGCGGTGGACTCCGCACGCTCAAGGTAGCGACCGAGCCAGAACAGGCATTCTGCGGAGCGCGAACCCAGCGTCGTCGTCGTAACTCCGCCGTTTTCGGCCTCCTCCAGATCGGCAACGCCGCCGGTGCCGGTGTCGGTGGCCGTAAGCACGAGCGTGTCCGCGGTCACTCCAATCCGGTCCAAGGGTGTATCCGCCCCACCCACACGAGCGAGACCGCCGGGAAACACGTCGCACCGTTTGCCCTGAGAAAGGACGAACACGCTCAGACGAAACGGCGGCGATTTACGAATTCCAGGGTTGAGCAGGGCGGGTTCAACGCGCTCTTGGGCGACAAAGGCGTGCGGGTTCTGCCGCACGATCGGCGCAAGGCCCTGTTCTCCCAGCAGGTCCTGCGAGCGGAGCCGCACGCGCTCCTCGGTGCGCCGCGGTTCGTGGACGGGGCGCAACACCAGGCCCTCTCGGTGCTCAAGGATGTAGTCCAGCTGGTCGGTGTCGCCGCAGGTGAACGTGGGGACCGACGGCATCAGCGGCGTCTCGCCGAGATAAAAGCGCATCAACCTCGGCAAATACAAATCAAAGGCCCGGCTCTCGGCGACGCCGGTGCCGATCGCATTGGCGATCGTCACCTTCCCCGCGCGGATGCACTGCATCAGTCCCGGGATGCCGGCGCTTTCGCGATCCGTGGAAAAGACCACCGGGTCGATATAGGCGTCGTTGAGCCGGCGATAGATGACATCGACGCGTTCAAGTCCGGCGATCGTTTTAAAATAGACGCGGTTGTCCAGCACCAGCAGATCGTCGCCGCGTGCGAGTGGAAGACCCATCTTGCGGGCGAGGAAACTGTGCTCGGAGTAGAAGGGGTCGAGCGGGCCGGCGGTCAACACGACGATCGACGGTGCGCGTTCGTGGCGGGGCGACAACTTGTGCAGCGCGTCGAGCAGCTGGAGCGGAAAGTTGATGACGCTATGGTAGTCAGGCAGATCGCGATAAAACTCGGTCGCCTCCTGGGTCATGAAACGACGGTTCTGCACCGCGTAGCTCAGCCCGATGGGCGTGTTGGCGTGCGTCGAGGCGAACATCCAGCCGCCTGCGCCCTTGACCAGGTCGAATTGAAGCACCGTAGCGGGATTCTGCCGGCCGGGTTCGAGGCTGCAGCAAGGGCGGCGATAGTAGGGGTCGTCGAACACCACTTCGGGCGGGACGATCCGTTGCTTCAACGCTTCCTGACTGGAATAGAGGTCGACCAAAAGGGCGTTGACGAAGCGGGCGCGCTGCGCGATCGCCGCTTCAAGCTGGGCCCATTCCGCGGCGTCGATGATGAGCGGAGACGGCTCAATGTCCCAGAACGGTCCGGACTCCGCGCCACGTTGCTCGTCGTGAGACGGTCGCAGGTCGGTCAGTCCGGCGTCGCGAATTGACAACCGCAGCCGATGACGCACCGCGCGGAGTTGGGCTGGGTGGGGCATCCGTTTGCTGCTGATGGACGGAACGGGCATGGAGTCGGTCGAGGCAACAGGCCGACTCCGGCCGGCGCAAGCCCTCGCCGACGGCTTCGTTCGGCCCTGGGGGAGTCGATCCGTGTGAGCGGCGAGACTCAGAACGCGGCTGTGACCTCGCCCTGCTGGCCGGGCGCCAAGGTGATTGAGCCGAGTGACGGACACTCAATTTGGTCGTTTTTGAAGACGCGCAACTCCACCGGCGCCGTGGAGTCGGCGGATTCCCAGCGCCACTTGCCAATGGACACAAATTGCAACGGAACACCTTTCTCCCGGCTGAGTCCCGGGCCTTCGCCGCGAACGAACAAACGATTGCCGATTCCGATGTACGCCGTGACGACAAGGCGAGTCACGCCGTCGGCGGAAAGGGAGCGTTCGAGTTCGCCTGACCCGTTCGTTTCGGAGTCGCCACCCGGTGCAGATTCCTCGGTCGATGAGGCTTCCTTTTCAGCTGACGCGAACGGGGCGGTTTCAGCGAGATCGAGCAGGCCTGGGAGCGCGTTTGCGGTCACCGCCTCTTTTTTGGCGCGTTTGCGCGGAGCGGGAGCAGGGGCGGGGTTCGCCGCGGAAGGCTCGCCCGGGGCTGCAAGCGCTGCGCTTGCCGAAGCGATCTCGTTGGCCTTGGGTTCGGTTTTCGCAGGGGCGCTTGCAAGCTCAGGGTTGACGTGGGCGGCGACCGGAGTGGGAGTGTGCGCCGGTGGGGCGTTCCGCGAGGAAAGCGAGGCGCGCGCGGTGAAGGTGCCGGCCGCTGCGGCGAGGCGCGCGTCGATTTCGGCGAGCAATCTGGCCACCGCTTCGTCTCCGGCGTGGGCAACCGCCGTGCCGGCGCGGGCTCCTGCGTGTTCGATTGCGTGGGGCAGACGGTCGACCGCCTCACGCAGGGCGGCGAGGTTTGCCTGAAGCGCAGACTCGGCCTTGGCCAGATCGCTGGCGGTCTTATGGATGCGGGTCGAGACGGCTTCGAGCTTCTCCGCTTCGGAGGCGCGCAGGCTGTTGATTTCCTGGGTGAGCGCTTCGTTTTCGGCCACCACGGCCTCGTCGCGCTGCTGGTGGAACTCGTTGATCTTTTCCTGAAGCTTGTGGGGCAGTTGATCCGCGACCTTGAGGTTCTTGTGGATGAGTTCGCCGATCGTATGCATGCCGGACGCGGCGATGCCAATCTGCTCGGCGGCGGCGGTCGTCGTGCGGGCGAGCGCCTCGAGCGAATTCTGGCGCTCGGTCAGCGCGTCTTCCTGGCGGCGCGCGTAGTCCACGAGGAAAGGAATGGCGGCGAGCACGGCACCCACGGCGACGCAGGCGACGATGGCCAGCAGGGCGGTCGGCGAGAGCGGCGCCGCGCTGCGTTGCGCGATGACGACAGCGGTGGCGATTAATACACCATCGCCGATCAAGAAAGGGAGCTTGGGCAATTTCGGGGCCTCGTCGGGGAGTTGCATGGCGCGGGCGCGGCGTTGCGTCGATGATGTGCGCCCACCGCCTCCATTTCTCAAGGATGAAAGCACGGTGGCCCCGGGTTTGCCCGCGGCTTTTGGGAATCGGAGCCGTGGGGAGTTGGGCGGCCGCGGTAAAATGAAGTTCCCATGGAGTAATTTTTGTCTTAGCATTCCGGTTGTCGAATGAACTTCGCGCACTTCATGCGGGTCGAACGGGAGATGGACGGTCAGACGAAGCACTTTGTCGTTCACACGCAGGATCCAAAACTGGCGGTCGAGATTATGCCCGACAAGGAGGCTGCGGATCAGCGCGGCAAGGGGATCATCAAGCGCATCCGCGTACCGAACTCGTGGGCGGGCAACTATTCGCAGTACAGCCGGATCATCGCTGCGGCGCAGGAATTCTATCAGCAGTCGCTCCCCGAACCTGTGGCCAAGAGCGAAACGAAGCGTTTTACCCGGTGAGGGGCGCACGGCGCCAGATGCGAGAGGGTGGAGGCCGGCACTGCCTAAAGTCGCCGCCAGACGAGGCCCATCAGCGAAACCAGCATTCCAATGCGGATGGCGCTTTCGACCGTCAGTACCACGAGCACAAACCTCAGGCCGCAGTTTCGGCGCAGACTGAATCCGATCAGGGTGACCGCGAGCAGACAGATAATCTGGGCGCGGGCGAAGCCCGTTGCCGCCATGGCCAGCACCCACAGGGTGTAGAGGCCGATCATGATCGACCACAGGGCGGCCACCGGCTCCGACGGGCCGAGCTCCCGCGGATCGCCGTCTCGGGCGATCTGTTTCACGCCGAGGTAACGTTCGCCGAGAATCAGTTGCCAGCCTTCGAAAACAAGGAAAAGCGGCGCGAGGAAAGCGAGCAGTGGTACGGTCACGCAGAAAACAGTTTCGCTCTCAATCGAGACGTCGCCAAGGACGGAGTGTTGGCTCTTCGCTTGCCCCTGGGGACCGCATCCTTTGGTCTTTCGGCATGCTGCTTCGATTCGTTTTCGCAGGGTTCTTCGCCGGCGCGACCGCGTGGGCGTCGTTGGGACTTGGTTCTACGCGCAAAGAGGTTATCGACCACTACGGCCCGCCGCGGGGCACGAGCCAGTCAGGCAAGCGTGAGATTCTGATGTACCGCGAGGGACGGGTGGTGCTTGAGGACGGACGGGTGACGGTCCTCGAACTCATGCTGCCGCCTATGGAGGGCGCCTCCTCCCCCCCAGCGGCGACACCAGCCGCCGCACCGACCGCAGCCCAAGCGCAGCCGCCGGCGGGCAACAAGCCGGTTGCACCGGCCCGAACGGTTGTTCCGGCGAACCCATGGCTGACCGATTTCGATGCGGCCAAGGCGCAGGGGGGGGCTCACAACAAGCGTTTGCTCGTGTTGTTCACCGGCACTGACTGGTGCCCGCCCTGCCAGCGGTTTCAGAACGAGGTTTCCGGAAACGAGGATTTTCTCCGGATCTTTTCGCCGGCTTTCGTTTTCCTGAAAGTCGATTGGTTGCGCAATCGTCCGCAGCCGGCGTCCGAAGCTGAGCAGGTCAACGCCTTGCGCCGCGAGTATGGCATTGCGAGCTATCCGACCCTGCTGGTGCTCGCGGCCGACGGCACGATGTTGATGCGGGTCGATACGCGCAAGAAACGGGAGGCGTCGAGCCTCGCGGATTTCTACATCCAGGCAGTCGATGAGGCGCGCCACGCGACGCGCGACGGCACGCCGGTGAAATCCGGCTGGTGGCCTTTTTAGGGCCTCACTCGTGAACAACTACAAGGTTTGAGACGATAAGGGACGGGAGATCCCAAACGCAAAGGTCCAAACGCCAAGCGAGCGAGAGCGCCTGCGGCGCACTTTTATTTGGGATTTGGCCGTTTGGGATTTCCGTCGCTTGCGACGGCGTCACCGTTTCTTCAATACAGCTGCGGCGGCGCGCAGTGCGGCGTTGGCCCCGCCACCGTCGGAGCCGAGTGCCATCACGGTGTAACCGAGTTCGCGCCAGGGCGCCACATGGGTGACGTCGAGCGCGAGAATGCCGGCGGCCTTGCCCGCCCGCCGGGCGGCGGCGACCACCTTGCGGAGGATCTCGACGAACGCGGGATTCAAGTAGTCGCCACTCATGCCGAAATTCGTGGACAGGTCGAGGGGGCCGACGAAAAGCACATCGGCGCCGTCGACCGCGGCGATGGCGTCGAGATTGTCGATGGCCTCGCGGGTTTCGATCTGCACCATGGTGACGAGCCACTCGTGGGCGTGCAGCAGGGAAGAATCGAAGTTCACGCCGAAGGCCGAGGAGCGGTTCATCTTGGAAACGCCCCGAATGCCGCGGGGAGGGAAGCGCAGTGCCGCCACGGCGGCGGCGGCCTCGGCAGCGGTGCTCACGTAGGGCACCATGATGCCCTCGGCGCCCGCATCGAGGGTGCGCTTGAAACGCGGGGTCTCGTTGGCGGCGATGCGGACGATGGCCGTGGCAGGGGTGGCGGAAACGGCCTGCAATTGGTGGAGCAGGGTGGTGTCGCTGCCCGGACCGTGTTCGTGATCCAGCAGCACCCAGTGGAAACCGGCGCCGCCGGCCATCTCGGCGGTGAGGGAGGAGCCGAGGTTGAGAAACGTGCCGCCAACGAATTCGCCGGCGAGCACACGGTTGCGAAAATCGGGGGTCATTTTCATAGGCGAAAGCGGCGCGCACCTGCGCCGAAGCGGCAGGAGACCGAAGTCGGAGGCAGAAGGTCAACAGGCAAACCGCCTCCACCGGTCATATTCCCCGTTTCGCCGTTGCACAGTGAAAAGAGTTTGAGCTGCGCTCCCGAACGGAGCTGAATCACTCTCGTTTCCCTCCCGTTTCGCCGCGTACCTCCACTCCCGTTCTATCCGCATGTCCTCTCTTCCTTCAGTCGCATTCATCGGCACGGGCGTCATGGGACGCAGCATGGCCGGCCACCTGCTCAAGGCCGGTCACACGCTGCATGTGCACAACCGCACCAAAGAGAAGGCTGCTGCGCTGCTCGACGCCGGGGCCGCGTGGCATGACACGGCGGGTGCGGCGGCTGCGGCGGCGGATGTGGTGATCACGATTGTGGGTTTTCCGGCGGACGTCGAAGCCACCTATCTGGGCTCCGATGGCGTGATCGCGCGGGCGCGTCCGGGTGCGCTGCTGATCGACATGACCACCTCCAGTCCCGTGCTCGCTCGGCGGATTGCCGAGGCAGCGGCAGGGAAGGGTCTCGATGCCCTCGACGCACCGGTTTCCGGGGGCGACATAGGGGCGCGCGAGGCGCGGCTCGTGATCATGGTTGGCGGCACCGAGTCGGCCTTCAATCGGTCCAAACCTCTCTTTGAACTGATGGGCAAGAACATCGCCCGTCTCGGACCCGCAGGGGCGGGCCAGCATTGCAAAATGGCCAACCAAATCGCCGTGGCCGTCGGCATGGTCGCGTGGTGCGAAGGCTTGGTATACGCCCAGAAGGCGGGGCTCGATCCCGCGGCCGTGCATGCGAGCATCAGCGGCGGCGCGGCGGGCAGCTGGGCCATGACGACGCTTGCGCCGCGGGCCTTGAGCGGAAACTTCGACCCCGGTTTTTACGTAAAGCATTTGCTCAAGGATCTGCGCATCGCCCTCGACGCCGCCTCGGAGTTGAAGCTGGACTTGCCGGGTTTGACGCTCGCCAAGCAGCTCTATGATCGCGTTGCGGCAAAAGGCTGGGAAGATTGTGGAACGCAGGCTTTGTACCGATATTATATGGCTGGTTGACGCCGCCTGACGGACGGGCGGTTGGCCGGATCTTTCGGCGCGCTCAACCGACGTCGTTCCCTTATGAAATCACCTTTAACGCCCGCCTTTCTGCTGATCGCACTCGCCAGTGCACTGGTCATCGGGTGCGCGTCCTCGGCCCCCACGGTCCCGATGCGGATCCCGCAGGAGCCCATGCCGAAAGACTTTCAGTTCACGGCCGATTTTGAGGTGGAGCCGCGATTGCGTTTCACGCCCCGCACGGTGTTTCCTCCATTTCTGGTCAACCAAGGGGCCCGTGGAAAAGCGACAGTGGACTTTCTCATTACACCGCAAGGCCGGGTCACCCAGACCCGGCTCGACAACGCCACCCATCAGGCCTTCGGCGCGTCGGCGTTGTCGACCGTGAGTCGCATGGAGTTCTATCCTGCGCTAAAGGCCGGCAGCCCCGTCGCGGTGGCGGCACGTGTCACGTTTGTTTTCGACTACGAGCCGTGAGCGCCTCTGCCGACTTCGACCTCCTTGCAGTGGCCCGGCTGGCGGCGCCAGGCGATAACGTCGCCGTGGCCATCCGCCAAATCGACCCGGGCACCTCGATCCGTCTGCCCCGGGGCGACGTGGTGTTTGCCTATACGGTGCTGGAAGGCCACCGCTTTGCCGTGACATCGATTCGCAACGGCGAGGCGCTGCTCTCATGGGGTCTGCCGTTCGGTTGGGCGGTGAATGACATCGCTGCGGGCGACTATGTGTGCAACCAGTCCATGCTCGAAGCGCTCAAAGTGCGCGGGCTCGGCATCGCGTTGCCCTCTCGGCCGAATTTTCAGGACCGCCTCGCGCCCTTCCAGCTCGACCCGGCAACCTTTCGCCCCGGCGCGCCGGTCGACCGTGTCGAACGGCCGCGCACGTTCATGGGTTACCGACGTCCGGGGCGACGCGGAGTGGGGACGCGCAACACGGTCGTCATCCTTGGCACCAACGCCCGCACGGCCGCCGTGGCCCGCCAGCTCGCGGCGCGCCTTCAGCCGCTCGCGCGCGTGCACCCCGGCATCGATGGGATTGTTGCCATCGCTCACACGGAGGGCGGCGGACCGGAGCAGCCCAACAATCTCCCGGAAATCCTGC
This sequence comes from Opitutales bacterium, assembly GCA_038212175.1. Lineage (GTDB taxonomy): Bacteria > Verrucomicrobiota > Verrucomicrobiia > Opitutales > Opitutaceae > CAMAXB01. The sequence continues at coordinate 5,017 of JBBQUU010000070.1, read as the reverse complement.
GCGCGCTCGCGGGGTTTGTGGTTCATCCCAACGTCGCGGCGGTGCTCGCGCTCGATTTCGGTGCGGAACCGGTGTCGAACGCACGGCTCGAGACGTTTCTGCGCGAGCAAGGCTATCCCCTCGACGAGGTGCCGCATGCGTTTCAGACGCTGAGCGGTTCACTGGCGACCGGGCTCGAGGCCGCCGAGCGCACCGTCCGCGGATGGCTGCCGGCGGCGAATGCTTGGGTGCGCACGCCGGAGCCGATCAGCGCGTTGCGCGTCGCGTTGCAATGCGGCGGATCGGATGCGTTCTCGGGCATTTCGGGCAACCCCCTCGCCGGTTCGCTGGTGCATGAGGTGATCCGCCACGGAGGCGCGGCCAATCTCTGCGAGACGGATGAACTCGTGGGCGCTGAATCCTACCTGCTGCGCAATGTGCGGGATCTCGCGACCGCCCAGACGTTGCTCGGCAAAATTGCTTCCTTCGAGGAGCGCCTTTCCTGGCATGGCGTCACCGCCGAGGCCAATCCCTCCGCGGGCAACAAACTCCGCGGGCTGTATAACATTTCCCTCAAGTCGCTCGGTGCCGTGCACAAGAAGGATCCGCGCACGCGCATCGAGGTCGTGCTCGACTACGCCCAGCCCATGAGCGAGCCCGGGTTCCACTTCATGAACAGCCCGGGCAACGATCTCGAGGGCATCGCAGGGCAGGTCGCGGCGGGGTGCAATCTGTTCCTCTTCGTCACCGGCAACGGTTCCATTACGAACTTTCCTTTCGTGCCGACGCTCAAGCTGACGACGACGACCCGTCGCCATACGCTGCTTCAGCACGAGATGGACATCAACGCCGGGCGCTACCTCGACGGCGAGACGATGGAGGCGCTCACCGCGGAGAATTTTGACCTGTTGTTGGAAACCGCGTCAGGCCGCCGCTCGAAGGGTGAGCGCGCCGGGCACTCGCAGGTCTCGCTCTGGCGCAACTGGCGGCAGACCGATCGCTCGCAGCTGCCGGACCTGCTGCAGCGGAAGGAGCCGGACGGGCGCCCCTTGGTCACGGCCGACACCGTCGGGGCCGTGCCGCGCGCCGACGAGGCATTTTCCTTTCCCGCGTATTCGCTCGGCCATGACCGTTGGGCGGTCGAGCGGGTGGGGCTGGTGCTTCCGACCAGCCTTTGCTCGACTCAAATCGCGCGCCTTGCGGCGGAGCGGCTGACCGCGTCCGGTGCGGGCCGGGCGTATGGCGTGGCGCGTTTCACCGCGCTGGTGCACACGGAGGGCTGCGGGTTTGGCGGCGAAAGCATGGATCGGCTGCTGCACCGCACGTACCGCGGGTACGCCACCCATCCGAACGTGGCCGCGACCCTGTTGCTCGAGCACGGTTGCGAAAAGGTGCCGAACGATGTCATGCGCCGTCAGTTCGAGGCGGCGGGCATCCCTTTGGAGCGCTTCGGCTGGGCGAGCGTGCAGCTGGACGGCGGCATCGAAAAGTCGCTGGGGCGCGTGGAGGGCTGGTTCGCCGCGGCGCTCGCGTCGCGGCCCATCCTGGTGCCGGAAGCGGCCGACCTCGGAGCGCTGAGCGTGGGTTTTCAAGCATCGGCCGCCGTCAACGAATCGACGGCGGAGGCGTTCGCGGCCTTGGCGCGCCTGATCCTCGTCGCGGGGGGGTCCGTGCTGCTGCCGGCGTCGGATCCGCTGCTTCGCCTGCCGGCGTTCGCCGACGACCTGTTGGGCGGCCATCCCCTGCGCGCGACGCTGGCCTACGGGCAACCGCGTCAACAGGCGGGTTTGCACGTGGTGGACACGGAGACGTCCGACTGGTCCGAGAACCTCGCCGGCCTTGGGGGCTGCGGTGCCCACCTGTTCGTGACCGCGATCGCCGGCCATGTGCACGAGGGCCATTCGCTGCTGCCCGTGCTGCAGTTTGCGGAGGCGGCGGATTCGCAACGTCCGTCGGATGAGGACGTGGACGGCGTGCTCCCGGACAACCCCACGGTGGCGCTGGAAATGATGATCAAGCGGCTGCTGGAGGTCGCAGGCCGCGCCTATGTGCCTGCGGCGACGCGATTAGGGCTGGCGCATTTCCAACTGACGCGCGGGCTGTTGGGCGTTTCGACGTAAGTGGCAAGGCAGTCGGTCCGAGCGGGATTGGCTGCGCACCCGCGGAATTATTTCAACCGTGTGGGCGGTTGCGGCATTGCGTCCGGACCGTCGATGGTTTTCGTCGTTTCCCCACGCCGTTCCCCGCGGCGACCGTTTGCTTCACCTCTCGCCGCTCGCGCGGTCTTCCCTCCATGCTGGATTCGTCCTTCTCCCGTCGAACGTTTATCAAGAGTACTGCGGTGGCCTTCGCCGCGCCTCTCATTTTGCCCGGCCGGGTGTGGGCGCAAGGTTCCGCCCCGAGCAAGCGCCTCACCTTGGGCTGCATCGGCATGGGCAAGATGATGGCCTCGCACCTGGGTAATTTTCTCAACCGGGATGACGTCGAGGTGGTGGCCGTGTGCGATGTCGACACCACGCGACGCGAGCATGCGTTAGGTCGCGTGCAGAAGGCCTACAGCGAGGCAACGGGCACGACGTACAAGGGCGTGACGGCGTACACGGACTTCCGTGAAGTGATTTCCCGGTCTGACATCGACGCGGTCGTGATCGCGACGCCTGACCACTGGCATGCCTATATTGCCATCGCCGCTGTGAGCGCCGGCAAGGATGTCTACTGCGAGAAACCGCTGACGTACAACGTTCACGAAGCGGTGAAGCTGATGGAAGCCGTGCGCCGCCATAATCGGGTTTTCCAGACCGGCTCGCAGCAGCGCTCGTCGAAAGAGTTCCGCGTGGCGGCAGAGTTGGTGCGCAACGGTGTTCTCGGGCGCATCACGGCCGTGCATGTTTCATTCGGCGATCCGGCCGGCCCGTTTCAGGAGCCGGCGGCCGAGATGGAGCCGGGTCTTGACTGGGATATGTGGTGTGGCCCGGGTCCGCTGGTCGATTACAGCCCGTTCCTGAGTCCGCGCGGAGTTCACAACAACTTCCCAGATTGGCGCAAGACGCGCGAATTCGGCGGCGGCATGATCACCGACTGGGGGGCGCATCACATCGACATCGCGCAATGGGCACTCGACGCCGACAGCAGCGGGCCGATCGAGGTGCGGGCTCCGCAAAACTGGGAGACTGCCAAGCGCGGCGCGCAATTGGTCTACCGCGACGGCGTCGTCCTTTCCCATGTGCGCGGCAAGGGCGCCTCCTTCTACGGGTCGGAAGGCGAAGTGCACGTCAACCGCGGCAAGTTTGAACTCATCATGGATGGCAAAAAGGTGCGCCGGTTTTGGGACAAGGAGTCCGATCCCGGCACGTCGATGGACCGCGAAGTGGTCTTGACCCAGCGCGAGTACCTTGCCGACGCGAAGATCAAACTCTACGAGAGTTCGAGCCACTTTCAGGACTTCCTTGACTGCGTGCAGGCGCGCAAGCGGCCCATCTGCGACGTCGAGATCGGTGCGCGGTCCGTGATCGCCTGCCATTTGATGAACTTTGCCTATTACTACGGTGCCAATGTCGGCTGGGATCCCAGCCGCAACCGGTTCTCCCGCGGTGGCGACCGCAAGTGGCTGACGCGGGACCGTTACCGGAACGGCTGGAAAGTTTAATCACCGGCAAAGCCGGAAATCCTAAATCCCAAACATCTAAATCCTAAATAAGATTCAACAGTAAGCGCGGCATGCGTGCCTGAAGGGTCTTCGCGGCGGGGTTTTTTTTGGAATTTGGACGTTTGGGATTTGGGATTTCCGCCGCCGTTGGACGGCGGCGGCATGGGGTTTATCCTTCATTTTACATCGGGGTGACCGATAGAGGGGGTGATGAGTGAGACCCTGGCATCCCAGACGCTGGACCGGGTGGCCGCCGCCATGCGCAGCGGTCCTGCCGCCTGTCTTCCCGAAGTGGTTCGTTTGATCAGCACCCTTTCCGGCAACTCCGTGAACGTATCGGTGGCGGAGCTGGCCGAGGTGATCCAGCAGGATCCCGTCGTGCTCGCCAAGGTGCTGGCTGCGGCCAACACCCTGGGTTACAATCCCCATGGGGTGCCGGTGAACTCCGTGACCCAGGCGGTGCATGTGATCGGCTACGAACGCATCCGTACGCTGGCCATGTCGCTGATGCTCATGAAGCACGTCTCCGGGGGGCAGAGCGACGCCGAACGGCAACAGGCCGTGGCGCTGGCGCTTACCTCCGGTTGCATCGCCCAGGCCGCGGCGAACTCCCGCATGCTGCTCGACCCCGGACAGGCCTTCGTGTGTGCGGCGCTGCGCAATTTCGGCCGCATCGTGCTGGCCACGTATCTTTCGGATGAATACCGCGCCGCGCAGGAGGACGCCGTGGTGCTGACGGATGACGAGGTGTGGCGGACGCACTTTGGCCTCACGCCGCTCGAGCTGGGCCGCCAGCTGTTGAAGGCCGCGGACCTGCCCGACGAGATTCTCCAGGCGCTGCGCGAACTTCCCGTTTCGGCGCTGGCCGTGCTCGACACTGCCCCGGACTCCCAGATGCTCGCGATCACCGACTTTTCGGCGCGTTTATCCGTCCTCGCGCTCAAACCGGAAGTGACTGCGGCGGAGTTCGCCCGGCAGGGCAAGGCGCTGGCGGCCCTCTACCAGCACTCCCTCCCCGCATTAGGCGACGAGATCATCGATTTGCTGTCAGCCGCGGAAGCGCAATACACCGGATTCGCCCGCACGTTTGGACTCAAGGGCATGGCAAACCAAAGCATCATCCGACTTCGTCAACGTTGCGCCGGCATCGATCCCTCCGTCAGCATCGGCGGGCCGTCTCGACCAACCCCAGAGTCTGCGCCGGGACCGTCTGTCCCGGCCGGGGAAGCGTCCGCTGCGCCGATGGCGTCACGGCCTCCCATGCCGGACCCCGTGGTCCACTCGCCGGCGCCGATTGTGGTTGGCTTTGACTGGGTCGGCGGGGCGTCCCACGTTGCCGCTTTACTGCAGAAGCCCGGCACGTCGCGGGACGAAGTGATGGTCACAATCCTT
>JBBQUU010000069.1:0-27282 GCA_038212175.1 Opitutales bacterium | reverse complement strand
TCACGCCGACCAGCGTGATTCCGATGCGTGCCTCGGCCTTCACCATTCGCGAAGGCCGCAGCTGGGTGCTGACCAACACGCTCGAGTTCTGATCCCTCCCGACGCCAGCCGCCGATGTCATCTATTAGATGACATCGGCGCGCGGTGGCGTTTCGTGAACGACTAGTTTTTGGTAGGGTGCTCCGCGTCTGAACTAGGTTTGTCTTGGAGGACCGGAAGCGAGGGGAGCATGGTCCGTGCGCCACGATTGAACATCCGCCGCAGCGCGCCGCGAGCACTTGGGATCTCTCCTGCCTCGTCCATCATTTCATCCAAGGTCATCCCTTATGCAAATCCGTCGAAGCCGTCGTGACTTTATCCGAGCCGCCGCCCTCATGACCGCGGGGGCCTTGAGTTTTCCGACCATCGTCAAGGCCGCCTCGGTTGGCGCCGGCCGCAAGCTCACCGTGGGTTGCATTGGCGTGGGCCGGATGGGCACCGCCAACCTGCAGAACTTTCTTAGCCTCGACGATTGTCAGGTTGTGGCGGTGTGCGATGTGCAGGCAGCCAGACGAGAGAAGGCAAAAGTGTTGGTCAACGAAGCCTACGGGAAGCAGGCCTGCACCGCCCTGAACGACTATCGCGAGCTGCTGGCGCGCCCTGACATCGACGCGGTGATGATCGCGACGCCCGATCACTGGCATGCGCTGATCGCGACGGCGGCCGCGAACGTAGGGAAGGATCTCTATCTTGAGAAGCCACTCGGAGTGTCGGTCGCGGAAGGGCACGCAATTCGCGAGGCCGTCCGTCGGAACAAGCGGGTGTTTCAGGCGGGCACGCACCAGCGTTCCTCGGGAAGGTTTCGCCAGGCCTGCGAACTGGTGCGCAATGGATACATCGGACAACTACGTGAGATTCGCGTGGTCTCGCCGGGCGCAGACTATCAGCCGAAGTACGCCGGGCCGCTGGATCCGGTGCCCGTGCCCGATGGTTTTGACTGGGACCTGTGGCAGGGACCCGCACCGCAGAAGCCGTTCAATCCGGGCCGGGTCGCCCATCCGGACTGGTATTTGCAATGGGACTACTGCGCGGGTTTCATCTGCAATTGGGGCGTGCATTACCTCGACATCGCGCACTGGGGCGCACCTGAACTGGGGAGGGAGTCGTTCGAGGTCGAATGTCGCGGGATGTACCGCAACAAAGGATTTACCGACAACCTCGAAGATTGGAGGGCGGCGTTTGCTTTCTCCGGGGGATTGCGGATGGAGTTTTTCGACCTACCCGAAAAGGCGGCGGAGACCGGGACCAAGTTCATCGGCGACGAAGGATGGGTCCACGTGAACCGCGCCGGGATTTGGGCTGAACCCGCATCGCTGTTGAACATCAGCCCCCGGTCTGGCTGGGAACGCCTGGCCAACTGGGAGGATCCCGCGCGGGATGTCAGGATGGGCAAGGCGGGCGGGGTGGACGTGCCCGTGTTCACGTCCACCAATCATGCGCAGGATTTCCTCGAGTGCATGCGCAGCCGGCGCGATCCGATATCGAATGTGGAGGCAAACGATGTGGCCTCCAACCTTGCCTTGATTGCGGAAATCTCCGCCCGCCTCGCGATGAAATTGCGCTGGGACGCAAAGGAGGAGCGTTTCATCGGCAACGACGCGGCCAACGCGAGGCTGCACCGCCCGCTTCACAATGGCTGGAAACTTGGGTGAGGCCGTTGCCTCCCAGACAATCGTATCCCAGCAGCCAAGTCTGCGCCCGAATCCCTCAGCGGGTTAGGGAAGATTGCGGCGCGAGGCGAAAGTCCGCCCGCCGCTGTGTCGGGTGATCATACCGCACGAGGCCCCTGGCGTCTTCCTCCCCGTTTGGGTGAATCGGCGCCGATTTAGGCCGCGCGATCGTTGGCCCACGCGGATTCCCCGCTCGCGGTCCGGGCGCTCTCGCAGCAGTCTCGGCGGGTTCGCGCATCGCCTGAATTTGCCCCGCCCCGTGAAAACCTTCGATGAACTACACCCTTCGCCCTGCGTTTCCTCTGCCTGAGATTGCTCGCCCCGCGGGGTGATTACGCGGCCGCACCTCGAAACGATCCAGCTCCCTTGTCCCGTCACTTCATGATCTCCCGATTCCCTGCGCGCGCTGCGTGTTTCCTTGCCCTGCTCCTCACTGTCGCCGGTTGTGTCGGTCCGTCGCGTCGCGCCGTGGACAGTTCGACGCTCACGGGCAAAGTCATGGTTGGCTACCAAGGTTGGTTCAATGCAGAGGGCGATGGGGCGGGCCGCGGGTACAATCACTGGGCGCGGGGAGGCGCGCTCCCGGCCCCGGGGACCATCCGGGTCGATCTTTGGCCGGACATGAGCGAACTGGGGCCGGACGAACGCTTTCCCACCGACCTCCATCATGTGGACGGGACGCCTGCGGAGGTGTTCAGCTCATTCCGCCGCGCGACCGTCGTCCGGCATTTTCAATGGATGGAGGAGTACGGGATCGACGGCGTTTTCGTCCAGCGCTTCATCAACACGCTCACGCGGCCGGAGTCGCTCGCGCATAACAATGCCGTGCTCGAACACTGCCGGGAAGGCGCACGGCGGCACGGGCGCGCCTATGCGCTCATGTACGATCTCAGCAGTCTGCCCCCGGGAGCGGCGGACCGGCTCATCGAAGACTGGAAGGTTCTGTTGCGTGACACACGGCTCACGAGCGACCCCGCGTATTTGAAGCATCGTGGCAAGCCCCTGCTCGCGCTGTGGGGTTGCGGATTCAACGACGACAAGCCGCGTCCAACCTTTGAGGACTGGACCAAGATCATCACTTTTCTCAAGACCGATCCGGCCGCAGGTGGCGTGTCCATCATGCTCGGCGTACCGAGTTTCTGGCGCGAACAACGGCGCGATGCCCGCACCGAGCCGGAGCTGCACGAAATTCTGCAACAGGCGGATGTTCTTTCGCCGTGGACGCCCGGCCGGTACCGTTCTCCGGAGCAAGCGGCAACCCATGGCGCGAGCGTGTGGCAGCCCGACTTGGGATGGTGCCGCGCCCGCGGGATCGATTTCCTCCCCGTGGCGTTTCCGGGCTTCAGCTGGCACAACATGAAGCCCGAGACGCCACTTGACCTGATCCCGCGGCTGCAAGGCCGCTTCCTTTGGTCGCAAGTGACGGCGGCGCGCAAGGCCGGAGCATCGATGCTGTACGTGGCGATGTTCGACGAAGTCGACGAGGCCACGGCCATCTTCAAGGCCACGAACGAGCCCCCCACTTCAGGGGGCACCCAGTTCCTCACGTACGAAGGCCTGCCCAGCGATCACTACCTCTGGCTGACCGGCACGGCGGCGAAAGTGATGCGCGGGGAACTCCCCCCGACCGATGAGCCCCCGCTACGATCCGAGGAACGGCCTGCCGCGGTCGCCGGGGAGCCACGTGAAGCTGGGCAACGGCGATAGTCTTATACCGATGGTGCCAGCGACGGTGGCGCCGTCTTCCGCGTGGAGGAGGTGACAAGGATCAGTCGCACCACGCCTCTCACACCGCCGGACGATTGCCGGCGGTCACTTTGCCTGGATCGCGCGCCGGCCGAGGATGATGCGGCCCTGACCGCTGATGTAACGGATCTCCGCCGGTCCCCTTTCAGTGGGCATCGCGATTCTGCTCGGTGAACCGTTTTCAGCGTTCGCGTATTATCCGACCTGGGCGTCGGGGGCGCCCGCCGGGACGATGGTGAGGTAATCGCCGCGGTTGTTCGGGCCGGTCCAGCTGATTTCGACGATGGACCCCGCGTCCGCTGCATCGACGGAATGGAGGCTGACTTTGGCCGGGAGGAGCGTGATGTCGCGCCGGGCAATCACGCGCGCGCCTTGGGCGGTCATGTAGCGGATTTCGCCCGGTCCGGCGCCCATGGGAGCCTGGACGCGCAGGGGCGATCCACGGCTGACGTCGGTGTTGTTGCCGGAGCACCCGTCGGGCAGGCTCTTCGCGACGACAGTGATGTAGTCCCCGCGGTTGCCGGGGCCGCTCCACGTGATGGATACGTCGCCGCCTTCCACGATCGCCGCCGGGGCATCGAGCGTGAGTGTTGGCATCGTGACGAGGATGGGGCGGCGCGCCAGGACCTTGTTGTCCTGTCCGGTCTGGTAGCGCAGTTCCGCGGGTCCATCCTGCACCAGCGCCTTCACTTCGAGGGGGGAGCTGCGCTCGGTGCAGGAGTAGTTTCCGGATCGACCATCTTCAGTGCCGGCCGCCACGATGGTGACGTAGTCGCCTTTGTGATTGGCGAGGACTTCCTTGGAGCGTTCGCCGCCCGGGTTTTGGTGTTGTGCAGCGGGAGGGGGACTGAGTTGGGCGGTGGGCTCCGCGGCGGCAGAACGGGTTGCCGAGACACCCTGGGGTTGTTGGCAACGGCTCAATAACAGCGCTACAAGTGCAAGCAGGAGCAGCAGTAAGCCGATGACGATCGTGCGACGGCGTGCGGGCGAAGGCATGCCCGCGAGCGTGTGAATGAGAAAGTCGGGCGCAATCGCGAACCTGCTTGAGTCTGGCCGGGTCGCGATCGCTTCGTGATTCCTTGCCGATCAGACGGGGAGGGGTTGCGGCTGGCGGAGAACGGATACGCGAAGAGTTCGGGTCTCAGGCCTCGCCTCGCACCGCTGCCTCGATTCTGGCGACGTCGATCTTCTGCATCTCCATCATCGCCTGCGCCGCCGTGGCCGACGATCGCATTCCAATAACGGTCAGTCTCCGCCTGATCGTCGGTGGCGATCTGAAAGGAGAACGCCTCGCTGTGCTTGAACGCGTCCCCGCCGTTGAGGCCCAGGCACGGCACACCGCACACCGTGAACTCGACGGTCAGGACGTCGCCCGCCTTGCCGCTCGGATAGTCGGATGGAGCTTTGTGCACCGCAGTGATTTTGCTGTCGGGAAAGGTCTGGGCGTAGAACCGGGCCGCCTCTTCCGCGTCATGGTCGTACCACAGGCAGATTGTCGTTTTGTTCATGGTTGTTCTCCTTCCAGGAGTCGTCGGGCCAATCGCCCCGGATCGGCCCGAACATGTTGCGACCGAGAATCCACGCACCGACGTTTTGGAATCCGCGCGCGGCGAACTCATCGTGGACGCCGGTCGTGCCGCCGTCTTGTCCCGTCATCTGCTTGAAAGTCCGCGTGGGGAGAAACCATTCGTGCAACGCCTCGCCGCCGACGCCGAGCGGATTTTAGCGAGTCTGGTCCGCGCCGGCGCCGAAGCCGTCGAGCGAGACACCGAAGCAGTGCACGCGAAGGCGGCCGGTGAAAACGTTGGCCTGGGTATTCAGGGGACCAGAGAGGCGGTGGCGGTGGTTGTGAAGGTGCTCATGCCTGCTTTCAACCTCAACGAACGACGGATCGCAGTTCGGACACACGACGATCGATGTCTCCGTGGCCCGACGCCCGCAACTTTCATAAACATCCATTTTGTGGAGAACCGCAGGGCGGTGATTCTCAGCGCATGGCCCCTGTTTCGTCCTGTCCCAAGGCGGTTGCCGGCTTCGCAGCTAGCTTGGTTCTTCTGTTTCCTTCCCCCCTTCACGCCGAACGGGTCGTCGATTTTCGCTACGGTATTCCCACCTGGCATCAGCCGCTGGGTGTTCCCGAAGACTGGCACAAGTCGATGGCGAACGAACGCGGGGCGCTGCTCTACGATTTTGCCCGGGACCCTACGTCCAGGCCTTGACGGTCGTCGAACTCGGCGCCGAGGGCGAACCGTTCGCCTACGAGAACCAGACGTTCCTCGATACCGCCCGCGTACCGATCATGCGCTCCACGCTCGCGCGCGGAAGCGACCGCATCGAGCTCACCACGCTGTCCGTCGCGCCCGCCCAGGTGTCAGCCTCCCTCGCGCGCACGAACGACTTTGAACGTCTCGACGGCATCAGCGGGGCCGTCGACTGGGCGAAACCCGGCGAGGGCGTGTCGCCCGAGTTTCGCAACACGGCCTGGGGCATCACGCGCCCGATCCACTACCGTATCAAGGTTTCCGCCGGCGCCGCGAAACGCATCATGCTCGGTTTTTGCGAGAGCTACAAAACGATGCTCTACCAGCGCACCGCGAGCATGAACGTCGAGGGCGCTCCCGCGCAGATTGTCGACCTTGCCCTCAACGCACCGCATAATCCGCCGCAGGTTTTCCTCTTCGATGCGCATGATGCGGACAACGACGGGTGGCTCGACATCAAGGTCTTCGCCCCGCAAGGCCAGGATCCGAACGCCACGCTCGCGACCATCGCGGTCTACGCCCCAGGCACCGGCCTTACCCGCGCTGAACTGGTCGCAGGTTCCACGGCGGCGAAGGATCGAGCCGAACTCCGCATCGCCTGCGGCACCGAGATGGGCCGTCAGGTTCCGCGCACCGACATCGTTAACGCCAGGTACTCCGGCAACACCCAGCCCGCGCTGTTCGTGAAAAGCCAGCGCACGCTTACCTTGGATCGGGACGGTGTCGTGCATGGAAACGGCAACCCCTTCATCGTCACGCAGCCGAATTCCACCGGCTTGGAGCGCACCGCCGCCGGTTGGAGACTCGCGTTTCCCGCCGGGACGAAGGAGGTCACCGCGTGGGTGCTCTCGGGCCAGACCGGTACCGGCGAGGTCCGCGCCGCGCGAACGCTTTCTCTCACCGAGGCGATCAAGGACACCCGCACTCGCTGGGCAACGTACGAGATCCCGTATGGGCGCGTCACCGTCGCCGACCCCGCGATCCAAAGCATGCTCGAAGCCTCCGTACGGACGCTGTATCAAGCCCGCGAGATGATCAACGGCCAGACGCAGTTCAATTCCAGCTTCGCGCTCTATCGCGGGCTGTGGGCCGGTGACGCCGTTTACATCACCAACTTCGCCGCGCACCTGAACGATTCGAAATCCGCTCGTCAGACCCTCGACGCGCTCTTCAGCCACCAGCTGCCAAACGGCATCATCGACGAACTTCACCCGCAGAAGATTTACCGCACCACCGCCGAAATCATCTGGGCGGTCGAACGCGACGCACAGATTTCCGGCGACTGGGACTACGCGCGCAAAAACTGGGACAAGATCGTGCTCGGCGTCTCTGGCATCCGCAGCCTCCGCGAGCAGACCCTCCAGCATCCCGACGCAACCTACCACGGCATGCTGCCGCCGGGTTTCAGCGACGGCGGCATTCTCGACATCAACGCGGAGTACTCTTCCGTTTACTGCACCATCACGGGTTTGCATGCCGCGCACCGCACTGCCGTCAAACTCGGTCATGCGAAGGAGGCCGCGGAATTCCGGAAGCTTGCGGATGACTTCTTCGCGTCATTCGAGAAGAATCGCCGGCGCGACCAACGGCGCGACCAGCGTGGCAATCTCTACCTCCCCGTCCGCGTCGGATACGTCGGCGAAGACCCGGTGCCCCAGCTCACGCAATGGGCGGTGATGGATTCGCATCTCAACGGCGAAGGCTGGCTCACCTACGATCATGAACTCGTGAAAGGCACGCTCGCACTGTTCGAATCCGTCGAGAAACAAGGCATTCCCGTCAGCCTGGGCTGGATGCGTGGCGGCAACTGGGCGGGCATGGGCATGTTCTACGCCTTCCAGTCGCTCATCCTGGATCGTCCGGAAAAAGTCTCCGACATCCTCTACGCCTCCGCCAACCACGCCTCGCGTGTTGGAACGTGGGTCGAGGAGCAGTCGCTCGTGGGCGAACCGCTGAAGCTCGCCGGCGACCAGCCGCACAACTTTGCCTCCGCGATGATGGTGCACCTGCCCGCCTCGATGCTCGCCTACGATCGCCTGAACGTCGTCCACCTGCTCGGTGCCGTGCCGCAGGAATGGCTCAAGGCCGGGTCGGTCAACCGCCTTGATGGGTACCGCACCGGCGCCGGCACGGTCACGCTCGCATTGACGGTCTCTTCCGATGGCAAAGCCGCCACGCTCACCATCGAGCCGATCGTCCGCAGCGACCAAGCGATCAAGGTGCTCTTCCACACCGCCAGCCTGAAGCAGGCCGGCTTCGCCCTCTCAGCGCCGGGTGAAAGCCTCGAACTCCAGCCCGGCCAGCGATTCTCCCGCACGTTCACGCGTCCCTAGAGCAGCTAGGGCGTGTTGTAGCTGCGGGCCCCGCCAAAAGTCGGACAAGGCCGACTGCGGTCGGTCGACGTACGGATACGACCTCCCAACCCCGGGCTCAGCGCGCCCGGCTACAGTTCTTCAGCCCCGCAAAGATTTTCGCTGGCGAATTGTAATTCGGGCCGGGCTGCCTATCAGATTGTTCGTTGCCCCTTTGTTCTGCCTCAGAGCGAAGCCATGTGATAAGATTCCTCCGATTGGCGCCCTATGAACTCTCTCCCACGACGGTCTTTTTTAAAACGTTCGTTGCTCCTTGCCGGAGCCAGTCTCGCCTCCGTTCAAACCCGCGGGGTGCGGGCTGCTCCCATCGGCGCGAATGAAGCCGTGCGCGTGGGCATCATCGGCCTGAACGACAAGGGAAGCGCCCACCTGAAGGAGTTCGCGAAAATGTCCGGGGTGCGCGTGGTCGGACTCTGCGACGTGGATCCGCAGGTTCTCCGGCGGGCGGTCGCAACGGCCGGCGGCGGCGACGGAATCTTTGCCACGACCGACGCGCGCCGACTGCTGGAGCGGTCCGACGTCGATGCCGTCGTGATTGCCACCGGCAATCACTGGCACGCCTTGCTCACGGTCTGGGCCTGCCAGGCGGGCAAGGACGTCTATGTGGAGAAACCCATGTCCCGCACGGTGTGGGAAGGGCGAAAAATGATCGAGGCCGCCCGGCGCTACGATCGCATCGTCCAGGCCGGCACGCAGTATCGCTCCGAGCGCGGCCTGCTCGAGGCGAAGGCCTGGCTCGACGCCGGCAATCTCGGGCGTATTCGCCACGTTCATACCGTGGCGCACCGTCCGCGCGGTCCCATTGGACGGAAACATCCGTGGTACCCCGAAGGACTCAACTATGACCTCTTCTGCGGTCCGGCTCCGATGGAGCCGTTGCGCCGCGACCAGTTGCACTACGATTGGCACTGGATGTGGCACACGGGCAACGGCGACCTCGGCAACAACGGCATTCACGTGATCGATGCCGGCCTGATGTTCGCCGGGCACCGCACGCAGCCCCGCCGCGCGCTGGGACTGGGTGGACGCTTTGTGGTCGACGATGGGGCGGACACACCCAACACGATGCTGACGTTGTACGATTATCCGGACGTGCCGGTGTCGTTCGAATTCCGCAATCTCGCGGCGAAGCCGGATGTCACCTACGCCGATCAGTACCACGGACAGCGCACGGGCGTGGTGGTGCACTGCGAGGGGGGCATTTTCTCCGGACTGGTGGGCGGGGCGGCCTTCGACCGCGACGGCAAGCGCATCCGCGCCTTCGAAGGCGACGGGGGCAAAGGGCACATGGAGAACTTTCTCCAGGCGGTGCGCTCGCGCGACCGGACCGGCATGGCCGCCCCTGTCGACCTAAGCCACGTGGCGACCACGCTTTGTCACTACGGCAATATTTCGTACCGCCTGGGCGGGAAGGCACGCGTCGAGCAGGTCCGTCGTTCGGCGGAGCAGGCCGCGGGCTTGCCGGATTTTGTCAGCGATTTGAAAACGCACCTCGAGACCCACGGCGTGGATCTCGACCGCCACCGGTTCACGCTTGGGCCATGGCTTGACCTGGCGGGTGACGAGCTCGCCGCAGTGGAGGGGGGCGATCCCGCAAAACTCGAACACGGCCGCTATCTGCTGAAGGAAACGCAGCGCCCGCCGTATCAGATTTCGGATACGGTGTAGGTTCGGCCAAGGCAGGATTTTACAGGAGGCCGCAGAGGACTTGGAATCGTTCTCGTTCTCTTTCTCTTAATCTTTCTCCTCCTTCTGTGAGGTGTGGGCGCGTGATCAAACTCCAACAACGAGCCGTATTCACAGGAGGTAAGGGAGATAACAGAGCTAGCAGAAGTGTGTGGTGTAGCCGACACGTGCGCGGCTACAAGTTCAGAAGTGTCAACTCACTATCCTCTCTCCGTTACCTCCTGTAAAAAACGGCTCCATGTCTGTGGTTGTCAGCCGCAGGCAAATCTCCGAGAGGAAAAAGAAAAGAATTGAGACCTACGATAAAGATCTCAGACCTCTGCGTTCTCCGCGGCCTCCTGTAAGACCGGATCGGTGTCATGGGATCGACCCGAGAACGGCGACTTTCGTTGACTGCGCTTCAACACAGCTGACGAACTCGAGAACGATTACGAGTCGAGTACGAAGGATCCCCCTTGGAACGCCGAGCCCCAGCTCGGCCTCCGTCCCTGGGCAGGAGATCGTTCAGTCCGTCGCCGACGGGTTGGCGCGGCGACTCGACTTCAAGAGGGCGCCGGCGAGTGTGACTACACCGACGACCGGCATCGCCAAAGCGAAGGGCGCTTCAATGACGTGAAGGGTTGCGCCGCTCACGGCACACCAGAGCAGGGGAATGGGCAGCAGCGCCCACAGCCAGCGGGGGCGTGCCACCATCAAGAGAATGCCAAGTGCCGTGCACACGGTGGGGTCGGGTGCCGTGCCGTAGAGTTCCGCTCCGCGCCAGCCTCTTCCCGTCAACGGCGCGAGCAAAGGGTACACCGCGACGCCGAGGAGCGCGAGCGTGAGTCCGATCCGGCAGCGGAGCGCACCCCCGGGGGAGCCCGGCGTCTCGGGAGCGCCTTGCCCGCGCAGCCCGAACGCAAGCAACAGTCCGCTTTGCACGAGAAAGGCCCAACCAAAGACGTGTCCGACGGGTGTGAGTTCGGCGTACAGACGGAAATGGAACGCAACGGCGACGGTGGCGAAGACCGCGGCGAGAAGGACCAGGGCCGCCGGGCGCCCCGAAGCTCTCCGTGCGAGTACGACGACCGCGAGCCCCAGCAGAGCCAGGAGGACCGACGCGGGCCAGAGCGCGGCGTTCTGTCGTTCGAAGAGGCGGAAATACGATTCCGCCTGGAACGGGATGAAACGGTCGAGTGTGTAGGAATCCAGGTCGTCGATCATATCCCCTCGACGTGACGGATCATGCGTTCACGGGTGGCGGCGTCAGGCATGCGACCCAGGCGCGCAGCCATGTTTTCTCGCAGGTGTTCCACGTTGCTCGTGGCCGGAATCGCGCAGGTCAGGGCGGGATGAGAGACGACGAACTTGAGCAGGAAGTCCGCCCACGTCGTGCAGTCGATCTCCTCGGCCCATCCGGGCAGACGCACGTTCTTGGATTTCAGCCCCTTCACCAGCGTACCGCCGTCGAACGGTCGGTTGGCGATGACTGCGATGCCGCGGTCGGCAGCGAGCGGAAGCAGGCGCTGTTCGACCTGCCGGTGCATCAGGTTGTAGGTGACCTGAATGAAATCGAGCGGCTCCGTTTTCATGACCTGCTCGAAGGCGGCGTGGCGCGAGCCGTGCGAGGTCGTGATGCCGAGGTAGCGAATTTTCCCCTCTTCCTTCATCGTGCGCAGCACGGGCAGGTGTTCCTGCCATGCCGCGAGATTGTGGATCTGCAGGAGATCGAACGTTTCAACCCCCCACCGCGCGGACGTTTGGGCTGCTTGCTCGCGGGTCTTGGTACCATCCTCGGTCCAAATTTTCTCGGCGGCGAATAGCGTGGAGGGTTCGCCAAGCTTCCGCAGTCCGTACCCGACGACCTCCTGGGCCGAGCCGTACATGGGAGAATTGTCGATCATGCCGCCGCCCTCGTCGAAGAACGCCCTCAAGACCTCCGTGCGGGCATCGCGCAGCACCGGATCGCGGCCAACGTTGAACGTGCGCCAAGTGCCCATGCCGATGACTGGAAGCCGCTCGCCGGTGGACGGGATTGCTTTTGCAACGGCGTCCGCCGTGGACGCGGCCACAGCGTGCCAGGGAGAGAGTGCGAGCGCCGTGGTGCCCCCGCCGAGGAGTTTCAGAGCGGTCCTGCGGGTGAGGGACGATGAGTTCATGGGATTCTCCTGGGGGTGTGCATCGGTGTGATCTTCGGCTCGGCTCTGTGGCGAAAACTCTCCTTCGGAGGAATAAAGGTATTTCGAAGGTTAGAGTGTTACCGTTTACCATGGAAAACTCGCGTCCTGCGGGGAATGTGTTGAGCGCGGAGACGGAATGGCTGCGACAATCTAGTCACAAGAATGGGCGCGAACCACGAGGATCGCAAGCGGGTCAGGTCGGCGTTGAAGTGCCGTGGCGCACCGCCGATTCGTGAGCAAGGCCAGATGCTAGATGACGAAGGTATGCTGGAAGGATCAATTACCCGTGCATGAAAATTCCTCGGCCCCCCGAACTTTTTCATGAGTTCGCAGAGACCGCGGAGTCGAGAAACCCAGCAATCGCGCGGGTGAGCAGGTTTGCCACGATCCACCATCGACTATCCACGTTCGGGCACGGGCCTCCTTCCTCCTCCCTCTGCGCCCTCCGCGTGCTCCTGTTGAATGTCTTCGTGAAGTGGCGCTGCCCCGGGCGGCTGTCGGAAAGTTTTCCGTTGAGACGGCGGCGGAGGCGCGTCCTTCTTGCGGGAACCCCATGTCGTCCTCCGCCCCTTCCTCATCCGCGCCGGCTGCGCGGGGCAAAGGTGTTCTTCGTTCGCTCGGGCCGAGCCTGATCACCGCCGCGGTGGTCATCGGTCCGGGCACCATCACGGTCGCTTCGAAGCTCGGCGCAGGACTCGGCTATGCGATGCTGTGGGTCATCCTCTTGTCGGTCGGCTTCATGTGGCTGTTCACCACGATGGCCGCGCGCGTGGCGATTCTGAATAAGGACTCGCTGCTCTCGGTTGCCGCGCGGCTCTACGGACGTCCCCTGGCCATGCTGGTCGGAGTGCTGGCGTTCGTCGTCACGACGGCCTTTCAGCTCTCCAACTACCTCGCTTGCGCAACTGCGTTGACGGCGCTGACGGGTCTGCGCGAAGACGTATGGATCGCGGTGGTGGGCGCGGGAGGACTCTTCTTTCTGATCGTGCGCCAACTCTACCGGTTCGCCGAGCGGGCGATGTCGGTGCTCGTGTTTGCCATGGTGGTGGCGTTCTTCGCCAACATGGTGGTGGCCCGTCCGGACTGGGCCGCGGTGGCGGGCGGCGTGGTCCCTTCGGCGTGGCCGGGCGGCTTTACGACGCTGATCATGGCGATGGTCGCGACCACGTTCTCCGTGATCGCCGCCCTTTATCAGGGCGCGCTCGCCCAGCACAAGGGCTGGACCGAAGCAGACCTCGGTCTGTCCAGGCGCGAGGCGGCGCTCGGTCTCGGTCTGCTCGCGACCATTTCCTGCGTGATCATGATCACCGCCGGAACGGTATTGCGGGGGGCGGAGGTCAACAGTGCGGCGGTCATGGCGGAGCAGTTCCGTCCGGTACTGGGTCCCGTTGCGGTGTGGATGTTCAGCCTGGGTTTTCTTGCGGCGGGTTTTTCCTCCGTGGTCATCAACCCGATGGTCGGAGGCGGACTGCTCTCCGACGGACTTGGGCTTGGAGCCGGCGTGGATGGCAAATGGCCGCGGGTGCTCACGGCCGCCGGCATGCTCGCCGGCATGGCCACCGCCTATGTGACGCTGCAGTCGGGCTCCGCGATCGAGGGCATCGTCTGGGCGCAGCGCACCACCGTGCTGGCGGTGCCGTTGTGCGCGGCCGTGCTGATCCTGATGGCCAATGATCGCCGGGCGGTGGGCGTGCACCGCAATGGCTGGATTGCAAACACCGTGGCCGGGCTGGCGCTGGCGGTGCTCGTGACCCTCAACGTCATGCGGTTGCTCGGCTGACGTCGGGGGCTTGCGGCACGACAGGAAAGGCCGTGCGGCCTAAACCGGATCAATGAGAATTAACCACGAATGGACACGAATGGGCACGAATGAGAAACCGCGATGAGACGCTGCCAAAACCGAAAGACTCTTTAGTGGCCTTGGGCGCCTTCTTTTAAAGACTTATTCAGTATTCCGGATTCGTGTCCATGCGTGGTTAAACTGAATTCTCGGTTCAGGCCGCGCTTCGCTCATTTCCTTCCCGCCTGCATCATCGCCGCCACGGAGACCGGCGCCCCGCCGAGGCGTTTGCTTTCTTCGGCCGCCTCCATGAAGGCGATGATTTCCAGCGTGACTTCGGCGGGCACGGGCGAGACGCCGGTGCGGAAGAACGTCAGCACGTCGCGCAACATGGGAACGTTGGACATCTCGGCGTCCTCCTTCACGATGCCGTCGGTGCCAAAGACCACCATGCCGAAAGACGCCTTGGCATTGCGGATGCCGTGAAATGTGCCCACGCGCCCGTCGGCCCAGACACCCGTGACCACGTCAATATCCGCCGTATGGGTACGCACGACGGACTGGCAGCCGGGGCCCATGACGGTGTAGAGTCCTTCGATTGAATGGATGCCGTAGAAAAAGAGATCGGGGTGTTTGGGCTCGATTTGCGCCGGCCCATAGGAGATCACGCCGCGGACCTTGCCTGCGGTCGCTTGCATCAGGGCGGGAAGGGACGGACTGTAGCGCCGGGACGACGTACTGAAGCAGGGCACGCCGTGCTCGCGCGCGAGGCGAAAGATTTCCCGCGCATCCTTCAGGCTGGCGGCGAAGGGCTTGTCGATGAAGACGGGTTTGCGGGAAGGAAAGACCCGCTTTGCCTGTTCGAGGTGCACGCGCCCGTCGACGCTGAGAATCATGACGGCGTCGACCGCCGCGGTGAGCGACTCGATGGTGTCGTGAAAAACGATCTCCGGATACTTGCGCAACTCCGCCGTGAACCCATCGATGCGATCCGCGCTTAAGGGCATGTCGGGACTGCCGCCGCGATACGCGGCCACCACGCGTCCGCCTTTGATGTAGTCCTTATGGGTGGCGTCATTGAGGATGCGCGTGAAGGACACCACATGAGAGGTGTCGAGGCCGATGAGGCCGATGCGCAGGTCGGGTTCTTGGGCGGTGGCAGCAGCGGTGGCGGTGCCGAGACCGAGGGCGAGGGAGGCGAGGAGGGGTAGACGCATGGGTGGGAAAAGGATGAAGGATGAATTATGAAGGGCGGATGGCGAAGGAAGGCGCGGGGGGGGCTGGCTCGAAATCGTTCTCTTTCTCGTAATCGTACTCCGGATCGAGCCTTCGGCGCGACCGGCTCAGCGACTCAAACCGAGAATGAGAACGATTACGAGAAAGAGAACGAAGTGATCTGCGTGGGGTACCGCCTATTCACGAAGACAATTCACAGAAGGACGCGGAGGCCGCTGAGAAGGGAATAGCGCAGAGAGGCGTCCCGGCGTCCTTTGCTCCTGTGAAAGACCGAACCTTCTTTTTCTTACAGGAGGAAACGGAGGCAAGAGAGACATGCACTCCTTAACCCGTCTACCTATCCGTTCGCACGAGAACGTAACGTGTGCCCGCGCTTATACCCCGTTCAGCTCCCTTGCCTCAGTTACCTCCTGTTAAAAGGTACGACACGAATACGTTTTGCCCTGGGGGAAATCCATACGGGCTGTGGTTTCGATCAAGCTCTTGTGGGTTTCGTGAATAGGCGCTGTGCGTGAAATGGGCGGTCTTTTGCGTTTACGTCAGGGTACTTGAAGTGCGAGGGTTCCGCCATGCGCTTCGCGATCTGCAACGAGCTGTTCGAAGGCTGGGATCATCGGCGTGTGGTCGAGTTTGTCGCGCAGACGGGTTATGAGGGACTGGAACTTGCTCCGTTTACCTTCGGCGATCACGTTGACGAGGTGTCTTTGGCCCGGCGCGGGGAGATCCGGCGGATTGCCGAAGACCACGGACTTGCGATCACGGGGCTGCACTGGCTGCTGGTGAAGCCGGAGGGATTGCATTTGTTGCATCCGCAGGCGGCGGTGCGGAATCGCACGGTGGATTACCTGCGTGCGCTGATCGACTTTTGCGCCGATGTGGGGGGCGCCAACTTGATTTTTGGCTCTCCCAAGCAGCGCAACCTCGACGCCGGCGTGCGGCCCGACGACGCGTGGCTCTGGGCGCGGGAAAGCCTTTTCGCCTGCGGCGAGGCGGCGGCAAAACGCGGTGTCACACTGTGTCTCGAGGCGCTGCCGGAGGACCTCACGAATTTTCTCAACACGAACGCCGAGGTCATCGACCTCGTGCGCGCGATCGCCCACCCCAGCGTGCGCATGATGGTCGATGTGAAAAGCATGTGCGCGGAGGCAATGCCGATCGAAGCGAACCTCCACGCCTGCCGCGGCTGGTTCCGTCATGTGCACGCCAACGATGCGAATCTGCTGGGCCCGGGCTTTGGCGACGTCGATTTCCGCCCGATCCTGGGCGAGCTCCAAGAACAGGCCTACACGGGCTTCGTGTCGGTCGAGGTGTTCGACTTCACGCCCGGCCCCGAGGAGATCGCGAAGCGCAGCTTGGCGTACATGCGCGAATGCCTGACGGGCGGCGGATCGGACTGATCGGTCTGATCAGTCCGATCCACAATTGAAGGAGCGGCGGCACTCCTGCCGCCGGGTTTGCGTGCCGTACGGTAAGCGAAAGCCCGTCCCGCAACGGCATCGGCGGCAAAAGTGCCGCCGCTCCTTGTGTCGCTGATCAGGCGCCGTTGCGCGGGTCGAGGTTGTGTTTGAGATCGGTCCAATCGGGGGCGGGGCAGCGCGGGTCGAGGCCGTTGATGAACTCCTCGACGTGGGTGTAGCTGTTGCTGTAGCCGTCGGTGATCGCGTGGGCCGGATTGCGCGGGTCGAACCCGTCCGCAGATTTCTTGCCGGCGCCGATTCGGTCTTCTCCTTTCTCAACGATACCGTTGAGCATAGGGGGAACGGCTGTTGCTGAATCCTTCCGGGTGAGTCGCCTTAGCCGATCTTGAAACTCGAGCTGAGCTGGAGGACGGCTTGCACGATGGCCAGGGCCATGAAGCCAACAAAGAGGAAGACGCCCAGGAGCACGGCGCTCGCGAAGATGCGCGAGGTGGCGTTGAGCCGGAGCGAAAGCTGGCGCTGGTAGGAGGTCGCGATCTTCTTCAGCGACGGCACGATGTTGCCGGTGTTTTCGCCGATCGCGAGCTGGTCGAGCACGAGGTCGGGGAAACAGCCGGTGCGGGTGAGGGCGAGGGAAAGCGCCTCGCCTTCCAGCACGCGGTCGGTGGCGGTGTTGAAAGCGTCCCGGTGCACGCGATTCTGGATCTGACGCTCGGTCATGCGCAGCGCCTCGGCGGCGGTGATGCCGTTCTCAAGCAGAACCGACAGCGTCTGGCTGAAGGACAGCACCGTCTGGTTGACCACGAAGGGGCCAAGCAGCGGCACGTGCAGCGCCCACGCGTCGGTGACCTTGCGTCCGACCTCGGTCGCGCGCCAGCGCCAGAAACTCAAGGCGGCGAAGATTGCGCCGCCGAGGACGAGCAGGCCGTAGGCGAGGGTGAAATCCGAAAGGCCGACCAGAATGCGCGTCGACACGGGCAGCTCGCCGCCCAGCGACGTCAGCAGTCCCTGGATACGCGGAAGCAGGAAGAAGAGGAAGAAGAGGATGAGGCCGCCGGCGGCCAGCAGCATGAAGGCCGGGTAGGCGAGGGCGCCGATCAGCTGGTTGCGCAATTCCTTCTGTTCGGTGAGATGGCCGATGAGCCGGCCGAGGGTGTCGCTCAGGCTGCCGGTGATCTCGCCGGCGGCGATCAGGTTGAGGGTGGAGTCGTCGAACACCTCCGGGCTGCCCGCCATGGCGCGCGAGAGCGGGGCGCCCTCGCTGATGCGTTCCCAGAGAACGCCGCAGAGCTGCCGCAGGGGCGGATCCTTCAGGCGCTGCGAGAGCAGACGGATCGCCTCGCCGGCGGACAGGCCGCTCGTGGTGAGGTCGTGGAGGGCGGCGAGGAAGGGCAGGCGATGACCGCGATTGAGGCGCACCCGCCCACGCGCCTTGGCGGAAGCGCTGGCGGAGGCCTTGGCTGCGGCCGCACCACCCTTGGCTCCGGGGCGGGCGCCCGCGGTTTCCTCGCTGATGCGGACGGGCTGGAGTCCCCGGGCGGAGAGGATGCGCAGGGCATCCTTGCGCGAAGGGGCGTCAAGCGTGGATTGAACCGACTGGCCGGCGCGGTCGCGGGCGTTGAAGGCGAAGCGCGGCATGTTACTTCTCGGCCACGGTAATGACGCGCAGAACCTCTTCGAGCGAGGTCTGGCCCGCCTTGATCTTCTCCCAGCCGGACTGCTGCAACGTGCGCATGCCGTGTTTGCGGGCGCATTGCGTCAGCGTGCGCGTGCTCTCGCGCTGGAGCACCAGCTCGTGCAGCTCGTCGTTGAGCTTGAAGATCTCGAAGATGCCGATGCGCCCTCGGTAGCCCGTGCCGCGGCAGCGGTCGCAGCCGACCGGCGCGTTGAGCGATTCGATGAGATCGGCCTCGGCAGGGTCGAGCCCGAGGATGGCGAGGGAGTCGCGCAGCTTGAGCTTGTTGACCGGTTCGAGACGGGTGCACTCGGGACAAAGGCGGCGGACCAAGCGTTGGGCGATCACCAGTTCAATGGCCGAGGCGACGAGGAACGGTTCGATGCCCATGTCGACCAGACGCGTGATCGCGCCAGGGGCGTCGTTGGTGTGCAACGTGGAGAACACCAGGTGACCCGTGAGCGAGGCGCGAATGGCAATGTCCGCGGTTTCGCGGTCGCGAATTTCGCCGACCATGATCACGTCGGGGTCCTGGCGCAGCACGTGACGCAGCGCGTCGGCGAACGTGAGGCCGATCTCGGGGCGCACCTGCATCTGGTTCACGCCGGGCACTTCGTACTCGATCGGATCCTCGATGGTGATGATGCGCAGGTCGGTGGAGTTGATCTTGCGCAGAAAGGCGTTGAGCGACGTCGATTTGCCCGAGCCGGTGGGCCCCGTGACAAGGATGATGCCGTGGGGATAGTCGAGGATGTGCGTGATCTGGTTCTGCTCCTCGATGCTCATGCCGAGCTTTTCCATGCTGAAGGCCTGCTTCTTCTGGTTGAGCAGGCGCAGCGAGATGGACTCGGCGTAGATCGTCGGGATGGTCGAGACGCGGATGTCGAGATTGATGCCGTTGGCCTTGAAGTTGATGCGGCCATCCTGCGGCAGGCGACGCTCGGAAATATTGAGACGCGCCATGATCTTGAGGCGCGAGATGATGGCGTCCTGGAAGCGCAGCAGGTTCTCGGGCACCGGTACCGAGACCAGCAGGCCGTCAACCCGGTAGCGGATACGCAGCTGGCCTTCCTGCGGCTCGAAATGGATGTCCGTGGCGGAGTCGGCGATTGCCTGGGAGATGACGTCGGTGACGAAGCGGACGACGGCGGCATCCTCGTCGACGACTTCCTCGTTGGCTTGGGCCACCTCGGGCGCGAGGTAGGCGTCGTCGCTATCCTCGAGCGATCCGGAGCCGACGCCGAAATGCTCGATGATGAGCTGGTGAATGCGTTCCGAAACGGCGAGGTGCCAGACGACGGGCCGCGGGGTGAACGTGCGTATCCAGTCCGTCATCGCCGTATCGGGCAGCCAGGCGCTCGCGAGGTCGAGCGGCGTGGAGGGCAATGGTGGCGGTGCTTCCCCCTCGGCGGCGGGACCGACCTGGATGGGCAGGATCTGGTAATCGTGAACGAGACGCGCGGGCAGGAGCCGGAGCGAGGCGAGGTCCGCCTTGAGGTCGCTGGCGACGGCGATCTTCGCGGCGTCCGCCAGAACGGCCAGAGCTTCCGGCTCGGTGAGCGCCATAAGAACGGCGAGGGCCTTCACGCGCTCGTCGCGCGGGTTCTCGAAGAGGATTTGCCGCTGCTCCGGCGCGAGCCGGTCGGCGAGGGAGGCGGGCAGCGTGTCGGGAAGAAGCGCGGTCATGGGCGGTCGGGGGCCGGGCCGAATCACTGCGGACGACGGAGGGAGGGGCCCGGGGAGGCGGGAGCGGGAGGGACCGGCTCGGTCGAGGGACTGAGCAGTCGGTTCACGTCGTCCTTGATGGGCATGCGTTCGACGCGCTGCATGGCGTCGACATTGTCTTTGGAGGAATTTGTCAGCACCACCGGCCGCAGAAAGAACACCAAGTCGGTGCGGTTAGAACTGCGGTTTCTTCTCCCCAAGAGATCGCCGATGAAAGGAATAGGGCCCAGCCGGCTGGTGCTGCGCGTGGCGGAGACGCGCTGAAGTCCGCCCAGCACGATGATCTCTCCGCTCTTTGCGCTCACCACCGATTCGGTGCGCCGGCTGCCGACCCGCGGCTGCGGATTACCGTCGATGATAATCTCGCCGAGAATGTCTTTTACCTCCTGATTGATGGTCAGCTCAACCGAACCGTCGTTGCCGATCAGTGGGGTGACGGTGAGCGTGATGCCGATCTCTCGCTGGCTCACATTCGTGCGAGCACCGGTGGTGGTGTTGTTGTCCGTCACGTACCCGGAGATGACAGGGCGCTCCTCGCCGACAAAGATGATGCCTTCTTTGTTGTGCGCGGTGAGAATGCTCGGCGCGGACAGGATGTTGCTCTTGTCTTTCCGGGGTGTGGTGGTGAGGCGGATGATGCCGGAGAGATCGTATTGGCCGGAGACGAAGTTCTCCGTTCCCGGGCGGGACAGGCCGGCGAAACCGCCTTCGCCGTCGCCCACCGTCATTCCGGCCATCGAGGTGGAGAAGCCGACGAGCTTGTCTCCGATCACCTGCAAGCCGAGGGCGTCGATTCCGCTCGTGTGATTGTCGCCGAGCGAGACCTCGACGATGACCGCTTCGATTCGCACCTGAGGCAGCACGACGTCGATCTTGTCCACCAGTTCCCGGATGAGTCGGATATCGTCGACGGTACCGCTGACAATCAGCGAGTTGCTGCGCTCGTCGGGAAGGATGGTGACCAAGGAACTGAATTCCGTGCCCCGGCCCGCCGGGTCGCCCCCGCCAACGAAGTCCATCTGCCCCGGCCCGCCCTGCTGCGCTGTCGCGTTGGCCGCCAGCCCTTCGCCTCCGTTCGCAGCTGCCTGTGCTTCTGCCATTGCCTGTTGACGGCGCGTGCCTTGCAGCGGCAGCGCCTGTCCTTGCACGCCAAGGGCTCCTTGGCCGGGCCGCTGGGAGGATGTACCCGTGGCGGCGCGTTGCGCGGCCTGGGTTTGGCCGGTCACCAATTGGCTGATCACCGGGGCCACGGCGGTGGCGATCGAATGTTTCAGTGGAATGACCTCGTTGCGCGTATTCGGTTCGGCCTTCACGTCGAGTTTGGCGATGAGGTCTCCGAACCAGCCATGCAGGCTTTCGTCGGCGAGCAGCATGATCTGGTTGGTGCGATCATCGGCGCTGAACGTGGTGGCCGTGCCGAGTTGCCCCTTGAGGGAGGTGCCGAGGCCGGCGTTGATCTTGGCGACGAGATCGGAGGCCTTGGCGAACTGGAGCGGAAAAAACTTTGGCATCAGACCGGCGGTCGCCGGGCGGTCAAGTTGTTGCAAGAGAAGTTCGATGCGCTGGAGCGTGGAGATCGAGTCGGTGATCAAGGCGGCGTTGGCCTTCTCGAAAAACATGGGACCGCCAAACTGTGGATTCAGCAGAGGCGAGATCTCAGGCAGGAACTCGCGCACGCGCAGGAATTGCAGCGTGAAGACCTTGCTGGCCGCGCGGCCGCTGGGCGGGAGCCCGATCGTGGTGCCTTCGATCAGCTCGGGGGCCTCGGAGCGCAGGGTGCCGAGCGGGACGACCTTGATGAAGGTGCTGCCGACTGGCGCCAACCCGACCTGGTTGAGGTTCAGCAGGGTCTCGATCGCGAGCAGGGCCTCGGACTTTGGCAGGGGAGTCCGACGGACAAAATGATAATTGCCTGCAGGCAGGGCGGAGGGGCGGAGCACGGTGCGCCCGGTGAACATCTCCACGAGGTCGAGCACCGCGTCGAGGGTGACATCGGGCATGTTGAACGGACCAACGGGTTCGTTGTCGACGGCGGCGATGGCCAGCGTGGGTGTCTGTGCAGGTGCCGGAGGCGTCAGGACGACTGCGGAAAGGACGAAGGTGGCGACGCAAAGACAGAAAAGACGCGAAATCATGCAGGGAGCGGGTTTGCGAGGGGATGACGAAGCCGAAATGAAAGGGAAAGGCGGGAGGATGTAAACGGACTTGTAACTGAGACGCGCAGGTTGGGAGGTGGTTGCCGGATTTTGACACTTGCGACGGGTAAAGGTGCCTCCAACCGTAACGCACTGCGATGCCCAACCGCTTCGGAAAGCTTTTCACCATCACCACCTGGGGCGAAAGCCATGGTCCCGCCATCGGTGTGGTCGTCGACGGCTGCCCGCCGCGGCTGCCTCTTGCGGTGGAAGAGATCCAGACCGAGCTTGATCGGCGCCGCCCCGGGCAAAGCGATATCGTCACGCCCCGGAAGGAGGAGGACCGCGTGGAGATCCTCTCCGGCCTGTTTGAGGGCCGCACGACGGGCACGCCCCTCTCGATGCTGGTGCGCAACGCGGACCAGCGTCCGGGCGCCTACTCGGAGATGAAGGAGAAGTTTCGTCCCTCCCACGCCGATTACACCTACCAGGAAAAGTACGGCATCCGCGATCATCAGGGCGGAGGCCGCAGTTCGGCCCGCGAGACCGTCGGCCGCGTGGCGGGCGGCGCCATTGCCAAGAAAATCCTCGCGCTCGCCGGCCAGGTGGAGATCCGGGCCTTCGTGACGCGCATCCATGACATCGCCGCGCCGGTCGTGACAACCTTTCCGACCCTCGCGGAGGTCGAGGCGACGGCGGTGCGTTGCCCGAATCCGGCGGCCGCGGCGGCGATGATCGAGCGCATCAAGCAGGTGCGCAGCGACGGCGATTCGGTGGGTGGGCTCATCGAGTGCCGCGTGCGCGGCCTCCCGGTGGGCTTGGGCGCGCCGGTCTTCGATCGCCTCGAAGCCGACCTCGGTAAGGCGATGCTCTCGTTGCCCGCGACGAAAGGCTTCGAAATCGGCAGCGGCTTCGGCGGCACCTTGCTCAAGGGATCCGAACACAACGACCTCTTCGAAAACCGCGATGGCCGCGTGCGGACGACGACCAACAACTCCGGCGGCGTGCAGGGCGGCATCAGCAACGGCGAGGACCTTGTCTTCCGCGTGGCCTTCAAGCCCACGGCGACGATCCTGCAGCCGCAAAAGACCGTCGACCGCGCAGGAGCCGAGACGGAGCTGATGGGCCGCGGACGTCACGACGCCTGTGTGCTCCCGCGCGCCGTGCCGATCGTCGAGGCGATGGCCGCGCTCGTGCTCGTCGACCACTGGATGCGCCACGAAGCGCAGAACCGGATCTTCCGCTTCGACTGAGAACGGCCGTTGTCGCGAAGGATTGCACGGACGGGAGCTGTCCTGACGACGACCCGTAAGCTGTGGAATAGGGGACGAAAGCATTCCCTAGCCGCGGGCATGGAGCTCGGCCGTGGCCTGCAGGATGCCCCGGGTCATGTTGGTGCTGGCACGGTGGAGCGCCGGATGTTGGAGGCCGTATCCAAAGGTGGCGGCGGCGAAGCGCGAATAGTCGAGCTGCTTGCCGATGTTTTGGGAAGAGGGGCGAGGTGCCCGGTCGAACTCGCCGATTCTCCGCCTCCGACCGTCCCCAGGCGGGTGAACGCGTTGGTTTCTAGGAGGTAGCGCGCCATCGTCAGGGCCGAGGCAGATTGTACGCGAGCGGAGGCAGCTTGAGCAACTGGGCGAGCGTTTTTCGCCGGCGTTTCTCGGCCGCGGGATCCGTAACGATGGATTCAGTCTCGGTCGGAGTGACCTGGTAGGATTTTGCGGTGACCTTGAGGGCGCGCTGAAGCCGGAGCACCCGCGAGTTTCCCGAACGAAAGACCTTGGCCGTGACGGGACACGGTTCGCTTGTGCAACTGATTATGATCACCGAGGCCAGGCTGAGTCTTGGGCGCTTTTTGAAAGAAGCCGTCGCGGGTGCCGACATCGGGAGCATTTGCGGGGCGGAGATCGTCGCGTTGCGCAACGTGGCGGTAGTTCCTTTCGACCGCCTTGGATCCGGTCGGAAGGCGGCTCGCGGGGATTGATGCAGGCGCTTGGGCCGCAAGCTGAGTGAACAACCGGAAGCCCCCGTAATGAATCCCCATTTCCCCATTCCAACGCTAGAGAGGATCCCCACCCGGATCACGCCGTGTCCGATCGTGGAAGCAATTTTCGAGGTGCGATTTGCCAGTTCACAGCCTTGGGAGAACATGCCGGGATTGCTCTACGCGCAGATTCGGGAACGCTACGCCAGTCAGAAAAAACTGCCCCTGGCGGACTTTCCGGACGAGATTCGGCGGCAACAACCCGGGTTGCGCGACCTGCCTCTTCTCCAGTTCCACAGCAACCGATTCCTGATCCAGATCGGCCCACGTTGCGTGAGTCTGGTCACCCAACCGAACGCCTATCCAGGCTGGGCGCTCATCCGTGAAGAGCTGGTGTGGATGCTCGACCGGCTTCAAGCCGCCGGGTTCGTGCAGGAGACAGAGCGGCTCGGGGTGCGGTATATCGATTTCTTCGACACCAATGTCTTTGAAAATCTCCTCGTGCACCTGCACCTTGGACATGGGCCCGTTACCGCGGCACAAACCCGGAGGATTCATGACCACCCAACTAGCGGCAGCGCAAGATTCATCCTGCCAACTCGAAACGGATCTCAGGATATCGTCTACCCGGTCCAGCATCCAACGGGTATCGCTGGATGATCCGGCACAGGAAGAGGCGTTACTAAACAAATTGGGTGCACGGGGCTGGGGGCGGGTTCAGTATTTTCGCAACCACTTCGATGTTGGCTGGGGGGAGCAAGGCCGGGGCCGGGTCCTGTCACCACGCGCTTTTGAAGCGTTTCTTCGCTTCATCGAAGTCGCGCAGTTTCCGGTCAAAGGCAAGAAACCAAGCGTGTTCTTGACCGACGCAGGCGGCATCGAGCTTTGCGGGGAAGACAAGGAGGGCCACGCGGTGCAACTTGAATTTAGGAGTAAAGGGGCGGACTACTTCCTCGCCTGGACCAACGTCGAAGAGTTTATCGATTACTCCCGCTTGCCAGAACTAACACAGACCGTGTCCGGTTAACGCCAGAGCGATGACGATTGGTGAGGAGGAGAATATCGTCCGGGCGGTTTGCTCGGACAAATGGGACAGGAGCGCCCGCGAGTTGTCCGAGCGGAAGACCTTGGCCGTGCCGGAAGGAGACTTCATGTGATTTCGATGAATATCCCGGCTGAGTTCGTCAAGGCCGTGCCCGGGCGGAGCCTTCGCATTCCGGATGGGCCTACGACGGCACCCTGGGTGATTGCCAGTCGGCCATTTGCCAGACGGCCGTCCTTCCGGACGTAGACGATGGTGAAGCGCAGCGTCAGCCGCACGTCTTCGCTGCGGTACGTCGAGTGCACCCGGCCGCGCCCGACGGGGAAGTCGTCGATCAAGCCGTGCCCCCCCGGGCAATGTCGGGCCCGCCGCAGAACTCGCCGAGGATGAAGCCGAGCTTGCGGACGAAACCGGACCCCGGAGCGTGCCCTCATGAGCACGCTCGAAACCATTTTTGAGGGCGCGGGGGTGTGGGCCGGTCCGGGGGCGTCACTGTGGACAGGTAGCAGAGGGTGCTCGACTGGCGCTGAGTGAAAACGCGTTCACCGTCCTCTCTTTAACCGCTCATCATCGCTGCTTGATCACGGGGCGACGGAGAAACGTCGGTGGTAGTGGGTTTCTGGCGACGCCGGGGAGTTCCTCAGGGGTCCTCGGACAACGTGTAGCGGCGGCTGTGTCAGCCGCCCTGTCCCGCCCTACACCGGCCGGATCGCCCGGCGGTTCCATTTTGCGAGCAAGCCATTGCGCAGGCTGTCGAGGGCGACGGCGAGGAAGATGATGCCGGCCGTGAAGAGCGGGTAGAGGTACGGGTTCGCGTTCAGCATGACCAGGCCGTTCTCGATCGTTTGCATCAGCACGGCGCCGAGAATCGTGCCCGGGAACACGCGGCCGCGTCCGCCGAAGAGGCTTGTGCCGCCGAGCACCGCTGCGGCGATGGCGGTGAACTCCTTGTTCTGGCCAAACGTGGCGGATACGACGCCGAGCTGCGAGGCCGAGACGATTGCGCCCGCCGCGGCGCAGACTCCGCAAATGATGTAAACCGTGGCAAGTATCCGCCCCGTCGCGACGCCGGCCTTGCGGGCGGCCTCGCGGTTTTGTCCGACCGCATACACCTGCCGTCCAAACGGCGTGGAACTCAGCGTGAGGTGCGCGAGCACCGTGAAACCCGCGAGAGCCCAGATCGGGATCGGCACGCCCGCGAGCTTTCCGCTGCCGAGGGTGAGGAACCCGGGCGACAACGCCAGGCTGCGCGTCTCCGTCAACCAGAGCGCGAAGCCGCGTCCCACGTAGAGCAAGGCGAGCGTGGCGATGAAGGGCACGATGGCAAAGCGCGTGACCAAGACGGCGTTGAGCGCACCAAATCCCGCGCCCACCGCGAGCATGGCGCCGATCACCACCGGCAGGCCCATGCCCGCCGCCGCAAGTTTCCCCGCCGTGGCGGCGGCGACGAACATGATCGCGCCCACGGAGAGATCGACGCCGGCGGTGAGCAGCACGAACGTCATGCCGATGGCGACAATCGCGGTGGACGACGATTGCACCACGATGTTGCCGAGGTTCTGGGGATCGAGAAAGCGCGGCGACAGCACACCGAAGACGAGACCCACTGAAAGCAGTAGAAGGAGAGGCGCTCCGTTGAGCAGAAAGACGATGCCGCGGGGTTTCATGACGGAGTCGCGGAGGAGTCCGGACGTTGATGCAGGGCGGAGCGCAGCAGGCGTTCGCGGTCGAAACCGTTGCGCGCCACCTCGTCGCGCAGTTCGCCGCGGTTCATCACGAGGATGCGGTCACACAGGCCGATGAGTTCTTCGAGTTCGGATGAGATCACGAGTACACCCGCGCCGCGCGCCGCCGTCTCTTGGATGAGTTGGTAAATCTCGGCCTTGGCGCCGACGTCGATGCCGCGCGTCGGTTCGTCGAGAATCAGGACGGACGGCTCTGTCAGCAGCCAGCGCGCGAGCACGACTTTCTGTTGATTGCCACCGCTCAACGTGCGCACGGGCTGGGCCAGTGACGAACGGCTGGACAACCGCACCGCCTCGCCGATGCGGGTGGCGGCCGCCCGCAGGCCGGCGCGATCAAGCCAGCCCGTGCCTGCGCGCGCGTGACGGCCGAGCGAAACCAGGGCGATGTTGTCCAGAATGGACGCTTCGAGGCAGAGCCCATCCTGCCGGCGATCCTCCGTGAGGAACGCGATGTGCTCGCGGATGCAGGCGCGCGGCGAGGGCCGGAGCGGCCGGCCGGCGCAGCGGATCTCGCCCGAGGCAAAGGGATCGAGCCCAAAGAGAATGCGCGCCAGCTCCGAGCGGCCGGAGCCCATCAGGCCGGACAGGCCGAGGATCTCGCCGCGGTGC
>JBBQUU010000068.1:0-27569 GCA_038212175.1 Opitutales bacterium | reverse complement strand
TGACTTTCTCTCCCACGTCAACGGCCAGATCCCTTCGCTCGCCGGCGTCAAGTTCACCGACGAAGACCTGCTCGACTTCTCACGCACACGGGAATTGGGCGAAGGGCGCCACACGATCCTGTTCGGACGCGATGAGATCCTGCTCTCCGCCTTGGAGCGCGGCGCGCCCGGTGCGGTCGGCAGCACGTACAATTACGCCGCGCCTTTGTTCCATCGCATCATTGACGCCTACGCCTCGGGCAATTTGGAGGAAGCTCGACAGCACCAGCAGCGCGCCTGCCAGTTCATCGACATCCTGAACGAATTCGGAGGCTTGCCCGCCGGCAAGGCCATCATGAAGTTGATCGGTGCCGACTGCGGCCCCGTTCGTCTGCCACTCACCTCGCTCGATGCGGCCCAGGAGGAGGAACTTCGCCAGCGCCTGCAGGCTATCGGCTTCTTCGATTACGCGTCCAAACCCTCCGTCGAGGCCGGAAATCCTAAATCCTAAACGGCCAAATCCCAAACAACAGCGCGACCCAGGCGCCGCCTGTATCCCAGGGCGCTGACCTCGGTCCGACCTCCACCCGGCCAGCTTCAGCCCAAACGCCCGGTCGGCGCCCGGGCCTGCAACCTACTGTAGGCCGCGTGCCCCGCCAAAAAGCGGGCAAGCCTCACGCGGCGGTTCGGACGCCCGGTGAGGGCACCGGGCCTGCAATATTCCTTCTATCTTCTACCCTCCATCCTCTACCCGCTACCCTCTCTCCCCCCCCACCCCCATGAATCGCAGCCTCCTGTCATACTTTCTCAACTACGCCCTCGCCATCGCCCTGTCCGCCGCGGCCGGCGCCAACGCAACCGACGCCATCGAACGGACGACTCTCTTCACCGCCGGTGAGGGCGGCTACTCGACCTATCGCATTCCGGCCATCGTCACCACGCCGCAAAACTCCGTGCTGGTCGCAGCCGAGGCGCGCCGCGATGGCGGCAGCGACTGGGGCCACATTGACCTCATCTACCGCCGGAGCACGGACAGCGGACGCACGTGGGAACCGGCCCGACTGCTGGTCGCGCAGGCCGACCTCCCTTCAGACCTCCGCTCGAATCAAGCCGTCACGAAGGGCAAGGATCGCACGAGCGGCTTCACCATTGGCAATGCCACCTGGGTCACCGATCGATCGAGCGGACGAACCCTGTTTTTTTTCTGCGTCGAATACATGCGTTGCTTCATCATGGAAAGCAGCGACGGCGGCGCCACGTTCTCCAAACCGCGTGAGATCACGTCGGCGTTCGCTGCGTTTCGGACCCGGGACAACTACGCCTGGCGTGTGCTCGCCACCGGCCCCGGACACGGCGCGCAACTCGCCTCCGGGCGCCTGGTCGTTCCCGTCTGGATCAGCACGGCCGACGGCGGCAATGCCCATCGACCTTCGGTCTGCGGCACGATCTACAGCGATGACGGCGGAAAAACCTGGCACGCGGGAACGATTGCCGCCGGTCGCAATGACGACGTTCTCAATCCAAGCGAAACCGCGATCGTCGAAGTCACACCCGGCAAGGTCATGCTGAGCATCCGCAACGAGTCGCCGCGCAACCGCCGCGCCTTCGTCTGGGGCAGCGACGGCGCCACCGGCTGGAGCAAGCCGGAGTTCGACGAGGCTCTGTGGGAGCCGGTGTGCATGGCGTCGATCCTCCGCCTGCCGGACGGCGCGATCGCGTTCTCGAATCCCGCGTCACTCGACCCGATTCCCAATCGGCCCGACGCCGTCGGCCGCCAGCGTCACAAACTTGGCATCCGCGTGAGTCGCGATCAAGGCCGCCACTGGTCCGAACCGCTCCGTCTCGAGTCCGGCCCCAGCGCCTACAGCGATCTGGCGGTCGCGCCCGACGGGACCCTGTTGTGCTTCTATGAGCACGGAAAGAGCGGCCCTTACGAAGCCATGACCGTGGCCCGGATTCCCACCTCTTTGCTGCCCCGGTCTGCGCAATGACCCCGCGAGGTCTGAACCTGCCGCGTCTCGCGTCCGTCCTGCTTGGCTTCGCCCTGCCCGTGTTGCTGACCGGCCGTCCTGTCGCGCCACTCGCCTGGGAGCAGCTTCCTTCGATTCCCGACGAGGTGGGCTTCGCCGGCAGTTATACCGGCGTGCACAACAACGTCCTGCTGGTCGGCGGAGGAGCGAACTTCCCTGCCCGCCCACCGTGGGAGGGAGGCGAAAAGATCTGGCACGACCGCGTCTTCGCGCTCGAAGCGGGCGCGACTGGCTGGCGCGACGCCGGAACGCTCCCCCGCGCCTCCGGGTATGGACTTTCCCTCACCACACCGGACGGTGTGCTGCTCATCGGCGGAGGCGATGCCGCGGCCAATTTCTCCGATGTGGTGCTCGTGCGCTGGAACGCCCGGGGCGTGGAATTCGAAACGCTGCCGTCCCTGCCCCTGCCCTTGGCCATGCCGGCCGGAGCGCTGCTCAACCGCACGGTTTTTGTCGCGGGTGGACTCGATGAGCCGTCCGCGACCCAGGCGCAATCGGTCTTCCTGTCCCTCGATTTGGATCGCCTCGCCGAGGGCTGGCAACGGCTCGCGTCGTGGCCCGGGCCCGAGCGCTTTCTTGCCACGGGGGGAGCGATTGACGGTTCGTTTTTTCTTTTCGGTGGCGCCCGCCTCGTCCCAGGCGATGACGGAAAACCAAAGCGCGAATGGCTGCGTGACGCGTATCGTTATACTCCCGGCAGCGGTTGGAAACGCCTCGCCGATCTGCCCGTCCCGCTCGTCGCGCCTCCCGGCCCCGCGCCCGCGTTGGGACCGGCGCACCTTTTGCTTCTGGGCGGTGACGATGGCTCGCGTCTGCATTTCTCGCCGCAGGATCATCCGGGATTCCCGCAGATCCTTCACGCTTATCACACCCTCACCGACAGTTGGGCGGAACTGGGCGACCTTCCCTTTTCGCTCGTGACCACGGGCACCGCGGTCTGGAACGGACGGATCATCGTCCCGGGTGGTGAGGCCCGACCGGGGGTTCGCTCGACCGACGTCTGGGCGGGCACGCCGCGCCGCCCCACGCCCGCGTTCGGCTGGCTCAACTACACGACCCTCGCGTTGTATCTGGCGGGTGTTGCCGGACTCGGCCTGTGGTTCATGCGACGGCAGAAAACCACCGCCGATTACTTCAAGGGCGGCGGTCGCATCCCCTGGTGGGTCGCGGGGCTCAGTATCTTCGCCACGATGCTGAGCTCGATCACCTTCATGGCGGTTCCAGCGAAGGCCTATGCCACGGACTGGACCTTTTCAATAGGCAACCTCGCCGCTCTCGCTCTCGCCCCCATCGTCATCGCATTCTACCTTCCGTTCTTTCGGCGACTCAACGTGACCTCCGCGTACGAGTTTCTCGAGCATCGCTTCAATCTGGCCACCCGGCTCTACGCGAGCGCGTCGTTCATCCTCTTTCAGGCCGGCCGCATGGCGGTGGTCATCTATCTCCCGGCGCTGGCGCTGTCCGCCGCCGTCGGCATCGAGATTCATCTGTGCGTGCTCTTCATCGGCATCACCTGTGCACTCTACACTGCGGCCGGCGGAATTGAGGCGGTTGTCTGGACTGACGCGGTCCAAGCGGTGGTGCTCCTGGGGGCCGCCCTCTTCAGTCTCTTCCTCATCATGTCCCATCTCGACGGGACTCCCGCTCAGTGGTGGGACGAGGCCGCCACCATGGGCAAGCTGCACCTGGTCAACTGGAGCTGGGATCTCACTACTGCCAGCATCGTTGTCATTGTCGTGGGCAGCCTGCTCTCGAATCTCGCGCCCTACACCGCCGATCAGGCCGTGGTGCAGCGCTACATCACCACGCGCGATCAACGGCAGGCCGAACGGGCCATTTGGCTGAACGCCTGGATGACGGTGCCCGCCACGATCCTCTTTTTCGCGATCGGCACCGCGCTCTTTCTCTTTTACCGGCAGCACCCCCAGTCGCTCGAGCCCACGCTGGCCATCGACTCCATTTTCCCGCTCTTCATTTCCCAGTATATGCCGGCCGGAGTCGCGGGCATCGTCATCGCCGGAATCTTTGCCGCCGCCCAGTCCACCGCGTCGAGCAGCGTCAACAGCGTGGTCACCGCCCTCATGACCGACTGGGTGCGCCGTTTTCGTCCGGACATCCCCGACCTCACCTGCCTGCGCCTCTCGCAGTGGCTCTCGGTTATCCTTGGAATCGCCGGCACCGGCGCGGCGTTGTACCTCGCGACGGCGGACGTCCGCTCCCTTTGGGACACCTACATGAGCCTGCTCGGATTGCTCGGCAGCGGCCTCGCCGGGCTCTTTGCGCTCGGCATCTTCAGCCGCCGCGCCACGGGCGCCGGCGCGCTGACTGGCGTCCTCATCAGCGCCGTCGTGCTTTTTTGGGTACAACGCCACACTCCGCTGCATTTCCTGATGTACGGCGCAGTCGGCACCACGACCTGTTTCGTCGTCGGTTACGCTGCCAGCGTGGCTCTGCCCGCGCGGCAGACACGGTAGAATCGGCATTCGCGTCATTCCCATGCCAATGCGACCTGCTTTCGTACACGGTTGATCGCGAGTCCGGCGACGCTCCACTGGTACTGACAACGGACCATGATAACTCAATCGGCCTCACCGGTTGCCGTGCTCAGGGTAACCTGCGATGTCTCAATCTTCCCCACAGCATCCCGTTGTCTTTGGGATCGTCTCGCCCGGCCGCTGGGGTCGCAAATTACTGGATGCGGTCAAGGACTCTCCGCGACTCAAACTCGCCGGGGTCTTCAGCCGCAATGCGGCCAACGCCGCCGCGATTGCCGAGGGCTACGGGGGCGTCGTTTATCCCTCATTTGAGGCCTTGCTGGCCGATCCGGTCGTCGAGGCGGTGCTGCTTCCCACGCCACACTTTCTCCATCATCCCCAAACCGTGGCGGCTCTTCGCGCGGGAAAACACGTCTTCGTGGAGAAGCCGATCGCCACGTCGGTGGCCCAAGCGGAAGACATGATCCGCATCGGCGAGGAGACGGGGCGGATGATCGCCGTCGGCCACCAAGGTCGGCACACCGGCGGTATTCGGAAGGTAAAGGCCATGCTTGCTGCGGGCGAGTTGGGCGTGGTGGCCGCCGTGGTGATCGTTCAAGGATACCCTCACGCGCTTTATCGAACCAAGGACGACTGGCGAACCGGGGAGAACGCGGTTCCGGGCGGCCAGCTCGACGAACTGGGCGTGCATTACTTCGATGTGCTCCAATTCCTGTTCGGTCCGGCCCGGCGAGTCACCGGCTTCGTGGATCGCCCCTCGCCCGGCGCCCCCCCCGACACCGCAACGGCGGCGCTTCACTTCGACGGCGGAGTGATCGCCAGTTATACGACGTACGCGACGTCCGTCGGCCTGAGCCGCATGACCATCCTCGGCAGCAAGGGGGCCCTCGAACTCAATCGCATGGGGCAGGACGCCTGCACCTGGCAGCCGGTCTGCGATCTTGCGACTTCTCGCCAAGGCGGTCTGCCCTCACAAGCGATCACCTTCGATGGCCCGTATCTGGTCACCACGGCGTTGACCGCCGAGTTGGAGGATTTTGCCGACGCCATTCGCGAAGGGCGTCGTCCGCAAGTCGGCGCCGCCGAGTCACTCGCGACGTTGCGTATCAGCCGCGCGATCATGGAAGCCTCCGCGACGGGCCGGACAATCAACCTCTGATGAACTCCGGTGCTCCCCTGATATGGACCGATATTGATCTCGTGCCGGAAGCACGCCGGTTGCTCGCGGACTTTCCGGCCCGGCTTCAGGTGGAGCCTGACGGTTCGCTTGCCGGCGTCGACCAGGCCGAAGCCGCGATCGTCGGTTCGCGTCTCATCGGCGACGCGGCGTTTTTTAGTCGCGCGTCTCGCCTTCGCGTCCTGGCACGGAGCGGCATCGGCTACGATCGTATCGACGTGAACGCGGCCACCGCAGCAGGCGTATGTGCCATCAATACGCCCGACGCTCCCACCGAATCGACCGCAGAGTTTGCCATCGCCCTGATGCTGGCCTCCGCCCGGCATCTTATGGTGGGCGCCGTGCCGCTGTCCCGGGGCCAATGGTCTCAAGGCTCGCCTCTCATCGGCTGCGATCTCGCTGGAAAAAACCTCGGACTTGTCGGGTGCGGACGAATCGGTCGTCGCGTGGCAGAGATTGCTCACGCGCTGCGAATGGAGGTTTACGTGTTCGATCCTTTTGCCGTGTCGCTCCCTCCCAACGTCAGGCGGGTCCCGGCACTGCCGGAACTCCTCGGGCATTCCGATTTCATTTCTCTCCACGCCCCGTCGACCGCCGCAAACCGACATCTTATCGGGGCCGCCCAACTCGCCCAGTGCAAACCAGGCGCCATTCTCATCAACACCGCGAGAGGTCCGCTGATCGATGAGGCGGCACTCTACCACGCGCTTAACTCGGGCCACCTCGCCGGGGCCGGGCTCGACGTTTGGGATCCCGAACCGCCCCACCCTGATGCCCCTTTGCTCCGCTTGCCCAACGTCGTCGCCACCCCGCACATGGCAGCCTCCACGCGTGAAGGCCGCGAGCGAAGCCACATGTCCGCCACGACTCAACTCTTGCA
Organism: Opitutales bacterium; assembly: GCA_038212175.1. Taxonomy (GTDB): domain Bacteria; phylum Verrucomicrobiota; class Verrucomicrobiia; order Opitutales; family Opitutaceae; genus CAMAXB01. The sequence goes on along the minus strand of JBBQUU010000068.1, from coordinate 21,008 downwards.
GGTGTTGCACGATGAACAGCCCCCCTGCCTGCTCAATCCTGCGGTGTGGCCACGACGCCGAACGGCGACGGACTAAACCGAACAGGGTGCAACCATGGCCAAATCGCAGTTGTGCGTCGTCGTTATTCCGAGCCATGGAAGTCCCGAAGCGGTGTCGAAGCCCAATAGGTATCCTGATTGAACCACTTACCCCGCCTTGCCAGCAGCGCAGATCGAAAAACGATCGCCGCGAACGCCGAAACCAGGCACCGCCATGAAATCCATCCTTACCGGCCTGATCGCCGCCCCCTTCACCCCATTTGACGACGACGGTGAACTCGTCTTGGCGACCATTCCCAAACAAGCCGCCCTTCTCGCGCACAACGGAGTGACCGGCGCGTTCGTCTGCGGTACAACCGGAGAAGGCTACAGCCTCACGGTCGCCGAGCGCAAGCAGGTGGTCGCCGCCTGGCGCGCCGCCACGCCACCCGGCTTGAAGCTGGTCGTGCACGTAGGGCACCTGAGCATCGCCGACAGTTGTGAGCTGGCCCGGCACGCTCAAGACGTCGGAGCCGATGCGATCGCCACCATTGCGCCCAATTTCTTCAAGCCGGCAGGTGCGGCCGAACTGGTGGCCTGGTGCAGACATGTCGCGGCCGCCGCGCCCACGCTGCCGTTTTACTATTATCACATGCCGGCCATGACGGGAGTGACCATTCCGGTAGCGGAGTTTCTACGTAAAACGGAAGGCCTCATCCCCACCCTCGCCGGTGTGAAATTCACCCATGAGGATCTCATGGACTACGGGCAGGCGTCCCAAGTCGCAGATGGCCGCTATGCCATGCTGTTCGGGCGCGACGAGATTTTGCTCGCCGGCCTCAGCCTTGGCGCCGCCGGTGCGGTCGGCAGCACCTACAATTTCGCTGCGCCGCTTTTTCGACGGCTGATGGATGCGTTTGACGCCGGCGATCTCGCCACCGCTCGCATCGAGCAGGCCCGCGCCCGGAATTTCATCACGATCATTCACCAGCACGGCGGTCTTGCGGCCGCCAAATTTGTCATGAAGATCATCGGCGTCGACTGCGGCCCCGTGCGGCTGCCCCTCCGGCGGCTCACCGCGGAGCAAGAGATCTCGTTGCGAAACGCACTGGAGGGCGTGGGCTTCTTCGACTACTGCTGCAAGCTACCCTGATGCTCCCCCTCGCCGCCACCTACTTCGGGCTCGCCTGGCAAGACGCGCTGGTCGTTCTGCTTTACCTCGGCGCCATGCTGGCCATCGGCATCTGGTTCAAATGGAAGGAAGCGCACGGAAACACCGAAGATTACCTGCTGGGAGGCCGTGGCATGCCGTGGTGGCTCATCGGCATCGCCTACGTGATGACGCTGCTGAGCACGAATTCGCTGGTGGCCGTGCCAGGCGAGGCGTTCAACCACGGTCTCGGTCTTGCCATCCGGTACTTCCTGGCCCCCATCGTCGGCATTTTCATCTTCTATCTCTTCATCCGCTTTTTCTTTCGAAGCCGGGTCTTCACTCCGTTCACCTACCTCGAAGAACGGTTCGACCGCCGGGTCCGTGCACTGGGCAGCATTTTCTACGTCTTCATGCGCCTGTTCTATCTCGCGCTCGTGCTCTTCTCCGCCGCCGTCGTACTGAAGGGTGTGGCCAACTGGCCGCTTTCCCAATCGATCATCATCATCGGAATCGTCGGCTTGGTCTATGTCTACCTGGGCGGCATGAAGGCGGTGGTGTGGGCGGACTTTGTCCAGTTTCTTCTGCTCGCCGGCAGCCTCATTGTGGTCGTCGTCATCTGCATTTCCCGGGTCGACGGCGGCGCAGCCGGCATCATGCGTTATGCCTTCGACCACGGGCGCGGCTTCGAAGCGATGCAACAGCCGTCATTCTACAGTCTCGATGCGTTCGTGCGGCTGAACCTTTGGCTCATGCTCTACGTCATGATCAGCGATCGCATGTTCTACGCCAGCGCCGATCAGCTCGCTGTGCAACGCCTGCTCAGCACCTCCTCCTACAAGCAGGCCGAGCGCTCCTACTGGTTCAGCCAGATCCTCACCCTTCCGATCCTCCTCGGTCTTTGGTTTCTCGGGCTCGCCATCTTCGCCTTCTACGGACAGAATCCCCTCCCGGGCGTGACGCTCGCGGGCGACACCGCCCTGTTTCGTTTCGTCAGCACGGAGCTGCCTCCCTTTATCCCCGGCCTTTTCGTCGCCGCCATCTTGGGCGCCATCATGTCCACGCTCGACGCCGGGTTTCACAGCCTCGCGACGGTGCTCGTCAAGGATGTCTACAAGGTGTTCATCAATCCGAACGCCAGCGAACATCGGCAGGTCTGGTTCAGCCGGCTGCTCATTTTGCTCATCGGAGTGTTTTCAATGGGGATCGCTCTCTTCATGGCGCTCACCAACGAGTCCGTGGCCGGCTCCTTCATGGAGACCACCGTCTTCTGGATCTCGTTCCAAGGGCTCGTGGCCATGATCTTTCTCATTGGCATCACCTCGTGCCGCGTTACCGCCGGCGACATCCTACGCGGATTCGTCGTGGCCTGCGTGGTCACCGGCATTACGGTGTACTACTACATCGAAAGCCGCGGCACCGATCGGCCCATGAGCTTTCTCTTCGTCTCCATCCCAGGCGAAGTCACCATGCTCATCATGGGATACCTGCCCGCCCTTTGGCGAAAGAAGCTGCCCGCCGTCAAAACCGACGGCCTCACCCTGTTCACCCTAAAGAAAAAGGGCACCGCAGTTTCCACCGGAGATTGAAATTGAGGGTGGGATTCCTGGACACCGATTCCCAACTGGTTCCAGAAACGCACCATTACTTGGTGGTTGGTGAGCGCTCAGAGCATGAAACGATGGGGCTTCAACCCCGTCGTTTCCCTATGTCCAAGCCCGCTCTAACCCGTCGTGCCTTCATGCACGCGGCCGCCGTTGCCACACCCGCCGTCCTCGTGCCTTCGCTCAAAGGACAGGCGCCCCCTCCCAGCGTTCCATCCCTTCCCGACCGGGCGTTCTACGCGTTCCCGCTTCGCAACGTCGCCCCCGCCGACGAGACCACGATGCGCAAGAGCGAAGCCAGTCTGGTGGAACTGCGCGATGGAAGCGTACTGCTCGCCTACGCCAGCCACGCCGGGCGCAGCGACAATGCCCAGGCGCCGCTCGTAGCTTGCCAATTATCCTCCACGGGCGAGCCCCGGACGAACCCGCGGGTCGTAGTGCCGCCGCCTCCGGGCGGGTTCAACGCGATGTCGCCGGCCCTGCAGCGGTTGCCTGACGGGCGCATTGGCATGCTCTTCAGCTACCGCCAGAGCCAAAAAATTGCGTCGCGACGCTTCACCTTTTCTTCGGACGAGGGCGAAACGTGGTCCCCTCATGTCACCGTCGCCGATGGCCAGTACAAGACCGGGTGCCACGACCGGTTCACGATTCACTCGTCCGGACGACTGCTCGCCCCCTGCCATTGCACCGAGGACTGGGACCTCCACCACCTCCATGTGCGTGTCTCGCGCTCCGACGATCTTGGCCGCACCTGGCAATTGGGTGAGCCCATCACCCTGCCCTACGTCCGCTGGCTCGAAAGCGAAGGCCCTGCCGTCGCGCGACGCGAGCCGCCTGCCAGCGCGCCGTCCGCGCCGGGGGCCCAGCGCTTCATCTACAATACTGAGTCGGGCTGCATCGAACCGGGCATTGCAGAACGAGCGGACGGAAGCCTGCTCATGACCCTACGCACTGCCATGGGCACCCAATTCAAGAGCGAGTCGTTTGACCGTGGTGACACCTGGACAACACCCAGCAGCATGGAAGTCGCCAGTCCGGTCGCGCCCGCCCACCTGTCGCGTCTGCCGGGTTCCAGCGACTTGCTGCTGGTGTGGACCGCGAGTGTGGACCTGCGAGCCCCTCTCTTTGGGCGGCGCAACACCGTCATGGCCTGCCTCAGTTCGGACGGCGGCGCCTCCTGGCCCCATGTCCGCCGCAAGGTCCTAGCCCACGATCCCGACCACAGCGTGGATTACCCCAGCCTCCTCTACAAGGGCGACGACGCGTGGATCACACTGCGCACGTCCACCCAGGCCGGCGTCCTCGGCGGGCTCACCTCAACCCAGCTGATGCGCGTGCCGCAATCGTGGTTTCGCGCCTCCTGACCCTCCCCATGATTTTCGACACCTTGAAGGACTCTGTGATCAACGGAAGTCTTGGGCCACGGTTCACCACCGGTCTTCAATGGCTCGCACAGCTCCCTCCCGGCCTGCCCGATGGGCGGGTGGATCTTGAGGGCGACAACGTCTACGCGTTGGTGCAAAGCTACGACACCGTTCCCGCGACAGAGAAGCACTTCGAGTCGCACCGCGCGTATGCCGACATCCAATTTATCGTCGAAGGGACGGAGGCGATCCACTACGCCCCGGTCTCGAACTTGACCCCACTTAATGGATACAACACGGAGAAGGACTTCCTTCTCTACGCCGATCCTGCCGTATCCACGCCGCTGCACTGTCCCCGGGGAACCTTCGCGATCTTTCATCCTCACGACGGCCACAAACCCGGCTGCACGAGCGGCGCCTCATGCTTCGTCCGTAAAGTGGTCATCAAAGTCCGTCTCTGATCCGGTCATGCGAATTTCCCGCATCCTCGTCCTCCCCTTTCTCCTCGCCGCTGCGATCGGTTCACCACCGCAAGCTACGGCCACGCAGGTGGCCGGTGCGAAAACCAACGTGCTCTTCATCGCCTTTGACGATCTGGGCGATTGGATCCAACTCCTTGACCCTGCTTCGCCCATCGCCACCCCCAATTTGGATCGCCTCGCGGCGCGTGGCGTGCTTTTCCGCCGCGCCTATTGCGCGGCCCCGGAATGCAATCCCTCGCGGACCTCCTTGATGAGCGGATATCATCCGACCACGTCGGGAATCTACGCGAACGCGTCGGACTGGCGGGCCGTCATGCCGGACGCGGTGATGCTCCCTCGCTACTTCCGCCTGAATGGCTACCATTCCGCAGGTGCGGGCAAGCTCTTCCATCACGTCCACACACATTTTCACGACGAGTCTTCCTTCGACGAGTACCTGCCGTTCGAGCGTCCGGTTTTACCGCCGGAAAAACTCAATCAACTGGAGCGCGCCCAAACCCCGGAGGGCGAATGGGAGCAGCTCGCGCCCACCTTCGATTGGGGAAAGTCTCCGGTGCCCGAAACCGAAATCGGCGATGTACGCTATGCCGACTTCGCGATCGATTTCCTTGAACGTCCCCAGGACAAGCCCTTCTTTCTTTCCGTCGGCTTTTTCCTCCCGCACCTGCCACATTTTTCTCCGGCGCGCTGGCTGGAGCGCTACGACGACGCGGCGATGCCGATGCCCGTCGTCAAACCGGACGATCTCGATGACGCCCCCGCAGGCGCCCACGCCCTCCTCCACCGGTGGCGCCGGATGTTCCGCAGCATCCAACAGCACCCCGATTTCGAAGGCAAATGGAAGGAAGCCGTGACCGCCTACGCCGCCGCCGCATCCTTTGCGGACGAGCAACTCGGACGGGTGCTCGACGCCCTCGACCAAAGTCCTCATCGCGATAACACCATCATCATTGCCTGGTCGGATCACGGCTATCACCTGGGCGAGAAAGACCACTGGACGAAATTTGTGCTGTGGGAGAAATCGACCCGGGTTCCCCTCGTGATCGTGGCTCCTGGTGTCGCTGACGCGGGCGGTGTATCCGACCGCCCCGTGTCGCTGCTTGATCTCTATCCCACCCTGGTCGAACTCTGCGCCCTCCCCGCCCGTCGCGACCTCGACGGACGTTCGCTCGTGCCCCAGCTCCGCGATCCAGATGCGCCTCGCGAACACCCCGTGCTCACAACTGAGATGCGCGGCAACCACGCCGTGCGCAGCGACCGCTGGCGCTACATCCGCTACGCCGACGGCGGCGAGGAGCTCTACGACCACGAGGCCGATCCCCACGAGTGGGACAACCTCGCCGGCGATTCCCGCCATTCCGAGGTCCTTGCCGCCCACCGCATCTGGCTCCCTGCCGTCGAGGCCGCCTCCGCACCGTTCATGACCGAACAGACCGAGAGCGTCGCGCTTCCGACTTCCCGCCCTGTCCGATGAGCTCATTGCCTTTCTCCCGGCGCTCGTTCCTCAAATCCGCCGCCGCGCTCGCGGCCGCGGCGACTGCTTCGCCCGGCTTCGTCTGCGGCACAGCCGCGCAATCCGGGACCAGCGTGACGGGTCGCGAACTCAAAACCGACGTCCTCGTCGTCGGTGGCAGCTTCGGCGGCGTGGCCGCCGCGCTGGCCGCGGCGCGGATGGGCCGCACCGTCATACTTACCGAAGAGACCGGCTGGATCGGCGGCCAGGCCACCACCCAGGCCGTGCCGCTCGACGAGCATCCGTGGATGGAAAAGTTTGGCCGCACGCGCAGCTACGCGGAATTCCGCGACGGTGTGCGTGACTACTACCGGCGGCACTATCCGCTTACCGCCGCCGCGAGAATGGACCCGCATCTCAACCCAGGTGCGGCTTGGGTCACCAAGCTTGCCTACGAGCCGCGCGTCGGGCTTGCGGTGCTCCACGAGATGCTGGCGCCGCATGTTTCCGCCGGCCGAATCACGATCCTCACGCGCCACCGGCCCGTCGCCGTCGAGATGGACGCCGACCGCGCCCAGTCCGTCACGGTCCTCGACGAACGCGCCAACGCGCGCCGAACGCTTTCCGCCCCCTTCATTCTTGACGCCACCGAACTGGGCGAGCTGCTCGAGCTCGGCGGGGTCGAGTCCGTCGTTGGCGCCGAGTCCCAGTCGGAAACCGGGGAATTCAACGCGCTCGAGGGCGCCGCCGATCCGCGCGACCAGATGGGCTTCACACACATCGCGGTGCTCGACCACCGCCCCGGCGAGGAACATGTCATCGATCGGCCTAGCGACTATGATCGCTGGCGTCCGCATTTCGTTCGTCAAGACACCTTCGGCATGACGAACGCGAGCGTCCCCGACCTCTTCGGGGTGAAGCGCACCTACTACGGCGAGTCCGTCGTGCCGGGCGCCTACGTCGTCAGCCCGTGGAACTTCCGCCGTCTGCTTTGCGCGGGAAACTTCGCGCCCGGCGCGATTCCGAGCGACCTCACGTCCGTAATGTGGGTGAACGAGTTTCGCGAGGGCATTCTGCTCGGCGTCTCCCCGGAGGAGCGGCGTCGCAGTTTCGCCGACGCCCGCGCCCTGACCCTGAGCGGCGTGCACTGGCTCCAGACCGAGGCGCCCGATCCCTCCACCGGCCGCGCGGGCTTTCCCGGCCTGCGTCTGCGCGGCGACGCGCTCGGCACGACCGACGGCCTGGCCCAGTACCCCTACATCCGCGAGTCGCGCCGCATTCGCGCGGAGTTCACCATCCTCGAACAGCATTTCCGCAACGACCAGCCCCTCGCAAAGGACGGTCCGGTCAAGTACCCCGACAGCGTCGGGCTCAGCGGCTACCGCATCGACATTCACAAACCCGCCAAGCGCGGCGCTAGCGGCAGCATGACCGCAAGCAACCATGGCAAGCACTGGGTGCAGCAGATCCCGCTCGGTGCGCTCCTTCCTGTGCGTGTCGAAAATCTTCTGCCCGCGTGCAAGAACCTCGGCGTCACCGCCGTGACCAACGGCACGTTCCGGCTCCACCCCTCGGAGTGGAACATCGGCGAGGCCGCCGGCGCGCTCGCAGCGTTCTGCCTCATCCGCGGCCTGCAGCCGCGCCAGGTGCGAAACCACGCCGTGCATCTGACCGACTACCAGCGCGAACTCGGGCGGCTCGGCGTCGAACTCGACTGGCCCGCCGGCTTCCGCGAGACGGGCCGTTCCCACTTCAGCCACCACAAGCAGGAATTGAAGGATGCCGGCACCTACTACTTTGGCGAAGCCTGGCGACGGTAGTGTTCGGTCGGACCGCCGCGTGAGGGCACGCGCCTACAAAAATGAACTCAGGCAAGCCTTTGACCGGGCGCTCAGACTTGGAAGTGGACGAGAATCCATTGTAGACGAAAGATGTTCCAATCCAACCCGGCGAAGCCGGATAGGGAATTTGGCGGGCAGCACGCTCCGTCGCCGCAATCACCCCTCGAACGTCCAGCCAACCGCCTTCTCACCCGCGCAAAATTCCCACTGGTACGCAAAAAGCACCTTCCCGGAGAGCTTGGTGATCAGACAGAGCGGCTCACGCTGGTTGAATTCGTTCTCCCCTTCACCAGGGGTCAACCCTCGGTCCGGACCTACCCCTTCCCTTTCATGCCTACTCCCCCCTCTTCCGTTTCTCGCCGCCGTTTCCTGCAAGGCCTCGCCGCCGCCTCCACCGTCGCCGCCCTTCCTCCGCTCGCCCGCAGCCAGGCGGCCTCGCCAGGAGCCGCCCGTGCCGGTGCCGCGAGCGCCCAGGAACTCAAGACCGATGTCCTCATCATCGGCGGCAGCCTGGGCGGTGTCGCCGCCGCCCTCGCCGCCGCCCGGATGGGACGGAACGTGATTCTGACGGAGGAAACGGCCTGGATCGGCGGCCAAGCCACCACCCAGGGCATCCCGCTCGACGAACATCCTTGGAGCGAGCGTTACGGCCGCACGCAAAGCTACGCCGATTTCCGCGATGGCGTGCGTGCGTACTACCGTCGTCACTACCCGCTCACGGCCGCCGCCCGGGGCGATCGTTATCTCAACCCCGGAGCCGGCTGGGTCAGCAAGCTGTGCTTCGAACCCCGCGTCGGCCTCGCCGTGCTCAATGAAATGCTCGCTCCGCACCTCTCGGCCGGACGCATCCGCATCTTCACCCGGCACCACCCCGTCGCCGTCGCCATGGAGGGCGACTACGCGCGCGCCGTCACCGTGCAGGACGAGCTAAACAATATCCGCCGCACGCTCTTCGCCCCCTACATCATCGACGCCACCGAGCTGGGCGATCTGCTCGAGCTCGGCCGCGTCGAATCCGTGGTCGGCGCGGAATCCCGGGCCGAAACCGGTGAACCGCTCGCCGTGGACGGCCCCGCCGAACCGCACGACCAGATGATCTTTACCCATGTCTTCGCGCTCGACCACTTCCCGGGCGAGGAGCACCTCATCGACAAGCCGCGCGATTACGATTTCTGGCTCAACGCCAAGAGTCACCGCGGCGATTTTCCCAAGTTCACGCTCCCCGACCTGATGGGGGCGAAACAGGACCACTTTCGGCGACCGATCAAACCCGGCCAGTATCGCACGAGCACCTGGAATTTCCGGCGCATGCTCTGCAAAGACAACTTCACGCCCGGCTCCTTCCCCAGCGACGTCACCGTCGCCATCTGGCCCGCCAACGAATACCACCTCGGCGTGCTCTGCGGCGTCACACCCGAGGAGCGGCGCAAACACCTCGACGCCGCCCGGCAACTCAGCCTCAGCACGATCTATTGGCTGCAAACCGCCGCGCCCAATCCCGGCACTGGCGGCCAGGGCTATCCGGGTCTCCGTCCCCGCGGCGACGTCTTTGGTACCGACGACGGCCTCGCCCAGGCTCCCTACATCCGCGAATCGCGTCGCATCAAGGCGGAGTTTACCGTGCTCGAACAGCATTTCCGCACCGACGTGCCCGGCAACGAGCATGGGCCGATCCTTTACCCGGACAGCGTCGGTCTGAGCGGCTACCGCATCGACATCCACAAGCCCACCGCTCCGGGCAAACCCAGCATCACCGAGGTCATGCATGGCAAGCATTGGCTGCAACAGATCCCGCTCGGCGCACTTATTCCGGTAAGGGTCGAGAACCTGCTCCCCGCCTGCAAGAACCTCGGCGTCACCCACGTGACCAACGGCGCCTTTCGGGTCCACCCCACCGAGTGGAACATCGGCGAATCCGCGGGCGCGCTCGCAGCCTTTTGCCTGCAGCGCCGCCTGCAGCCGCGCCAAGTCCGCAACACCCCCGTCCATCTCGCGGATTTTCAGCGCGAACTCGTCCGCCAAGGGGTCGAGCTGGAGTGGGCGCGCATGGAGACCTCGCGCTCATACTACAGCCATCACAATCTTGAGCTGAATGACGCCGACACCTTTTATTTTGGCGAAGCCTGGCGGCTGTGAGCCGGGGCAAGCTTCCTTTCTCCTCTTGTCTCTTTCTTCCGGTTCGCTCGGATCCGACCGATCAGTCGGATCGATCGGATCGGTCGGACAGAACGGCAGGCATCTTTCCCAACCCACGCATCCGGGTCGGAGGGCGGCCGGTTTGTTGACGAAAAACCCGCGTGAAATAGTTCGCGCTGCCGAACCCGCTCAAGCGCGCCACCTCGGAGATATTCAACCGCGGTTCCTCCAGCAGCAACCGCGCACGCTCCAACCGGCGCGCCTGCAGGTACTCTGAAAACGTTTCTCCGCCAAAATCGGCGAACAGGCGCGACAGGTGATTGGGGTGCACACGCAGATGCCGCGCCACGTCCTTCCGACTCAGTGGTCGGTGAAGATTCTCCTGCATGAAGTCGCAGGCCGCGTGCCAGGTGAATCGCGCCTTGCCTCCGGCCACCACCGTGCCCTCCGTCTGCATGAGCACGCCTCGCGCCGCCATCAGCAGGCACTCAAAAGCATGGTGCAAGAAGCGCGTGTCCGCCCCCGGCGGAGCCTCGCCGGCCAGCAACCGGCCAAGCGCACGCTGATCCTCGCTCAAGCCTTCGGGCACAACATGATTCTCCACCGGCCTGATGGGGGCACCCGCCCGCGCCGGTCGACCCCGCATAAGATAAAAGCGGGTCAAACCGGGATAAAAAACTGCACCCATCAACGAATAAGCCTCCACCGGCTTCGCTCTCACCCACCGTCCCGGCGCAACGAAAAGCCCGTCCCTCGGCGCCAGCGTCACCTGGGCCGCGCCTTCGATGCCCTTCAAATCATACACCGCCCTTCCCTCCAGACAGACCATCAGGCGGGGATGCTCCATCAACGATGCGTCCCTCGCGATGCCCGCATGCCCTGGCACCACCGCCCTCTCCAGCCGGGCCACGCCGCCCCCGGCGAATACGCTGTCGATCCGGGCCGAAAAGTCGGAGACGGGATTCATTTCAAAACGTTACGATCGTACTAGGAATGAATCAATCCCGGGATTTACGCGACCGCTGCTTATCTTAAGTTTAATCCCGCCCCCAGCGAACGAAAGTTACCATTCTACTAATTCCTTTATGTCCACTCCCACCCAAACACTCCGCACCCAAGTGCTCGTGATCGGCTCCGGCGCCGCCGGTCTCACCGCCGCACTCGCCTCCGCCCGCAATGGCGCCGACACGATGCTCGTCGAAAGTCACGGTTTCCTTGGGGGCATTTCCGCCACCCTGCCATGGCTCGGCTTTCACGACCGCGACTATCGGCTCATCGTCAAGGGACTCCCGCTCGAATTCTGCCGGCGGCTGCAGGAGATGGGCGCCGCCAGCGCCCACGAGCTCGATCCGAAATGCTCCTCCGGCATCAGCATCGATTCCCATTGGTGGAAAATTCTTCTCATGCAACTCATGCGTGAGGCCGGCGTGCGCCTCTTGATGCATACCCAGGTGGTGGATACGCTCCGCGAGGGCGATCGCATTCGCGGAGTCGTGGTCGAAAACAAATCAGGACGCCAGCACATCGAAGCCGGTGTGACCATCGACTGCAGCGGCGACGGCGATGTGGCCGCGCGCGGGGGCGTCAAATGGGAGAAAGGCCGCACGGCCGATGGCCTCGTGCAGGCGCCCACGCTGGTCTTCAAGCTGGGCGGCGTCAGTCGCGAGGGTTTCATCGCCGGCTGCAAGGATCCCGAGGTGAACTACCGGGAATGGATCACGCCCTATCCGGATATCCGGGAGAAGATGATGAAGCGGATCGACCGCATGCACGTCATCATTTGCGGCGGTTACGCGAAGTTGATCGAGAAGGCCCGGGCCGCCGGCGACTTCGACGTACCGCAATCGCGCGTCGTCGGGGTCAAACTTCACCGATCCGACGAATACCTCGTCGTCATGACTCGCGTTCTCGGCCTCGATCCGACGAACATCCGCAGCCTCACCGACGCGTACGCCAAGGTTTACGAGCAAATTCCCGTCCTCGTCCGCTTCTTCAAGCAGTATGTGCCCGGCTTCGAGGAGTCTCACCTGCGCGAGATCGCACCCATGCTGGGCGTGCGCGAGAGCCGGCGCATCATGGGCGATTATCTCCTGAACGCCGATGACCTCATCGCCGGACGTGTCTTTGACGACGCCGTGAGCATGGGTGCCTATCATATCGACATCCATCGGCCGGCCGGCACGTGGGTCGACTCCCACAACGTCCGCGCCTACACCATCCCGCTGCGCAGCCTGATCGCGCGCGACGTCGACGGCCTGCTCATGGCGGGCAAATGTATTTCCGCGACGCACGAGGCCATTGCCTCCACCCGCGTCATTCCCATCTGCATGGGCCAGGGCCAGGCGGTCGGCACCGTCGCCGCACTCGCGGTCAAGGCCGGCATTTCCGTGCGCGAGGTATCGATTGCCCAACTTCAGGACACCCTCGCCGAACAAGGCGCGGAGTTCGGGCGCACCGTCGGCGGGCCCAACCTGCAGGCCATCGAGGAAGTCGGTCAGCTACCTTTCGATGAACCGCCCACCACCGGAGACAAAGACCCGGTCACGGCGGGGGAGGCCTCCTGGGTGCGAAAGTGATCTTCAACGGTGGCACGGGGATGATACCACCTTTCAGCCGGTTTCGGTCGCCAGCTCGAGCCTGCATAGGCGGCAGCCCGAGGAGGAGCGGCCGCACTTGCAGAAATGTCCGCTGACCATCCGCCACCGTCACCACCGGCGCCGGCGAGTGGAGATGCGCGCGGAGCGCTTGTGTTGCATGGCGTCGCGGATCAACGCGTGTTTGCCCGCCGCGCGCTCGATTTCGGGCTCTGGGAGACGGAGACCGCTGGCAATCGCTGGCCACGCTTCGACGGCGCGACTGACCTGATCGTCAATCTCGGCAAACTCGTTCGCTTTGATTCCGTGGTTGGCTGCGAGCTCCGCCATGCGTTGAACCGTCGGAGATTTTCCAAAGGTCGTCGAAGAAAGCCCGTTGAGCGTGCTGTTCACGGAATGGTTTAGGGTGAGGTCGTAGGCGGGCGACAGCGCCCACGTTTTCGTCCCGCGATCAAACGTGAATGAATGATTTTTCCCGTGATCGTCCCCATTGCCGGCGCGGACATTGAACACCATTCGCCGAACCGCCTCGCGAACCTGACGCATGTCTCCGGTCAATTCCCGCGCAGCGCGCAAAAGGTGGTCGTAGGTCAGCCGCCGGAAGGTTTCGAGCGCTCCGGCGAGCGTGACGACATGAAGTCGCGCCTCCCCTCCCGTGATGACGTCAAAGCGATCGACGAACAGGTGATGACGCTCGCGAACCTCGTCGGAGTCGCTGATCACGTGACAGGTTGCGACATTTAACCCGGAGCGCCGCGCCATCTCCATATAAGCGTTTTCAAGGCGGCCGTCGGTGCTGGGCCGCAACGCGGAGTCTTCGGCGTCCAGTTTAAGGATGCCCAGGCGAGCATCAGAATGAGCACCGAGCACCGTCCGGACGTCGCCGCCGGCGAGAAGTTGTCCGTCCGGGAGTCGGGCCACTGTCGCCTTGGGGAAGGCGCCGCCCGCCGTGCCTGCCAGTCGCAAAGTGGAAAACGCCTCAGGCGGAGCGTTGCGCAGCACCTCCTGCGCTTCGCGGGCCAAGACGAGGGGTTGGACCTCCACCCACTGGGAGGACTCAACCGCGGGCTCGAATGCCAGCGCCCCGATCGCCCGCCGCCCCACCCACGCCAACATGTTCAAAGGGTCGGGGACTATCTGGTGGGTGGCAAAATCCCTGGCCATGAGTTCCCGCCCCCAACTGTCGGGCAGCGCATCCGCGAGGAAGCCGGGGAGTTGATCGAACGCGGGATCGCGCAGCCGGTGAACGGTGGAGGTGAAAGGGACGCGCAACGGGGAAAGGCTGGCGCCGGCTTGAAGCCACGACTCCGCGTAGCCGAACGCGATTGCTCCCGGATTGACTAACTTGCCCACCTCCTCCCCGGAATACCAACGGACGTCGAGCGTGGGATAACCCTTTTTCATCGTCATCGGCGGGCCTCAGGAAGGGGTTTCGCACGGGCGCGTTGCCGCCGTGGGCGGGCGGCCATTTCGAGGGTCTCAACGGTTTCCACCTCCGGGACCAACTCGGTGATGTTCTCCGAAAAACCGAGGATCCCGAGAATCCGCATAAGGTTCTCCAAGGTCGGATTCCCAAACCCGACCTCGAAGTTCTGGTAGGTCGCCCGCGACATGCCGGCGCGGGCCGCCATCTCGGATTGAGACCAATTCCGCGCAAGGCGATGCGCCCGAATGCGCTCGAGCAAGCCACGAACCGCGTATCGGTCGCCGCGGGCAAAATCTACGGTGGCATGTTTGCTCATAATGCCTCTCTAAATAGGCATTAAGTAGGTAAAATCAAGGCCAAAGCCTAGCAAACTAGGCGTATAAAGGGCTCAGTCTGCCCTCCAGTCCGACAGGGTAGTATCAATCGTTACTCATTGATCCCTTAGGCTCGGTCTCGAGATTGGGATCGTAAGATTTCCCTCGGTGAACTCTGTAGCCTAAAGGTCTTCTTCACCGAGGGTGTGAAATATGCGGGGTAGTCCACTGGTTTCGCCACAGTACCTCATCGAGAGCCTTCCGATCCGGGAACCATCGGTTTGGCTGAGCACTCGATCCCGCCATGGAAACCGATCTCCTCCCCTCTTTCCCCCTCGCGCCCATCGCACCCGCCGACGTTCAGCACTCCCGGCGCAGCGAAGCCAGCATGGTGGAACTTCGCGACGGCTCGGTTCTGCTCGCCTACGGCCGGCACACGGGTCCCAACGATCCCGGGTACGCCCGTTTGCGTGACGAACGCGTCGTCCGCTATGGAGGGGGCTCGGCCATCGAACGCGACAACGACTTCGGCGAGATCGTCGCCGTACGCCTCGATTCGCAGGGACGCCGGCTCACGGAGGAATGTGTCCTCGTCCCCGCACCGCCGGATGGCCTGAACGCGATGTCACCCGCCTTGCGCCGGCTGCCAGACGGCCGGATCGGGATGCTCTACAGCCACCGCCAGAGCACCCGCGTGGCGTCACGACGGTTCGTCATCTCGTCCGACGAGGGCGCAACGTGGTCCGAACCCATCGTCGTTGCCGAAGGCGGCTACAAGACCGGTTGCCACGACCGCTTTACCATTCTGTCCGACGGCCGGTTGATCGCTCCTTGTCACGGAGGCGACGACTTCGATTCCCACTACCGCAAGGTGTGGGTCGCGTGGTCCGACGACCTCGGAGCCTCGTGGCAGATGGGCGACGCGGTCGAGGTCCCGAAGGTCTCCTGGCCGGACGGACAGTTCATGGAGTCCGGTTGCAATGAACCCGGCGTAGTCGAGCGCGCCGACGGCACGCTGCTCATGACGATGCGCACCGCCATGGGAACCCAGTTCTGCTGCGAATCCTCCGACCGCGGCGAGACGTGGTCCGCCCCGCGCACCCTTGAAATCCCGAGCCCCAACGCTCCCGCGCACCTCTCCCGTTTTCCGCGAAGTGACGACCTGCTCCTCGTCTGGACCCCCAACTACCATGCCCGCACTCCGATGAACGGGCATCGTCACACGCTTCTCGCCGCCGTCAGCACCGACGGCGGTCGCTCCTGGCCGCACGCCCGGAGAAAGGTTCTTCTCCATGATCCAAGCCGCAACACCGACTACCCTGCGGTCCTTCATCGCGACGGCGAGATCTGGATTACCGTCCGCCAATCCGATCACCCCGAGGTTATCAAGGGCCGCATGTCCACCTTCCTCATTCGTATTCCGCCCGCATGGTTCTACGCGGAGAACCGGTGAATCGAATCCGCCGGGACTAGACCATGTTGTTGGCTTCACCGGTGGCACTGGGATGATACCACCTTTCAAGCATTGCCCGCGCGCAATCGGCGGATCTCCTCGCAGTCAGCTACCACCAAATCCCGTTCGTCTGTGACTGGGTTCCCGTCCCCTGACGTTCCGTTCCTCCGCAAACCGCAACGCGTCCCCTCATTCACTCCATGAAATCCACTCTGCCCTCCCTCCTCGTTGGATTGCTCCTCTCTGGGCTGGCCCTCCCCGCCGCCTCTCTGCCCGCGTGGGCCGCCAAGAACACCGCCGGCCAGCCGGTTCGCATCGCTGTATCCGCTCCCGCCGACGACAAACACGCCCATCTTTCCTGGCCCAAGGTGATCAAGACCGCGCGGGGCACGGTGATTCTCGGTTACAGCGCGGGCATCGGACACAACATCGGCGGTTCCGCCCTCGCGGTCTCCCTCTCCAAAGACGGCGGCAAGACTTTCAGCGCGCCAAAGAAATTGATCAGTTTCCCCGACGACGATCCCCGCTACCGCGACTGCGGCAATCTGGCTCTCGGTCTCGCGGGCGATGGCTCCGTCTTGCTTCTCGCGATGGCCTATAATCGGGACGAAGGAAACCACATCTTCGGCTGGCGCTCGACCGACGACGGCGTCACCTGGACCCGCACGGACACCTCCGCGCTGGGGCCCGACAAGACCGGATCCGTATTCGGAAACATCATACCCCTTGCGGGCAGGGGACTGGCCGTGTTCGGACACTACCGCGGCGGCTCGAAACCCCATTCGCAGGGTCTTTGGATGTCCTTGTCGAAGGATGAGGGCCGTACATGGGCCGCCGCGCAACGCATCGCGGATATCCACGCGGTGGAACCGGTCGTTGTGCAAAGCGCGGGACGCCTGGTCGGCTTTTTCCGGGGCGATTCCCAGAACGCGCGCGGACGTCAGTCCGTGGGCGTCTCCGATGATCTCGGCGGCACGTGGAAGACCGAGCTGTCCGCACTCGACGCCGAGCATCCGGCCAATGCCCGTCTGGCGGCCCCCTTTGCCGTCGAGAATCCGAACCGCAAGGGAGAACTCCTGGTGTTGACCACCGAGCGCGCGGTGCCCGGCAACACGCCCGGCCGCATCTGGCTCTGGCGCGGCGACGCCGAGAAGCTCGAATGGAAACGCGAGCGTGTGCTGCTCGAGTTTCCGCGTATCGAAGGCGACCCGCACACTGACCTCGGCTACCCCTGGCTGCTCCACACCGGCGGCAACCGCTGGCAGATGTATTACTACCACGGAGACTCCCGCGCCGCCGCCCACATTTGGGTGACAGACGCGGTGCTCTGAGCCGGAATCTTGCAATGGTGCGAGCCCCGGTAAAATCGTCCGACGTCGGCGGCACCGAAATCTCCCCACGAGTACTTCCATATACTCTCTGTTTCGCGGCCGCCGTTCCGTAAATGACCGGCATCGCGAATGACTAATCCTGCGAGAGTGCAGCTTCCGGAACTTTCACGCCCCCGTTCGATCCTTGCCGGGCGTCTTTCGATAGCGTTCACGGTAAGCCCGCACGAAGTAGTTGGGGCTGGCGAATCCTGAAAGATAGGCAATCTCCGAGACGGTGAGCCGCGGATCGCGCAGCAAGGTGCGCGCGCTCTCCAGCCGCACGCGCAGCAAAAAGCCACCGAAGGTTTCCCCGGCAAACTGAAGAAACAACCGGGTGACGTGACTGGGATGGATTCTCAAAAATCGCGCCACGTCCTCACGGCTGATCGGACGGGCAAAGCCATCCCTCACATAGTGCTCGGCGGCGCTATAGGTGACAAAGGCCTTGCTGGCTTCAGGCGAGTCGGAGGGCGCGCGCGCAGCACGCACGAGACGGAGCCAGAGCGTCTCCGCAAGACGGCGGACATAGAGGTCCCGGCTGTGCCCGGCTCCCGCATCGAGCAAGGCCGCCGCCAGCCCCATGGTGATGTTATCACACAGACCCGGCAGGATCCGCACCTCCGCCGGCGTCACGCTGATGGTCCGGTCCCGCGAAGCGTGCACATGCCGGGCAAACAACAGTCGGGGGTTGCGCGCCTCCAAAGCGGCCCCAATGGAGAAGTACGAGCTTCCGGGTTCCAGGATCAACCAGGTGTGCGGGGACACGACCAGGCAATCACCGGCCTTCAGCAGCAGCCGAAAAGGCTGGCCGTCGCGCATAAGGCGCAACGGCCGGCACCCGGAAAGGCCGAGCACAACGCGCGGATAATCCCCGGTAAGCGAGGCGACGCCGCCGGTTCCCGGGTGGCGGGTCTCGATCGCCCAATGGACTGATCGGATGCCTCCTTCGGCCAGCAGCGATTCGACCCGCACGTTTGCATCGGACACCTCCATGCCCCGCATGAATGCGCTTTACGTGCTAGAAAGGCAATCGGCAATCCATACTGCCGTCTTCCCCTTCCCTTGTTCAGTGGGCTGAATCGGTCCGCACTATGAATACGCTCCTTTCGTACCGCCTCTTCTCGCTCCCGTTTCTCCTCCTTCTTACCGTTCCCGGGATCGCCCGGGAATTCGATCCGGTGTCATGGAAACTCGGGGGCTTGCGCGGTGTGGTGGTCGCTCCATCCACGCCCGAACATCCGTTTCAATCCGAGGGCACCACGGTAAAGCTTAACAATGGCACCTTGGTGCACGCCTTCAACCTCCGCTTCGGTGAAGCGGACATGAGCAACTGGCACCCGCACTACGCGCGAACCGTCATCGGTCAGGTACGATCCACCGATGGCGGCAAGACCTGGAGCGCCCCCGAGGTGATGTTTGAGAGCAACACCGGCAACAACGCCTCCCATCCCGCCCTTCGCCGGCTGGCCAATGGCGATCTCGGCGCCTCGTACCAGCGGATCAACGTGAAGCCCGTGGAGCAGTGGGACCGTACCCGATGGATCCAAAACGTGACCAATGCAGACAAGATCTTCCGGTATTCAAGCGACGACGGAAAGACCTGGTCCAATGAGATTCTGGTCTCGCCACCCACCGGCTACTGGACCAGTGCGCATGATCGGTTGCTGGTCCATTCCAGCGGTCGATTGCTGCAGCCGCTGCACAGCAACCGCGGCTTTTTCGAAGGCAGCCAAAACATCAAGTCCAGCAAGGTCGCCTGGTCCGATGACCATGGCCGGACATGGAATCTGTCTGCTCAGTGGCTCGAGGTTAATGACCTTGCCCCCGACTATATCGGCACCATCCGTTCCAATTTCCACGAAGTGGCCATTGCCGAGCGGGCCGACGGTTCCATCTACATGATCGGTCGCACTTCCGCCGGCCGCCTCTACTGGTGTGAATCACGCGACCGCGGCGAGACGTGGACCAAACCCGCGCCAAGTCCGTTGCTTTCGCCCGAATCGCCGCCCAATGTGGCTCGGATCCCGGATAGCGACGACCTGCTCGTGATCTGGAATAGCCGGAGCGTGACAAACGAAAATACACATCTGGGCCACCGTCTCACGCTCGCCTCTGCCGTCAGCTCGGACGGCGGCCATACCTGGGGTGATTATCGGGAAATCATCACCATCCCACCGAATACGCCCGATCAACGCCGGGGTTTCGGCAAGGACGGGGTTTGTTATCCTTCGATTTTTTTCGACAGCGGACTCACGTACATTGGCTATTGGGCCGGCGCCCGGGTGGATGACCGACAATACGAACAACAATACATGATGGTGTTGCCTGTGACGTTTTTCACGGCATTGCGCGACAGCCACAAGCCGGAACAAATCTCCCGCGCCACCAGCACCCCATGAGTACTTGCAAATTCTGCGCACTCGTCGCGGATGGCAAACTGCAGGAGAGCCTCCCCAACCTCCTTGTTCAGACTGCGTGCGCCGTTGTTGCGGTGAACCGCCGCCCGTTCTCGCCCGGGCACCTGACAGTCATGTTGAAGTGCCATCGCGATCGCACCAGCGAACTGTGCAACAATGACCTGGCCGGATTCGGCAGTCTGATTGGAAGGTTGGCCACGCTGCTCGAAAAACGCTACCGGCCAGGAAGGGTGATATTCCTCGGTGACGGCAAGCGCAGCGCCCATCTTCATCTGCACCTTATCCCGGAGCCGGTCGGCCAGACACTTGATCTCGGCGCAGCCGTCACCGATCTAAACCTCGCCAGCCGTCCGCCCACCGTGTCCGAGGCAGATATTGGCGTCCTCGTTCGCGAGCTTCGCGAAGCCTGGGACTCTGCGCCATGAATGCCACGGAGAAAGTCGCAGTGCTATGCACGCGTCACTTCACCGAGTCGCAACTCGCGCGTCTTCGCGCGGTGTCGCCGCGGCTGGTCATCGAGCAGCGCAGCGTCTCCAGCAGCGCCGAGCTTGCTGGTGTGCTCAGTCCGGAGTTTGAGGTGCTCTTCTCCTCGTTTGCGCCCGAGACGCTCGATCCCGTGCCACAGCTGCGCTGGTTCCAGGGCCGGAGCGCAGGCGTCAACGCCTTGGTCGACACCCCACTGTGGCAAAGCGATACCATCTTGACCACCGCCAGTGGCATCCACAGCGCTCCCATCGCAGAATATGTCACCGGCATGATGATTGCCCTCGCGCGCGACTTTCTGGGCTATCTCGATTTCCAGCGCCGGGCGTGCTGGCCGATGGCGCCCAAGCGGCACTTTGAACAATTCCCCGGGCGCGAGCTTCGCGGAGCCACGGTGCTCATCATCGGTTACGGCAGCATCGGCCGGGAGGTCGCCCGACAATGCCAAGCCCTCGGTTTGCGAGTGCTCGCGGTGAAAAGGGACCCCTCGACGCGCGCCGACACCGGATTCATCCAGCCCGGCACGGGCGACCCCGAAGGGATCATTCCCGAACGCATCCTTTCACCGGCCGAACTCGACGAGGTGTTGCCGCTCGCGGAGTATATCGTCCTCGCCTCCGCCTCCACGCCGGAAACCCGACACGTGATCGGACGGGAACAGCTTCGTCGCCTGCGACCCGATGCAATCCTGATCAACATCGCACGGGGGGATCTTATCGACGAACCGGAGCTTGTTCGTGCCCTGCAGGAACGCCGCCTCGCCGCAGCCGGGCTCGATGTGTTCGAACGCGAGCCTCTGCCGGCCGACCATCCCCTGTGGCAGCTCGACAACGTCATTCTCTCGCCGCACATCGCGGGCTTCACCCCCCGCTACGACGATCACATGGCGGCGCTCTTCGCGGA
>JBBQUU010000067.1:0-27929 GCA_038212175.1 Opitutales bacterium | reverse complement strand
AGTTGGTCATTGGTTCCGGCGCCGAGCGGCCGCTCGCCGTCCTCGATGAGATTCTCCAGCCACCCGTGTCCTCTCTGTTTCTCGGCTACCGTCGTGAGCAGGTGACGCACCCGCTGGATGGCTTTGGCGGACTGGTGCCCGCCGTGGAGCACCGCTCCGTCCTCGGGATTCTTTTCTCGTCCACGCTGTTCCCGAACCGGGCCCCGGAGGGCCAGGTCGGTCTCACCGTCTTCGCCGGCGGCGCGCGCGATCCCGAACTGGCCCGGCTGCCCACCGATGCGCTGCTCGCCCGGATCGCCCGCGACCTGCACGATCTGGTCGGCGTGGATTCGCCGCCGCTTTTTGTGCGCCACACTTTCTGGCCCCGCGCCATTCCGCAATACACTCTGGGCTACGAGCGTTTCCTCACGGCCATTGACCGGGTGGAACAGGCCGCCCCGGGTCTGTTTATCGGCGGCAATGTCCGTGGCGGCATCTCCCTGCAGGATTGCATCAAGTCGGGCGAAAAACTGGCCCGCCAGACCGCCATTTTCGCCGCCCAGTAGATCGCCGCCGGCAGTCAGTCTCGCCACTTGACTACCCCCCATGGTCCGGTAGCCTCCCGCGCTTTTATAGCGATGGCTACCGATCTGAAAGACACTCTCCTGCTGCCCAAAACTGATTTTCCCATGCGGGCGAATCTGGTGCAGCGTGAGCCTGCGCGCCTCGCCCACTGGGAGCAACTCGGCCTCTACGACCGCATCCAGCAAAAGCGGACCGGGGCCCCCGCCTTCGTCCTGCACGATGGCCCGCCGTTCACCAACGGCGACGTGCACATCGGCACCGCGCTGAACAAGACGCTCAAGGACATCGTCTGCCGCTACAAGGCAATGCAGGGCCACCGCACTCCTTACGTGCCGGGCTGGGATTGTCACGGATTGCCAATCGAGCAAAAGGTGATGCGCGAATTGCAGGCCGGGAACAAACAGGTCTCGACCGCCGAACTCCGCTCCCGGTGCGATGCCTTTTCCGAAGGCTGGATCGCGAAGCAAAAGACCCAGTTCAAACGGCTCGGCGTGCTCGCCGACTGGGAAAGCGAATACAAGACCAAGGCTCCGGCGTACGAGGCCGACATCCTTCGCACCTTCGCCGCCTTCGTTGAACAAGGGCTCGTCTACCGCTCCAAGAAACCCGTTTACTGGTCGATCCCCTTCGAGACCGCACTCGCCGAGGCCGAGATCGAGTACAAGGAACATGTCTCCATCGCGATCTGGGTAAAGTTCCCCGTGCCTGCGTCCGAGGCCGAGAAGTTTGGCCTGCCCGCCGACAAGCCGCTCAGCATCGTCATCTGGACAACCACACCCTGGACGATCCCGGCCAACCTCGCGATCGCGCTGCATCCAGAAATCGACTACGTCGGTGCTGACCTGGGTGCAGAACGCATCGTCGTCGCGGCGGCACTGCTCGGCTCGGTGCTCGGAGCGGCGAAAATCGAATCCGCACCGTCCACCTCCCCGCCGATCAAGGGCGCGGCGCTGGAGAACCTGCAGGCCCGCCATCCTTTCATCGACCGCGCGGCGCCCGTCGTAGTTGCCGACTACGTGACGACCGACAGCGGCACGGGCGCCGTCCACACCGCCCCGGGTCACGGCGCCGACGATTACCTCACCGGCCTGAAGTACAAGCTCCCCATCTACTGCCCCGTGGGCGACGATGGTCGCTATGTCGCGGACGGGCAGCTGCCCGACGACCTCGTGGGCATCACGACCTTGGAGACCGTCGAGGACCTCGCGGCAAAGAAGCCGTCTCCGGCCAACCTTGCCGTGCTCAAAAAGCTCGCCGGCGCAGGAGCGTTGCTCGCCAAAGCGAAGTACGTGCACAGCTATCCGCACTGCTGGCGCTCGAAAACGCCGATCATCTTCCGGGCCGTCGATCAGTGGTTTGTCGGCCTCGATCGCGCCGGCACGCGCGATCGCGCCCTTCAGGCCATCGACGCCGTGCAATGGATTCCAGACTGGGGAGCATCCCGCATACGAGGCGCCGTCGAAGCCCGCCCCGACTGGTGCATCAGCCGGCAGCGCTCGTGGGGCGTGCCCATCATCTCTTTCTACGGTCCCGACAAGCAGGCTTTTCTCGACGCCGGCGTGGTTCGTGCCGTGGCCGACAAGATTGCCACGCGGGGCACGAATTTTTGGTACGATGCCACTGCAACCGAAATCCTCGATGGCGTCACCCTGCCCGCCGGCTGGCCGCCCGCGTCCGAATTGACCGGCGGACGCGACACGCTCGACGTCTGGATCGATTCCGGCTCCTCGCACGCGGCCGTGCTCCGTCGCAGCCAAGGCGCGACCTCCTGGCCGGCCGACCTCTACCTCGAAGGCAGCGACCAGCACCGCGGCTGGTTCCAGTCGTCGCTTTGGACGAGCGTGATCGCGTTCGGCGGCGCGCCCTACAAGGCGGTGCTGACCCACGGCTTCATCGTCGGCGAGGATGGCAAGAAGATCTCCAAGTCCGGCCAGTACGAGAAGCCGCCGACTTCGGATAACTTCGTCGCCCAGTACGGTGCCGATGTGATTCGTCTCTGGATCGCGTCTCAGGATTTCACCCAAGACATCACGCTGTCGGAGAAAATTCTCAACAACGCCGCCGAAGCATACCGACTTTTTCGCAACACCTTCCGGTATCAGCTGTCGGTGTTGTGTGACTTCGACCCGATCAAGGACGCCGTGCCGCTCGCCCAGATGGACACCCTTGATCGCTGGGCGCTCCATCAGACCGCGCGCTTGATCGCGGACTGCACTGCCGCCTACGAAGCTTACGAATTCCACCGCGCTTTCCAGCTCTGCAACCAGTTTTGTGCCACGACGCTCTCGGCCGTCTATCACGACATCCTCAAAGATCGTCTTTACACCCTCGCCACCGCTCACCCCTTGCGGCGCTCCTCGCAAACCGCGATCCACGCCATCTTTGACACCTTGGTAAAACTGCTCGCTCCCGTCCTTGCCTTCACGACCGACGAAGCGTGGGCATTCGGAACAGCGCGAACGGAGTTCTCGTCCGATTCCGTCCATCTTCAGAATTGGCCGGCGGCACCGGCGGCGTGGAATCACCCGGAGGTCGATAGCGAAGTGTCGACGCTGCTCAAAGTGCGCGCACTCGTCAACGAAGCCATCGAGCCTGCACGCCAAGGTGGGCGCATTGGCAAATCTCTCGATGCCGCCATCTCGCTCGCGACCGCGGCGGACGATCCGTTGCACGATATTCTTGAAAAGCACCGCGACTTTTTGCCGGAGTTGTTCATAGTGTCGCAGGTTGGTCTGACCACCGCGCCGGCCGGCCCGCTCGTGATCGTCGTGCGCCACTGCGAGGAACTCGGCTATGTCCGTTGTCCCCGCTGCTGGCGCTGGGTCCCGGCCCTTCAGGCCAGTTCACATGGGGAAGTCTGCCCGCGTTGCGCCGAAGCCCTCCCCTGATCTTTTTCTTTCCCACGTCATCCTCAATCATCATGGCAAAGCACAAAAAGCCCGCCCCGGCTCCGAAATCGAAGGCCAAAAAAAAGGCCCCTCCCGCAAAGCCGCCCGTCAAAAAGTCTCATTCAAAACCATCTGTGAAGCCCTCTTCCTCGAAGTCAGCAAAACCGTCGCCCAAACCCGCTGCAAAAGCCACGCCGCCGCCCGCCAAGGCCGCCGCAAAAGCTCCGGCTCCGGCCAAGGCGGCGCCCGCCCCGGCCGCAAAGGCCAAACCGCCTGGCGGCAACAAGAACCGCGCGCGCGACGTCCTGCGCAATCGCATCCTCGGCAAGGCCAAGCCCGCCAAGCCCATCGCCTTCAGCCTGGATGAGGTCCGCGAGATCGCGAAGACGGTGGTGGAAAAGGCCGAGCCGGTCGGTAACGGCGCCAAACCCGCCAAGGCCAAGCTCACCGCTGCGCTCGAGCTCGCGGCGAAACCAACCAAGCCGCACCACGTCAAGGCCGCTTCTCTGGCCGACATCCTCGGGTTCAACCCGAAGCAGACCACCCGCGGCCCCGCCCACGACGAGGCCGAGGTCCCGGAGAAATACCGCCGTTTCTTCAAATTGTTGATCGATCTGCGCAACCATGTCACGGGCCAGCTTGACCAGCATACCGAGGAAACCCTCAAGCGCTCGTCCAAAGAAGACAGCGGCGATCTCTCCAGTTACGGTCAGCACATGGCTGACGCCGGCACCGACACCTTCGATCGCGATTTCGCCTTGAGCCTCCTCTCCACCGAGCAGGATGCGCTGTCTGAAATCGAAGCCGCCATCCAGCGGATCAAGGCCGGCACCTACGGCGTCTGCGAAGTCACCCAGCAGCCGATCTCAAAGGAGCGCCTGCTGGCCGTACCCTTCACCCGCTACACCGCCGAGGCGCAGAAGGAATTGGAGCGCAACCGCCACCGCTCCCGCACTCAAGCCGGTCTCTTCGGGGAACTCGGCGAGGAGGGAGCCAAGATCCCCGACGACAGCGACGACGAATGAGCAAGGCGGCCCGAAAGGCCGCTTTTCTTGTTAAGGGAATGAGCTCCAAGTCCAACCCGGTCAACGAGCCGGTGCCTGTGGGCGGCACGGGCCCCCGTCACTCCCGGCCGGTGCTCCAACGCATGCGTCCCTATCGCCTTCTTTGGGCGCTTGCGCTGACCGTGTTCGGACTCGACCAGATCACGAAGATCATCGTCAACGCGACGATCCCGTTCTCGCGATTTCACCTTCATCACGTCGAGGTCATCCCGGATTTTTTCTATCTGATCCACGTCGGCAACGACGGCGCTGCCTGGAGCATGCTTTCCGGCAAGAGCGGCTTCCTCGCCGGACTGGCCATCGTGACGCTGGGCGCCATCTACATCTGGCGTCGGGAACTCGCCTTGAAGGAGCATATCGTCCAGCTCGCGTTCGGCCTGCTGTGCGGCGGCATCGTGGGCAATCTGGTCGACCGCATGCTTCACGGCCACGTGATCGATTTTCTCGATTTCCATTTCGGCAGCTACGTCTACCCGACGTTCAACATCGCCGACGCCGGCATCTGCGTCGGCGTCGTTATCTACCTGATACACAGCCTTCGTCAGCCTCCGCCTGTCGAAAAGGCGCCAGACTCCGACAAGAGCGTCTGACGCCCCCGCTCCGACTCCCGCGAGAAGTGCCAGCACCCTCAGGGAACGGTCACCGTCCCGTTCCTCTCACTCGACGTTGGCAATCTGTTCACGAATGCGTTCGAGCTCGTTTTTGAGCTCGATGACGTGACGGGAGATGGCGAGGTCGTTGCCCTTGCTTCCGATGGTATGGACTTCGCGACTGATCTCTTGGAGGAGAAACTCCGCCTTTCGGCCGATCTCCGCATTGCCCTTTAGCAGGGCTTCAAGTTGATGCAGATGGCTGCGCAAGCGGGTCAGCTCCTCGGAGATGTCGCAGCGGTCGGCAAACAAGGCGATTTCCTTCAGCACGCGCTCGTCGGCGACGTCGAGGTCGAGCCCCGCGTCGCGCAGGCGTTTGTGCAACTGTTCCCGATATTGGACCGGCACGTGCGGCGCCCGCTCGGCGATCGCCGCGATCTGGCGCGAAAGTGCGCCGAGACGCGTAAGGAAATCGACGAGCAACGCTTCGCCTTCCTTCGCCCGCATCGCGGCAAAACTGCGCAGTGCCTCATCGACCACGGCCGCCACCGCATCGGACGCGTCGTCGACCGACGGAAGTGCCCCTTGGGCGCGCTGGCCGTTCAGAATCTGCCAAAGCAATTCGGGTGTCGGTTTGAACGCCACCCCCTGGCGTTCCGCAAACTCCGCGAGACGTGCCAGCGTGTTTGCCGCGGATGTTTCGTCCCACGTCACCTCCCCCGCGCCCCCCGTGCCTGTCACCTCGAGATCGACGTGCACCTTGCCTCGTGAGGCCACCCGGCGCACCTGCTCGCCGATGGAAGGCTCCATCGGCTCCCACGCCTCCGGAAGCTTGATCGTGAGGTCGAGAGTCTTCCGATTGACGGAACTGACCTGCACGGTGAGCGAAAGAGGAACGAGAGAGGCGGAGGCCCGGCCGTAGCCGGTCATGCTGTTCATAACCAAATCTCAAACGCCAAACGTCCAAACGCCAAAGAAATTTCACCCGACAAATCAGTCCAATCAGCCCTCCAATCGTTTAATAATGGTGGTAAGGATAAGCTTCAGTTCGTGAGCTTCCTGACGCAATCGCCCTCGCTCGCCGTCCAGAACCGGCTCGTTTCCCGCATACACAAGGCGTAACCAGAGCTGACATTCCTTCGCCTCTTTTCTGGAAATCCGAAACCTCATGATTCGATCCTTCGCCCCCAGCGATTCATTGGCCTCGATGCAATTCGCAGCCACTGACCCCGAGGCACGCACGAGCTGTTTCACGTCCTCAAGATTCGTAATCGTACGCGGTAATAGCCGAGCGAACCGTCGGACTTCTTCTGCGAAATCCGCAGATCTATCTTCGAGATCCTTCGATTTTTCCGACTTGGGATTTGTTTGGGATTTGGCCGGTTGGTGTTTGGGATTTTCCACTCCCTACCGTAACGCAATTAGATTACTAAATCAAGAAGGAGTCGCTTCGAGCAACTTAGAGACCTGCTGCACATCCTTGTCCCCGCGGCCGCTGAGGTTGATCAACAGGATCTGATCCTTGCTCATTTCGCGGGCCCGCTTGAAGCCGTGGACCAGCGCGTGGGTGGACTCGAGCGCGGGAATAATGCCTTCGAGGCGCGAGACGAGTTGGAATGCCTCCAACACCTCATCGTCGCACGCGTAGGCGTAGTCGATGCGTCCCTGTTCGCGATAGTAGGCGTGTTCGGGACCGATCGCAGCGTAGTCGAGGCCGGCACTGACCGAGTGGGTCAGCTCAATCTGCCCATCGGGATTCTGCAGGATGTACGTCTTGCTGCCCTGAAGGACACCCAGTTTGCCCCCTTCAAATCGCGCCGCGTGCTCACCGCGGACAATTCCGCGTCCTCCGGCTTCCACCCCGACGAGCCGCACCGAGCGGTCGTCGAGAAAATCGTAGAAGATGCCGATAGCATTCGAGCCGCCTCCCACGCAGGCCACGATCTCGTCCGGCAGCCGGCCTTCGCGGATCCGCAACTGCTCCTTTGCCTCCTGACCGATCACCCGGTGAAAATCGCGCACCATCATCGGATACGGATGCGCCCCGAGCGCGGAGCCGAGGATGTAATGGGTGCCTCGCACATTGGTGACCCAGTCGCGCATTGCCTCGTTGACCGCGTCCTTGAGCGTGCGTTGGCCGGCATCGACGCTGCGCACCTCCGCGCCCATGAGACGCATGCGGAAAACATTGAGCGCCTGCCGCTCCATGTCGACCGCCCCCATGTAGATGACGCACTCAAGGCCGAATTTTGCACACACCGCTGCGGTGGCGACACCATGCTGGCCCGCGCCGGTCTCGGCTATGATGCGTTTCTTCCCCATGCGTCGCGCGAGCAAGGCCTGACCGAGAGCGTTGTTGATCTTGTGTGCCCCGGTGTGGAGTAAATCTTCGCGTTTGAGATAGATCTTGGCGCCGCCGCAATGCTCGGTGAGACGCTCCGCGAAGTAGAGCTCAGTTGGACGGCCGGCGAACTCCTTGAGATGATGCCGCAATTCGGCCCGGAACCCTTCATCATCGCGCGCCGTTTCGTAGGCTGCGGTGAGCTCCGCCAGCGCCGTCATCAAGGTCTCCGGAACATACACGCCGCCAAAGACGCCGAAGTGACCAGCGCGGTCCGGAAGCGATGAGGAGACGGAGGGAGCGGCGGAAGGTGCGGGTACGGATGCGGCCATGAAACAGCAGAGTGAAGCCCGCGCCTCGCCGGAGGCAAACGGGATTTACGGCGACGGCCCACCCCCTTCTTTGGATCAACGGGTTCTCGCCCGATGGGTTATTCGGTGAAAACCGGAGCACCTCCCGCAACCTCAGCCCTTGTCCACTTGATCCTTCAGGAAGGTCAGCACGTCCTGAAACTTAGTGCGATTAGACTCGTCGGCTTGAACAAGATCCTCGTGCGCCTGAAGCACCAGGCGCGCCTGTTGCAATTCATTGAGCTCCGGCGTGCAACGCAGGGGCGCGCCCTGACCGTCGAGCAAGGGGACGTAGTGGCCGTCGTCGATCGTCAGCAGGCGGTCAAGACCCAGGTTGCGCACGAGCTCAAGGTTGCGTCCCGACAGCCGGCAAAACACGAGGGACCCTGGCGTGGGAAGCTTGCGCAGTTTGAGCGCGGCACCCGCGAGTACGCCGAGAAAGGTGCTGTCCATCGTCGTGCACTCATGGAAATCGATCGCGAAACGGGTGCGGCCGGCGGCCAGCATGGTCGTCAGAAAATCCTGAAGGCAGGCGCTGTTCTGGAACGACGCACGCCCTTGCACGCGCACGGCCACCGGATCGGAGTCGGCGTCCACCAAGAAGCCGGCGGAAGGGGAGGCAGGCATGTCAGAGTCAGGTCCGGCCGACGGGACTTCGGCCGGAATTACGAAGGGCTTTCAGGGAAGGGATCAGTTGCGGGCGATGATTTGACGAAGCACGTAGGGAAGAATGCCGCCATGCTGATAATAATCGATCTCGATGGGGGTGTCGATGCGGCAGCGCACGGACACATTCTCAACCGAACCATCTTTCCGGGTGATCCTCAGCGTCAGGTCCTGCTGAGGCTTCAGATCGCTTGAAAGGCCGGCCACGTCGTAGGACTCCGAGCCGTCCAGCCTCAACGTCTGCGCGGTCGTGCCTTCCTTGAATTGCAAGGGAAGCACACCCATGCCGACAAGATTGGAGCGGTGAATGCGTTCGAAGCTTTGCGCCACGACGACCTTGACGCCGAGGAGATTGGTGCCCTTGGCCGCCCAGTCGCGCGACGAGCCGGTGCCGTACTCCTGACCGGCGATCACGATGAGCGGAGTGCCGGCAGCAATGTGCTTAACCGCCGCGTCGTAAATGGCCATCTTCTCGCCGGTCGGCTGGAAGATCGTGTTACCACCCTCTTCGCCGCCGAGCATCAGGTTCTTGATCCGCACATTCGCAAAGGTGCCGCGCGTCATGATGCGGTCGTTACCACGGCGGGACCCGTAGGAATTGAAGTCCTCAAAGGCCACGCCGTTCTCCTGGAGGAACCGACCCGCCGGGGACGTCTTCTTGATGGCACCCGCCGGCGAGATGTGGTCGGTCGTGACCGAGTCGCCGAAAATACCGAGGGCACGCGCACCGGCGATTGCATCGATGCTGTCCGGCTGGAGCGAGAACTGGGTGAAGAACGGTGGTTCCTGGATGTACGTGGACGTCTGATCAAAGGCGTATACATCTCCCGTCGTGGACGGGATCTCGTTCCACTTCGGATTCTGCTCCTCAAAGTTGCTGTAAAGCTTCCGGAAGACCTCCGGTTTGAGGGCGGCCTGCATCTGGTCGCGGATCTCCTGCAGCGAAGGCCAGATGTCTTTCAGGTACACGGGCGCGCCTGATTTGTCGTTTCCAAGCGGATCGCTGCTCATATCGATGTCGACCCGACCCGCGAGGGCGAAGGCGACCACCAGCGGTGGCGACATGAGGAAGTTGCTCTTGATGTTCTGGTGAACGCGCGCTTCGAAGTTACGGTTGCCCGACAGCACGGACGCTGCCACCAAATCATTTTTGACCACCGCATCTTCGATGGGCGCCGCGAGCGGACCGGAATTTCCGATGCAGGTGGTGCAGCCGTAGCCCACTGTCTGGAAACCGAGCTTGTCCAGATACGGGGCCAATCCGGTCTTCTCCAGATAGTCGGTGACCACGCGTGAACCGGGGGCCAGCGATGATTTCACCAGCGGATTGACGGTGAGGCCCTTTTCCACGGCTTTCTTCGCGAGCAAGCCTGCCGCGAGCATCACGCTCGGATTCGAGGTGTTCGTGCAACTCGTGATCGCCGCAATGAGCACAGACCCATGACCGATTTCACCGTGCCCGTGATCGTCGCTGCTTTCGACCACGTCGGGTGTCGGGCGATTGTTGATCATCTCCGACTCGGAACGATGATTGGTGTTCTTGGCTGCGGAGGTTTGCGGCGAGATGGGTTCCTGGCTCCCGCCGCCGGATAAACCGGGCGCACCATCGAGCGAAACCTGTATGCGTACGTTGTAATCTTCGGTCTTCTTGCCAAAGCCCGACTCGGCGACGGGTTTCGCATAGGCCGCCATAAACTCCTGCTTTAGTTTTGGCAGTTCGATGCGGTCCTGCGGACGTTTCGGCCCTGCCACGCTCGGAACCACCGAGGCGAGGTCGAGTTCGAGGTCCGTCGAATAATCGATCTGCCCCCTGCCCGGAATACCCCACAGGTTCTGCGCTTTGTAATAGGCCTCGTAGAGGGAAACATGGCTCTCGTCCCGGCCGGTGGCCCGCAGGTAGTTCGAACACTCGGCGTCGATCGGGAAAAAGCCCATCGTTGCGCCGTACTCCGGCGCCATGTTGGCAATGGTGGCACGATCGACGACCGGCAGCGCCGCCGCCCCCGGACCGTAGAATTCGACAAACTTCCCGACCACCTTCGCCTTGCGCAGCATCTGCGTGAGCGTGAGTGCGAGATCGGTGGCCGTGACGCCTTCACGCAATGAACCCGTGAGGTGCACACCGACGACATCCGGCGTGAGGAAGTACACCGGCTGGCCGAGCATGCCAGCCTCCGCCTCGATGCCGCCGACGCCCCAGCCGACGATCCCGATGCCGTTGATCATGGTCGTATGCGAGTCGGTGCCGACGAGTGTATCCGGATAGTAAACACCCTTCGCATCCGAAAGCACGCCCTTGGCGAGGTACTCGAGGTTGACCTGGTGCACGATACCGATGCCGGGCGGGACCACCTTGAAGGTGTCGAACGCCTGCATGCCCCATTTGAGAAACTGGTAGCGCTCGCGATTGCGGGTGAACTCCAGCTCAAGGTTCTTGCTCAGCGCGTCCGCCGAACCCGCGAAGTCGACCTGCACGGAATGGTCCACCACGAGATCGACCGGGACGAGCGGCTCAATGATCTTCGGATCCTTGCCGAGGCGCGCGACGGCGGAGCGCATCGCCGCGAGGTCGACGAGAAGCGGCACGCCGGTGAAATCCTGCAGCACGATGCGCGCAACCACGAAGGGGATCTCCTGCGTGCGAGGAGCGGTCGCGCCCCACGACGCGAGTTCCCGAATCGATTGTTCCGAAACCCGCTTGCCGTCGGCGTTGCGCAGGAGCGACTCCAGCACGAGGCGGATGGACACGGGCAAGCGATCAATGGCAAAGCCCGCCTTGGCGAGGGCAGGGAGCGAATAGTACGAGTGCGTCGCGCCATTGGCGCTGAAGGTCGCAAGCGTGTTGAACGGATTCGGAAGACTCATGGGAGGGAAAGGAGGTGCAGCGTCAGCAGAGTTTATCGCTAAAGGAACGCCGCAGTGGGGCGCCGGCGCTTACTTGGCGAGAGCGGCCTTCACGGCTTCGAAATTAGGCAGGTCCTTCGGCGTCGGAGTCTGTTCGGCATATTTCACCATGCCGTCCGTGCCAATCACGAAGGCGGCACGCGCCGCGGTGTCACCCACCCCGGCGAAGTTCGGGAATACGACGTCG
The DNA here is from genome assembly GCA_038212175.1 of Opitutales bacterium. Lineage (GTDB taxonomy): Bacteria > Verrucomicrobiota > Verrucomicrobiia > Opitutales > Opitutaceae > CAMAXB01. The sequence continues at coordinate 16,375 of JBBQUU010000067.1, read as the reverse complement.
TAAGCCCCGGTCACGACCTTGTTCAGATCGGAGAGCAGGACCACCTTGATGCCGTTCTGTTTGGCCCAGGCTTCCTGCGCCAAGTGGGTGTCCACGCTGATCGCATACACCTCTGCATTCAGGTCAGAATAGCCGTCCATGGCGGTGCTCAATCCGCACATTTCCTGGGTGCAGACGCTCGAGAATGCCGCCGGGAAGAACAGCAAAACCGTCTGTTTTTTGCCAAAATTTGCGCTCAGGGTAACGTCCTTGAGGCCCTCGGCCGTTTTGGACTTGAGCGTGAAATCTGGAGCTTTGGAGCCAACCGCGATGGGCATGGGAATCGGAATTGAGGGTTAGGAAACGCCGCAGCATCGGTCGAAGCACGGCGAGGGACGCTGAACGTAGGCGCCGCCGACCGGCGCGGGCAACCCGTTTTTACGAATAGAAGGCGGCATTCTTTGTCCATTCGAGTAATCATTAGCTTCGTCGAGCCCGCGGAACGAGCCGGGCCACGCCAAAACACCCTTGCCCCTACCCCTGCCCCGGCGCTTAACCTAACCGTTCCGCTATGAACCTCATCGATGACCTGCAATGGCGCGGCCTTCTGGCCGACTGCACCGACTTGGAAGCGCTTGAGAAGCGCCTGACCGAGGGCCCGGTGACGCTGTATTGCGGCTTCGATCCGACGGGCGATTCTCTGCACGTGGGGCACCTCATGGGGCAGCTCACCCTGCGGCGTTTTCAGCTCGCCGGCCACCATCCGATCGCCCTCGCCGGGGGCGCCACCGGCATGATCGGCGACCCTTCGGGAAAGTCTTCCGAGCGCAACCTGCTTACGCGTGAACAACTCATCCACAACGTTTCGCGCATCAAGGAACAGCTCGCCCGGCTGCTCGACTTCGAGTCGGCGGCGAACCCCGCCCGCCTGGTGGACAACGCAGACTGGACGGCAGCAATCAGCTTCCTCGATTTCCTCCGCGAGGTTGGAAAACATTTCTCGCTGAATGTCATGTTGGCAAAGGACTCGGTGAAGTCGCGCATGGACGGCGATGCCGGCATCAGCTACACCGAGTTCAGCTACCAGTTGCTGCAGGCTCACGACTTCTACCACCTGCGCAAAGCCTTCCATTGCGAGCTGCAAATCGGCGGCTCTGACCAGTGGGGCAACATCACCGCCGGCACAGACCTCGTCCGGAAAAAACTCGGCGTCCCGGCCTGGGGCTGGACCTTTCCGCTCATCACCAAGTCCGACGGCACCAAATTCGGCAAGACCGAGGGCGGCGCCGTCTGGCTCGATCCGCAGAAGACGAGCCCCTACAAACTCTACCAGTTCTTCATCAACACCGAGGACGCCAAGGTCTCCGAATACCTGCGCACGTTCACCTTCCTTTCGCGCCCGGAAATCGAGACGCTCGAAGCCGCCCACGCGGCCAATCCGGGCGCGCGCGAGGCACACAAGGCACTCGCCCGCGAGGTGACCCGCCTCGTGCACAGCACGGAGGCTCTCGAGTCCGCGATCAAAGCCACCGAGATCCTCTTCGGGGCCGAGATCGGTGACACCCCGGAGGAAACATTTCGGGACGTCGTCGGAGAGATTCCGACCAAGACCATTTCCGCTCAGCAGCTCGCGGGCGACGGCACGTCGCTCACCGAACTTCTCGTGCAAGCCGGCCTTTGCCCTTCGAAGGGACAGGCACGCAAGGACATCGAGGGCGGCGGCATCTACGTGAACAACGTGAAGACCGCTGCCAACGCGCCGCTGCGCACGCTCACCGAGGCGGATCTGCTCTTCGGGAAATACGTGCTGCTCCGCAAAGGCAAACGCAGCTACGCGGTGCTCACCCTCGCCGGTTAAATCTGAAAATCGCGGGGCTTGTCCGCCTCCGCGGCCTGGCCGCCGTCGTCCACCGCCTGCTCCTTCTTCCGGTCGTAAAAGATCCGCACCTCCGCCTTCTCCTTGGAACCACTCTGCTGCAGCAGTTGTGAGGCGCGGAGGAGGGCGCGCTTGGTGCTCATCGTCAGGTTGGCTTCAGCCGGGAAGATGTTGTCCGCGCCCAGCCGATCGTAGGCGGCGCTCGCACGCAGCACCCGCTCGACATCGGGATTGATCCCACTGATGAGAAGATAGCGTTCGCTCTTGCTCAGGTACTCGTGGAGTTGCAGCAACGACATGACCGAGGTCGCGTCGAGGTGGCGGGCGTTTTTCATGCGCAGGATCACGACGCGGATGCCGCCTGCGTCCGCCAGGTATCGCACTTGTTCCTGAAAGAGATCGGCGGCACCGAAGAACAACTCGCCCTCCACGTGCACGATCGAAATCGCAGAATTCCCCCGCGGCCGGGTATCATCGACCTGCGAAAGCTGCCCCAGATCGTTGAAACCGTATTCGACCAGCGACGGCGCACTCGCCTTTCTCAAAAACAGCATGAGCGAAGTGCCGATGCCCACGAAAACGGCAGTATCGAGCTTCAGAAACAGCGCGGCCGTCAGGGTGGTCCAGAATACGACCGCGTCCGAACGCGTGGCGCGGCAGACGATCCGGATCTGCTCCCGATTGATCAACTTGCAGGCGATGACGATGAGGAACGCGGCAAGGGCCGCGACCGGGATGAAGTTCACCCACGTGGCGATCAAAAGCAGGATGATCAACACCCCCGCACTCCCGAAGATGGACGACATCTGCGTGGCGGCCCGGCTCTGATAGTTGGCCGAACTGCGCACGAACGAGGCGGACCCCGGCATGGCTCCAAACGCCGTCGCCGCCAGATTGCCCATGCCCATGCCGATCAGCTCCTGATTGGGGTTCACCACCTGCCCCGACCGCGCCGCCATGGTCTTGGAAATCGAGATCGCCTCAAGCATGCCGAGGATCGCCGCCGCGAGCGCCGCGCTCGCCACCTGAGGCACGAGTTTCAGACCGGCTTCATTCAGCGGAAACCCCACAAAAAGTGGCATCTGGCCGGCGACCTCGCCCTCATCCCGCACCAGCGGCACCCCGAAACGGCTGAGCCCATAAAACACCGCCACACCCCCGAAGACCGACAGGACAATGAGACCCTCCGGCCACGCGGGCTTCACCCGTTTGATCAGCACGAGCATGAGCAGGCTGGCCAGGCCGACGCCCGCCGTCATCGGATTGAATTCGAGATGCAGCACACTGTTGAAAATGTGTTGAACCGTGCCTGGCAGACTCACGTCGGGCGGCCGGCCCAACCCGAAGAGATTGCTCACCTGCCCGACCGCGATCAGCACGCCCACTGCGGTGCTGTACGCGATGATCACCGTGCGTGAGATGAAGTGAGTGAGATTCCCGAGCTTGAAAAAGCCCGCTGCAAGCTGGATGGCCCCCATCAGGAACCCGATCACCAGCACCTTCTGCAACGCCGTCAGCGGCACGGAAGCCACGGTGATCAACGCGCCGGCGAGAATGATCGAGATCGTATTGGTCGGCCCGAAGACGAGATGTCGGGATGACGAAAAGAGGGCGCAGAACGCCGCGCCAATGATGGCCGTCACCAGCACGGCCTGGACGGGAATGCCTACGATCAGGGCAAAACCGATCGCCTGCGGAATGGTGACGATCGCAACCGTAAGTCCGGCGAAGAGATCCGCCTTAAGCTTCTTGGTCGAATAACGCTTCAGCTCGCGCCAAACAGGCGGGATCGGGTCGAGCCGGAGGTAGCCGGCAAAATCGGAGAGGCCTTCAACCGCCTCGTTGAAGACCCGGGTCGCCGCCTGGCCGGTACTTGGAATCGGCACTGCGGCTCAGGCCTCCACGCCAAGTTTATCCAGGATTCGCTGCAAATCGTCGTTCCCGGCATATTCGATCACGATCTTGCCCCGTTTCGGAGAATGCTTCAGCGACACGCGCGCACCCAGATGGGAGGTGAGTTTCTTTTCGATCCCGCTCACCGCGGCGGCTTCGACCGGAGGCACTTTGCGGCCGCCCGGCGGCACCGGCACGCCCGCTTTCTTTGCCTGCACCAACGCTTCGGTGGCGCGTACGCTGAGACCCCCTTCGATCACCCGGCGCGCGAGCACGGCCCGCTGTGCGGCGTCCTCAACTCCAAGCAGGACTTTGGCGTGGCCGACACTCAAAAGGCCCTTCGCAATGTATCCCTGCAACTCCGCGTCGAGCGACAGGAGGCGCAGGGAATTCGCCACGGTCGCCCGGTTCTTGCCCACCCGCTCCGAGGCGGCTTCCTGCGTGAGGTCAAAGTCGCGAATCAGACTCGCGTAGCCGTAGGCCTCTTCGAGGGGATTGAGTCCCTCGCGTTGCAAATTTTCGATCAGCCCAAGGGCGGCCGACGACGCGTTGCTCGCCTCGACCACGCGGGCTGGGATGGCCTTGATCTTCAGCTGCTGAAACGCGCGCCAGCGGCGTTCGCCCGCGATCAGTTGGAAACGCTCCCCATGCTTGCGCACGACGATCGGTTGTAACAATCCTTCCGCTCGTATGCTGTCCGCCAACTCTTTCAACTGCTCCGCGGTGATCTCGCGCCGCGCCTGATAAGGGCTGGGCTCGATGAGGTGAACCGCCACCTCCATGAATCCCGGCGCAGGCGGAGCAGCCGCAGGCGGGGCGGAAGGCGCGGGGGCCAGTTTGTTCGCCGCGGGCTCGACCGCCGGTTTGGCCGGCGCGGCACTGGCGATGAGTCCGCCGAGACCTCGGCCGAGTCGGGATTTGGGTGCTGCCATGTTGGGTTATTTGGCTCCGGGTATGAAAATCGTCTGGCCAACCTGAAGCTTGGTGGGGTCGGCGATCTTGTTCGCGTTCTGGATGTCGCGCATGCTCACACCGTGCTTCTGGGCAATCGACGACAGCGTTTCGCCGCGCTGGACCGTGTAACTGACGCCGTCCTTCGGAAAATCGTCGGCAAACGTCGTCTGAACCGGCGCCCGCGTCGTCATGCCTTTCGCGAGCGAGTCGATCGCCGCGTTCGTCTGCTTCGCAAGCCGCTCCATTTGGACGCTGACCTGCTGCAAGGTCTCGCTGCGCGAACTCGCGGCGGCGCTGCGAACCGTACGATTCAACTCAGCCACCGCCTCGTTCAGTTGCACGACCGTGGCGTAGGTCTGCGCGGCGCCGCCCGTCTGCCGACGCAGCTCCGCATTTTCGCGCTCAAGCTGCTCCACCCGCATCGACAATTCACCCGTGCGCTGGGCGAGGATGCGTACATCCTCCCGCAGATTCGCGATCTCCATGGGCAACGACTGGGCGGCCACCGGCCGGGAACCCAGGGCGGCCAGTCCCACGACCGCCACACCAAGAAAGACTGCTTTCAACATAATGAACACGTTGCGGAATCCGTCGGCAAAAACAAGCGCAGCGTGCGCCCGATCTGATCCGTGTGTCTTCAAAATCGTACAGTGGAGGTGAGCAACCCGGCGCCTGAAGGAGCGGCGACACTTTTAACCGCCTCCGGAGGTCTTGTCGCCGACAAGGCACCCGCAAAGCCGGCCAACGCTCTAACCAAGCGACAAGGCCTCCAGAGGCGGTCAAAAGCATCGCCCCCTCGGGTCCCATTCGTACGCGAACGTACGGCCGACACGACGCCCGAGAGCAGTCCGGCACTCAAACCCGGCGACAAGAGTGTCGCCGCTCCTTCAGAACCGCATGGTCACCCAAGAGAAGATTCTCCCACCTCAGAGCGGCGAAGGCCCCACCAGAACCGGCATCGGACACGATACCACCCGCGTTCCCGCCGGCACGGGAAATCCGCGCAGGAACTCCACCGCCGGCAACATGCGTCCTCCGGGGCGTTGCAGGCGCAACATCCGCAGCCTCCCCGCCCCCGTTGCAACGATCAGTCCCTGCTCGTCCCCGCCCTGTACCACGCCGGGCTCGCCTTCGCCCGCCACCGTGTCGGCCAATCCCACTTTCACCGGCTGTCCCAAAAGATCGAACTGGCAGGCCGGCCAAGGATAAAGCCCGTTGACGCGCGCCGCGAGCACTGCTGCCGGCGCCGCAAAATCGAGCACGCCGTCGTCTTTTTTCAGGCGTCGACAGAACGTCGCCGACGGGTGGTCCTGCTCGACGAATTCAAGCCGCCCTTCCGCCAGCGCCGGGAGCCCGCTCGTCACGAGCGGAACGCAGGCCGCCGCCAGCCTGGCTTCGACCTCCAAAGCCGTGTCCAGAGGCGCGATCGGCACCCTCTCAACATGCGCGACCGGACCCGCATCGAGCTGGCGAACAATCCGCATCAGTGACACCCCTGTCTCTCGCTCCCCGCAGGCCACCGCCGTCTGAATCGGCGACGCACCCCGGTAGCGCGGGAGGATTGACGCGTGCAGGTTCAGCGTGCCCAGGCGCGGCGTGTCGATAAAGGCCTGCTTCAAAATGTGCCCGTAGGCCATCACGAGCACAACGTCCGCCGCCAGCACCGCCAGCCCTCCGCGCTCCGCCTCGGTCAACTTCTCAGGTTGATAGACCGGCAGCCCTTTCGCCAGGGCCCAGGTCTTGATCGCGTTGGGCATCACCTTTTGACCGCGCCCGACCGGACGGTCCGGCTGGGTGTACACGGCGACGAGAGTAGCCCAGCGAGCCCCCTCTCCCACCAGCCAGTCGAGCACCGGACAGGCAATCCCGTCGGAGCCCATGAAAACGAGACGAAGCGGCGCCATGGAGTTCACGAGCCGACCCGGACCGCTCAGCACGTGCGCAACCAGGCCGCGACCGCGGCAGCGAGCTTGGCGAACGACGCGTCCGTCGACGGCCGTTCCAGGCCGTCGAGAACCCCCCAGTGTTCGACGTGGGTCAGCGACTTGCCCGGCGCCATGCGGGCCAGCGGCGCGAGCGTCTCAAACTCGATCATCGTGTCGTTGCAGAAGGTCTCGAAGGCGCATCCGCCATCCGGATACGTCGCGCCCGGCAGCACCTTCGCGTGTTTGACGAAGGTCACCCCGTCGAGCCAGTAGGCCGACCAGCCGGGATAGTTGGTGAGACCGAGCTTCTGTGAAACCTTCGCCTTCCGGGTGTCGATTCCGATAAAGTCCGTGTGCAGGTCCCAGCACGTGAGCGAAAGATCCGTGTAGCTCCACGGCACCAGCGAATAGGTGGGCAGCAGGTCGCCCGCGGCATGACTGCCCTTGGGCATCAAGGGCACCACGCCATACCCGCCCCGGCGCATCATGGTCAGCGCCCACGGCGCGGTCTCGACCGGCCAGAGGCCCCGATTCGTCAGCGTGTGCGTGACCTTCACCGTGCGCTCGTTGACGAGGCTCAGGCCGATGGACTTCTGCACGCCGGTCTTCTCCTCGGGAGAGGCGACAAGCGTCGCGCCACCTGCGCGCAACTGCACGTCAAGGGGATCGTTGTCCGGTTGATAAGTGCGCACGATATGCTCCGGCGAATGCCAGAGCCGGTGGCCGCCGCGCAGCTTGAATCCCTGGGACCCCGCAGACCCGCCTTCATCGCGCGGAAACTCGAACATCAGGTTGCCGCCCGCCGCGAGGGAGCGAAGCGAAAGGATGCGGGGCCCGAACTCAATCGGCGCAATCAACTCGAGGCGGCGCGTCGCCAGACGGACCGCCGACCAGCCCTGATACTCAGTCGTCGAGGATTTCATCAGTGGATGTTTCCAGTTTTTCCTGTTCGCGCCACTTCGGCTTCTTGATGTTGGCCGCCTCCCGCCGGGCGCTGGCGTCGAGGCGTTCGCTGAGCTCGCGATATTCCTTGCCCACGAGGTCGAAATAGATCGGGCAGCCATTGAGCCCGAACTCGTCGACCAACCCCGCTTCGAGGTAGCGGCGATACTGCTCGGTGAGCTTCTCCTCCCGGTTGCAGAACAGCTTGATGCGAAACGGACGATTGCCGGTCTGCGTCGCGTAATACACGCGGAAGCGCTGGCCGCCGACTGAGGGAGCCGGTGTGCGCTCCGTAAGGAACGTGATGGTCTTGTTGAGCCGGGCGGTCGGGATCTTGATGTCGAGCGTGCGGTTCAACTTCACCGCAGCGTTCAGCATGCGGTCCACCTCGTATCCGCTCATCGCTGACACAAAGATCAACGGCGCGCCGGGCGTGAAAAACAGCCGGTCGAAGACGCCGCGTTCGTACTTCTTCCGGTACTCGCGCTCGGTCTTGAAATCGCTGATCCCGCTCGCCTCGGCAAACTCGGGATGCTGCTTCGCGGCGAAGGCCTTGCGCACCAGGTCCCATTTGTTGACGACAATCACGATGGGCTTCCGCTCCTTGACCGCCTCGCCGGCAATCGCCTTGTCCTGCTGCGTCACCCCGTCGACCGCATCGAGCACCAGAAAAACGACGTCGGTCTGCTTGATCGCATCGAGCGAACGCAGCCGGGAGAAGTACTCGACCGGAGAGGCCAGTTTCGTCTGCGCCTTGATGCCAGCGGTGTCGATGAGCGTGAACGGATGCATGTTCCCGTCGCGGCCCTTGAACAGGAACGGGAGCTCAATCGCGTCGCGAGTCGTCCCAGGTATGTCGCTGACAATGAGGCGATCGCTGCGGAGCAGACGGTTGCTCAAGGAGGACTTGCCTACATTCGGCCGGCCGACAAAGCACACGCAAAGGGGATCTTGCGCCGTCTTTCCCTCTGCATCCTCTTCGACCGGAGCAGGACCGAGTCGCCGAAGGATTTCCGTGCGCAGCTCCTCTTCGCCCCGACCGTGCTCCGCGGACACGCGGAACGGTTCGCCCAATCCGAGTCGATAGGCTTCATCGAGTTCGATCTTCTCGTCGTTGAAATCCGCCTTGTTGATCACCAACAGCACATCCTTGCCGCTCTTGCGCAGGCGCTGCGCGATGCGGGTGTCGAGTTCGGTGAGCCCCTCGAGTCCATCGATCAAAAAGACGATCAGCCCGGCGGTATCGATCGCGAAGCCGACCTGCTCCTCGGAGGCGCGGATAAGCTCCTTGGTCGACTCCCCGCCTTTCAAGCCCAACCCGCCCGTGTCGAGCAGCGTGTACGCGCCTTCGGCGACATCGGTTGAAATCACATCCCGCGTCACACCCGCTTGATCATGGACAATGGAGATGCGCTTCCGCGCGAGCCGGTTGAAAAGCCGGCTCTTGCCGACATTGGGTCGGCCTACGATGGCGACGGTACGATTGGACATGCGCTGAAGTTTGAGTTTAGGAACGCTCCGTCGTTTTGGACTGAACGAACCGTTCGATCCGGTCGCAGGCGGTGATGAGTTGCTCGTAACCGGTCGCGAAACAGGCGCGGACGTGTCCAGTGCCGCCGGGGCCGAATGCCGTGCCCGGCACGACCGCAACCTTTTCGGCGGCGAGCAGGCCGACGGCGAAATCCTTTTCCGACTGACCGGTCGCGGCCACGTTGGGGAACGCGTAAAACGATCCGCGGGGCGAATGACAGGAAAGACCGATCTCGTTGAAGCGCCGGACCACCAGGTCGCGCCGACGATGGTACTGATCGCGCATCTTCTGCACCGAGTCCCATCCTCGCGTGAGGGCTTCCAGCGCCGCCTCTTGGGCGACGATGGAGGCGCAGAGCATCGTGTACTGGTGAACCTTCATCATCGCATCGATCAATGCCGCCGGTCCGCAGGCGTAGCCAATGCGCCAGCCCGTCATGGCAAAGGCCTTGGAAAAACCATGCAGGAACACCGTCCGTTCCGTCATGCCGGGCAGGCTGGCGATGCTCGTGTGGGTACCGTCGAAGGTGAGCTCCGAATAGATCTCGTCGCTCATCACCAGCAGGTCCTTTTCCACGCAGAACGCCGCAATCTTCTCGAGTTGCTCGCGGCTGCACGTGCCGCCCGTGGGATTGCACGGCAGGTTCAACATGAGGATCTTGCAGCCCGGCTCCCACGCGGCGCGCAATGCCTCGGCCGTGAGGGCGAACCCATCCTTCGCGTAGGTGGGCACCGCCACGGGCACGCCATGCGACAGCACCACGCTCGGGTGATACGAGACGTAACAGGGTTGGTGATACATCACCTTGTCGCCCGGATTGCAGAAGGCACGCAGCGCCAGATCGAGCGCTTCGGAGACGCCGACCGTGACGATCACCTGGTCGTCGGGACGATACTCGATGCCGAAATGCTCGGCCACATAAGCCGAGATCGCCCGGCGAAGTTCGATGAGGCCGAGGTTCGACGTGTAGTAGGTCTTGCCGCGCTCCAGCGCGAAGATCGCCGCCTCGCGAATGTGCCACGGGGTGACGAAATCGGGCTCACCCACACCCAGTGAAATCACGTCCTGGCCCTTCATCTTGGCCACCAGTTCGAAGAAATCGCGAATGCCGCTCTTGGGCAGCGCGCCGACGTGGCCCGCCACCCAGCGTTTCGGGTCGTTGCTCATGGGAAATGCCTCCGGGGATCAGGGCGCGACGTTGAGCCGCGACGTCTGCACTTCGCTCACGTCGAGCAGGAAGCCCTGCTCCTTGTAGCAACGCAGCATGAAATGCGTGGAGGTCGAAAGCACGCCTTCGACGGTCGAAAGCTTTTCGGAGACGAAGCCCGCCACCTTCTGCAACGAAGATCCTTTCGCAAATACGAGCAGGTCGTAGCCCCCGGACATCAGATAACAGGACTCCACTTCGTCAAAGCGCGCGATGCGTTCCGCAAACCGGTTGAATCCACCTCCACGCTCCGGAGTGACCTTCACCTCGATGACCGCCCGCACCGCGGCGGCGGCGGCGGCCTCGCGCGAAAGATCGAGCACCGGACGCCAGCCGAGGAAGATTTTATCTTTTTTCAGCTGTTCCAGATGCTGTTCGACTTCCGAAACCGACAAACCCGCAACCTGCGCCATTTGCGCGGTGGTGAGGCTGCCGCCTTCGAGTAACAGCGTGAGAACAGGATTCATGGGACCCGCGACCTTCGCAGAGTTTGAACCCCGGAAGCCACACTAATTTTAACGCAACCCGCCTGTGTCCGGACCGTGCAGCGCTTCGAGGCGCAGGACCTCGACGTGCCCAAAGCGCTGCAGCGGCACCCAATCTCCCTTGGGAAGTCGGGCATTCGTCTCAGCCTGCTCCTCAAGATGAAAAATCACTGCGAAGACTTGGTGGCCACCTTGACGCAAATGCGTCGCCATCCGGGTGTTTTCCTGTGCATCGACTTGATCCAACCGGAGGACGACGAGGTCCGTGTGCAGGAACAGTGCGCCACTGGCCTCGAACGTAAAAACCGCAGAATGGGAGGGCACCTCCGCCTTCATCCAAGCGGCCAAATCACTGTATAACCGATTGCCGTCCGACGAATGCAAGGCGAGCAGGCGCCGGTCCTGGAACAGGGCGTTGGCGGCCAAAGCGACGGTCAAGGCGATGCTCACGACCACCGTCCGGCGGCCCGCCGGTAACGAGAAAAGAGCCCAGCCCCGCTTTTGCGTGAGCGCACGCAGCCCCAGCAGCGCCAACACCACAAGGGCCGGGTAGGCCGGCAAGACAAAGCGCAGGTACCACCACGAAAGGTGGGTGTAGTAATAGACGGCGTAGAATCCAAAATAGACGAGGACCCACCCGCCCAAAACCCACCTCACCCGCTGATCCACCGATCGTAAGAAGGGGGCAATGACCGCCAGCCAGATCACCGGGGTGAACGCCACCGTCAACTGGACCACCGCGTGTCCTGCCGTGGGGGCGATCCATTCGAAGCCAAACGCCGCACGCATGTTCCCATAGCCTGTGGCAAAGGGGGAACCGAAAAGGGCCCACGCATGCCAAAGTTGCCACGCCGCCCCGGGCAGGGCGCCGGCCACCCACAGAAGCACCGCCCGCCACGAACCGAGCGCGATCAACAGGGGCAGAAAGGCGATGGCATTCGCCGGTCGCAGGAGCACCGTCATCGCCGTCGCCGCGCCGCTCGCCAGCGCCCACCCGACGTGATCGCGTCCACGCAGACCAAAGATCACCGCGAGCGTGAGCCACACCAGCGACGGTCCGTCACTCATTGGCTGAAGTCCCATGAACAGGTACAGCGGACAGAGCCCGATCATCATCGCCGCCAGCCACGCCCAGCCGTCCTCCAATCCGCATTCGCGGGCGAGCCAGCGGGCCACCCCCACCCCCGCCAGCAGGTGCACCCAGATCACAACGGCACTCGCGGTCTTGAAGGGCAGTACCGTGGCCGCCGCAGCAATCATCAGCGAAAGTCCCGACGGATAGGTCGGCGCCAGCTTCTCGTCGTCGCGGGGATGGAAGCCCAGCGGAGCGTAAAGCCGTGACGGCACCTCAATGTCGGGCACGGTTCGCATCTCCGCCAAGACTTTGCCTTCGCGGAGCAGTCGGGCATTGCCCAGATACCCGGCCGAGTCTGCTCCCGCCGCATGCGTATCCAAAAAACCTGACAAGACGGCCGCATACCCCGCCAACAGGAACCACGGCAGCCATCGAAGTGCAGTCCGCGCCCGCCCCTCCACCACAAAGGCCGGCGTTCGTTCCCGCCAGATCTCGCGCCCCGCACCCACTGCGGCGAAACCCAGCAGGATGAGCGCTCCGGCCGACAACGCTCGCCATCCGCCGGCCAGCTTTCCAACCAGCCACGTCCCCCGGCCGACCTCCACCGGAGCCGAGACCGCCAGCCAATCGTCCGACGACCGGTCGCTCACCGCCAAGGTGAAGGTATGCGCCGGCACAGGAATGTTGATGCGCCGCCATTGGTGCAGCGCGGTGAAGTGAGACTGCAAAGGCGTGCCCACCGATCCATCGGGCGCTTCGAGCCAGAGGTGCGTCTGCCCCGGACGCCCCCGGCCCGCGACATGGATTTGGACCAGGGGGAACGACGTCGTCATCATGCCACTGCGCCATTCGCCCTCGAGGCGTCCGTCATCTTCGCCAATAAGATTGCCCACGATCGCGTACCCCGACGGAAGCCCGTCCAGCGCCGGCACCCGGGTCGCCGTGAAGGCGTCATCCGTCGGCTCGGAGGTCTGCAGGGTCAGCGGATCGCGAAGCGAAGCCGGCAGCCAACGCGCCAGCCGGGAGTCGCGGAGCAGTGGCGCCGTTTCACGTATCTCCTCCGGGGAAAGCGGTAGTCCCCGCAGCAACATCTGCTCATCTCCTTCGACCATGAATGTCCGCACCGCAGCCGAACGCACTTGACCTGCCACGGTCAGGTCAGCCATCGCGGGCACGCCACGGTTCATCGCGACCACCACCGGAGCCAGCGCCACCAGCCACGCTCCACCAAGCGCCGCAACCCGTGCCCATCGCGAATCCTCGTTAGAAAGTGCCTTCGCCCAACAGGCCCCCTGTACCAGGAGGGCAAGCGCAAACCAGGGGAGAACCAGAAGCGTCCCGTCATGGCGAACCACGCCTCCCATCCCCGCGAATATCGGTATCCATAAACCCAAGACAACAAGGCGGCGCGCTTCTTCGCCTGTCCACTGCCCGGTCCAGAGCGCGCGAATCGCAAATATCAGTCCGGGGAGTACCAACACGACGCCGGCGGCCCATTGCGTTGCGTCCAAACCCCGCAGCGTTTCTCCCAGTCGAAACGCACCGCCGAGCCCGTCCGGCGAAAACGTGGCCCGAAGTCCCACCGCCACGAGCAGAAGCCCGTTCCCTCCCATGGTCCATCGCCGCAGCCGCCTCGCCTCATCGCCATCTTCACGCTCCGCACCTGCCACCACGAGACTGGCCAGCGCCGAGGCCGCGCCCGCGGTAGAGAGCACCGCGCCCACCAAGCCGGCCGCATGTCCCCAAATCCTACCCGACGACCGGCAGGTTCCCCCAACGTGGAGCAGCCCCAACGCCAGCAGGCCGGTTACCCGGACCGCTTCGGGCGAGACCAAGTCGAGCGGGAGTCGCGGCAGGCAAAGTCCCGCCAGCGCCAGCAACGCAACCCCCTTGGCCGACGTCGCCCCTCGTTTACCCACCAACATCGTCGCTGCCACACCGGTCGCCACCGCAAACGCCGCAATCGCAGCGAGGGCGGACAGCCGCGGATCCCATTGGCCGTTCCACGCCAGCTCCCCCAGCGTCCACCACCACAGCCCCGGCTCCGCCTCGCGCCAAAACCAGACAAGCGGTCGAAACAGCCCTGCGTCACGGTCGAGCCAGGGTTGAAACACCGCCCGGCCGACCGACCGCCACGCCTCACCGGTGGGGCTGTCCGTCGCCAGCGCCTCGACCACCCGCAGCCCCCATCCGACCACCGCCAGCGCCAGGCCGACGGCAAACATCGGCCGCCAATGGGCCTGGAGCACCGCAAGGGAGCGTTGAAGCCACGTCATGAGGAAAATCGCGCGGAGTGCGACATCGCGTCGCACGATGGGAAGGCCGCACGTCATCGGCAATCACGGATCCGAAGCCGACGATTCGTTGCGCATCAAGCTGGAAAAAGGTTCGGCAATCGGTTCAATTCGTGGTTCTCCGTCCCCATGTTCGAGTCCCTTTCCGACAAACTTTCCTCCGCACTTCGCAATCTCCGTGGCGTCGGCCGCCTGACGGAGGACAATATGGCCGACGCCCTCAAGGAGGTGCGCACCGCGCTGCTCGCCGCCGATGTGCATTTCAAGGTCGCCCGCGATTTCGTCGAACGCGTGCAGACCCAATGCGCCGGGCAGGACGTCCTGAAAGGCGTTACGCCCGGTCAGCAGATCATCAAGATCATCCACGACGAGCTCGTGCGCCTGCTCGGCGAAGGCGAAACCCAGCTGTCGCCCGCACGGCCTCTCAAGATCCTCATGGTGGGTCTGCATGGCGCCGGCAAGACGACCACCGCGGCCAAACTGGGACGTCACCTCAAGAAAAAGGGCTACGCGACCCCGTTGGTTGTGGCCTGCGACATCTACCGCCCCGCGGCCATCGATCAATTGGAGATCCTGGCAAAACAGGAGGAGCTGGGCTTTTACGCCGATCGCACTTCCCGGGACGTTCCCGCCATCGGCGCGGCCGCCCTCAACGAAGCGCGCACCCGCAACGCCGATCTCATCGTCTTCGACACGGCCGGACGCCTCCAGATCGACGAAGACCTCATCGCCGAGGTCAAACGCCTGCGCGAACGCGTCCAGCCGGACGAAATCCTGCTGGTTGCCGATGGCGCCTTGGGTCAGGAGGCCGTCAACGTGGCCAAGGCGTTCCACAATGCGCTCGGCCTGACCGGCCTCGTGCTCACGAAAATGGACGGCGACGCCCGAGGCGGCGCAGCCCTGTCGATCAAGTCGATCACCGGCGTGCCGATCAAGTTCGTCGGCACCGGCGAAAAAACCGCCGACTTCGATACTTTTTACCCCGATCGCCTCGCCTCGCGCATTCTGGGCATGGGCGACGTCGTTTCCCTCGTCGAAAAGGCGCAGGAGAACATCGATGAGAAGGAAGCCGAAAAGATGGCCGAGAAGCTCCGCAAGGCGGACTTCAATCTGGAGGACTTCCTCGCGCAGATGCAGCAGATCAAAAAAATGGGTTCGATGGAGAGCCTGCTGGGGATGATGCCTGGCATGAATGGCGTGAAGCTCGACGGACAGGCGGAACGCCAGATGGCGCGCACGGAGGCGATCATCAAGTCGATGACCCCGCAGGAGCGCCGCAAACCCGAACTGCTCAACGGCAGCCGGCGCCTGCGCATTGCCAACGGCGCGGGCGTGAAGGTGCTGGAGGTGAATCAAGTGCTCAAACAATTCCAGCAGATGCAAAAGATGATGAAGATGATGAAGGGCGGCGGCGCGAAGAAGATGATGCGCCAGATGGAAGCCCAACGCGGACGCGGCGGCTTCCCCGGCATGTGACGAAGCCAGCCGCATTTGTAGTTTACTTTTGGCTACACCGACCTCCCCCGGTTTCAGAACAGGCAATCCACTGAGGAGGTCGCCAGCTCCCCCGCAGTCGATGCCCGGCGCTGCGCCCATCGCTCCAGGACGTCGAGCATGTCCCCCGGGCGGACCGGCTTGCTGATGTAGTCGTCCATCCCGATCACGAGACACTTCTCACGGTCGCCTTGCATGGCATTGGCGGTGAGCGCAACGATGTGGACCGGTGCGGCCCACGAACAGGGCTGCCCGCGATCCTGCTCGCGCCGCCGGATGAGCCGGGTCGCCTCATAGCCATCCATTTCGGGCATCTGCACGTCCATGAAAACCAGCGGATAGGGATAACGTTCGAGCGCCGCCAACACCTCATGCCCGTTCGCCACCGCGTCGGCGGTGCACCCGAGTTTGCGCAACTGGCCCAGCGCCACCTTCTGATTAACCGCATTATCCTCGGCCAGCAGCAAACGCACGCTGCTCAAGCGCTCGCGCAGCAGGTCGGACGGCGAATCCCGAAGCGTTCGTTGCATTTCGCGCGCGACGCCCGGGGGAACCGCTGCGGGCGTCGCCTCCCCCGCCGGCTTGTCGAAACCCACGGCAAACCAAAAGTCCGATCCCCGGCCCGGTTCACTCGCCATGCCGATGCGGCCGTGCATCAGGTTCACCAGCCGGCGCGAAATCGCGAGGCCAAGGCCGGTGCCCCCGAACTTGCGGGTCGTC
>JBBQUU010000066.1:0-28274 GCA_038212175.1 Opitutales bacterium | reverse complement strand
GCCGTCTTGACCCGGGTGCCGGCCGCGGAGAGATTGACGACAGATTCGCCACACCCCGATGCCGAACCCTGCCACCCTACAAACCGTCGCCGCCAGTCTGGGCCTTTCCAAGACGACGGTATCCGTCGCGCTGCGCGGCCGTCCCGGCGTCTCGGACGAAATGCGGGCCAGGATCGTCGCCGAGGCCAAGCGGCTGGGCTACACCCCGAATCCGGTGGCTGCGGAACTGATGGCGATGGTGCGCACGCGCCGACGGACAAGCGTCGGCGAGACGATCGCCTTCATCAATACGTTTCAGGCGGATCCCACGCTGATGAGGCGAATACCCTCGTTCCAAAAATTTATCGCGGGTGCAACCGAACAGGCGGCTCACTTTGGATATCGCATCGAAGAATTTCGCGCCAGCGACTACGGCACCGGCTCGGCGCGCCTCGATCAGGTGCTCAAAGCCCGGGGTATCCGCGGCGTGCTCGTGGGGCCGCGCTGGTTCGACGAACCCGAAATTACGCTGGACTGGCCCGCCTACAGCTGCGTGCTCATCGGCGAGACGACGTACGGAGCCGGAATCTACCGGGTCTGCAACCACCACCCGCAGACCATGGAGCTGGCCCTGACCAGCCTCGCGTCACTCGGCTACAAGCGCATCGGCATCGAGTTGATGAGCAACTATGAAGCCGTGCGTCATTTCGATTTGCTCGCCGGCGTCACGCCCGCGGAGCGTCAGGTGGAGCGCACGGCGAGGTTCTTCGTGCACGTCCGTCCCCGCCGAACCGCTCCGGGCATTGAGCGCGTCCCGGTGGATGAACGCTCCGCCCTCTCGACCGCCCACGATACTCTGCACCAGATCCCCAAGCTCGCCAAATGGGTCCAACGCGATCGTTTGGATGCACTCCTCACGCTGCACGGCTACGATCCCGAGGCACTTCGCTCGATTCGCACGGCCAGTGGCCATGCCCTCGGCTATGCGCGCCTCGACACGCATGCGGAAGAGGCCTGCGCGGGCATCAACCAACACCCGACGGACATCGGCAGCACCGCGATGGACCTGTTGCGCGGACTGCTGCACTCGGGGGAACGCGGCGTCGTGCCGCGCCCCCGCATCGTGCTCGTTGAGGGCGAGTGGATCGACGGACCGACCGCCCCGCGCATCAATGCCTGAAGCCCGGTCGAGTTTTCGCCCATCTGCTCCGCCCACCCGGCGTGGAGCTGCCTGCATCCATGGACGCCGGACGCTCATCGCCTGCGCCCTCCCCTCATGAAGCTGCCTTCTGCTGACTTCTTACCCGCGGGCCGGTTTCGTGTCGGCTGCAACTACTGGGCCTCGCACGCCGGCGCCCACATGTGGAGCCAATGGCAACCCGAGACCATCACGGCCGACTTCCGCCAATTGGCGGAGGCGCGCCTGTCGCTGGTACGGGTGTTTCCGCTCTGGCCCGACTTCCAGCCGCTGCACCGCCTGTGCGCCAACTTGGGGGATTTTTTTGAGTATCGTCATGGCGAGGATCCCTTGCCCGACACCCCGGCGGGCCGGGCCGGAGTGGATGAACGCATGCTGGAGCGTTTTCGTTTTCTCGCCGACGAGGCCCAACGCGAAGGCCTCCAGCTGGTCGTCGGCCTGATCACCGGCTGGATGAGCGGACGGCTCTTCACTCCTCCCGCCTTCACCAACCTCAACGTCATCACCGACCCCGAGGCACTGCGTTGGCAGGCGCGCTTCGTGCGTTGCTTCGTCGAAGCGTTGCGCGATCACCCGGCCATTGTCGCGTGGGACTTGGGCAACGAATGCAACGTCATGGGCCGCGCCACCCCCGCCGAATCGTGGGTCTGGACGCACACGCTCACGTCGGCCATCCGCACCGCGGACCCGTCGCGACCGGTGATTTCCGGCATGCATGCCCTCGCCGCGAGCCCTCGCGAAGCCTGGTCGATCGCCGACCAGGGTGAACTCACCGACTTCCTGACCACTCATCCCTACCCGCTGTGGACGCGGTTCTGCGATCAGGATCCGCTGATCTCGCTGCGACCGCAGTTGCACGCGACTGCCGAGAGTCTCTTTTACGCCGGATTGGGCGGCAAACCCTGCTTCGCCGAGGAAATGGGATCGATGGGACCGTTCATCGCCTCCGACGAACTGACCCCGCAGTTCGTGCGACCCAGCCTCTACTCGCTCTGGGCCCACGACTGCCGCGCCATGTTGTGGTGGTGCGCTTACGATCAGGATCATCTCTCCCGCGCGCCCTATGCCTGGGTGACGATCGAACAGAACCTCGGATTGCATCAGACGGACCGCACCCCCAAGCCGGTGGTCGGCGCCATCTGCGAGTTCGCCCATACGCTCGCGCAACTGCCGTTCGCCGAACTGCCGGCCCGGCTCGTGGACGCAGTCTGCCTCCTGACCGAAGGCCAGGACCAATGGGCGGTGGCCAAGAGCTGTTTCGTCCTCGCGAAGCTCGCGGGTGCCGACGTGAATTTCCACTGGTTCGAACGGCCCCTTCCTGCGGCCCCCGTGTATCTGTTGCCTGGATTGTGCGGCGCGCAATCGCTGCCGCGCAACCGCTGGCTGGAACTGCTCGCCCGGGTGAAGGACGGCGCCACCCTCTACGTTTCGCTGGACGACGCCCTGCTGTCCGACCTCGACGAGGTCTTCGGCGTCACGGTCGCCGCCCGGAAGCGGCGGCCGGTCGCCGCGTCTGCCAACTCCAACAACCTGTTCACCTACGATGGCTTTCCTCTGCCCGTAACCGGCGCCTTCCGTCTGGACCTCGACGCCACCCGGGCCGCAGTGCACAGCCGTGAAGCGGATGGAAACCCCGTCTTCATCGAATGCCAGTATGGTCAAGGCCGCGTCTTCCTTCTGACCCACGCCTTGGAGAGAACCCTGGCCCAAAGCCCTGCTTCGCTCGGCGCCGGTAAATTTGGCGAGGCGTGGCGTCTCTACGCCCGTGTGTTTGCCGCCGCTCCGTCTCGCCGGGTCTGGACCAAGACGACGGTGGAACTCGGCGTCACGGAACATCCCATCGATGACAACCAACGTATCCTCGTGCTCGTGAACCACTCCGGCCGCGATCTGGTCGAGCCCGCGCTGCTCGCGCCCGGCTGGCAGCTCGCATCGGTGCTCGCCGGCCAAGGTTCCGCCGCCGAAGGTATCACGATCGCTCTCGCAGACGCCACCATCCTTCACGTTGCCCGCCGCTGACGGCGGACCCGCTCCTCCCATGAGAAAAGCCCGATCCCGCAAGTCGCCATCCTCCGCCTTCACCGCCCGCGTGAAAAAGATCCGCGCCGGCCACCCCCTGCACGCCCTGCTGCTCGCCGCCTTCTCGATACTGGCCCTCCCGATTTCCTCCCAGCCCGTCTCCTCGTCTCCGGCCGAGCCCCGCCGCATCTACCTCGCGAACGACGACCACACCGACTACATGTGGAGCGCCGACGCCGACACTTACAACCAGGTCTTCGTCGACCTGCTCGATTTCCACCTGAAGCTCGCCGACGAGACGGCCAACCATCCTCCTCCCTATCGCGCGCGTTTCAACACCGACGGCAATTTCTGGCTCTGGAACTACGAGCAGAAGAAGAGCCCCGCAGAGTTCGAACACCTGATCGCCCGGATCAAGGACGGCACCATCAGTTCGCCCCTCAACACCCTTGTCTCCTGCTACGGCGGTCAGCCCGTCGAGGCGGTCCTGCGCGGCATGTATTACGCCGGGCGGCTGGAGCGGCGTTACGATCTGCGCTTCCTCCTGGCCAACGCGACCGAGAACCAGGTTCTCCCGCTCGGCCTCAACTCGCTCTTCGCCGGCTCCGGCGCGCGCTACACCTGGCGGGGCGTGTGCGGTTGCGCCAGCCAGCTGCCGTCCCGCGGCGTGCTCAACGAGCGTCCCCGCGAGATCTACTGGGCCGCAGGCCACGACGGCCAGCGCCTGTTGATGAAATGGTATTCCCTCGCACCGCACAATATCGGCGGCTACTTGGAGGCGGGCTCCCCGGAAAAAGCCATCGAATCGGTCGAAACCAATCCCGACTTCAAGCGCCGGCATGTCGATCCCGTATCCAAAAAGCCCTACGATATCGTCGGCCTCTTCGGCTTCGGCGGGGACGACCTTGCCCGCAAGACCGGAGTCACCCCTCCGCCGCCCATTCCTGCCGTGCCCGGTCTCCAAGCCGTCCCCTCCGCAGACTATTGCGACCACTTCCACGATATCGCCCGGCGATACTCGAACGCCGGACGCCAGGTGATCGTCTCCAACGAACTCGATTTCTTCATCGACTTCGAGAAGAACCACGGAGCCACCCTCGACACCATCGCCGTCACCTACGGCAACGAATGGGATCTCTACTCCGCCTCCATGTCCGAGACCTCCGCCCGGGTAAAGCGAACCGTGGAAAAGCTGAGAACCGCCGAGCTGCTCGCGACGCTCGTCAGCCTCCACTATCCCTCGTTCATGCACAACCACGTCGGCGCCCGCGACCGGGCGTTCAACGCGCTCGGCCTCTATTGGGAGCACGACTGGACCGCCGACGGCCCTGTCACCCGCGGCCAGCGCGCGGCGTGGCACGACCTGCTCGCGACGGAGATCGATTACTACGTCAACTCCATCCACGCCGAGGGACTGCTCCGGCTCGGCGGGATGATCCCGCGCCCCGACCAGGCCAACCGCTTTTTCGTGCTCAACTCACTCGGCTGGCTGCGCACCGATTACGCCGACCATGCATACCGCGGCTCAACCGACGTCCATGTGCACGATCTCACCGCCGGGCAGGACGTGCCGCACCAGATCGTCCTCCGGCACAACATCCAGTATCTTCGCATCCTCGCCGCCGACGTTCCCTCCGCCGGCTACAAGGTCTATGAGGTCCGCCCCGGCCCGGGCGCCGCGGCCACCGATCCGGCGGCCACCTCAAGCTTGACGGCCGACGGCGAGAGCGTGTTCGAAAACTCCGCCGTCAAACTCATCGTCGCCCGGGACGGCGCCCTCCGGAGCTACCTCGACAAACGTCGCGGCCCGGCCGAGCTCGCCGCCACCATCGACGGACTCGCCCTCAACGACCTCGCCCCGAACTCCAACGAGGGCGAAACCCTCGTGATCGAAAATGCCGGCCCCGTCTCCGTCACCCTCCGCGCGCGCAGCAGCGCCGGGCTCGATCACACGACCACCATCACCCTTTACCGGGATTCCGATCGGATCGACCTCGACAACGAGATCATGACGAATTTTGGCGACATCCGTTACTGGTCTTTCGGGTTCAACCTCGACTCTCCCGCGATCCGCTCCGAGGAGGTCGGCGCGATCAACTTGAACCAGCTCGCTTCGCAGGGCGGCGCCTACGCCGACACGCACGCGCGCTACGATCACATCACGCTCAATCATTTCGCCGACATCACCTCCGGCAATGGCACCCGCGGGGTCACGGTGTCCAACGCCGATCTGGCATTCGCCAAGCTCGGCCGCAGCACCGTCACGTCCCTCGACACCACGACTCCACAGGTCAACGTACTTGCCGGCGGCCAGATCGACGGCCCGAATCTCGGCATTCGCGGTCAGAACGGCGCCACCCGGTTTCTCCAGCGCTTCGCCCTTCGCGCCCACGGCGGCTACGATCAGGTCGCGGCAATGAAATTTGCCCTCGAGCACCAAAACCCGCTCACCACCGCCCCCATCATCAGCCGGGAGCCCGGTCCGTATCCAGAAACAACCTACTCGCTGGTGACCGTGCGCGACCCCCGCATCCTCCTCTGGGCCGTGAAACCGGCCGAAGAGGGCATTGATCGAGGCATCATCGCCCGCCTCTGGAACCTCTCCGATGCCCCGGCCGAATCCCTGATCGCCTTCGCACCCGCCCTCTCCTCCGCGGAACGCACCACGCACCTCGAAACCCCTTTGGAAAAGGTCGACCTGACAACGGAACGGGAGCTGCCCGCCCGCTTCAGCCGCCAGCAGATCCAGACCTACCGGCTTCTCCGAAAGTGAGCCGAAGGATCTTCGCCGCTATCTTTGAGTTCCTCCGCAAGGCCGCCTCCGCCTGCTCGCGTTCACCGTGAAACCCGATTCCATCCTCGTCCCGGCCCTCGTCGCCCTCGGCTATACGCCCGTCGCGCGCCTTCCCCACTCCGCCGTCTAACCCCGCATCCCGCCCACGCCTCGGTTCCCCTCGCCGCCTACGCCTGGTCTCGCGCCGCCGACCAGACGCCAGCCCTCGTCGCTTGGTGGCGCAACGATCACCCGCCCGAATGCCTTCCTCCCGCCGTCACGCCCGTCGCGCTCGACTCCCTCCCGCTCTCCAACCCCGTGCTCGTCGATTTCCTCAGCGGCCTCGTCTTCACCCCGCCGGCCATCTTCGCCCCCGATCACGCCGCCTGGTGGGCCCATCAGCCTGCCTTTGACTCTCCTCTCGCCCTGGCTGAACGCTCCTCTCTGCCTCTCCGCCCACTCTAGACCGCAACGCCCGCCCGTCGCCAGCGCCACCGGATTGCCATCCCACGGGATGCGCGCGTCGCTGGGATAGGTGAAATCGCCTGCGCACAAGCCCTCGAGCCGCACGGGCCGATGCGAGCGTGTCGCGGAGCCGCAGCAACTGGAACGCCTCCGCCCGTGCCCGCCACAACGGCGCGCTCACCCTGGAATCCTAAGCAAAAAAAGGCCCGGGCGGCGTGCGCCAGGGACTGGTGCATACACTGACTGTGGTCGGAACTCAGAAGGCGTAGCTGACGCTCATGCGGGCCTCGATGGGCATGTGGAAGGCGTAGGGCTCGTGGGACACCGGCTGCACACCGACGTAGCGATCATCCTTGGTGACGTTGTCGATATTGACCTGCACGCCGAGAATGTGGCCGTTGGACAACCGGCGGTTCCACCCCCCAAACAGATCGAACCGCCGCACCCCCGGGTGATAGACTTCGATCGTGCCAACCGTGTTACCCATGCTCTCGCGGCGATAGCGTTCGCTCGTAATACGGGTGCCGGCACCGAGAAAGAGCCCTTTCAGTGGGCCGTCGGTGAAGCGGTATTTTCCGATCGCGGTGAACGTATTCTCAACAAACCCGTCGTCGCGCAGGCCGATCCGGCTCTGGTCGAAGTCCTTGCTCACGCCGGCGTCGACGTTGATGTATTCGAGCTTGAACATGATGTTCTTATTCAGGTTCACATTGAGTTCGAGTTCCCAGCCGGTGGAGTTGTATTCGCCCGCCGCGACGCGGTCGCCCAAGGATGAGTTGGACGCCAGGTTGTTGGGGTTGAAGCCGGGGTCGCCCGGCACGTTGCCGTTCACGTCGCGGCTGTTCTCATTAATCAGCCTGGGGTCGGTGATGATGCGATTCATCACCGTCGTATCAAAGAGCGCGCCCACGAGCTGGACGGATTCGTTCAGGAACTGCATGCGGAAACCGAATTCATTGTTCTCCGCTTCTTCCAGCCCCAGCACTTCGTCGAAGCTGTTGCGCGGGATGCGAATCGACGGCACGGAGTGAGTCTGTGCGACGTAGAACTGCAGGGTGGGCCGCGGCGCGTAAACCAATCCGCCGCTCCACGTTCTGGTCGAGTTGGTTTCTATAATGTTGGTACGCACGGTGTTTTGCTTCACCTCGTAACCCGAGATGTCGCCGTCGCCGTTGGACTCGGCCTGCACGTAATTTTCGCCGACCAAGGCGTTAAATTCGCCGATGCCGGTCGTGAAGTCGCCCTGATAGAGCAGGTTCGCGATGCGACCGGCCGAGTTGTTGTTCTCGACCTGATCGAAGTAGAGCAGGTTCAGATCGGCGGGCACGCCGATGCCAGTCCAGCTGCCGAAGTTACCGACGGGAATTGCCGTCGTTCGGGTGGCCCGGCGGGTGCGGCCCTGGCTGTCGTAGACCAGGTTGCCCGCGGCATCGAGCTGCGCCTCGTAATTACGAGTGTAGTCGTTGTAGCTGTAGTTTTGTAGAAAATACGCGCTCAGCTTGTTGGTGACCGGACCGGTCTCGAAGTCGTAGGCCGCCTGGAAGGTGTAGTCCCACGAGCGAATGTCGTCGCCCTGCTTGGCTTCCCAGTCGGTGCCGAAGTTCGGATTGCCGGGAACGTCGTTCAGTTTGGTGTCGCCGCTGAGGCCGCCTTGGCTGCGCCATTGGTGTGTCACCTGCACGAGCGTGTTCAGATTCTCGAGCCACTGCTGCCGCCACGTCAGCGTCGGAATCGTGTGGTTACGCTTGAAGAGGCTGCTTTCGTTGTGAGAGTTGAAATCCTCGGGGGCGTTGTAGCGGATGGTGAACGGCACCTTGGCGCTTTGGGCCGTGTTGCGGTCAACATTGACGGTCGAGTAGCCGCTGATCGAGCGGTCACTGG
Source organism: Opitutales bacterium (assembly GCA_038212175.1). Lineage (GTDB taxonomy): Bacteria > Verrucomicrobiota > Verrucomicrobiia > Opitutales > Opitutaceae > CAMAXB01. Next base: position 19,959 of record JBBQUU010000066.1, on the reverse strand, counting down.
CGATCTCGTCGCGCTTCACATGTTGCACGTCCAACTCGATTTCGGTCGTCGCAAAGGGGCGCCACAGCGAGTTGAAGTTGTAGGAGCGCGTGTCGAAGGAGCGCCACTTGCGTTCGTCGCCCTCGTGTCGATAACCGACCTTCAAGCGTGCGGCGAAGGTGTCGCCGAATCGACGGTTAATGTCGGCCTCAAATCGATATGATTCGAAAGAACCATAGCGCGCGCTTAACTCCGTGGCGTCGATAAACCGGGCCTTGATCCCGAAGATGTTCACGCGACCGCCGGGATTCGACAGCCCGTAAATCAGGCCGGCCGGCCCCTTGAGGATCTCCATGCGCTCGATGCCGCTCGCGTCTTGGTAACCGCGGAAGCTGCTGCTGTTGCGGGTGGCGGACTCCCCGGCATCGGCCGCGAGACCGCGCATGGACTGACGTTGGTCAGGGTTGAAGGCCGCCGTGTAGATCAAGAGGTCGGTCGCCTCGTCGCGGTCGAGGTCCTCGATGAACTCTTCATTGAGCACCGAGATCGGCAACGGGAGCTTTTTCAGTTCCGTATCGAGACGCAGCGCCGCGGTATTGGTGGAGGTGTAGCCCCGGTCACGTTCCGTCGAAACGACGAAGGTGCTGAGGTTGACCACCTTTTCTTCCTGGCGGTTTGCGGTTGGGTCGATCGCGGCGGGGTTCTGGGCCATGCTAATGGAGACGGTGGCAAGCACTGCGGCCACCGCGAACAAGGGTATGCGGTTATTGGGTTTCATTTTGAGGATGACGCTGTCTGTGGTTTTCGGGACATGTTGGTCCCTGGCCGATCCCGTGATCGGCTCTTCTTGGGGGGCCCGGCCTGAACAGGCGCGGGCATGGACTGGAACGAAGCGCTCGCGCTGCAGCACGACCACTTCGGGGGTATTACCTGGGCCCAGGCAAAGGGGTTGTCGGAGGCGTCGCCGGATCGAGGGCGCGCTCCCGGGCGGCGGAATCGTCCGCCGCAAAAAACACAAAGCGATCCAGGCCGAAGCCGATGGAACGACCGCCGACAAAAATTTCATTCACGCCGGCCCCGAACTCGAAGACGGGGCCGCCCCAGTCGAGCCAGGTGAAGCCAGTGCCGTCGCGCAACGAGTCGCCGATGCGCACGACCGGCGAAGTCGCGTCAATGATCTGCCCCGGGCGGCCAATCCATGCATCGTTGTCGCCATCGGACAGGCGGTGCCAGTTACGCGCGTCGAACTGGTAGCGACCCGCCTCGGGGACGTGCACGCGCAGGATCAGCCGCGCGGACGGCGGTCCCTGGCGAATGCCGAAGTCGTCGTCGTTGCCGCCGAGACCTTCGACGCTGCGACTGTGCTCGGGACCGGTCCAATACAGGTAACCCTCACCCGTGAAGCCCCTGGGCTCATGACGTAATTCCCAGCCCCCGCGATAGGCCAGCTGCTCCGCTTCGATCACCGCGACCCCGTCCTTGATGGCAAAGACCGGATGCGAGGGCACCACGGGTTGCAGGCTGGGCGGCACGGTCGGAACGGCGACAGCGGCGTCGGCCAGCGTCGCGGTTGCACCGTCGCGGGCAGCAGCGGCAGCATCCGTCGGCGTGATGACAAGTTGATCAATCCGCCACGACGGATAGCGGGAGAGGTCGCGCGGCGGTGCTTCCCCCCGCTCGAGCGCGAGCCAATGCCAGCCGGCCGATTCGACCGCGAACGTCGGGCCCTCCACCCAGGCCGGCAAACCCGGCAGAGCGAGCTGCCCCGCAACGTCGGGCCGGGCGGCGCCAATCTGGTCGGCCGCCCCAAAACGCACCGCCACACGGTCGATCAACTCGCCGTCGTGGCCCCCCTGCCCCAACGCGTGCAACCGGTAGTGGCCGGGCGCGTCGAAGCGCACGGCGTAAGCAATCACGGCATCGGGCGGGCCGGAGCGATTCAGGATTGATCGCATAGATGAGGGCCTTGGCCGAATCGTGCGAGGTCGTCACAATTGCAACACCTTCCGGCACGACGTGCCCCCATGAGAGGGAGTGCGGCTCGGCCAAGACTAGCCGTCCGGTGCGACCGGCCGCCAAGGGGTGACCGGGCTGGACGACGTTCAACGACTGCACCGGCGTTTCCCCGCGATGACGTGAATCCGCACTGCGTCCCTCGACCACCTCCCAGGAATCTGCCATCACGGTAGGCCACTCTGCCTCGATCACGACCCGGTCGCGCTCGGTGACATAGGCCGGACCAGACCAGCCAACCAAGGGCGCAACAAATCCAACTGTCACAAGGCTGCGGGTAATAAACGACATGGACATAACCAAGATAGTATTGGGGTGACTGTTGAGGTCGGTTACTTGAGGGCGTCGGGGTTGACGCAGTTGGGCGGGCGCTTGCCCGCTGAGGCCGCGAGCAGGTTGTCGACCGCGATCTGGCCCATGGCCGTGCGCGTGCCGACGGTTGCGCTGCCGAGGTGCGGCAGCAGGACAGCATTATCCAGCGCGGCCAGTCCGTCGGCCAGCGCCGGTTCCTTTTCAAACACATCGAGGCCGGCCCCGCCGATCTGGAGATCGCGCAACGCCTGCACCAACGCCGCCTCATCGACCACCGGGCCCCGCGCCGTGTTGATGAGGATGGCTGTCTTTTTCATGCGACCAAGCGCGGCGGCATCGATGAGATGATGCGTCTCCGGAGTATAGGCGACGTGCAGCGAGACAAAATCAGCCTGCGCCAGCAGCTCGTCTCGCTCCAAATACGTCGCGCCCAGTTCAGCCTCCTCGTCGGAGTCCAGGCGCGTGCGATTCCAATAAACGAGCTTCATATCAAAGGCGCGCGCGCGCCTGGCCATGGCGCGGCCGATGCGCCCGCAGCCGACGAGGCCGAGCGTCGCGCCGGTGACGTCGGCGCCGAGCAGTTGCAGCGGCTGCCATCCGCCCCATTCGCCAGTGCGGACGAGCCGCTCGCCTTCATAAAAGCGACGGGCGGCGGCGAGCATCAGGCCGAACGCAATGTCGGCCGTGGCTTCGGTGAGCACGCCTGGCGTATTCGTAACCGGGATACCGCGCGCGGTGGCGGCGGCGACGTCGATGTTGTTATAGCCCACGCCGAAGTTGGCGATGACCTTCAGGTCAGGGCAGGCGGCGATGAGGGCGGCGTCGACCTTGTCGGTGATGTTGCAGAGAAGCACGCTGCGACCCTTCAGGCCGGCGATGATCTCGTCCTTGGTGGCGAGCCGGTCGTCGGGATTGGCGAGCAGGTCGGTCTCGGCGGCGAGCCGCTCCATCACCGCCGAAGGCAGGGCCCGGGTCAGGTAAACTTTAGATTTCATGAATGAAGGAGTCGGGGTTCTCAACCACGGACGGATCCGGATTGGCACGGATCAGAATAACCGATCCCAACCGGTGGCTTGGTGGATTGAATCTGGGTCTATCTGGGTCCAGCTGTGGTTAAAAATCCTGGTTGGTTGGCGTCTTGGAGGCTCACCGCAGCCCAGGCCTCCTGGAGTTTGCGTTTGGCGCAGGCGATGCCGGCGAGCGGGTCGTCCGCGCCGACCGGCTTGATCTCGAAGGACACCGTGCCGCGGTGGCTGCCATCGACCTTGAGGTAGCCGATGGCGAAGAGTGTTTTCAAAAAGGCCACGATCTCGGGCACATCGTTGGCGCCTTCTACGTATCCGAAACTCGGATGCATGTCGCCCCACGCCGGATTGGCGCGGTCTTTGAAGTAGGCGTTGCCGATGTGAATGTGCGACAGGTAATCCTTCACCGGCACGAGGGCCTGGTCAGGCGCCTCCCCGAGCAGGGGGATGTGGCTCAGATCCACGATGAGCCCGAAGGTGCCATGTTTCGCACGCACCCGCTCCGCGATTTCGCGCGCGGTCGCGGCGGGGCCGATGAGGGCCTTCTTGTCGATGTCGCGATCAAAGACTTCGAGCGCAATGCGCACGTCATGATCGGCTGCGTAGGTGCAGATCTGGTCGAGTGAGTCTTCCAACAGGTCCATCGCGGCCGGACGTTCGGCCGCCGGCACATCGGAGCCGCTGAGGAAAGCCACGTCGTGCAGGCCGAAGTCGACGGCGTCGTCGATGGCGTCCTTGATTTCGGCCACCGCCTTGCCGCGCTCGGCGGAGTCGGCGTGGTTCAGGTTGAGCTTCTGCGAGAGCAGTCGCGGTTGCGCGCCGTAGCGGGCGTCGATGCCGGAGGCACGCACGAGGGCCTTGGCCTCAGCCCGGGAGGCGGGGTCCTTGATCCAGCTCAGCTCAACGACCTCGAAGTAGGCATCATTGAGGATGTGGCGCAGCGTGTCGACAACCGGCCCCTCGCCTTTCATGGTAGAGGGGAAGGCCATGAAGTGCACGATGCCGGGACGGATGCAGTGATGCAGCGGAAGGTTCATGATGGCGGCAGGCGGAATGAGAAAAGGTTCACCCGCGGAATTCGTTGACCGTGCGCTGGGCGAATTGGGCCAGGAGCCCCTGGTCAGAATCGAGAGAGATGAAGGTGAGGCCGCGCTCGACGAGCGCCTTGGCGCCCGCGGCGTCGCGGCAGACGGTACCCACGGCCTTACCGGCGGTGCGGGCTTTCTGGACGACGGTGTCCATCGCCCCCTGCACCGTCGGGTGTTTGACCTGCCCGATAAGGCCGTAGCTGGCCGAAAGGTCCGCTGGCCCGAGAAAGATCACGTCGATCTCGCCGATCCGCAGGGTCTCGTCGAGCGACTCGACCGCCTCTTTGGTTTCGACGTAGCTCACGACGAGCGACTCGGCGTTGGCTTGCTCGGCGTAGGCCGCCGGATCGCAAAACCCGTAGGCGGCGGCACGCTGGCTGGCGGCGAAACCGCGGCGGCCAATGGGAGAGTATTTCACGGCGTCGATCACGGCGCGGGCCATGGCGGGCGTATTGACCTGCGGGACCATCACGCCCTGCGCACCGGCGTCGAGCGCGCGCAGGATGCTGGCGGGGTTGAACTCCTGCACGCGCACAACCGTCGAGAGTTGGTGCAGGTCGGCGGCGCGCAGCAGGTTCATCATCACATCGTCGCTCATCTGCGTGTGCTCACGGTCGACGATGATGAAGTCGAAGCCGGCGAAGCCGAGGATCTCGATCGACGCGGGATCGGTGAGTTTGGCGAAGGTGCCGAGTTGCGGCTTGCCGGCGCGCAGGGCGGCTTTGAGGGCGTTGGGGCGCATCACGACGTGGCCTTTCCGCGGAGCACTTCGAGGCCGTCGACGCCGGACTTCTGTTTGCCGTGCCAGGACATGAGCGCGTCGTAGAGGGCCTGGGCCTGATCCTCGAGGGAGAGCTGGGTCATGGTGTAGCGGTTGAGCTTGGCCGAGGCGTTGACCTGATCCATCCACTCGCGGGGAATGTTGCTCACGCCGCTCAGGGCACCGGCGAGGCCGGCGGAGACGGAGGCCAGACAATCGGTGTCGCGGCCGAAGTTGGCGGCCGCGAGCATGGTCGCCTTCACGTCGCCCTTGAAATGGTAGAAGAGCGCGATGCCCTTGGTCGTGACCTCGTAGCCGCGGTTCATCGAGAAGTGCATGCCGTCGGCGCGGTAGATCTGGTTGAACTCATGCACGAGCTCCTCGTAGTCCTTCACTCGGGTGGCGATATCGAGGCCGCGTTGGATCTCCTCGGCGGCGGGCTCGACGATGTAGGCGAGCGCCTGCTCAATCATGCTGTCGGGGGTGGCATCCGGCTTAAAGGCCTCGGCGATGGCGGCGGCGACGGCGGCGGCCCAGTCGAGGCCGATCTGGTAGGTGGGCGCGAGGCGGCGGTTGTCACCGTTTTTCCAGAGGATGCCGCGACCGGTAGGGGGCTGGTAGATACGGCCGACATCAAAAGCGTTGCGGGCGGCCAGCTCGGGCTGCCCGGCGTTGATGATGCCGATCGGGTGGCAGGCGCGCGTCCAGCCGGTGCGGCCGATATGGGCGTCATACCAGCCGGACTCTTCCGGCGGGATGCCAGCCTTGATCACGCGATAGTGGATCTCGTCCTGCGCGCCAGCGAGGCGGCCGAAGCTTTCCTCCTTTACGTATTTGAGCCAGCTTTGGGCGAACTCGCGGCAGGTGACGGGACCGTTCTTGTCGGCGATGGCGAGGATGATGAGTTTCTGGCGTTCGACGCCGTCCTCGGTGGTCCCGGGCGGGAAATGCTCACCGTTGAGCTCGAAACCCTGAAGGGAGTCGATGGTGCCGTATTGGGCGACGAGTTCCTCGCGGGTTAGGTTTTCGCCGGGCTGGCCGAGGGCCGAGCCGACTTGGCTGGCGGCGATGCAGCCGAGGATTTTGTCGTAGAGTTGATTTTGGATCATAGGGAGAGGGATTCAGGGAGATTTTTGGGTCGTGCTCAGCGTATGCAGCACCTGGTAGTTTTCGGCTTCCTGGATGACCTGTGCTTCCGTCAACCGGGTCGCCCGCCGGCGCGCTTCAGGCGTCGTCGCAGCATGAAGCCGCAGGGCAACGTCGACCGCGTCCATCCGTTGGGCCGTCCGCAGACCGGTGGCCGCGACGCGCTGCAAATCCTGGCGCAGATAGCGACCGTAGTGCGGACTCAGGCGCTGGAGAAACCCATCGACCGTGCCGTTGGGACCCACGAGGTAATCGATGTTGGCCTCAAGATGACGTTGGCTGGACCTGGAGCCGAGGCCTTCAAACCACAACGTGGCCCCGGGTTCGTAACCCTCCATCATCGGGGCAAAGGCCTTGAAGCCGGGTGGCGGCGCCGCCCCTTCGATCACCGGCACACGCAGGCAGTATTCAGCGAACCACTCGTTTACCCGCAGACTGGTCAGATAGCGGAGGAAATCGATCGCCTCAGCGGGATGTTTCGACGAGCGAGCCACCCCGAGCGCGCCAGAAGGAACGGCGGCCCGTTCTGTCAATACTCCCACCACGTTTCGCCCGTAGCGGGGGTGATGTTCGTCCGGCAACGGCAAAACGAACACACCCACCTCAAAGTCGGAATCGACCAGGAAGTAATTCGCATCCCACGTGCCGGATACGATCATCGCGGCCCTGCCCTGCTTGAACAGGAAGCCCGCATCCTCCCGAGCCAATTGAAGGAACCCCGGCTGAAAAAACTGCGCCATCTCGTGCAGCTGCTCCCACACCGGCAGCAAGGCCTCGTCGTCGAGGGCCCATTCACCACGCAGCCACGACATCGCGGTTTCGCGCTCGCTTGAAACCAGATCATGCTCGAGATCGATGCGACGGGCGAGCCGCTGGGTCTGCTGGGTCATGGCCTCCACAAACAATCCGCGGGAGTACTCGATCGAGCCCGCGATGGGCACCACCGGCGAACGGCGTTTCTCCGACCACGCTTTCACCTCCCGGCAATACGCGATGAACTCCGCATAGTCTCGGGGCGGAGTCGCCTTGCCGGTGATCTCACGCATCAGGTCAACGTTGAAGTACACCCGGCGCAGGTTGAGATAGTTCGACACCCCGTAATGCTCCAAAAGACGAGGGTTGAAATTTTCGCCAGTCAAAGAGTCGTCCACAAACGTCTCGCCCCACGCCACGCCCTCCAAGGCTGTGCCGGCATTGTAAGGATTGGGACGTTCCAGCTCTTCGCTTAACGGCGTCAGATAGAGCGCCGCCATTTCGTCGGTGAATCCCCGCCCGAGCTGAATAATGTCCGGGGCGGTATCTCCGGTAAAACGCGTTTGTCGCCACACCGGCCAGATGCGCGGCGGAACATCGATCGGCACGATGTTCACGTCGGGATGCAGCTTGCGATACTCCGCGATGGCCAAGTCGTAAAATTCGCGATTGGAATCGTAGACGAGGTAGTGCGCCAACCGCAGCTCGATCGGTGCGGCGTCGGTCATAGCCGGGGCCTGCCGCAACAACACACGCCCGGCCGCAAAAAGAAAGATGCCGCCAAGAATGAGAGACGCGATGTAGGGCGTCTTCATAAGCCGGGGCCCTCCTGCGCGGTCGGGCGCACTTCTTCCAGGTGGTCGCGCACGCTGGCCGAACGTGCATCACGACGGGCAATCTCCAGAAAACGCACGTAGTAGTTTTCCGCCTCCGTGGTCCACCCGAGGGCGCGGGCCAGCTCGCCAAGCGCGACCAGGTTGGCCCGATTCGTCACCGGATTCATGATACCGGCCACGTCCGCCCGGCGCAGATGCTCCCAGACTCTCGCCGAATCGAGACGATGGTAAAGCAGGCCACGCCCCACGAGCAGATGGTAGGCCGCGGCGAAGTCGTCGGTAACCTGCGGTGACAGTGCTTCCGCGGCAGCGGCGCGCTGCTCGGGCTGCCAGTCCAGTTTCACCTCGTAGAGGTAAAGCATCGCCAGTCGAAGAAGCGCTTGCTGAGCCGGTTCGCTGGCAGGAGATGCCGCCAGCAAGCTGCGGTAGTCCTCCATCGCCTCCAGCGAACGCGGCGTGCCCGCATGTATCTGGACGATCCGACCCAAGTGATAACGCGCCCACCCACCGATCTCGTCCCCGGCATCATCAGCCACCAACTTTCGCAGGATACCTGCCGCCTCCTCGACCGCCGAATCCGTTTTGGGTGGGTTGTTGAGCATGCCCAGGGCCTTGGCCAATGAAGCGGGGCGGGAAAGCGTGTCACCCGCCGGGGCTCGCAAGGTTGCCGCGTCTCCAAAACGAAACTCCTCCAAAGCCACAAAGGCGGCTACGGCGGAGACATCCGGCGGCGTGCCAGCTCGCACGCCCCCGACCATTGCCCCCGCGTACAACAACATCCAGCCCAGCCCATGGCCCCCGGCGGCCCTCAACAACCACGTGATCCAGCCCAGCCCCCGCGCGACCCGCGCGGGCAGCGCCAGGCCGGCAGTCGGCAAACGGGTGAGGGTGGATCCGCAGGGCACGATGAAAGGGGGTCAGGGTTAAACGTCGCGGGGCTCGACAACTCGAATCAAAAATACCGCGGTAATTTCGGCGAATTTTCATGGAGTAGTTTCGATTGCCTGGGAGAAACCGGAACCGCTCAAAAAGAGAGCCAGGGCGGAAGCCGGCGGCACTTACACCGCAGGCCTCCCTGGCGATCAGAACTTCAACGTCGTGGTGAAACTGAAATGGCGCTTCGTCGGGTAGTAGTAGGCGTCGACCGCAACGTTGTCGGCGTTGGCCGAGGCGGGATCGTAGCCCACGCCCCACTCCTTCTCGAACAGGTTGCTCACGTTGAACTGGAACACCCAGTCGCGCCCCCAGAGCTTGGTCTCATATTTGGCGAAGAGGTCGCCGTCCCACTGGCCCTTGAGCTTGCGTTGAATGCCGCCGAACGAGGTCTGCACGCTTTCGCGCACGATGCCGTCAAACCAGTTGGCGCCGCCACCGACCGACAGGCCTTTCAGCCCACCGTCGAGGAAACGATAGACGCCCAGCATGCCGTACTGGTCCTCGATCGAGTCGATCTCGGCCGCGCCGTTCAGCGCCGCGTTGACGTTGCCCTCGGATGAGACGTCGGTGCGCGAGTAGCTGGCGAGGATCTGGATCGACTGCGACAGCGAAAACACGAGGTCGACGTCGTAGCCTTCGGAGCGATTCAGGCCGCGGGCGACGTTGGCGCCTTTGCCGTCCACGGGGTCAAAGGGATTCGGCTCGTCGGGGTCGAAAACGACGCGGTTGGTCTGCTCGATGTCGAAGTAGCTGATCGTGCCGGAGATCTTACTGTCGAACAGGTCAAGCTTCACGCCGAACTCGGTGCCCTTACCGGCACGGGGCGGGAACGGGTCGCCGTTCTTGTCGCCGGAGCTGGCGTTGGGTTGCAACGACTCGGAACGCAGGGCGAAGAGCCCCACCCCGGGCACTGGCCGGTAGATGATGCCGTATTGCGGCAGCGCCTTGCCGTCATCGAACACCGGGATGTTGATGTTGTCAGGATCGGAGCTGCGGCGGAAGTCGATCGACGTATAGTAGACACCGCCGGTCAGGATGAGCTTGCTGTCCCAGAGACGGACCAGCGACTGCACCCAGGCCGAGCTGAATTCATTGGTCTGATACGCCGAGCTGAATGGATTGCTGAACGATCCCTCGTTGGCCGGCAACAACGTGTAGGTGAAGTCGGCGGGTCTCACGATTTCGCTCGGGCGCTGGATCGGCTCGTAGTAGTAGAACCAGAGACCGCGGTTGGCGTCGTATTGGCCGCCGTTGATGACGTTGTCGGTCTCGATGCTGCCGTCGGCCCGGCGCTTCCGCCGGTCGGTGGCGTCGACCGATTCACGCTGGCTGCGGGCGTCGCGGTAGTATTGCACGCCGAAGGTGAGGTTGAGCTGCACGCGGCCCACGGGAGTGCCTTCCCACGCGTATTCGTAGTTGCCCGTGGAGATCAGGGAATCGACGCCGTTCTTGTTTTCAAATTTCTGCCAGCGGGCGAGGATCACCGGCTTCGGGTAGCGGAAGCTGGTGTTGCCGCTCACGTAGCCGCTCTGGAGCAGGTCGTCGGTATAGCGCCGGATCGAAACCGAATACTGCGTCTGCAAGGAGAAGTCCTCGAAGACCTGCTGCACCCACGTGAGGTAGACGGTGTTGCGCTTCACCGTGCGACGCGAGTCAGCGCCGGACCAGTTGTAATAGGTTGACGCCTGCGTGCGCGGATCGTCAAAGATGCCGATCTGCGCGCCCTTCACGGTGGTTCCGTAAACGGGGCCGAGGCCACCGGACGAGTAGCTCACGCCATCAATCGTCACCGAGGAGGTGGTCGAGGGCGAGGAGTTGGCGACGCGATAGCGGCCGGGCTCGCCGTAGCCGCGGTCACGGTGGTCGTATTCGTAGCTGGCCGTCAGGGTGGTGTTCTCGAACGGCTGCCAGGTCACGGCGGGGTTGATCGCCTCGTCCCGGCCATCGCTCCACCAAAACTCCGTTTCGAGGCGCTGGGCGACCGCGTTCAGCCGGAACGCCAGCGTCGGGGAAACTACGACATTGTAGTCCAGCGTGCCTCGATACGTGTCGTAGCTGCCGGCGGTGAATGAGACCTCGCCGAACGTTTCGCGCAGGCCCGGTTGTTTCGTAATGATATTATAGATACCGCCCGGCTCGGACAGGCCGTAAAGGATGGCGGCCGGCCCCTTCACGATCTCGACGCGCTCGGTGATATAGGCGAGCGGTTGGTCAAAGGAGCGCACGCCGTCGCGCAGGTTGACGTTGGACGGCAGACCACGGATCACCACCTCGCCGAAGAGCGCGGTATTGCCGTTGAACTCCTTGGACTGGTCGGAGCTGCGAGTGGAGACGGAACTGAAGTAGTTCAACAGGTCGGTGCCCTGCTTGGCGTTGAAGTCGCTCAAAACCTCGCCGGTCAGCACTTGGATATTCACCGGCAAATCGGCGATCGGCACATTCGTGCGGGTGCCGGAAAGGGCGTTGCTGGCCGCGTAGCTGCGATCCCGCTCCACCTCGACGCTGAACGCGCTGAGTCGCACCGGCTCACTCTCGTTGCCGCCGGATTTGGTGGTCTGGGCCGGAAGTCGATTCGAGGGCAGAAAGGCCGCGAGGGCCGCGAAACACCACACACTCCCGCGCAGCGGGTACGCAGACGTTTTCATAGTTTGTAGGGGTTGGGGCAGACCAAAACGGTCTGGAGCAACTAATGATTTATCCCTCGACCTACGCTATCCCTCTGTCGGTAATACCGATTACCCCATGAGCCGTCCCGTCACCCACCAGATGATCGCGCAGCGCGCCGGCGTTTCCCAAGCCACCGTGTCGTTCGCGTTGCGCAACCACCCAAAAATCTCCGCCGCCACCCGCCAGCACGTGCAGGCCGTGGCCGCCGCGATGAACTACCGGCCCAATCCCGAGATCGCCCACCTCATGACGCACATCCGCTCCAGCCGCACCCCGCGCCGGCAGGCCGCGCTGGCGTTTGTCTACACGCAGACCAAGACTGCCATCCGTAAAGACGAAGTCATACGGCGATACTTTGAAGGTGCGCGCGCGCGCGCCGAAAGCCTCGGCTATGCGCTCGAACCCTGTTGGCTCACCGAACCAGGTATGACCGAGGAACGCATGACGCGCATCCTCATCAACCGCGGCATCACGGGCGTCGTGCTTGGTCCCCTCGCCTACAACGGGCCGGTCCAGTTCGCAGGCGGTGCCATGCACCTCGGCTGGGAACATTTCGCCACCGCCGCCATCGGCCGCACCGTCGTGCAACCCGACCTCGACCGCGCTTGCCACGACAACTTTTCCGCCTTGCTCGACCTCATGCGTCAGGCCCGCCAGCTCGGTTATCGCCGCATCGGTCTCGCCATGAATTACAAGGCCGACGAGCGCGTAAACCACCTCTGGATCGCCGGCTTCCTGACCTCCGTGCACGAGCACCCCGAATTGATCGCCGTCCCCCCCTTGGTTGCGCACACGTGGGGACCTGAACCGTTTCTCGCCTGGATCAGGCAACACCAACCCGACTGCGTGATCAGCCACGGCATCGACGTTTGTGAATGGCTGGCCGACGCCGGCCTGCGCATGCCCGACGACATTGGCTACGCAACCGTTTCGTGGAATTCTCAGAAAGCCGCCTATGCGGGTACTTATCAGAATTACGAACTCATTGGCGCGGAGGCGGTCAACATCGTCTTCGGCCGCCTCAACCGCAACGAACGAGGACTGCCCGAGAACCCTCACATCGTGCTCGTCAAAGGCCGCTGGGTCTCGGGCCCGTCACTCGGCCGCCCCCCCGCGCCCCCCTCGCCAGCCGACAAACCAGCCATAGCCACCCGAAAAAAAACCGCGCGCAAACGAGCCCTCTCAACCCCGAAAACCCGCTAAGCGGAATTACGGTTTTAGCCGGCCGAGTCCTCGCTGTCTGTCCTGTCGCCGAGCTTCCACCTGGTGCTCGAAAAATTGTCGTTCACGGCAAAATCTCCCTTGGCGTCTTCAACGTCGCCAATGCCTTCCACGCCTATCGCAACGTCTGCCCCCACGCCGGCGCCCCGGTCTGCGAGGGCCGGGTCTCCGGCACCACCCTTCCGTCACCCGTTTATGAATACACCGTCGGTCACGCCGGCTGCATCCTGCGCTGCCCCTGGCACGGCTGGGAGTTCGACCTGCGCACCGGCGAGCATCTCGTCGATCCCAAAACCCGTCTGAAACGAATCCCGGTCGACACCGCCGGGGCGGTGTCCGAAAACCTCGAAACCTACACGGTGGAGCGCGAGGGCGACCACCTTTTCATCACCCTTCCCGGATGAACTCGAACCCACTCAATCCAGATTCTTACAGGAGGCCGCAGAGAGCGCAGAGCCAGGCCCGTCTGGTCCCCCGGGGCCCAAACCTCCCCACTTATTCTGCAGTTTGGCACAGGAGGTAACAGAGGCAACAGAGCCAGGCCAGTAAACCCAGACGTTTTCTCCGCGCTCTCTGCGGCCTCCTGTAAAATCCGGGTCGAGCCCTTTCCTGGGATTGCTGAACGTGCCACCTGAACCGGATCACCGAGGCACTGACCGCTCTACAATCTATGAAAAGCAAAACCCTTCTCTCCTGCCTGTTCACCTGCGTCCTCTCCGTTGCGCCTACGCTGAACCTCCTGGCCGCATCGCCCCCAGACACCCGGTTGGCCGCGGAATTGCTGGCGAAGAGCCCCATCAGCCTGCTGCCCGACGATCCCGCGGCGACGATGACCTTTCGCGGTGGCTCCGGGTCGACTCCGGCAGGGACGGCCACCTGGAGTACGCCCGCCCGCCCCACTTTGCGGGTCGAAACCCTCAATCATTCGAGTAATCCCACCAGCCGTCGAGATCGCCGGCCTTGAAGTGCTCAATTTTGGCGACTGCGCAAGAATTGCTGAAATGCCCCAGACCCGCTTCACCTACAAGGGTCGTGAGCCCGACGCCGCGTGGCGGAGCGCCGCTCTGGAACGTATCGAGAGAATCCGTACGGCTCCGCTGGAGATCCGCGTGCTCGATGCGGCCGGGCAACCGGTGGCCGATGCCCGGATCGCCGTCCGCCTCGTCCGGCCGGCCTTCATCTTCGGCACCGAGGTCAATGCTTTTCCTGAACGACTACGCGATGCTGAACAGTCGGAGAAGTCCCGAGAACATTGCCCGTTTCCTGGTACTCACCGCCCGCCTTCGTGAAGCCGCCGCTCCCATTGATGCCCTCGGCATCCAAGGCCATGTCGGTCGTCAGGTGCGGGAGCCGGAAGACGTGCTGGCCGATCTCGATCTGCTCGCCGCGTCCGGTCTCGAACTGCAGATCACGGAATTCGATGTGAACTCGCCCGATGAGGAACTGCAGGCCGACTACACCCGCGACTTTCTCATCGCACTCTACAGCCATCACGCGGTCACCGGCTTCACCAAATGGGGCTTCTGGGAAAAGCGTCACTGGAAACCCGATGCCGGAATGTTTCGCGCCGACTGGTCGGAGAAACCCAATGCCCGGGTCTGGCGCGACCTTGTGCGCGGCGCCTGGCTGACCCGAGTCGATGTCACGACCGATTCACCAGGCGAGGCCCGCACCCGCGGGCATTTAGGAGACTATGAATTTACGGTGACCGCGGGCAATAAAGTGGCCCGCCAGATGCGACCGCTTGATCATGCCGGCGGGCGTTTCACCTTCCAGTTGCCGTAACGCTTCCGCTGGATGCTTCTCATCCGCCTTACGTCGAGCCCCCCGTTTCCCTCTCCCGCATGAATCCCATATCCTACATCACCGCCAATCTCGTCGCCCGCCCCCTCGGCTTTAACATGACCGGCGGGTGGATGGAGGGAGACGACGCCACCCACGACCTCTTCCGGCCGGCGGAGCGTTTCGCCGCCCGCTTCGACGACATGATCGGCGGCATTCGGGCATTGGGCTACACCTCCGTCGATCTATGGTGTGCCCACCTCCACGCCAAGGATGTGAAGCCACGCCGCACCGGCCCACCCACCGGTTATGCCCTGATCGATATGGGCCACGAGACCTGCACCCTCGGCGACGGCGTCGCCGGGATCGAGAACGTCATCCGACAGGCGGTGGCAGGCGGCTTCAAGGGTCCGATCGGCATCGAACACGAACCCGAAACGCATGACCCCGCGGACGACTGTAAGGAAAGCCTCGTGCGCGTTAAACGCTGGCTGAGCTGATTGGCTTTTCTTCGATGAGGAAGCCCGCGTACGGCCGGGGGCGCCCTCACTCGCAATGGCCGTCACACCCTCACCATGAAACCCATCAAAATCGGCATCCTGGGCGCCGGCTCCTTTGCCCGCGCCTTTACGCCCCTCTTCAAGGCCCATCCGCTCACCCGCGCCGTCTCGCTCACCGATCGCCTGCCCGACCGCCTCGCCGCCGAGGCAGCGCACGCGAGCATCGTCGAAACCCATGCTTCGTTCGACGACCTGCTGCGGAGCGACTGCGACGCCATCGCCATCTTCACGCAGCGTGACACCCACGCCCCCTTCGCCCTCCGCGCGCTGCGCGCCGGCAAGCACGTTTACTCCGCCGTGCCGGCCGGCATCAGCCTGGACGAAATCGCCGAGGTCGAGGCCACCGTCCGCGCCACCGGCCTCATCTACATGCTGGGTGAAACGAGCTACTACTACCCTTCGACGCTCTTCTGCCGCGAACTGTGGCGGCGAGGTCTCTTCGGCCGATTCGTGTATGGCGAAGGCGAATACATGCACGACATGGCCCATGGATTCTACGAGGCCTACCAATACAGCGGCGGGCCGGAGTGGAAACGCGCGGCCGGCGTACCGCCGATGTTTTACCCGACCCACACGGCGAGCATGATCGTGAGCGTGACCGGCGCCCGGCTCACCCACGTCTCCTGCCTCGGGCAGGTGGATCGCGCGACCGTTCGCGGCAAGAGAGCCTGCCCGACGGCACGCAGATGGACTTTTACTCGGGCATGGCCGCCGTCCACCCCACCTGGCGCCTGCCCTCAACGTTCGAGGGTCTCGACAACGGTCACCACGGCTCGCACCAGTTTCTGGTGGACGACTTCCTGCGCGCCTGCGTCACGGGCGCCCTGCCGCCCAATCACATCTGGGCTGCCGCCCGCTACAACCTGCCTGGTCTGGTCGCACACGCGTCGGCCCTGAAAGACGGGGAACGCCTGGCCGTGCCCGACCTCGGCGACGCCCCGGCCGGCGCCCGGCTCCTTGAAACCGACCTTGCCCGTGACGCCCCCGCCGCCCCGACCTGGATCTTGCCAGGAGTCGTTTCTTCCGTGCCCACCGCCTGAGCCGCAACATCCCTTCATTTCGACCACGCCCAGGAACGAAAGTGACGGGTCATCACTTGGCTCCCAGTTCCTCGAAGGGGGCGAGATCCTCTTCAGCGGGCCCCGAAATTACTTCGCCCGTGGATTTGAAGCGGGAACCGTGACACGGGCAATCCCACGTTTTCTCCGCTGTGTTCCACTCCACGATGCATTTCAAATGGGGGCAGACGGGAGAGCAGAGGGTGACTTTGCCATCCTCGCCGCGATAGGCGGCGACTTTTCTCCCGCTTAACGAAATAATTCCCCCTTCACCCGGCGCCAGTTCATCCGTTGAACCGCTGGGGGCCGGGGTGATACATTGCCGGACGAGGTAGTAGGGATAATCAATGTTTTCGCGCATGTAGTCCAGAATGCCACCGCGCAACTTTTTCCGTTCAACGGAGAACAGTTCAGACCAAGGGTTGGGTCGTTGGTGAACGTAATCGACGGCCATCATCGCCCCCAACGTTCCAAACGTCATGCCATTACCGGCAAACCCCGTCGCCACGTACTGATGCGCAGCCGTCTCACCGATGTATGGAAGCCCATCGTTGGTCTCAATCACCTGCCCTGACCACCGGCTCTCGATCAACGCGTCAGGGAAGATATTCAAGAACGCTCTCTCCAAACTCGCGAAGCGCTCGTGTGTATTGGTCTCCTGTCCTGTCTTATGATCCTCGCCCCCATAGATCGCCAAGGGTGATTCATCATCCCCCTCCTCGATTCGTAGGTAGAAATAGGGATCGCTTGTATCCCAAAATGCCCCCGTCGCAGTACCCGCGCTCAGGCGCGCACTGAGGGCATAGCTGGAGTACAAGTAAAGTTTAGTCTGAAAGAGGAGCGAGGACACTAAACCCGCGGTCCCAGCCAGTGGCGTATGGGTGGCAATGAACACATCCTTGCAGCCAATCTTTGCATTCCTGGCGCTCACTTCGATCCTATCCCCGTCCTTTTCTTCAATCGTATCGATGGGCGAGTTTTCGAAAACGCAGCTCCCGTCTCCAGCAATTTTAGCAAGCAAGGCGTCCACATACTTCAGCGGGTGAAAAAGCGCTTGGTTAGGGAATTTAACCCCGGGCGTTTCGAAGACAGGCACACGGTTCACGTACTCTGCCTCAATCCCAAGCTTCCCGGCGACTTCCGCCTCCCGCCGCAGAAACTCAAGGTCACTCTCCCGGCCGCCACCTGCGGCCCGGGGCGCATGAAGAAACCCGGGCACCCACCGAAAATCACACTCAATCTCTTCCGCACGCACATTTGCCACGATCTGATCGATGGCAGCGCAGCCGGCGGCCCAAACGGCAAGGGCCGCCCCCTCCCCGAATTTCTTCTCAATCTCGTCCAATGAGAGATCAGGAAACGCGGTGAGGTGAGCCGTGGTATGACCAGTGTCACCGCATCCGCACCGTTCGCGTTCGAACAGGGCTACCGTTTTGCCCGATTTTTTTGCAAGGTATGCGGCCGTGACGCCTGTGATACCGCCGCCGACGACCACCAGGTCGACGTCGAGATTGTCATGGGCCGCGGGATACAAACGGCGGTCCGCGGGGCGTTGCCAATGTGAAGTCGTGCTCACACCTTCTAAGTATTCCGGCAGCAGCGTTAGTTCCAATGGAGGACGAAGCGAGTTCCGGAAAGCCACTACGGTAAAAATCCGGACGTTGATAGCGTCCAATTCCCCTCAAGCGACCTCCTTCTGGATTCCACCGGCCGGGTCGATCACCGACCGCTGACACAGCGATCCGCCTGATACCCGCGCGACACCTCCACGCTAGCGATGAGGGTGTCAGAGAGGCGGCCCACGGGGGTCGCACGCACGGCTCAGGGTTGGGAATTTGTCAGGTTCAAAAGTACATCGGCATGACAGGGCTGATCCAAGGGACACCAGCACGCCAAATAGCGTGAATCTGGATCAAGTGACATCTTCCGACTTGGACCAAACGTGCATTGCGGATGTCTGTCTCTACTAAATCGAGGCAATCACGGGATTTTCTACCTGACCGTAAGGTGAAGGTTCATCTCGAAACATCGGGACCGCGCGGGACATCGTCTTCTCCCTTCGCACCCCGACGTTCATGACTGAATTGCCTCCTCCCCCTGCCCTCTTTTCCTCGCCTCCCGCCTTGATTGCCTCCGCCTCACGGTTCGACGAAGCCCGCCCGCCGCGACTGCTGCTCGTTTCGAGCTGGCAGGACATCAACATCGGCGACATCGCGCACACGCCCGGGGCGCTGGCGTTGCTCGCGCACTACCTGCCGCAGGCGGACGTCACGGTGTGGCTGTTCAACCGACCCGCCGACGAGGTGCTGGACTTGATCCAGCAGCGTTTTCCCCGGGTGAAGTTTATCGAGGGCCAGCCAGACCGACAGGGACGCATCTCCGATGAGAAGGTGCTCGAAGCGATGGACCACGCCGACTTCCTCCTGCACGGCTCCGGGCCGTCCACCCTCGGATGGGCGCACGCCGAGGCCTTTCATCGCCGCACCGGTCGCGGCTTTGGCGTGTACGGCGTCACCTACGGCCTGTACGGCATCCCGGAGAGAGCCACGTTATCCCGCGCCGATTTCGTTTACTTCCGTGACCCATTGTCGTTGGACCGCGCGCGTTCCGAAGGCGTCAAGGCACCGGTCATGGGCGTTGCGCCCGATGTCGCCTTTGCCACCGATCTCGCGGATGAGGCACGGGCGGAGGCGTACCTGCGCGAGCACGCCCTCGAGCCCGGCCGCTTTCTGGTCTGCATTTCCCGCTATCGACACACGCCGATGTGGGAGATTCCGCGCAAGCAGGTCGCGTTCGATCCTGCAAAACAGGCCCGCAACGAAGAACGAAAGGAGGCCGATCACGCGCCCTTGCTTGACGCCATCGTGTATGTCGTGCGCGAGACGGGCATGAAAGTACTGTTGAGTCCGGAAGACGAAACGCAGATGTCCCTCGCTCGCGAAATGCTTTATGATCGTCTGCCCGCCGACGTTCGACCCAGCGTCGTGAGGCGGGAAACGTTTTGGCTTCCGGATGAGGCGCTCTCGGTTTACCGCCGCTCCGCCGGAGTGTTCGGTCACGAGATGCACAGTCCCATCATGAGCATTGGCCACGGGGTACCGGCGATCGTCTGTCGGTGGGCTGAACAGAGCACCAAGGGCGAGATGTGGCGGGAGTTTGGCCTCGGCGAATGGCTCTTCGATCTTGATGATCCGGCGCAAGCGGCACGGGTTGCGCCGGCGGTTCTAGCGATGGCCCGCGATCCCGCCGCCGCCCGCGCAACCGCAGCCGCCGGCCAGGCGGCGGTGCGAGCGCGATTTGAGGCGACGATGCCCACCGTGATTGCGGCGATCACGCGGAGTTACGAAAAGCGGCGGGAAGCATCAACACGCTGACATCGTTCCAAGGGGGGCGCATTACTTGCCTTTTCCCCTTTTCCCATCTGCGTCGCCCTCAAGTCAAAAGGTAAGTAATGACCCCTAGGCTAGCCCAAAACAAGGGAAACGGATGCATGCGTTACAGACCTATTCGCGAAACATGCCGTCGCAACGCCTCGGCCAGGTTACCGTAGCCCGCAACAGAGACACAATCTTGGCGATTTGTCGGCCTACGGCCTCGAAACCTGTCTGGGCTTCAAGACTGCCGGTCAGACGGGGTCGGACAAGGCCGAGCATTGTCACAGTTGCCCGGATTCTGCCGTGATGTGACGGTGCTCGGCCTGACCCCGTTCACCGATCGCTGGCTGCGCTAAAAGAAAACGAGCGAAGCGAGCGTCGGATGCCCATGCTTTGATAGTAGGCCGTCACTCCCAGTTCTGTTTCGCCATCCGTTTCACCAACTCCCC
>JBBQUU010000065.1:0-29405 GCA_038212175.1 Opitutales bacterium | reverse complement strand
GGTTTGCTTCGTCTACCTCGATGCGGACGCCGATCCCGTGCTCGCGGAGAATGTCACCCTCAACGCGAAAACGCAGCGCACCGGCGTGTGCAATACCGCCGAACAATTGCTTGTGCACGCCGCCGCAGCCGAGTCGGTGCTCCCCCGCGTCGCGAGGGCGCTGGCCGCAAAGGGCGTGCAATTGCGCTGCGACGCAGCAAGTGCCGCGATCCTTGCGCGCACCGGCGTCGACACCACACCCGCCGCCCCCGCCGACTACACCGCAGAGTTTCTCGATCTCATCATCGCCGTGCGCGTCGTGGCGTCCTTGGACGAGGCGGTGGAAACCATCAATCGGGACGGTTCCGGACACACCGATGCCATCATCACTCGCAACGAGTTGGCGGCGCGCCGTTTTCAGGCGGGCGTGGACAGCGCCGTCGTCGTGTGGAACGCCAGCACCCGGTTCAACGACGGCTTCGAATTCGGCTTCGGCGCGGAGATCGGCATCAGCACGGATCGCCTGCACGCCCGCGGCCCCATGGGCCTTCGGGAGCTGTGCTCGTACAAGTACGTGATCGACGGCACCGGCCAGGTGCGAACGTAGTCTCTCATTCGCGAACAAAGACAAGGTTTTGAGACGATAATGGAGGCAAAATCCCAATCGCCATCCGGAGGCAAGCGCCTAGGGCTCAATATTATTTGGGATTTGGTCGTTTATGATTTAGGATTTCCGGCTTCGCCGGCATGGGTTGCCTTCTGATCGAACTTTTCTACGGTTTTCGGGTCTAAAATCTTATGAACTCCACGCGAGCCGTTCTCCTGATTCCGGCCGTGCTGCTCGGCGCGACGCTCGGATACTCTCAAACCTCTTCTGCGCCGGTGGAACCGGCCGCTGCTGCGGCGCCGAATGAGGACAACGCCGCCGCAGAGGCACGTGAGGCCGCAGAAGCCGCGCGCTCGCGGGCCATTTCCCCGACGGTCGCCGCCAACCTCGCACGGGCGATGCCGAAATACAATCCACCGCCCCCCCCGCCCCCGCCGAAGACAGACGAGGAACTTGAGGCGGATCAGCCGCGCAACCAAATCATCCGCCTGCCCAAAGTGGTGGTGGAAGGTCAGCGGCCGCCGGTGTTTACCGAACGCCAGATCTACACCAAGGAAGGCCTCGAGGCCGTCGCGGTCGCGCGTTACCTGACCGAGTTCGATCGCGGTGTGCTGAACCGCTTTCGCCTGCCCTTCGTCGGCATGACCTCCGAACAGCGCGCCATGATGATGTACGAAGAAGAGGAGCGCCTGCGAAACATCGAACAGGCCCGCCAATCCATCTATGTGCTCAAGCAGGTTGACCCCGAGGCCGCGCAGCAATTGAAGAAAGAGACGGACTCAGCCTACATCCGCAAATCGGAGTTCATCCCGACCAGCGGAGTGCGGTAGCACGCCGTCCTGAGCGGCGCTCAGCCGGCCGCCTCTTTACTCGGTCACAAGCCAGCGAAGGTGGGCCTCGCCCCCGGGTTCTTGCGCGAGCACGTCAGCCAGAAAATCGAGTTCGGGCCTGATGGCCTGATCAATCTGCCAAGGCGGGTTCACGACCACCAAGCCGCAGCCTTTCATTTTCAACGTCGAACGCGGCCCGGCCACGGTCAGCTCCACCGTCCACGTCGGAGGGGGAGCGAGCGCGATCAAGTCACTGAGAAATGCGTCGGCCTTCGCGCGCTCCGTCAGCGGATACCAGACGGCGAACGTTCCTCCGGGCAACCGCCGCAATCCCTCGGCCACCGCTTCGACGATCTGTTCATGTTCACGAGCATCCTCAAACGGCGGGTCAATCAGCACGAACGCCCGTTTCTCCGGCGGCGGCAAGAACGCGCGAACACTGCGGTAACCATCAAGAGCCTGCACGACCGCCCGCCGCTCGAAATCGAGTTCACTCTTGAGCACGGCGTACTCGTCGGGGTGCAGCTCGCACAGCGCGAGCCGGTCCTGCGGACGCGCGAGCGCCTGAGCCAGCAAGGGCGAGCCGGGATAATGGCGCGGCACGGTCGTCGACTCGCCGGGCAGACGTTGGCGGGAATCGAAGTCCTTCACCAATCCGAGGTACGTCGACACGCCCTCCGGCAGATCGGCGCGATTCCAAAGCCTCCCAATACCCGCCGGCCACTCCGGAGCACGCACCAACGTGGCGCCCTTTTCCGCCAGGGAGAGGTCGTAGAGCGCGCGCCCCGCATGCGTGTCGAGGTAGAGAAAACCTTTCTCCTTCCGCTGAAGCCCTCGCAACAGCGGCACGAGCAAGGCGTGCTTCAGCACATCGGCAAAATTGCCCGCGTGAAATTGATGGCGGTAGTTCACCCGGACACCGGCACCTTGACCACCGCCTTGCGCACGAGAGCGGGTACACCGTCCGCCAACGAAGGCATGTGCGCGTCCGCCGGAGAGAAGACCGCCACATCACCTGCCACGACCCGAAGCACGGTCGCTCCCGGCGCGTCGTCAAAAAAGATCACGTCCTTTGCCGGGGTCAGATCCTCGTTTACCCGCAACCGCGAAACGTCGATCACCTCCATGATCTCGTTACCCGTCACGATGGCCTGGAGATCGATGTAGACTCGATGCGCTTCAAACCGTCCTTCCGACCTGCCTTTGGGTAGATAGGCCTGCTCAAGAACGAAAACCCCCTCGCCCAAGTCGATGCGGTCCGTGCGCTCTGCGGGAATCGCGAGAATGCGCCGGTGGATCGCACTTCCAGGCGTCAGCGCCTCAGCCAGGTAGGCTAACGCCGCCGGATGCGTCCGGGAAAGGGCGGATTGGTTTTGCACCGTCGAAAGGGAACCGAAGAGAGCCATGCGCGCGACTCCAGCCCGGCCCCCCGCGCGAAGCAAGAGTCGAACGCTTGCACCCGGGAACAGCTTTGCTATTCGTCACCGTCATGAACCTCCTCCGCACCCTTATTTCACTCGCCAGCCTCTTCGCTGCGACCGCCCTGCTCTCCGCCAAGGATTTCGAAGGCCACATCAAGATGGAGATCCGCGATGGCAAGAACGCCACACCCCTCACTTACTCGGTGAAGAAGGACCGCATGCGAATGGACATCTCCGTCGAAGAAGCGACCATGACCAGCCTGGTCGATTTCGAAAAGAAGGAAATGATCATGCTGATGCCCGGCCAGAAGATGTACATGGTGATGGCCATGCAGGACGTCGCGGAGGTGGCGGCCAAAGCCAACACCGGCACACCCTTGGAGAAAACCAGTGAGACTGAGACGATCCTCGGCCATCTCTGCACGAAGTATGTCAGCACAGAAAGAGGCACCACGACGGAGATCTGGGCCGCCGAAGGTATCGGCACGTTCATGGCCGCCAATTCCTCCAATAATCCGATGAAGCCTGCCGCCCGCAACAAATGGGAACGGGAGCTCGTCGAGAAGGGTGCCTTTCCGTTGCGCGTGGTCAGCCGCAACCGCAGCGGCAAGGAGACATCTCGAATGGAGGTCGTCGCCATCGAAAAGAAGTCGATTCCCGACAGCCACTTCGCGATCCCCGAAGGCTACCAGCGTTTCGAGATGGGTGGCATGATGAAAGGCCTGATGAAGGGCCTCATCCCGGGCGCCAAGTGAGCCCATGAGCATGGAAATCGGTTGGTGGAAAACGGATCCGGAGCGCGGAAAGTACCAAGTCCGCGCCACGATCCACGGCGGCAACATCGCGTGGACCCGCAAGCAGGGGCATCACACGCCTTGGGAGCCACACACGCCGGTGTCCGAGGAAGACTGGGACCGCATGCTCAAGGAAGCAGAGACCCGCGTGCCTCGCCGGCTGATCTCGCCCAAGCAGTTTGCGGCGATCAAGGCGCTGCGGGACAGGTAGCGCGGCGGAAGCGTTAGGGGATAGGACTTATAGGACTAATAGGGCGTATAGGTCCTATAAGCCCTATCGCGCCGTCTATCGCCGGCGGCTCACGACCTCCGCCCACACCAGTCGAAACGCAGGCGTAAACTCTGCGGGCCGCTCGCTCACGCCGCGGCTGACGTCCGCGAGTTCGAACCACCCACCCCGCTCGATCTCGGCGGGGTGGAGCACGAACGGTCCTTCCGCGCGCGCCTCGTACACCCAGACAAACTCCCAGGCGGTCTGCGCGCACGCACTGAGACGAAACCAACGACGCGGCGCCCCCTCCACCGTAAGGCCGATCTCCTCCCGCAGCTCACGGACGGCCGCCTCGTCATACTCCTCGCCGGCATCGAGGTGTCCCGAACACGACGAATCCCAGCAGCCCGGCGAGGTGTCCTTGGCTTGCGACCGCTTCTGCAAAAAAACCTGCCCGGCCGTGTTGAACACCAAGACGTGCACCGCCCGGTGCCAAAGTCCGCGGGCATGCACCTCCCCCCGAGTTGCTTGTGCGATCACGACGTCCTCGGCATCGACCACGTCGAAACGCTCATCCTGACGCTGCGCTTCGCCACCCTTTACTTTCGGATTCATTCGTATGCAGTCGTGAGTCCAAAACCGCCCGAACTCCATGCCGAAAATTGACGTCAACCAAGTCGCCGAAATCCTCAAACGCAACGAGGTCGATCCCGCCCTGCTCCGCCAGATCGTCGAGGAGATGAACATGCTCGTCCAGCCCGAGGTGGACGAGGAGAAGCCGCCGGCGGTCAAGAAACAATTCGCCTTCATCATCTCCGATCCGAACGGCGACCTGCCCAAGCACGATTTTGTCGGCTGGGTCGTGCAGCTGCCAGAAGACGAAAACGTCACCACTGCGCTCGAACGGGTGCACCGCGCAACGCACGAGTTCAACACCACAAAGAAGGGCCGCCTCATGCCTCCCAAAACGGTGGGCGAGGCCATGGAGCACGTCGCCGCAAAGCACTTCAAGGAGGCCGAACTCTGGATCAAAACCAAGAATCCCGTCCTCGTCGTCAAGAGCGACAACAAGATCCCCACCGACGAAGCCAAGGGCAAGGACACCCGTCGCGGCCGGATGGATTGACCCGCGCCGAAAACGCTCCGTCCATCGTTCTCGTTCTCATAATCGTTCTCGTTCTCGAACCCGTCAGCCTGGAAACGTCACGCTGGAATGAAGACAAGGCATGGGCCACAGAGGGCACAGAGCGCTGACACGGAGCGCACAGAGCCAGAGACCCTGCCTGTTCACCAAGACATTTAACAGGAGCACGCAGAGACCGCAGAGAGCCGGCGGAAGAAAGAAGGAAGAAGGAAGGTAGCAGGTAGAGGCGCCGGCGGAGGCTGATTGAAGGAGCGGCGGCACTCTTGCCGCCGGTTTGGATGCCGGACGGCCTCACGCATCCTTTCCTACATAAAACCCGGCGGCCAGAGTGCCGCCGCTCCTTGAGACGACCCAGCGAACCGGTTCGCCCACCTGAAAGCGCGGTTACCTTGCTCGTCGGCCGACTCAGCAGGGTTCCTCTGCGCCCTGTGCGAGATCCTGTAATAATTCAGGGCGGAAACGTTTTCCGGCAGGTGTTATCGAGTCCTCCGAAACCCCGTCGTCATCACGCATTTGGCCTTGCTCACGAGTCGCCGCTGGTAAACGCCCGTCCTCACAACCGTCGCACCCACTCCGCCTGCTCCTCCCCGCAGTCGGGCTCATCGACCAAATTCCTTTCCTCGCCCGGATCGGCTTTCAAATCGAAGAACAGCCATGGCGAACCATCAGCGTTGACCACGAACTTCCGCGTCGGGGTGCGCACGCCGTGCCATCTGCGATCGCATTGATCGGGCAGCGTCACCACCGAGGGCATCGAGATCTGGGCATGGCCCGCGGCACCGCTCCACTGGCGCCCTTGAGCCCATGCCTGCGTCATCACAGAGAGATCGAGCAACGAAACCGCCTGCTCGCTTCGACGCACCGATTCGCCGGGATGACGCACGAGCAGGGGCACCCGGATGCTCTCTTCGTGCGGCCAGCCTTTGCGAAACAGCCCATGCGCCCCGTGCATGTCACCGTGAACCGAGGTCACGACAACCACCGTCTCAGGTGGCAACGACCCCACCAGCCGCCCGATCGCGCGATCGGTGGCCTCGATGTGGGCGCCATATCCGGACAACTCCCGTGCCGCGCGCTCCCGCGCTTCGGCAGGTACGTTCGCCGGCGGTTCGACCGTCCTCGGCAAGACGCCCGCCGCCGGCGCCGCGTAAGGTGGATGCGGAGCCTCGAGGCTGACCACCGCAAACCAGGGCTTCGTCCTCGTTTCTTTGAGCCATTCCGCCGCGCGCTCGCACAACACGTCGCTTTGATAGCCGTAAAACTGCATTGGTCGCAAAAACCGCGTTCCTTGGAGCCAGGGATCGTTGAGCAGGAAACCGCCCTCGAATCCCTCCCAAAACGAAAAACCGCCCCATCCATCCGGCGGCACGATCATGCACGCATGCGCATCGCCCACGAGCGGCGCCATGGGGTCGCGCTGCGCCAGATGCCACTTGCCGAAGAAGGCGGTGCTGTAACCGCGCTCATTCAGATCGTGCGCAACGGTGCGCGTATGCCTCGGCAGCGAATCGTAATAGTCGCGCAATCCGTTCGCCGGCGACGGAATGCCGGTCAGCAAGGCGGCCCTCGCAAACGGTCCGAACGGATGCGGCGTGACCGCCTGGGCGTAGTTGACCGAGCATGACGCGAGCGCATCGAGGTGGGGCGTGCGCACCTGCCCATCTCCCGCGTAGCCGGTCGACGTCGCCCGCCACTGCGTGGTCACAATCCACAGGATGTCCGGCTGCGCCATGGCGGGAAACTGAACCGCCGCGCATCGCCGCGCTAGCCCATTCTCAGCCGCACCTCTTCATTTCAACCACCAGGCCTGACGTGGAGCGGCGCTTGTCCCCAAGCGCTTCGGCACCCTCGTCTTCGGTGGCCGGTCTGGTGTAGCCGCGTCCGTGTCGGGCGCGTGTCTGGAACATGACGGACGCTTCCATCCGACCGACCACCGCGGTCGGCGTCCGCGGCTACACGGCCTGTAGCTGAGGGAGCTGACCTCGGCCTCCTCCTCCGCACAACAAAAACGGGCGGTCCGCGAGGACCGCCCGTGCACGTTTAAGTCCTACGAGAAAGCAGGCTCGCTTAGAAGCTCGCCTCGACCGTGAACACGATGTTGCGCCCGTAGTCCGGCGTCACGCTGCCGTTGAAGCTGCCGTTGTAGCCGTTGGCGCGCCAGATGACCTCGTCGAAGAGGTTCTGCACGGTGACCGACAGCTTGAACGGCTCCAGACGGGTGCCCTTCTGGCCGCGGGCGGTGATGCCGGCGTTGAAGTTCACATAGCTCGAGATCTCTTCCGTGTTCAGGGTGTTCACGAACACGGAGTCGTAGAACTGCCCACCGAAGTTGAAGTCGAAGAGCCCCTTGGTGTAGGCGAGATCAAAGTTGGCGGTGAACTCGGGCGTGTTACCCTGGCTCAGGCCTTCCTGGAGCTCATTCGAGAAGAGCGGAGTTCCGCCGTTCGGGTTCGCGATCGGAGCAAAGAACTTCGAGCGCGGATCGTTCGCATTGGCGTGGAAGGACGAATACGGGACGATGAGGTTCTCGGCAAACTCGGAGATCTGGTAGGCGAATGCACCGGTGAGGCGGAGACCATCGATCGGCGTGCGCCAGTCGTAGCTGAACTCTGCGCCCTTTGAATCGATGCCACCGACATTTCGGAAGGTCGTTGCACCCGTCACACCCTGCAGGCCGCGGGCGATGAGTTCTTCCTGCGTCAGGACTTGGGAGAGAATGCGGTCCTCGTACTGGTTATAGAAGAGCGAGAGACTCGCACCGAAGGAGCGACCGGCATAGCGGACGCCGAGATCGTAGTTACTGGCGCGCTCGGGGCGAAGGTCGGTGTTGAAGTCGACGTTCGCGATCACGTTGTTGGGCGGCGACGCGAGGTTCTGGGCGAAGCTCGTGAAGAGCTCGACCTGGTTCGACAGCTTGAAGCTGGCGCCCAACTGCGGGAGAAAGTTGTCCTCATAGGTGATCTCACGAAGAACGCGCTGCTGCCCGAGAGGCTTCCAGTAGTTCTGAGTGAAGAGAATGCCCTCAGCGTATTTGTCGACCGTGAGCGACTTCACGCCCAACGTCAGGGTGAGTCGTTCGTCCATCAGCCTGAGCGAGTCCTCGACGTAGAAGAGCGTCGAGTCCGTGATAAAGCGCTGATCGTAGTTATTGAAGAGAACCTGGTCGTAGAGGAACCAGCCATTCGGGTTTCCACCCACCAGGTTGTAGGTTGGACGGAAGGCGCTCTGGTCATCCTTCTCGTACCACAGGCCGACGGTCAGCTTGTTGCGCGCGGTGGTCCATACGCCCGAGAGATTCGCCCCGTAGCGGAATCCACCGAAGTCTTCGTCGCGGCCGACGGCGCCGGGAATGCCGGACGTGGCATTGGCCAGCGTGGTGGAGGTCGGTGCGATCAGTGCGTGGCCGTTGCTGAACTCAGTCGGCGTCACACCAGCGTTGAGCGTATCGCCCCCGTCGAAGAACCCGTTGCTGTTCGAATCGGCATAGCCGACCGCAACCGCTCCTGGCGTGCCGAAGGGCACAAGGTTTCCGCCGGTATCGCGGTAGGCGAAGCGCGGGTAGATATCGTCGCGCAGAATCCGGTCAGGATTGTTGGAGGCGATGTACGAATTCACAATCTGCGTGCGCGCGTCGCTGCGCAGAACCGGGAAGGTCCCGTAGTTGCTGCGGTCGTGGTAGTACGACGTGCCTTTGATCATCAGCGACTCATTCACCGTGAAATCGGCCGCAGCACGCGTGAGGCTGTCCATGCGCCCGTTGCGCCAAAGGCGATGGTACTGGTTGTAGATGCCATCGCCCAAGACCTCCTGCGGCCCGAGATAAGAGACGGCACCGTATTGGCGGGCATTACCCGAGTAGTTGCCGTTGAGGAAGCCGGCCAGGGAGGAGGTGGGGGACAACCCGGCCGCAGCCGCGCGCTCCGCGACATTATTCGGAAAATAATCGGTGTATCCATTGGCCGCGAGCAGACGGAGATTGTTGTCGCCGCTGGCCGCGTAGATCGTGCCGACGGCCGATTGGCCGTAGCCAGCATACGGATCTCCCGTCTCGAGCGCGCGCCAGCGATCCCACTGCACGGAACGGGTATCGTAGTCGTCGCGATCGTTCCACGTGTAGGCGAGCGTGAAGGTCGCCCGGGGCAGTTCGTAGCGAATCTTGCCCTCGATCT
This sequence comes from Opitutales bacterium, assembly GCA_038212175.1. Lineage (GTDB taxonomy): Bacteria > Verrucomicrobiota > Verrucomicrobiia > Opitutales > Opitutaceae > CAMAXB01. The sequence continues at coordinate 20,250 of JBBQUU010000065.1, read as the reverse complement.
TGCGGCCTTCGCTCTCGGCGGGGATGCCGGCCGAGTTGAACGTCAGTTGCGAGGTGCTCACAAACGCGGTCAGTCCGGGCAGAACTTCACCCGTGTCGAAACGGGCGAAGCCACGGCGCATGTTGAAATCGCCCGCACTGTATTTGAACAGCGCGGACGGCGTACGGGACGGATTCGAGGTGTAGTACTTGATCGCACCGCCGAGCGCCTCGTAGGCGGGCGTCGTGACGTCGCCCGTACCCTGCGACACGCTGATCGTGCGCATGTTTTCGCCGTCGACGATACGACCGGCGGGTGTGCCGTAGCGCGGGTTGTTGCTGCCCATCGGAATATCGTCGATCGTCACGGCGAGGGCATTGATACCGAATGAACGCACCCGGATGTCATTGCCGAACTCGTAAAAGCCGAACGGATCGGTCGACCGGATGTTCACGCCGGGCACGAGGCTGAGCAGCTTCTCCACGGACATGCCGGGAAGGGCGACCCTGGCGTCGCTGGCGGTGATCGCATTCGTGGCGCGGGAGACGCCGCGTTCGCTGACGAAAAATTCCATCAGCTGGATCGCTTCGCCCTCGGGCGGAGTCGACGACGACGCGTCTGGCGCGAACGGCTGTGCGACAGCCGAGGCGACGAACGCGGACGATGCTAATAGGATTGAAAGGGCGGCACCCCGTGGCTTGTGTCGCCGGGCTCGGTTCTGGTTGGTGATGTATGGATGCATGGTGGTTGACTAGACACCTCTGCCTAGCAGCCACGATACCACCCTGGGACCGAGCCCCATGAATTCTTTAGATGGAAGGCCCGGCCCGCATCGGCTTCGCGCTCGAAGGGCACGTCCTCATCCGGGCGGAACAGGAACAGGGAGACTTGGACAAATAAAAAGCCCGGTCCGGAAACGCCGGACCGGGCGAAACGAAGTCTTTGCTCACATGGCAGGGCCGGGCGCCATGAAAGTTTTTTGGACGCCGGTTGCAAATCGACCCAACCGGAGCAGGCGCGACCCTCAAGGTATCCTTTGATTGGGTACACTAGGCCGCACGCCCGGGAAAAAAGCCGTGGCGTCCGCCCAATCAACGCTGCCTCGCGGCGTGCTCCTCGGCCGCCTTGAGCAGCCGCAGCACATTGCCTCCCCAGACCTTCGCGATGTCCTCCGCACTCCAGCCGTCGGCAAGCAGCGCCGCAGTGATGCGCGGCGCACCGGTGACGTCCATGAACCCTTCCACGCCACCGCCGCCGTCGAAGTCGCCACTGATGCCAACGTGATCGGGGCCCACGACGTTCAGCGCGTGGCGCACATGGGCCATGAACTGATCGAAGGTCGCCAGCGGCATCGGGTGCGTCCGTTCCAGCTCCGCGCGCGCGGAGAGGAATTGGGACTGGCGCTCGGGCGTGTTCAGTCCGGAGCGTCCGCCAAAGCGCGCAAAGAGGTCGCGCATCGCGGCGTTACGCTCCGGATTCAGCGGCAGGGGCGCCGTGTAGGCGCTGAACGCATTCATCTGGATCACCCCGCCCTTCGCCGCGAGCTTGCGCAGCAGGTCGTCCGAAACATTGCGCGGATGGGCGAAGACCGCCGCACAGCCGGAATGCGACAACACCACCGGCGTCGCGGAAAATTCCAGCATCTGGTCGAGAACCGCGTCGGACGCGTGCGACGCATCGAGCACGATGCCGAGGCGATTGCAGATCGCGACGAGTTCCCTGCCGAGCGAACTGAGTCCTCCCCACTCCGGTCCTGTGGGATCCGTGGATGAGTCGGCCAGTTCGTTGTTCGCAAAGTGAACCGGTCCGAGCATGCGCACGCCCAGTTGGTAAAACGTGTCGATCAACGTCAGGTCCGTGCCCAGCGGATAACCGTTTTCCATCGAAAGGTACACAACCTGCCGCCCGGAGTCCGCAATGCGCGCGGCATCGGCGGCGGTCAGTGCCAGTTCGAAATGCCGGTGATGGCGCGCCACCATCTCACGAATACGCGATGCGATCATCAGCGCCGTGTTGCGCGCCGCGGCGTGACCCTCCGGCGTGCGCGGCCCCTGGCCGACGTACAGCGTCCAGAACCCGCCGTCGATCCCGCCTTCGATCAGCCGGGGATGATCGACCTGCGTGAAATCAGTCTCATAGTCATGACGCGTCATCACATCCCATCCCGGTCGGGCCAGGTTCGACGCGCTGTCGAAGTGCGTGTCGAGCGTCAGAGCCGCCTCGTGGATCGCCCGCACCTCCGGAGTCACCTCCGGCCACGGACTGGCCCCCAGCGGCCAGATCGCAACGAGGGCAAAGATCAGGAAGGGACGCGAAGAGGGAGACATGATGCGAAGGATCAGAAGCCGGCGTAAATGGTACCGGCTGGACGATGCCTTTGCGAGCATGGGATGTGCCACGGTCGCAACCGGTTCTCCGTCCACCCGCCTGGGTCGGGTCCGACTGAGCCCAGAGTGGCATGACAGGGCAGCCCGAACACACGGCCCGCTAAAACTCTGCCCTTGTCCCACGAAGAATTTGAGCCTTCGTGTAGGCACCCTTCCATGTCCACACCTGTCGAAAACGTCGTCATCGTCGGCACCGGTTGCGCCGGTCTCACCGCCGCCATCTATACCGCCCGCGCCAACCTCAATCCTCTCGTCCTCGAAGGCTCCCTGCCGGGCGGACAGCTCACGACCACGTCGGAGGTGGAAAACTTCCCGGGGTTCCCCGAAGGCATCGACGGCTTCATGTTGATGGACAACCTGCGCAAACAGGCCGCCAAGTTCGGCACACGTTTCGAGCAGGCGATGGTGCAATCGGTCGACTTTTCATCGTCTCCCCACACCTTGGTTTGCGGCGATCGCACCATCCTCGCCCGCAGCGTCATCATTGCCACCGGCGCCTCACCCCGCATGACCGGCGTGCCCGGCGAAAAAGAGCTTTATGGCGGCAAGGGAGTCACGACGTGCGCGACGTGCGATGGCGCCTTCTACCGCAAAATGGAGGTCGCGGTGATCGGCGGCGGCGACAGCGCGGCCGAGGAGGCCCTTTTCCTCACCCGGTTCGCCAGCAAGGTCTATCTCGTCCACCGTCGCGGAGAGCTGCGCGCGTCGAAAATCATGGCTGATCGGGCCACCACGCATGAAAAAATCGAATGCGTCTGGGACAGCGTGCCGGTGGCGGTCGAAGGCGTGGAACAGGGCGCCGTCAGCGGTCTGCGCATCCAGCACGTAAAGACGGGCGCCGAGTCCGTTCTTCCCGTGAAGGGCGTCTTCGTGGCCATCGGTCACCTGCCCAACACGGGAGCGTTTGCCTCCGCCTTGGAGGTCGATGACAACGGCTATTTTATGCCTAAACCCGGCTCGCAGGTGAAGACCAGGGTACCCGGCGTGTACGTCGCAGGCGATTGCGCCGACCATGTTTATCGCCAGGCCATCACGGCCGCCGGCATGGGCTGCCAAGCCGCCATCGAAGCGGAGCGCTGGCTCGCCGAACACGGCAGCTGACGCGGCGCTGACGCTCCGCGTCAGAACATACAACGCCGAACGCCCAACCTCCAACACCCACGGGAGGAGCCAGGCGGTAATCGGAACGCCCACGGATGCCGGGGTGAAGGTCGACCCTCGTTCGATGTTTCGGCAACCCCCGCACCGAGTCGCGAACAGCTAAATGCTCTGCCTGCAAGGGAAGCAGTGGAAAGTTCTCGGCGTTGCCTCCCTCTCTGCGGCCTCCGCGTGCTCCTGTTAAGTGCCTTCGTGAATCGGCGCTGCCGGCCCAAACACGCCGGAACTTCCGCCTTCCCCCCACTCCCCAAGCTCGATTAAACTGATCGTCGATGTCTGCCCTTCCCGGTCGCCGCAGTCCCGATGACAACGCGGAAGCAGAACGTGCGCGATTGGCCGAACTGAGCGCTTACGGGCTGCTCGACACGCCTCCCGAAGCGGATTTCGACGATCTGGCTGCGCTCGCCTCCCGTATTTGCGAGACCCCGATTTCTCTCGTCACGTTCGTCGACGAACGCCGTCAATGGTTCAAGGCGACCGTAGGCCTCGACCTGCGCGAAACACCGCGATCCCTCGCGTTTTGTGCCCACGCGATCCAGCGCCCCGACGAACTCATGGTCGTGGAAGACGCGACTCGCGACGAACGATTCGTCGACAACGCGCTGGTGACCGGCGAACCCGGCATCCGTTTCTACGCCGGAGCCCCTCTTGTCACCCCGAGCGGCCACGCACTGGGGACGCTTTGCGTCATTGATCGCAAGCCGCGCACCCTCACAATCGAACAAGCGGAAGGCCTGCGCGTTCTGGCGCGCCAGGTTTCCAGCCAGCTCGAACTGCGTCGCACCTTGAGTGCCCTCCGCGCCAACGAGGAACGCTTTCGGTTGCTCGCCAACGCCATCAGCGACGCGTTGTGGGATTGGGACCTGGCCTCCGACGTCATCTGGTGGAGCGAAGGGTTCCAGACCCTTTTCGGCTACGCGCCCGCCGAGATCGAACCGACCTCGATCTGCTGGACCACGCGCATCCACCCCGAGGACCATGACCGGGTGATGCGCGAAATTGAAGCCTTCATCGCCGGCGGCACCGCTCCCTGGTCGGGCGAATATCGCTTCCGTCGCAAGGACGGCCAGTACGCCATCGTGCGCGACCGCGCCAATGCCATTCGCGACAGCCACGGTCGCGCGCTGCGCCTCGTCGGCGGCATGACCGACATCACCGACCAGAAAAAACTCGAGGCGCAATACCTTCGCGCCCAACGGATGGAGAGCATCGGCACGCTCGCCGGCGGCATTGCCCACGACCTCAACAACGTGCTCGCCCCCATCCTCATGGGCATCGAGATGCTCCAGCGTGAATCGACAAACACCTCGCACCAGAAGCTGCTCTCCACGATCGAAGGCAGCACGCGCCGTGGCGCCGATCTGGTTCGTCAGGTCCTGTCATTCGCGCGCGGGGTCGACGGACATCGCTCGGCGCTTCGCCTCGATCCTCTGCTCAAGGAACTCGTCAAGATCGCGGTCGAAACATTCCCGCCTACGATCGCGATCCGGCAGGTCGTCGAAACCGGGCTCTGGCCCATCGAGGGTGACCCCACGCAATTGCACCAGGTGCTGCTCAATCTCGCGGTCAACGCCCGCGATGCCATGCCGCGCGGCGGCACACTGACGTTCGAGGCCGCCAATCTTGAGATTGACGAACAGTACGCCCGCACGAGCAACGAAGCGATGCCCGGTCAGCACATCGTCATCACGGTCACCGACACCGGCAGCGGCATCGCGCCCGAGCATGTGGCGCGCATCTTCGAGCCGTTCTTCACCACGAAAGCCGTCGGGGAAGGCACCGGCCTCGGATTGTCCACCGTGCACGCCATCGTGAAAAGTCACGCCGGCTTCATCACCGTGCAAAGCACTCTCGGCAAAGGCACCTCGTTTCGCGTCTGCCTGCCCGCCGATCCCGCCTTGCGCACCCAAAGCGAGCATCCGTTCGTGGCCAACATTCCCCGCGGCCATGGCGAACTCATCCTCGTGGTCGACGACGAGGCCGCCGTGCGCATCGTCACTCAGCAAACGCTGGAGGCGTTCGGCTACCGCGTCCTCACCGCCGTCGACGGCGCCGAGGCGGTGGCGCTCTTTGCAAATCACCCGGACGAGATCTCACTCGTCCTTACCGACATGGTCATGCCGATCATGGACGGCCCCACGACCATCGCCGCCCTCAAACGGATGAAGCCGGAGCTGCGCATCATCGCCGCAAGCGGCTTCAATGCCACGCGAAGTTCCCAAAACACCGGCATCCACGGGATCCGGCACTACCTCCCGAAACCCTACAACGCAGACACGTTGCTCAACCTCATCCGCAGCCTGATCGACACACCCGATGGCGGGCGGCGTGCCGAGCCGGGAACGCAGGGCCACAGCCCGGCTTCCGGGACAAATTGAGAGAAAAACGGGAGAAAAATCTCAAACGCCAAAAGTCAAAAAACCAAATAGCACGAACGCCAAAGCGCGTTGTCGTTTGGGATTTAGAGGTTAGGATGTGGAATCCTTACAGGAGTTCGCAGAGGCCGCAGAGATCGAACTCGGACCAAGGGCAGTGATGAGCGCACCAAATTCTTGTTGTAGCCGCAGGCGCCGACCGCGGTCGGTAACCTAAGCCACCGGGCTCAAGTTTACCCGCCTTTGGGAGGGCGCCCCAGCTACGGAGATCGAACCATTGGAGGTTGGACGCTCGATGTTGGATGTTCACGGAGTTGGATGTTCACCGACCCCTTCTCACGCCGCCTGCACGGCCGGCGAATGGTAACGCCGCATGGCCGACTGCCACCACGGGGCAATTTCCGCGGACGGCCGCAGCCACAGCTGGCGATGCAACCAGTCCATCGATTCGGCATCGGACAGCAGCGCGACCTTGTCACGGGCTTCTAACGCCTGGGGTCCCTCACGAAGCAGCTTTTCCTGAATGGTCTCGAAGTAATCGCGGATCTCGTCCGAACGCCCCGGACGTTCCCGCAGCAGGCAGCGGTGCAGCGCATTGAGGTAAGGATCGAGCACGGCCCTCATCAAACCTTCGTCGGCCCGTAGCGATTCCGCCCACCCATGCAACGTGACGTTCGCCTCCAGGCTCTCCTCCATTTCCTGCAATTCCGGCGGTGGCGCGGTTTCTTCCGGCGTGCAAAACCAGCCCGCCGCCCGCGCGCGAAGTCCGAGGGAGGTTTCACCGCTCAAGGCCGAGAACGGAATGGAGAGCACCATGCCGGCCAGCACCGGCGCCATCCACGGGAAAAGCCCCGGAGCGAAGACCAGAAGCGCCGCCGCCCACCCCAATCCAAGCAGCGTGTGCCCCGCGTGGGTGACGAGCGGTTCCCGCCACTGGATTCCTCCGGTCGCCGAACGCGACTGAGTGATCCAATGTACTCCCCGGCCCAACACGGTCAGAACGACAAATTTCGCGTGAAACAACATCAGGACCGGGGCCTGCAGGACGGAAAACATCGTTTCCAAGACGACTCCGCCGAGTAAACGGGCGCGCCCGCCGTAGAGCTTCACTTCCGCTGGACGAAGCCACAGATCGAGCACCGCCAGGGCCTTGGGAAGGAAGAGCAGGAAGAACGTGAAGATCGCCAGCGCCGCCGCCTGCGCCCCCGCGCTTAAGCCGAGGGCGCCGGCGATGCCGGGGCTCGGCAACCAGCTCAGGCCGGTGCGGCCAAACCCGATCACCAGGAGGCTGCCAAGGACCAGCGAGCTCAGCCACAGCAACGACGATCCGTACGCCAGGATGCCGAGGGCAAGGTGCACGCGGCTCAGGCCGTGCAGACCGCGCGCGAAGAGCAGCCAGAAATGCTGGAGGTTGCCCTGACACCAGCGACGATCGCGTTTCGCCGAGTCGATCAACGTCGGCGGACCCTCCTCGTAACTCCCGCCGATTCCCGGCAGGCTCCAGACCGCCCATCCCGCCCGGCGGAGAAGCGCGGCTTCGACGAAGTCGTGACTGAGGATGCGCCCGCCAAACGGTTCCCGGCCCGGCAGCTCCGGCAAGGCACAATGCTCCATGAAGGGAGCCACGCGAATGATCGCGTTGTGCCCCCAGTAGTTGCCCTCGCCCTGCTGCCAGTAGTTCAGCCCGGCCATGAAGACCGGGCCGTACACACGCGTAGCGAATTGTTGGATACGAGCAAACAGCGTCCCGGCCCGGGCGAGGGCGGGCGCGGTCTGGATGAGGCCCGCGCCGGGATTGTGCTCCATCAATCGGACCATCTTCACGAGGGTCTCGCCCGCCATGACGCTGTCAGCGTCGAGCACGATCATGTACCGGTAACGCCGCCCCCAGCGGCGGCAGAAATCCGCGAGATTGCCGGCCTTGCGGTTGGAGTTCACCCGGCGACGGCGATAAAAAAGCCGGCCGCGCGCGGCGAGTTCGCGGCTGAGTTCAACCCATCCCGCCTCCTCTTCCAGCCAGCGGTTCGGGTTGGTGGAGTCGCTCAGGATATAGAAATCGAACGCCGGCAGTTGTCCGGTGCGTTCCACCGAGCGATAGATCGCGCGCAGGCCGGCATAGACCCGGCGCACCTCCTCGTTGTACACCGGGAGCACGATCGCCGTCGGCGCAAGAGGCACGCGGGCCTCCTCCTCCGGCGTAAGGGTGTGCACGAGTTGACAGGGATCGCCCGCGCCGCGCCGGGCGAGAAAACCAAAGACGGCCTGCGCCGTGCCAAACGCAATCTGGGCGAAGAGCACCGTGAAGAGGGCCCACACCAGCACACCCCAACCGGCCAGAGGAAGACCCCACAACAAGTCCGCCAAAAGAAGCGAGGCCGAGCTGGTGACAAAAACGACGAACGTCAGCACGCCCATGCGCCGCCGCGTGAGCCGCGCCGGCGTGATCAAGTCGATCGCGTTTTTTCCAGAGGGAGGAGGCATGTCAGAATCGCACCATCATGAACCCGGCAACGAGCAGACCGAGAAAAAGTCCCCACAACACGAGCCCGCGCAGCACCGGCCATTTGTCGAAGGTCCGCCACGTGCCGTCGGCCATGCCGGAGATCGGCCCCAGGTCGATCGGGCGCGGGCCCATGTTGGCGAACTCCAGATCCGGTCCGGCCTCAAGGTAGGTCGCCCGCAATTCCTCAGCAAGGTCCGGAGGCAACGGACGAAATCCCAGAAAACACTCCGGAGCACGGCCAGGCAGGTCGGTCAAGTACAGTCCGGCGCGGCCGCGCGCATAACGCCGGGCCAACGACTCTCCTTCGCCCACTCCAACGTGGTGCTCGATCCAGTCTTCCATCTGCCGCAACGCCTCCTCCGCCGCCAACGAGGCCGGCGGACGATGCGGCTGCCGCCCGTGCTGCGCCGCGGCAACTTCGATCACCCGGGCGGTCAACTCGTGCAACAACATCAGATTCGTAATCCGATGGGCGCGAAAGTAGTTCTCCACGCGTTCATACGCGTCGTGCCAGGCCTTCGGATCCAGCCCGGCCAACGAAGAGGAAGGTGCGGTCACGGTGTCCATGGATACACCCACGTTTCCGTCAGCGGCTGTCCGGCCACGAGCAATCGCGCCCGCAGGTCCACCGTGGCCAGTGACTCCGCCGCCTCGACGTGCAGAATCAAGCGGTACGAAAAATCGATGTCGTTACGCAGCACCTGCTCGTACGTCACCCGTGCGCCCTCAGGCAGAGAAACGTCCGCGGTGACCTCGACTTCAGGGCCGGGTTGCGCTTCTCCGGGAATGGCGAAGTCCACCACCAGCTTCGTCAAACGAGGGCGGCCCAGCTCAACGGTTTGCCGCGTGGCTTTGACCCAGCCGGGAGGCCCGCCCCACGTGGCCGCTCGCGTCCATTTCAACCGCCACGCCAACTCGAACGGCTGACCCGGCACAATCGGGGCGTCAGGCGTCCAGAACGCCACAATGTTGTCGTGGTACTCGTCGCGCGCCGGCAGTTCCACGAGTCGCACCCGCCCAGCCGGCCAGGTCCCGACGGGTTCCATCCATAGACTCGGACGCAATTCATAACGGCCCTCAATGTCCTCGTAGCTGCGAAAATCGCGGTCCCGTTGCAGCAAGCCAAACCCGGCAAACTCCGTCATGGAAAAATCCGTGTGACGCACCGCCGGCGGATTGATCAAGGGCCGCCATAGTCGGGTCGTCGCGTCGGTCGCAACCAAGAGACCATCCGAGTCGTGAACCTCCGGGCGAAAATCGCCGTGTCGGGTTGCCGACCCCTCACCAAACCAAAACATGCTGGTCATTGGCGCCAAGCCCGCCATGTCCACCCCCTGTCGAAAATACAGCGTGGCCTGCACATCGACCGAGGTATCATCGCCCGGAGTAAAAACAAAGGTGTAAGCCCCCGCCACGCTCGGTCCCTCCAACAACGCATGGATCGTTATGCCAGGCCGGCCCACCTCCGGCTTGCCCAGCCAAAACTCCGTGAAGTCCGGGAATTCTTCCGGCGCCGGCCCGCCTGAATTAATGGCCAGGCCGCGCGCCGATAGACCGTAGCGTTGCCCCTTCCCCAGAGCTCGAAAATAGCTCGCGCCCAGGAACGAGACTAATTCATCCCATCTCTCGACTTCGTTCAGCGGATGTAACACACGGAAGCCCGCGTAACCGAGTCCCCAACGGGCGAAGAAGGGCACGTTCAGATCTCGATAATCGAAGGCTTTCGCCGAAAACGGCACCGGTTGCACGTGGGTGCCGGTGAACTCATGAATGCGCACGCTGCGACGAAACAGGTAGCCGGCGTGAAAAAACTCCACGCGATAAGGGACGTTGTCGTCCCGCCACAATGCGTTCTCGGAAATGAACCGAATACGCCGATAGCCGTCGTAATCCAAGTCCCGAAAGTAGGCCGGGATTCTCCCTTGGTCAGCCCGGTGACTCTGGCGGGATCGCTGTTCTGCGACGCCTCGTACATAGGCGTGGTCCACCACCGCGCGCTCAACGGCCGCGACGACCATCGGCGCTGCGGCGAGCAAGGAAGCAAGAAGGAAGACAGTGGATGCTAGTATTCGCATGTACGAAGAAGAGCCTCGCCGGACGCAGATGGCGCTGGAGCGTAACCCGACAACCAACTCGGTGGTGGACCGACTGACAAGCAATTACCCGAGGTGTTTCCCCCACTTCCCAGATATGCATCCGTTCGCGGCAAAACCCCTTCTTTAGAATAATTCCAATTATTACTTGAAACTTAGAACCATTACAATTTAGCTTTCCCTCCCACCTTATCATGTCGTCTACCCCCGCACCTCTCTCTGACTCCCTCGCGCAAAAACTGGCCGACAGTGGACTCCGCAACACCCCGCAACGCGAAGTCGTGTATCACGCTTTATTGCAAAAACGTGACCATCCGACCGCAGACGAGGTCTTTGCCCGGGTGCGTCCCGAGCTTCCCGGCATTTCACTTGCAACGGTTTATAACTGTCTCGAAACCCTGGTCCAATGTGAGCTGGTGCGGGCCGTCAACTTCGAGCGGGGTCCGACCCGCTTTTGCCCCAACCTGCGTCCTCACGCGCATTTCCACGACAACGTGACGGGCTCGACACACGATATCGACCTGCCGCCCGACCTGCTGAACAACATCAAGTCCATCCTCCCGCCTGGCTATGAACCCGAGGCCGTCGAAATCACCTTCCGCGGCAAAGCCGCCCGAACCAAGTCGACCTCCTCCTGACCACCGCCGTTCGCCCGCCAAAGCGCGTAAACCCTTCTGTCTTTCAGCCCTTCAGCCTTTCCCTTCCATGTCCTCCCTCGAACTCCGTGACCTGTACGTCGCTCTGACCGAGCAGCCCCAAAAGCCCATCGTCAAGGGTGTCTCCCTTACGATCAAGACCGGCGAAATCCACGCCATCATGGGGCCCAATGGCACCGGCAAGTCGACGCTCTCCAAGGCGATCGCCGGCCACCCCGACTACGTCATCACGAGCGGCGATGTCGTGCTCGATGGCAGGTCAATCCTTGAAATGGAAACCGACGAGCGCGCCCGCGCCGGTCTTTTCCTCGCCTTCCAATACCCGAGCGAGATCCCCGGCGTCTCCATCGCCAACTTCCTCCGCGCCGCCGTTCAGGCCCGGCTCGCCGAGGGCGAAGAACTCGACGCCACCGCATATTACAAGCGGCTCTATTCCAAGATGGACCTGCTGAAGATCGATCGAAAATTCACCTCCCGCGCGGTCAACGACGGCTTCTCCGGCGGCGAAAAGAAGCGCTGCGAAATCCTGCAAATGGCCATGCTCGAACCAACCTTCGCGCTGATGGATGAAACCGACTCGGGTCTCGACATCGACGCGCTCAAGGTCGTGGCCGAAGGCGTCAATGCCATGCGCGGAGACAAACTCGGCGTACTCATGATCACCCACTACCAGCGCCTGCTCGACTACATCGTGCCGGACTTCGTGCACGTCATGATGGAGGGCCGCATCGTCAAGAGCGGCGACAAGCAACTCGCCCACGAACTCGAATCCCGCGGCTACGACTGGCTGAAACCGGACTTCGCCGCCGCCAAGGCCTGAAATCGGGCGGCGGTTCATCCTTCATCCCTCATCCTTTATCATTTCCTCATGAAGCCTCTCACTGAAACCGAATCACTCCCCCTCGCCCCCGAGATGGAGGCGGTGGACAATCCCGCCGACGGCATCGACCAGAGCGCCGGCAACTTCACCTATGACGTGAAGTACGAATTCGACGCGGGCAGCGGCCTGACCGAGAACACCGTCCGGTATATCTCCACGGTCAAAAAAGAGGAGCCATGGATCCTCGATTTTCGTCTGAAGGCCTACAAGACCTTCCTCGAAAAACCCATGCCCACGCACTGGGCGACGAAGGACCTCGAGAGCATCGATTTCACCAAGATCCGCTACTACCTTTCCAGCGGACAGAAGCCCAAGCGCACGTGGGACGAGGTGCCCGACGACATCAAGAAGACCTTCGAGCGGCTCGGCATTCCCGAGCAGGAGCGCAAGTTCCTCGCCGGCGTCGAAGCCCAGTTCGACAGCGAGGCCGCGTATTCAAATGTCAAGGACATCGTCGCAAAGCAGGGCGTCATTTTCCTCACCTCCACCGAGGCGCTGCGCGAGCATCCCGACCTCTTTCGCAAGTGGTTCGGCAAGGTAATCCCGACCGGCGACAACAAGTTCTCCGCCCTCAACAGCGCCGTCTTCTCCGGCGGCTCCTTCATCTACGTGCCCAAGGGGGTGAAGGTGGCGATGCCACTCCAGGCCTACTTCCGCATCAATGCGGAAAACTTCGGCCAGTTCGAGCGCACCCTCATCATCGCCGACGAAGGCGCCGAGGTCACCTATATGGAGGGCTGCACCGCGCCGAAATTCTCCACCGCCACGCTGCACAGCGCCGTGGTCGAACTCGTTGCGCTCAAGGGCGCGAAGATCCAGTACATCACCGTCCAGAACTGGGCCAACAACGTCTTCAACCTCGTCACCAAGCGCGGCCTCGCGATGGAGGACGCCGAAATCAAGTGGATCGACTGCAACATCGGCAGCCGCCTCACCATGAAGTACCCGGGCGTCGTCCTGAAGGGCCGCCGCGCCCGCGGCGAGGTCATCTCGATCGCGCTGGCCAACGACGGACAACACCAGGACACGGGCGCCAAGATGATCCACGCCGCCGACGAAACCACGTCGTCGATCGTCGCCAAATCCATCTCCGTCGGACAGGGCCGCAGCACGTACCGGGGCCAGGTGCACATCCCGAAGCACCTCAAAGGTTGCAAGAACAACACCGAGTGCGATGCGCTTCTGATCAACACCAACAGCCGCACCGACACCTACCCGGCCATCACCGTGCGCGGCGACCGCCACGCTGTGCAGCACGAGGCCAGCGTTTCCAAGGTCAGCGAGGAAATGATCTTCTACATGCAGCAGCGCGGCCTCACCGAGGCGCAGGCCATGAGCCTCGCCGTCAACGGCTTCGTCAACGACCTCGTCAGCCAGTTTCCCATGGAGTACTCCGTCGAACTCAAACGTCTCATCGACCTCGAAATGGAAGGCTCGGTCGGCTGAGGAATCGACTCCGTCGATTCGATCCTTGTAGCGGCGGCTGTGTCAGCCGCCTGGAACATCGAACTCAGACCGCAGTCGGCGCCCGCGGCTACACCCGAACCACGCTCCGCCCTCGACCGGCCTGCCGCCACTCTCCACCCTCTATCCTCTCTCAGCTTCAGTCCTTCAGCCTTTCTCTTCGAGCATGCCCGCTCTCTCCCACCCTCCTTTCTCCGGCCTGACCGCCGATCGATTCAACACGCACCTAGCCCAACGCGCGTATTTACCCGACTGGTGGCTCGAAGCCAAACAGGCGGCATGGAACCGCTTTCTTGAACTCCCGCTGCCGGGCCGCACCGACGAGCACTGGCGCTTCAGTAATCTCAAGGGACTCTCCCTCGAGGGCTTCGACCTGCCGGAGGACGCCTCGCAGGTCGTGCCGCATCTGCCCGACTTCGCCCACGTGGCAGAGATCATTTTCTCCAACCGTCAGGTCGTCGGCCGCACAACCCTCACGCCGGAACTTACGGACAAGGGCGTGATCTTCTGCCCGCTCGACGAGGCCCTCCGCTTTCATGGCGACCTCGTGAAGGCGTGGTTTCAAAAACATCCGGCCAATCTGGGCAGCGAAAAATTCGTCGCCCTCAACACCGCCTTCACCGCCGCCGGCGCGATGCTCTTTGTGCCCAAGGGCGTGAAGATCGCAGAGCCGTTCGTCGTGCAACACACCCTCACCGGGCCCAGCCAGTCGACTTTTCCCCACACGATCGTCGTGCTCGAGGATGACGCCGAAGCCACCTTTGTCGAATTCTTCGTCAGCGCCGACAAGAACCCGCATCTCATCGCCGGCGTGAACGATCTCCATGCCGGAGACCGGGCCCGCCTCACCTACATCGGAGCGCAAAACTGGTCGCGCGACACGCTGGCCATCCAGACCAATTCGATCACCGCCCAGCGCGATGCCAAGGTCGTCTCGCTCAACGTCCATCTCGGCGGACGTCAGGCCCGGCACGAATCGCACAGTCGCCTGCTCGGCCCCGGTGCCCACAGCGAGATGCTCGCACTCACCGTCGCCGCCGGCACCCAGGAATTCGATCAGCGCACGCTGCAAACCCACGCGGCGCCAAACACGAGTTCGAATCTGCTCTACAAGAACGCACTGCTGGATAGCTCCCGGACGATTTTTTCCGGTCTGATCGTCGTCGAACCCGACGCACAGAAAACAGACGCCTACCAGAGCAACCGGAACCTGATGCTCAGCGACGATGCTGACGCCAACAGCCTGCCCGGGTTGGAGATTCACGCCAACGACGTCCGCTGCACACACGGCTCGACCACGAGCCGTGTCGAACCCGAGCAGGAATTCTATCTCGAAAGCCGCGGCCTCCGCCCCGCCGTCGCCCAGGAGCTGCTCGTGTTTGGCTTCTTCGAGGAAGTCTTGGAGAAACTTGAAAACGAAGAACTCCACGCCGTCCTCGCCAATCTCATTCAAACCAAATTCAAACAAAAGTAACCGGCGAAGGAGCGAGCAGGCAGACTCCGCGAGCTGATCCACTGAACCCACCATTTTTTAACCATCACGGATGAAGACAGGATTAAGACCTCCCAAACCTCGGTGCTCGATGCCCGGTATCAGGATCGAATCCGTGTAATCCGTGGTTAAAAATTTCTGAGAGAAAGATTCAACTCAAAGATCCCCGATCCCCTCGGCGTCCCCACGGTCCGATCTCGATCTCTGTGACCTCTGCGACCTCCTGTAAAAAATCTGAATTCGTATTCGATATTAAAATACAGTATTTTTCACAGGAGGTAACAGAGGCAACGGAGGAGAAAGAGTTCCAAGTGAAGCGACATCAGCCAAGAATTGAGAGAACCACTACCCACCATCCACTACCCTCTCTCGACACCGCCTCCCGTCCTACTCACTACCCGCTACTCACTACTCGCTACTTTTCCCTTCTGCCTCCAATCCCATCACCATGACCCGCGAACGCACCCTTTCCCGCGACGTGGTCGCGACCCAGATTCCTTCCGGCGACAAGCACACGCTCTCCGCCGGCGATCAGGTGTTCGTCCACCAAGTCCTGGGCGGCAGCTACACCGTACAGACATCCACGGGTCTCTACCGCATCGACGGCAAGGATGCCGATACGCTGGGCGAGCAAGTCACGGCCGAGGAGGTCGCGGCCCCCACCCTGGCCGACGGCGCCCCGGACCCCGAGGCGATCTGGACTCAACTTCGGAAAGTGTATGACCCGGAAATTCCGGTCAACATTGTCGACCTGGGCCTCGTCTATTCCATGGATGTTGAGAAGATTGCGGAGCCGGAACCCGGCTATAAGGTCAACGTGGCCATGACGTTGACTGCTCCCGGCTGCGGCATGGGGCCCGCAATTGCGGAAGACGCCCGCACTAAAATCAGCCTCGTCCCCGGCGTCGCCGCCGCCGACGTCCGCATCACGTGGGAACCAACTTGGAATCAATCCATGATTTCCGAGGAAGGCAAAATGAAGCTCGGCCTCATTTAATTGGAAGTCCGACAGGCTGCTAGGGTGTATTCCCTATGTACAGCGATGACAAATGCGGCTAATGTCCGTTTAAATTGAACCCCAGCGGGATGCGGAGGAAGATGCAGGGGTTTAGCAGCTTGTTTTTTGGCGTCAGAAAGCTGACAATCAGACCTACCCGAATAGATTTTGGCGTGATCCTAGTCACCACTTTCCTTGTTCTCTCGACCGTGGCCGGCGCTTGGGCGCTCAGGCGAGCGCTTGCGAACGCCCCCCAGGGATACGAAGATGAAAATGGCTTTCACTTCGTGGGTAAAGGAAACCCACCCTCCGTTGATCTCCGGCAAAAGCCAGAGCCTCTGACACCCCTTGGATCAGGTCGAAATGCCACGAAAACGACCTTGACCACCGACGCTGCGCCCGCCCATTAGGGGCCGGCGCGAAGATGCGCGCTAGAAATTCAGCGATAACGGGCTGAATAGACAAGATAGACAAGATACCTCGGGTTAATTAGTTACCGGCGAAAATCCTCCCCGTCACGTTCCACTTTGCGCGCCGAGTGCGAAACCCTAAGGAACTTTTCGGACGCGTCGGCGGTCGGTTCCGGTGGCAATGAGCCTGTATCCTTCCTGACCGCTAAGCGGGTCTAGAGAAATGCCTTGGGGCAGTACCCAAGGCCAAGCTCCGATGCCACAATACCCATACGTGCCAATCCATTTGCACCCATTTAGTATTCATTAATTGAATACAATAAAACCGCCACCCTGCCCCGTCTTTCCCCTCAGCAAGGCTCCGTGCGACCCGTAACTGGCCACGCCAAGCCGACCTGAACTCAAGCCCTCGCAAGCCCGTCCAGCCAAATCATTTGTGCAGATCATCCGCTCGCCGTCATTTCACTCAAGGAATCGCTAAATATTGCCGATCAATCAGATGAGAATTTTGAACTACTGGATTTCGTCATGTGATAACTGTGCAACGGAATTGAAAGAACTTGCCAATCGTTTGGCCCAAAAAAGACTGCCCGCTCCTTACGCAATGCTTTACCTGTCGCTCTCCCCGATCGTCGCCCACTCCTGCGCATTTTCCGCCGGGCCGCGGACATTACCTCCGAACAGGCCCACCAGGGCAGGTAAAAAAGATTCGAAAGGGAACGAACCTGCACCTCAATTGGCTTTTAACCTCCTTCGCCACGGAAGCCGCCTCTAAGCATTTCCCGCAACCGTCCACTGCATGCTCGCTCACCCAATAGGAATGTGTTTCCTCCTCTTCTTATGGATCTGACCGATTCATCTTCGTCCCTATCGCCCCCGACACCGGCAAAATTTCCGTATCCCATGCCGGCTTGGAAGCGT
The DNA here is from genome assembly GCA_038212175.1 of Opitutales bacterium. Classification (GTDB taxonomy): domain Bacteria; phylum Verrucomicrobiota; class Verrucomicrobiia; order Opitutales; family Opitutaceae; genus CAMAXB01. Next base: position 2,935 of record JBBQUU010000065.1, on the reverse strand, counting down.
ATGATGGACTTGGCATGCTGCCTGGTCGCAATGCCCTTCCTGATGGTCGGAGCCTTGATCATGACGATCGTGACGCGATTCGTCTCCCCGGGTCCGATCTTTTTTCGGCAGGTGCGCATTGGTCACATGGGGAGGCCCTTCAAGATTTACAAGTTCCGCACCATGAACGTCGGTGCCGACACCTCCGTTCATCAATCGTACTACAAGAATCTGATCGGAACGAATGCTCCGATGACGAAGATGGATGCGCGGGGCGACGCCCGTTTGATTCCCGGAGGATGGATCTTGCGAGCCTCAGGCATGGATGAACTCCCTCAAATCCTCAATGTGCTGCGCGGCGAAATGAGCCTCGTCGGTCCACGCCCGTGCCTGCCCGCCGAGTTCGAGGAGTATCTCCCGTGGCAACGCTGCCGATGTCAGGCTATTCCCGGATTGACCGGGCTATGGCAGGTCTCCGGCAAGAACCGGACGACCTTCGACGAGATGATCCGCTTCGATGTCGAGTACGCCAGGCGCGTTTCCTTCTGGCTTGATGTGAAGATCGTTTTCCTGACGACTCCCTCCCTGCTTCAACAAATCTATGATACGCGGATGGGCCGCAAATCTGCGCACCCTCCCAAGAGAACGCCTGCCGTGCTCCCCCCTATGCGCAAGCCCGCCACCGTCCAAAGCCGAACTCCTTTTGGGACATACTGAGCGAGCACCTCGCGCCTTAAACCTACTCAATGAAGAAACATCTTTCTGTCGGTGTCGTCGGCTGTGGTTATTGGGGTCCCAACCTCATTCGCAACTTCCGCTCCCTTCCCGAATGCACGCTTAAAACCATCTGCGATATCAGCGAGGACCGCCTGAAGCATCTGCGTTCTCTCTACCCGGACGTTCAAAGCGAAACGAAATACGAACGCATGGTGGCGGACGAATCGATCGACGCCATCGTTGTCGCCACCTCGGTCCGGCATCACTACCCGATGGCAAAGGCGAGTCTCCTTGCAGGGAAACACACGCTGATCGAAAAGCCACTCGCGAGTTCCGTCGAACAGTGCGAGGAGCTCGTGGCCCTCGCCAAGAAGCAGGGTGTGATCCTGATGGTGGGGCATACGTTTCTCTACTCTCCGGCAGTCCGGAAGATCAAAGACATCATCGACAACAACGATATCGGCACCATCCGGTACATTTCTGCACGGCGACTGAACCTCGGCCTGTTCCAAAAGGACATCAATGTCGCTTGGGACCTGGCGCCGCACGACCTCTCGATCATCCTCCACATCATGGAGGAAACGCCCTACAGCATCAATTGTCGCGGAGGCGCCCACATCACTCCGGGCATCGAGGACGTGACCTCGATGAATCTCCACTTTTCGGACGAGCGCTCAGCTGTGATTCAAAGCAGCTGGCTGGACCCGAAGAAAGTGCGCGAGATGACCATTGTCGGCAGCGAGCGCATGATCGTGTACGACGACGTGGCACCGCAGGAAAAGATCAAGATCTACGACGTGCACGTGAAACGTCCGCCCCACTACGACACGTTTGCCGAGTTCCATTACGCCTATCACTACGGCGACACGTACAGCCCGTACATCAAGCAGGACGAGCCGCTCAAAACCGAGTGCCAGCATTTCCTCGATTGTATCCGTAACGGCCGTACACCGATCACCTCAGGCGCCAAGGGCCTCGAAGTCGTGCGGATTCTCGAAGCCTCCTCCGCCTCTTTGAAATTGAATGGCGCGCCGATCGATCTCCCAATTGCAGGCCGCGCCTCGACCAATGGTTCCGCCCCACCGCTCCCCGCCGGCACCAAGGCTCCGGGCTCGATGTCGCCCATGCCCTCCGCCCGCGCGGCCGGCTCCCGCCCGCCGATGGGAAAGCCGGACGCCGTCCGCTGACGGCGGGAGGGTAGAGGGTAGTGGTCTGATTCTTTCTCTTAATCTTTCTCCCAGATTTTCTCACAGGAGGTCGCAGAGAGCGCGGAGGGGCGGCGGTAGCGGAGTGAGGGTAGTAGCAGAATGTGGATCGTGGATAGTGGATCGTGTAGCCGCGGGCGCCGACCGCGGTCCGGGTGTAGCCACGGATGTCCCCATCCGTGTTGGGGAAGGCAGAAGGATGAATGCAGAATGCGGAATGCAAAATGATGAATGATGAAGGGGACGGAACCTCGTAGATCGTAGATGGCAGGTCGTGGTCTGAGTCTTTCTCTTAATTCTTTCTCTTACTCTTTCTCCCGGATTTTTTACAGGAGGTCGCAGAGTTCGCAGAGGGCGGAAAATCATAATTCATAATTCATAAATCATAGAGAGTGGATCGTGTCGTTTTCGGTGTCTTCACCTGTGAATCTGTGGTGAAAACCTCTGGGAGAACGATTAAAAGCATGAGAAAGAAACGACCCACGATCACCATCCACCCGCTACGATCTACTTTCTTCCTTCGCCAGCTACTCACTACCCACTACTCGCTACCCGCTACTTTCCTCCTCCATGTCCTCCCATCAACAAATCGCGCCCGACGTCAAGTTGGGCCAAGGCGTTCGGATTTTCAGCTTCGTCAACCTCTACGGCTGTGAAATTGGCGACGAAACGAAGATTGGAACCTTCGTCGAGATTCAGAAAGGCGCGCGCGTTGGGCGGCGCTGCAAGATCTCCAGTCACACGTTTATTTGCGAAGGCGTGACCATCGAGGATGAAGTCTTCGTCGGCCACGGCGTGATGTTCACCAATGACCTCGCTCCGCGCGCCACCAACCCCGACGGTTCTCTGCAGACCGACAAGGACTGGACCTGCCTGCCCACTCTCGTTCGCAAAGGCGCAGCCATCGGATCCGGGGCAACGCTGCTCTGCGGCATCACCATCGGAGAACGCGCCATCATCGGCGCCGGCGCGGTCGTCACAAAAGACGTCCCGGCCGGCGCCACCGTGGTCGGCAACCCCGCCCGCATCGTCGC
>JBBQUU010000064.1:0-29955 GCA_038212175.1 Opitutales bacterium | reverse complement strand
TGACTCGCGGAAGTCCACGCGAAATCCCGGAGCCAGTGCCATTTCAAAGCCAACCAATGAATCAATCACCAGGCGTTTTGCGCCGATCCGCTTAACCGCATCGAGAATTTCATGCATCGTTTCATCCACGGAGAGGTCGAGGGGACGAAGGTACAGAATCTCGAGCTTCCCCGAATCCTGGGCGGACTGCAGATCCAGTCCGAGTTTCGCCGCTCGCGACTTATACCTGAGCGGGCGTTCTTCGAAGATCACGATAATGCCCGGTTCCCGCTTCCGGAAGCCGGCGACGATGAATTGAGTCGCTAGGACCGATTTACCCGTTCCCGACGGTCCGGCCAGCAAGACGCTGTCACCTTCGAGAACACCTCCGCTCATCAAGCTGTCCAGTTCAGGGATGCCCATGGAAAGTCGGCGGGAGCCATGCTTTGCCGACGCGGTACGCAGGCCCAGCGTCCGCGAGAACGCTTGGATGCCAGAATCCCCGATTCGGATCGTATGCAAACCTGGCACCGAACCCTGACCGCGTAACTTGACGACCTGGAGCTTTCTCACGACCGAGTTTCTTTCCGCCAATTGACTCAGCCAAATGATGCCGTCGGCGACCGTGAACACGGGATTATCGCGCACGTCGCCCTCTGAATACTCACCGATCAAGAACGTTGTCGCCTGATAACTCGTGAGCAGCATGGCGAGTCGCTGGATGAAGGATTGCAGCTCCATTTCCTGATCGCCCCCGCCCGTCCGCGGCATTTTCCGGATGACCGAGCGAAACGAGTCCACCACCACCACTCCGGGGCTGGATGCGTCCAATTCTTTTTTGATCTCCTCGAAGACCGCGCTTAAATCCTTCTCCACGACCACTTCGCTGAGATTTATAAAGCGGATGGAATGGTCGAGTTTGGCCGGATCGAAGAATGAGTACTGCTGCTGGTAGCGCAGCATCTTGATCGCCGGTTCTCCCAGTACGGTGAAATACAGGGCCGGACGCTTGCGAGTGGCATTGGCAAACACAAACTGGTGCGCCAACGTGGTCTTGCCGCAGCCCGGGGCACCCGCGATGATATTGAACGAGAATTCGGGCAGCCCCCCTCCCAGAATTTCATCAAGGCCCCGCACGCCGGAGGGCAACTGGCGGATCGTGACCTTTTCGTGGCCAGGCGTATCTAGACTGGCATTACGCGGTGTCGGAGTTTTGGACTTTTTCTTCATGACTTCTCGATTCCCGGTGGTGAATTCTTGAACGCTAATTTCGGCCAGATATTCTGCACCAGACGCAGCGTGAGCGCTTCGCCGATAAAGGTCGCCAACAAGCCGAGTAAGCGGACGATGAGGGCGGTGCCGCCCTGCACGCTTTCCCGTTGATCCATGATTTCGGCCGGAATTTCCAAGGATCCGTCAGGTTTGACCCGCACTTCATTCAGCCCGGGAACCTCTGACGTGGCGAGGGTCAAGGCACGCGCCATGACAGAATGAAACCCGGCGGCCCCGACCAAGGTGGACAAGGAGCGGCGTAATTTTTCGCAGACCCGAAAAGCAGGAGGTGTTTTTACGGTGGCGCCATTGCCCACCCGAATCTCCTCGGCAATCAGGCGCTCAGCAATCGTCTGGTTGTCCCACGATGGAATGGACATCGTTTAATGTGCGCCGGTGCGCCCTGGCGCGGACGGCATCTGTTTTAGGGAGCCGACGGCTCGGCGGCGTTTTCCGTGCACAGGTTGATGAATCTCGCGCCCAGCTTGTGGAGCCCGTCAGCTGTATCCGTGCGTTTCGACTCGGGGAACTCGCACTGCATCCAATAGTCATGCAGTACCTTCACCAGGATACGGAGTGCGGCGGGGGAGCTTGGTTTCAGGTGATACGCACTCGCGCCCAGCGAGTGGGCTTTTCCGATATCATCGTCATCCGCCGACCCCGACAGCATAACCGCCAGTATCACCGGCGCTTTCGAATTTCGCTTTATATATTCAAGGACACCAAATCCATTGACTTCAGGCATCTTCAGATCGGTGATCAGAAAATCAGGATACGCAAAGAGACTGCGGTCCGAATATTTTCCTTCGCCATTCAGGTAGGCAATGGCCTCGACCCCGCCGTCCACCGTTTGAATTTGCGAAGTGGCGCCCACGGCCCGGAAAGCTCTCTGAATGAACATCAAGTCATTTCCATCATCGTCTGCGATAAGAATTGTGGGGTTGGTCTTTTTCATGTTTCGCGGGATGTCGTGAGAGTGTCGAGGGCCTCTCTCTAGAGTCGGTTTTACTGCGCCGAATGGCGAAAAGCAACATGTTATCGGAATTGGAACTTCACATCCCGAGGTGCTTACCGGATATCGAGGGATTCGCCGACCGCGAGATCGAGGGTGGCGGAGGCGATGACTCGGCCGGTGGGCGTCAATGCTTCCACGGTTACGGTGTGTTGTCCCGCCGCCGCATCGTTCCAGACGACGCGCCACGGAGGGGCGGAGGCCGTGCCGAGCACCTGGCCGTCGGCGAGGAAGCGTACGCGCCGCACGGGTTGGTCGACGGGTTGGGTTACGGCGGCAAGCAACTCGATCGCGGCACCGGTTGGGAACGACATGCCGTCGGTGGGCTGGGTGAGGACGATGCTCACGAGGCTGCCGGACGCGAGGCGGGGTCCGGCGCGACCTGAGAGTCCGGCCAGGGTGGCGTAGACCGGTGGATCATCGCTGGCACCGCCGTATTCGAAAGGTGCGTACTGATTTACGGCCGTACCCATGTAGCCCCAGGAAACGCCTGCGGCGACGCTGAGTTCGGCGGCGCGGGCGCCGGCGGCGCCGGTCTTGTCGTCCTCGTTGACGACCACGGGCTTCTTGGGATGGGCGGATTTCACGGCGCCGAGCCGCGCGGGGATGGTGTCGAGGCTGGTGTTGTTCAGGTGAACCAGAATGAAGTCGACGGCTTCGCCGACGGCGGGGGCGATGGTGCCGTTGCCCATGCCGCTCGTGGAGACGGCGAGCCCGGGGTGGACGGTGCGGGCCACGTTGATCAGTTCGACCTGCGCGGCCGGAGTGCGCAGCCATTCGCCGTCGCGCCAGCGGCTGTATCCGGAGTGGGCATACTCGTTGGCGACCTCGAGCACCACATTGCGGAAGCCGCTGTCGCGCAGCCAGAGCGCGGTGTTGCGCACGGCCGCACGGATTGCGTCCCGGCCGGCGAGGGCCCGGGGGAGCCGGGTTGGAGGCTCGCCGTGCTGGCGCTGGTAAAGGCAGCCGAGGATCACCACGAGATTGAGCTCGTCGCAGGCCGCGATGACGGAGCGCACCCGTTCGAGGCAGGCCGGTCGCAGGCTGCCGTCGGCCTCGAAGGCGGAGTTGTGCGCGCCTTCGTAGCCGGGGCTTCCGCCCTGAAGGCTCAGGGTGATCGCGCGAATGCCCTGGTCGCGATACTCGGGCAGTCTTGCGATGAAGGTGCGCGTGTTGGCGTCGGGGTCGAAGGTGCGCGGAAGCGCCGGCGGCCAGACGTCCGGCGGCCGGTCGTCTTCGAAGGTCGCATTGACCATGCGGACGTTGAGCAGGAGCCCCTCGGAAGGGGTGCCGGGGTAGGTCCGTTCACCGTTGATGAACCAGCGGCCATCGACGATCGACACGACCGTGTTCGGCACGGTCGAGGCAGCGAGTGGCCCGGGCAGTGCGGCGAGGCAAAGGAAGGTCAGGGCGAACTGCGCGGGGCGGAATCGGGGCAGTCTCGGCATCGTGCGTTCAGCGCACGTCAATTGGACGGTGACGGCAAATGGAAACGCGCGGCTCCGGCGGCTGCAGCCGCCGGAGCCGAAATCCCAAATCCCAAACTGCCAAATCCCAAATAACAGCCCGCCTTGCGGCAGCTCCTTTGGAGAGCGGCACCGAACCCGCCGCACGACAAAGAAAGCTCTTCTACGCTTTTGCCGTGCGGAAGCTGCGCCACGAGGTCAGCGGGGTCGCGCCGAGGGCCATGATGAAGAGCTGGCTGATCACGAAGGCGATGAGCCACCAGAAAGCGGCGTCCATGAAACCATAACTGTGCAGACCGACGCCCAGCATGTTGGTGCCGAACCAGCTCCAGGCGGTGATGATGTTGCCTCCGATCGCCAGGATCATCATTCCGCGGGCCTTGACCAAGCCGCCCCAGCGCGCGTGGAGAATAATGGCGCACCAGATCACGATGAGCAGGGCGCCGTTTTCCTTTGGATCCCAGCCCCAGAAACGTCCCCACGACTGGTCGGCCCAGATGCCGCCCAGAATCGTTCCGACGAGGCTGAAGAGCGTGGCGAAGCAGACGATGCCATAGACCATGCGCGTCAGGGCATCGGCCGTTGTTTCGACTTTTGCCTTGGATGAAAGAGCTCCGGCGGTCGCCGCAGTGCCGCGCTCGAAATTTCGCGAGAGGATCGGAGTGAACAAGCCGAGCACGACGTAAAGGATGCCCAGGAAGCCGGACAAGAATACGGCGGAGTAACCGATGGTGATCACGATCACGTGGGTCGCCAACCAGAAGTTGGAATCCAAGACCGCGCGCATCATTTCCAAGGTGTCGCCGCTCAAGGAGAGGTGATGAGCAATGACCAAGGTGCAGAACCCGATCGCGCTGCCGGCGGCGCTGCCGGTGGAGTTCTTGTAGATCGCCTCGAGCACCAGGCAGAGGCCGACGGCTCCCCAGCCGACGAACAAAGCGGACGAGTAGAGGTTCGTGACGGGAGGACGGCCTTCGAGCCACATGCGGGTGGCGATGCCAATGGTCGTGACCACCCAGGCGAGCGCCGTGAGATAGAACGCCGACTTTCCGAGCGTCTGGGGCCAGCGAAGCCATGAAACGACCGCCATCAGGAAGGCCAGCACGTAGAGCGACATGCTCGAGTAAAACGGAGCTGCCTGATTGAAGCGCACTTCGGCGTTCGACTTCACGAGCGGCGTCTCGAACCGCTTGGCAATCTGATCCTGATACAGCTTGAGAATGGTGTTGAACTCCTGGGCCTGGCCTTGGCGCCAGGCGTATCCCAGACCGGCGTAGGCCATGGCGTTGGGGTTCAGTTGTCCGGATTGGAAGGAACCGAGCAGCACTTCGCCCGTCTTCAGCCAGGCTGAGTCGTCCGGGTTGGAGGCGGCGGGCGGGATGGCGAGCAGGTAGCCGACATTCGCCATGAAATCGAAGCGGCGGGCGGACTCCATGACCGAGGTGGCGATGGTCTCATCGTGCGGCTGGCCGGCCTGGCGGGCGCGTACGGCGGCGACACCGGCGGCCATCTGTTCCTGGAACCGCACGAGTTCGGTGAAGAAGTTCTCGCTGTCAGGCATCACCAGGCTGTGCTTGAGCCGGTGGTAGACCATGACGTGATGGGTGAGGTTGACGACGGCCTTCTGAAATGGTGTGCGAAGGGCGGACTCCACCTGATTGGCGAGCTCGGCCTGGCGTTGAAGCTCGGGCAGGCGCGGCTGGAGCTCGAGGAAGGAAAAACGGCTGCGCACCGAGGGCAGGAAGCCGAGCACGGCCATCGTGCGCCCGCCGGTGCTGTCGTAGGTGATGCGGCGGTCCGCCTCGGTGATGCCCATCAGCTCGAGCAGCTCGATCGAGTCGATGCGGAAGGTTTCGTAAGTGTCGGACTTCGAGCTGTAATAAAGCGTGTCGAGCAGCCACTCGACCGGAGTCAGCCGGGAGCCGTCGGGGGCGACCACGCGCTGCCGGCTCTGGATCATGAGCAGGGAAGTGCGGGCCACGGTATCCATCGGCTTGATACGGCCATTGACCAGGACGGGCAGGCGGCCGAAGGCCTCGGTGTCGAAGTCGCCCGACGGGGCGGGCGCACGCAGGGATTTGGCGAGGAACAGGACGCCGAGGACGAGGACGAGAAGAGGGATGAACTTTTTCATGCGGCGGCGGGTTTGGCGGCGGCGCGGGGCTTGGAGACAAAGCGGAAGAGGTGGATGCCGAACTGGACCAGCAGGCCGATGGTCATGAGCACGCAGGCGATGTAGGGCAGCAGCCAGCTCGGGTTGCGCACGACCTGAAGGATCGTGGTCCGGTCGTTGTTGTCGAAGCCGGCCTGATAGAACGTCATGCCGTCATGACGCAGCGGGTTGTTCATGTAGATGAGCACCTCGCGGTCGACGCTGCCGTCCTGGGACTTGAGCCGGATCTGGCTGGAGAAATTTTTTGGAATCTCGGTGCCCGGGTATTTGTCGTGGCTGAATTTTTGCAGGGTGATCGCGTACGGCTTGTAGGCCCGCTCGAAGCGCATCGAGAGGCGGAAGGTGCGACCTTGATACTCGAAGGCCTGCGGGGCGGTGAGCATGGGCGAAACGAGCCAGGTGCCGAGGGAGCCCTCGGTGCCGATGAGCTCAATGTACGCCGCGGGCAGGTTGCGCTCGTTTTGCTTGTAGGTCATCTCCGCCGGGAGCACGGCGATCTGGGTGCCGACGCCCTGGGTGGCGAGCTGGGGCGCGCCGGAAGAGAGCTGGGCCGGTCCCATCTGATTGCGCATCTGCAGGCCGGCGTTGGGAAAATAGATCTGGGAGACGACGCGGAAGGGGAGCTTGGCGTGCTGGATGGGGTCGCCCGCCGCGAGACGCGCTTCCGGGATCGCGACCACCTCGTCCCATTCCGGGTCGGTCGCGTCGATGATCGCGAGTTCGTTGGCGAGGAAGCTCTCCGAAAAATTCTTCGTCTCACCCTCGTCGATCCGCATCTGAAACTCCTCCTGCCAGAGCCCGGTGAGCAATTCACCGACGAGAAGGATGATCAGGCCGAAATGAGTCAGCACGATGCCCGACTTCTTCCAGCTCAACTTGAAGCGGTAGACGTGCGAGGAGACCAGGTTGATGAGCAGCAGGCCACCGATGAAGTATCCGCCCGGGAAGACCGGGAGCGGCAGGCCGTTGACGTACCACAGCACGATGAACGTGCGGAAGTATTTCTCCTGCACGGCCCAGATGCCGAGGTTCACCTGATCGAGCGTCGCGACGAAGATCAGGATGATCGACAAGGCCAGCAGCACGACCGTGAGCTGGATCGAGACGAAGAACTTGACGCATTGTTTCCAGAGTGCGCGCATGGGTCAGGGGGCTTGGACGGTATGGAGGAAGTCGAGGAAGGCCGGCTTGATCTCGGTGACGAAGGCGTCGGGACCGGTCAGCTTGAAGAACCACGTCGAGCCGTCGTAGGGCACGATCCCGCCCAAGACTCGCTGCGGCGGGCTGCCGGTGGTCGCGACCATCTCGGCGACAGCCACCTGCAGGCCGTTGGTCTCAAAACGGTTCAACGAAAGGGGCAGCTCGCCGGCGCTGATGGGAGACAATTGCAACTGACCGCGCCAACGATTGACGTTTGCCAAGTCGCCGCCGACATCCCCCGGAAAGGCCGTGATGGCGAGTTCGGCGGTGGCCCCGCCCGGGCCGGAAATGAGGTACGTGCCCTTCCGCATGGCAGATCCGGCGCGGGCTGCCCAGGCGGCGGGAGCGGTCCAGCGAAGGCCGTCACCGCTGGCCGTGGTGACCGGCGTCGAGGCCATGTCGGCCTGCATATCGCCGGTGGCGGGCGCCGCAGGGGCGGGCGAAGAGGGCATCGCCGCCACGTTTTCCTTGGGGATCCGATACGACTTTACGTCGGAATCGCGGCAGCCGGACAGCACGAGCGCGAGCAGGCCGCAGAGCAAGACAGGGTTTCGAGAGCGCATGAACTTCCTATCTGTCTGCTGCCGGTGGGGGAACTGCAACTCTAACCGGGAAGTATCAGGGAACGTGGTACGGAGAATGTCACCCGCTTGTAGGCGGCGCTTGAGGTGTCTGCGGGTTGCGGTTACCTCCCGAGGCATGCGAATTCTCCCGCTGGGCGACACGGCAGTGATGGTGGAGCTGGGCTCGAAGCCCGACGCTGCCACGGCCGCCGCGGTCGCCCGACTTGCGCAGACCTTGGAGGAAAATCCGTTGGGCGGTGTGACGGCGATCGTACCCTCCTTCACCACGGTGACGGTGCACCACGGCGCCGGCATCGCCGAGATCGCGGCGCGGGTCGAGCAATGGATTCGAACGTCGGAGGCGAAGCCAAGTCGGGCGGCGCGCCGTGCGGCGCGGACCCTCACGATTCCCGTTTGTTATGGCGGGAAATGGGGGCCGGACCTCGCGGAGGTGGCTCAGCACGCGGGGATGTCGTCGGCGCAAGTCGTGGATTTGCACAAGGCCACCACGTACGATGTGCGAGCCATCGGGTTTGCGCCGGGTTTTCCTTATCTGGGCGGATTGCCCGGACGGCTGCGGGTGCTGCGGCGCAAAACCCCGCGCACGAAAGTGCCGGCGGGCAGCGTGGGCATTGGCGGGGCGCAGACGGGCGTCTATCCGCTGGAGACCCCCGGCGGGTGGCAGCTGATCGGGCGCACGCCACTGCGCTTGTTTCGCCCCGAAGACTCTCCACCGGTTTTATTGCGGTGCGGGGACCGGGTGAGGTTTCAGGAAATCGATGCCGACGAGTTTGCCCGACGGGCGGCGGCGGAAGGCGTCGAGTACAACGCGAGTGACGGTTCCGACCGCGACTCTGTACCGGCCATCGCCGGCCCCGGAATGACCGTGATCAAGGCAGGCACGCTTACGACGGTGCAGGATCTTGGGCGCGCCGGCATGCAGGCATTCGGCGTACCTGAGGGAGGCGCGATGGATCGACTTGCGGCGCGTCTTGGCAATCTGCTGGTGGGCAACGACGAGGCCGCGGCGGTGATTGAGAGCACGCTGCGCGGTCCCGTGTTGCAATTTGCGATCGACGTGGAGATTGCGCTCACGGGTGCCCGGGTCGCGGGCCTGCCGTGGGGGCGACCGTTTCGGGTGGGCGCGGGAGAAATCATCTCGCTTGAGACCCTGGAGGGGGGCGCGCGGGTCTATCTGGCCGTCGCCGGAGGATTCGAGGCGCCGATGGTCCTTGGCGGACGGTCAACGTATCTGCGGTCCGGGTTGCCGGGATTTATGGGACGGGCGTTGCGGGCGCAAGATACCCTGGCGCTGGGCTCGGCGCGGACTGCGTCGCCGTCCACGCGTCCCGGACAGTGGTATGTTTCGACTGCGTCGTTTCAACCACCGGGGGCGGCGGTGCGGGCGGTGCGCGGTCCGCACGCCGAGGGGTTTGCACCGGCGACGTGGCGGACGTTTGAGTCAGCCACCTACAGCCTCGCCGCGCAATCGGACCGCATGGGACTGCGCTTTCAAGGACCGCCGCTGAGCCGGGAAGGCGGGGGTGAAATGGTCTCGCAGGGCGTGGTGGCCGGGACAGTGCAGGTTCCTCCCGACGGTCAGCCCATTGTGTTGATGGCTGATCGACAGACGATCGGGGGCTACGCGCACCTGGCGACGGTGATTTCGGTCGACCTGCCCAAACTGGCGCAACTGCGTCCTGGTGCGGACGTGCGCTTCGAAATCATCACGATGGACGAGGCACGGCGCCTCGCGGTTCGTCGCGAGCAGGAGGTGGCGCGGCTGCGGGTGGCCCTGGCGGAGAGGCAGCGATGAACCCCCCGGTGCTTGATCTCAATTGCGACCTGGGTGAAGGTTGCGGCGCCGATGGGGCGATCATGCCTTACATCACCTCGGCCAATATTGCGTGTGGCGGGCACGCCGGCGACGAAGCCACGATGCGCGCAACGGTCGCGCTGGCCCGGCATCACGGGGTGGCGATCGGGGCGCATCCGGGCTTCGCGGATCGCGAGCATTTCGGCCGGAGGGAACTAGATCTGCCTCTCGATGACGTTGCGGCGCTGGTGACCGCACAGATCCGGGCGTTGCAAGCCATCGCTCCGGTCGTCCATGTGAAACCGCACGGAGCTCTTTATAATCTTGCGGCCCGCGATTCATCGGTTGCGCGAGTGGTTGCCGGGGCCGTGCGAGCCTGTGGTGAAGGCCTGATTCTCGTCGGTCTGTCGGGAACCGAACTCATCAAGGCCGGAGCCGAGGCCGGACTGCGGGTGGCGCACGAGGTGTTTGCCGACCGCACCTACCGGTTTGATGGCTCGCTCACCGCGCGCAGCCGGCCCGATGCACTCATCGCCGACTCGGCCACCGCGGTGGCGCAGGCGATCATGCTGGCGCAGGAGGGCGTGGTCCGGACGGTCGACGGCACGCTGAAACCGTTGCGGGCGGATACCCTTTGTCTTCATGGGGATGGCCCGACCGCGGTGCGCCTGGCCCGCCGCTTGCACGCTGCGTTAAAGGCGGCGCGCGTGACGTTGAGGAGGATGGCAGGATGAAGGCGGTGCTGCTCACGGGCTTCGAGCCGTTTGGCGGCGAGGCGGTGAATGCCTCGCAGGAGATTGTCTGCAATCACGTCTTCTACGCCCTGATGCATCGCCTGGCCCGGCGGGCTCGGGCGCCGCGCGCCGGGTTCATTCATGTGCCGCGTCTGGGCGCACCGGAGGACGCGGTTCCAGGATTGCCGCTGCCCGGATTGGTCGAAGCGGTGCGCGCGGCGATTGCGGTTTGCGTGGCACCTGCGACCAAGCCAAATTTGACGACCTCAAACGAGCCCGAGCTTACGAATACACGACGGGCAGGGCGCGGCCTTCGCGGGCGCTCCGGGCGGCGAGGTCGAGCAGATGAATCGGACGACGCGCCCACTCGGCGGTGATGACAAGCGGGACGCCTTGGGTGAGGTGGGCGGCGATGTTCTCGTAGAACTTGTGTCCTTCGCTCTTCGGGGTGGGGGCGCGTTGCGTGACGACCTTTCCCTCGCCGAGCGACGTGAACGTCTCGGCAGAGTTCCACTCGATGAGGTGAGTGGCCTTGGTCCCGACAATCTTGATGAACCCGCGTTCGGGCGCGGCATCGAGATGGGTGATCGTGAGGTTGAGGCGCTGTCCGGAAGCGAAGCGCACGACCGCCTGGGCCTCGTCTTCGTTGGCGTCGTCCGCCCACCGGAAATCGGGCTGCGAGGCCCAGTAGCCGTGCCAGGCGTATCCGCTGACTTCCGTGGCCGGTGAGGTGATGAGCTGCAGCGAATATTCAAGCAGGTGCACGCCCCAGTCGTAGAGAATGCCGCCCGAGATGCTGCGGGAGGAGCGCCACCAGTCGCCCGGACGGGAGTGGGAGCCCATGCGCAGGTCGATGCGGACGATGTCGCCCAAGACGCGCGTCTTGAACAATTCCACCGCGTGCAGAATCCAGCCATCCCAATGGCGGTTGTGGTACGTGCTGACCACCACGCCCTGTTGCCGGCCGGCGGCGATCATCGCGTCGCACTCCTCGGTGGTGATGGCCATGGGTTTTTCCAGCACGACGTGCCGGCCGGCGGCGGCAATCTTCAGGCCGAGCGCGGCGTGGGTATTGTGCGGGGTGATGACGGTGACGAGGTCAACCGAAGAGTGTGCGAGCATCTCGTCGACGGTGGGGTAGGTCTCGATGCCGGGGAAATCGATCCTGGCCACCTCCAGTCGCGCCGGGTCGATCTCGACCACGGCGGTGGGCGTCATGCCTGCGGCCTTCATCTCGTTGAGATGCTGGCGGCCCATGTTGAAGGCACCGCCGTAGCCGACGACGGCCACCTTCAGGTCAGCGGGGGAAGGATAGCGGGGAAGCGTCATGGGAAAGAAACGACAATCGTCGCCAGGGTCAGAGCAGACCGGCGGCCCAGCGGCAGCCTTGCACGGTCAGTTGGCGCGCAGCGGGGAACTCGGCGAACTCTTCGGGTTGGTGGCCGAGTGCGTTGTAGAAGACGCGCCCAGCCCCCCAGGTTTTCGTCCATGCCACGGGCATCGCAACGGTGCGGCCTTCGTGAACGTAGTCCGTCTCCGCGAGCACGTGAATACCCGGGTCGACCAGCATGTAGTATTGCTCGGACCGATACGGAAACGAGGCGGGCAATCCGGCCATGATGGGATGGGCGGGGTCGGTGACGCGCACGGTGTAGTCGCCCACGTACGGGTGGCCGACGAAATGCCCGCCGGTCATCCACTCGTAATCGAGGTGGCCGCGAAAAGCGTCCCCCATGCCGCCGTGCATGCCGCCCAGGCCCACGCCGGCCTTCACCGCGCCAACCAGAGCGCGCTCTTGTTCCTTGGTCAGCGAACCCATGGTCCAGCACGGGAAAATGAGAGCGAAGCCCTTCAGGTACTCGCTGTCGGCCAGGCGCTCGAACGACGTGACGATCTCGGGGGCGAGGCCGGCCGCCTGCAGATCCGCCGCAAAGAGTTCGACGATTCGTTCAGGATGGTGACCGCTCCATCCACCGCAAATAAAGAGGGCTTTTTTCATAGGTTGCAGGGGGAAAGTACTGAGGGTACCATGAATCTACTCAACCGAGAATAGACGTCGGCTTCAAAAAGATGGATTTTTCAACCAAGCATTGGGCGGCCTTTCCCCGGCGCCATCCCGCGGCCTAAGGAGACGCGCGGCCGAGCAGCCGGTAGGCCATGATCTCCCCGCGGTTCTTGAGCTCGATGAGCCCTCGCTTCTCCAGCAGGTAGCGCGTGAAGATGCGTTCGGCGGTCGAGGCGGAGACTTGGGGAATGCCCGGCTCGCCGTGAGACTCGAGGCGGTTCGCGATGTTGACCGTGTCGCCCCAAAGATCGTACGCGAATTTGCGGAAGCCGATGATTCCGGCGACGACCGGTCCGGTGTGGATGCCGATGCGCACGCTCCAGCGCAGGTGGTTCCGGCGGTTGAAATTGTCGATGATGTCGAGCATGTGCAGAGCCATGTCGGCGCAGAGCATGGCGTGCTGGCGCTCCGGAACGGGCACGCCGCTCACCGCCATGAAAGCATCGCCGATGGTCTTGATCTTCTCGACGCCCATGCGTTCGGCGAGATGGTCGAAATCGGAGAACACCTCGGACAACAAGGCGACGGTTCGCCCGGGCGCCATGGTGGACGCGATGCGCGTGAAGCCCACGATGTCGGCGAACAAGACCGTGGCCTCCTGCACGGCGTCGACGACCATCGGCTCGCCGTTGCGCAGACGTTCGCAGACCGCGCGAGGCAGGATGCTCTGCAGCAGGCTTTCCGACTTGGCGCGTTCGGCCTGAAGTTCGGCGAGGTGCGCGCGTTCGCGGTCGCGCAGGCGTTTCTTGGCGAGAGCGGCGCCCAGACGCGCCTGAAGGATCACCGGGTTGAAGGGCTTGGGCACGTAGTCGTCGGCCCCGGCTTCGATGCAACGCACCGTGCTGGCGGCGTCGTCGAGCGAAGTGAGCATGACCACGGGAATGTGCTGGAGCGCCGGATCGGCCTTGATGCGCTCCAGCGTCACGATGCCGTCGAGTTCCGGCATGAGGATATCGAGCAGCACGAGGTCGAACGCCCGGCCGGCGAGAAGCTCGAGCGCAACGCGGCCGTTCTCCGCGCCCGCCACGGCATACCCGAGCCGGTCGAGGCGGCGCATGAGCATCTCGCGGTTGAGCGGTTCGTCATCGACGACCAGCAGCGTGCCCGAGGGCTTCGCCGCGGCAGCGGCCGGCGAACTGAAACCCGGGGTGACAAGGGGCGGTTCAGGGGAGGCTCCACCGCTGAAACGGTCACTGTCGAGCAAGGCGCGGAGATTGCCGGCGGCCAGGCCGATTTTCCCCAGGTCGGCCATGACATCGCTCAAGGCATGGTTGCGCGCAGTCTGGTGACAGAGGTCGCGCTGGCCCAGCAGGCTGTTGACGGGTTTGGCCAGTTCGTCCCGGAGCGTGGGAAGGTCGGGCGCAGCCATGGCCGTTCGCTCGGGACTCAAGGCGGCGTCGATGGCCGCCCAGACGGCCGCCCCGGACGCATGCAATCTCAGCAGGTCGCCCCTCAAACCGTCGGGCGCAGCCTCGCCCAGGGCCTCGATCAGCATTTCGCTGTATCCAATAATCTGATTCAACGGCGTGCGCAGATCGTGGCGCAAGGCGCGCCAGGGGTCCGCCGCCGCGACGAAGGCGGGATGCGCCGGGTCGTCGGAAGAAGGGGAACCAGGTGTCATGATTCGGTTACTCCAATCAGACGGTGAATCTTGCGAAGAAGCGCCGCCAGATCGACCGGCTTGGCCTCGAATTCGTCGCAGCCGGCTTCGAGCGCCCGTTCGCGGTCATCGGCGAGGGCGTGAGCGGTGAGGGCGATGATGGGCAGCGCCGCGCTGGCCGGGTCGGCTTTCAAACGACGACTGGCTTCCCAGCCGTCGATCCCCGGCAGACTCATGTCCATCAGGATAAGATCGGGGCGCGACTCACGAACGAGGTCCAGCCCGCGCCGGGCGTCCTCGGCGAGCAGCACGGTGTAGCCACGCTTCTCCAGACGCCGGGAGAGCATGTCCCGGTTCAGCTCGTTGTCTTCGACGAGGAGGAGCGTGGGCATGGAAGGCGCGTACAGCAGGTTGCGCCCGGACTCAAGGACGGTCACCGGCAGGGAGCGGAACCTGCACCGGCAAAACGACGGTGAAGGTGGAGCCGCGTCCCGGCTCGCTGCGGGCAGTGATGTCGCCTCTCATCAGGCGTGCGAATTGCCGGGAAATGGCCAGCCCCAGTCCGGAGCCGCCGTAGCGCGCGGAGACCGCGGGTCCGGCCTGCACGAAGGGCGTGAAGATGCGGCCCAGTTGGGTGGAATCCATCCCGATGCCGGTGTCGCTGACCTCGACGACCACGGAGCCTTCGGCGGGGGCCGAGGGGAGGGAGATGCGCAGGTCGATCCGGCCGTTTTCGGTGAACTTCGCGCTGTTGCCCAGAAGGTTGATCAGGATCTGGCGAATCTTGGCGACATCGGCGTGGATCATCATCGGGCTCTCGGCGCAGTCGATCGTGAGTCGGTTTGCGCGTTGTTCCACGAGGGGTTTAAGCGAGGCGGCGACGTCGCGCGCGAGGGCCGCGAGGTCGAAGCTCTCGAGGTGCAGGTCGGTCCGCCCCGCCTCGATCTTCGAGTAGTCGAGCACATCGCGGATGAGCGAGAGCAGGTGACGGGCGGAGTCGAGGACGCGCCGCAGGTCGCGGGCGGCGTTCTGATCGCCGCGCTCGTCTGCATCCTCCAGCAGGATCTCCGAGTACCCGATGATGGCGGTCAGCGGCGTGCGCAGTTCGTGGCTCATCCGTGCAAGGAACGCGCTCTTGGCGGAACTCGCCTCGTGGGCGAGCACGATGGCGTTTTCCAGTTCGGCGGTGCGCAGGCGCACCTTCATCTCGAGGGTTTGATTGGCTTCCTCGAGACGGGTGTTGATGTCTGCCAGCCGCGCGCGGGCACTTTCCGCGCCTTCACGCGCCACCGTCAGATCGGCGTCGCGCTCCTGAATGGCGGCAAGCATGGAGTTGAAAGCGTCGACCAGCACGGTCGTCTCGCTGCCGCCGGTGGCCTGGGTGCGGATCGAGTAGTCGCGGGCCTCCCCGACGTGGCGGGCGGCCGAGGCCAGCGCGGTGATCGGACGCGAGATGGTGCGTTGCAGCAGGCGCGACACCCCCAGTGCCAGCAGCAACGTGCCTAGAAACAGCATGATCATGCCGCGCAGCGGTTCCAGCAGCCGGGCGCGCACGAGACTGCCGACCTCGGCCTTGAGGTAGAGCGTGCCGAGGCGGCGTTGATCGCGCATCAGGGGGCGAAAGAGGACGACCTCGTCGGCCGAGAGGTCGAAGGCGTAGTCGCGCGGCCGGGGGATGAACTCGGCGCTGTCGGGCTTCACGTACTTCGCGCGCAGGCTCCCGTCGGCGCCGTAGATCGCAGCCGCGACGATCGTGGGGCTGAGGTCGAGCACGTTGAGGCCGAACTCGGTGGCGTCAGGATTGGCGGACAACGTGGTTACGGCGCGTTCGTTCAACACCGCCTGGATCGGTGCCACGCGTTCGGCAACATCCGAGCGCAGGCGCCACAGTTCGAGGAAGAAGTACCCCGCGAATGCCACCGTGAGGGCGACCGCGCAGACGCCCGTGATGAGCAGCGTGAGGCGCCAGTGAAGCGGAAGCCGGTTGAACGCGGACATGGCGCGACGATCAGCAGCCGGGTCCCAGGAGTGAGGCGATCTGAGCGGTGAGGGCGGTCGAGGCTTCGTCGAGCCAGCGATGTCCTTTTTCCGCGGTTCCAGCCGGGGCGTCGCCCATGACCCCGCTGCGGGAAACGTCGCGCGTCAGCCACGAAAAGACCGCCGGCGCATCCTCGGGCCGAAGCTCGCCGGGATCATCGATCCTGGCGGGATATTCGCACACCGCGCGATCCATCCGCACCAGCTCGGGGGCGACGGCCAGCATGAGAGAGGTTTCCCATTCGCCGGCATGGAAGCCGAACGCCGCCTCCTGGGCGGAAAGCGATGCGCGGTAGTAGCCACTCAGCATGCCCGCTGTCAGGCCCAGACGGGTCTGGATCTCGCGCAGGGTGTACACCAGCACGGCGCTGTTACCGCCATGGGTGTTGAGCACCGCGATCCGGCGAAATCCGAGGTCGTGCAATTGCGTGGCCAGCGCGAGCAGCAGACGGCGCAGGGTCGTGGCGGAGATCGCCAGCGTGCCGGGGAAACCGACATGCTCGTTGCTTTTGCCCACCATGATCGGCGGGGCGACATAGACGGCGGCGCCGGCTGGAAGCCGGGGAAGAGCCAGGCCGAGCCAGGCCTGGCCAAGAATCGCGTCGACCCCGACGGGCAGGTGGTGGCCATGCTGCTCGATTGCGCCGGTGGGAACGATGACCAGGGCGCGGGCCTTGTCGGGAATCGCCTCCAGGGCATCGCGGGTCAGCGCCGGCAGGTAGTGGTCGTTTCGATACGTCGGCGGCCAAGGTGCGGAGTCTTCGGTCGTTGCGGTGACGGAGGCGATCATGGACGGAGTGCCTCCGCGGGCATCGATCTCGCGGAGCAGGCGGGCCAGGTGGTCGCCGGCCCGCGCGAGCACGCCGTCGCCGTCGGGGGAGGAGTCGGCTTCGAGTGGCGCGGGTTGGACGTAGTTGCCGGGGCGAAAACCGGCGTGGCGCACGTCGCCGGGGCGGGCGGGAGCGGGGGCTGGCCGACCGAGGACGTGCAAGGCCGCAGCCTGGGCCTGTGCGCGCCCCGGACTCCCGGGGTGGAAATCGCAACCGAGGGCGCCGAGGTGAATGAAGAAGGTGTGAAGGCCGGTGGAGGCGCGGAGATCACGCGACGCGGCGTCGACCAGCTCTTCGTTCCACGGACTCGTGTTGAAGAAAACCACCCGGCGGAACCCTGCGTCGGCGACCCCGGTGAGCATCTCCCGCAACTGGGCGTGGGCGGTTTCAGGGTCGATGCCGAAAAAGCAGGACGGGTACGGCGCGAGCGCAAGCCGCACCGGTGGCAGCACGCGACAGGGAGGAACTTCGGCAGCGAGCGCACGGGCCAGTACAACAGAGCCCACCACCTCCTCGGCGTCGAGCGGCAGGCCAAGGCCGTGGTCGGCGAATCCATGCACGGGCAGAATGACCAGCAGCCGTTCGCGGTCCGCGGAGGACATCGCGGCGAAGTCGCTCCACGCCTGATGGGACCAGGAGGCGGAGGCGGGAACGCGGGCGAGCCAGTCGATGCTCATGGACGGGAGCGTGACGGCGAACCGTTAGAGGGGCGAGGGGGATTATTTCCTGCCCGCGTAAACATAGTCTGAATACACGACGGTCAGATCGGAATCGAGCGACTTGAACCAAAGGGCGCGGCCGCGCACGCGCATGGACACTTTTTTCAGCAAGGTCGGCCGGTCCGCGTCGGGCAGCGTGTACTCAAGCAGCGTGCGGGCCTCGGAGATGGTGACCGAGAACACCGGCGAGAACGGTTCAAAGCTGGCCAGTTCGACCTGCTCGATCGTGCCGGTGGGGCGGTGCAGGGTGAACGTCGCCGCCATGTGGGCGGCGGAGCGGTCATCGGCGGCGCCCGGGCGAAGGAGGAAACGCCAGCGGGCGCGTACACCGTCGTCGTCCACGAGTGTGCAGGACTCGTGGTCGAGCTGGTTCTTCACGTTGGGCGCGGTCTCCCCGCGGGTCCGGCGGGTCTGCTGTTCGCGATAGTCCTTGGTTTCCTTTTCGGTGGGTTCGCGGCCATCCTTTTGCATCAAGGTCCAGCGCAGAACCTCGGGTTTGGCGGGATCGTAGTGTTCGACCAGGCTTTTGCTCTCGGACTCCGTCGTCTGCGTGAACGCCCAGCCGAAGGTTCCCTCCGTGCGGAAGTCCTTTATCGCGGCATCCAGCTCGGGCGGGACCGCGCTGGCGCGGGCAAGAGAGGCAAAGACGGCGGCAAGGCCGACGAGGAGAAAAACACGACGCATCCCGCCACCAAGGCGCGAAGGGGGCGGCCTTTCAACTCGCTTTCGCACCGGCGCTCGTTTGGCATCGCGGTCCCATGCTCGTACACACCGTCTTCTTCTATCTAAAATCCGATCTGAGCGGCGAACTGCGCGAGGATTTCCGCCGTCAGGTGGCAACGCTCGGCGAGATCTCGACCGTGTCGGCCTTCTATCTGGGCACGCCTGCGCCGGTTCCGCCGCGGCCGATCATTGACGCGACGTATGATTTTGGCATCACGTGCGTCTTCAAGGACGTCGCCGCTCACGACGCCTACCAGGTCGATCCGGTCCACAAGGTTTTCATCGACCACTGCAAGGACCGCTGGGCGCGGGTTCAGATTTACGACACGCAGGGTTGAGCGCGGGCGAAATGCCCGGTTGTAGAAGGAATGAACCCTTCCTCCCATGACGATTAAACGACCCCTCCTGCTGCCTGCAGCTGTATCGATCGGAGCGCATGCGCTCCTCTTGTTGGGATTCACTTCGGCCAACCGGGATCTTCCCGCAGCTCCGGACGTGATCGGGATCGTGTTGGACCCACCGGTTGCGGTGATTCCCAAGGAAGATCCACCCGAGCCGGATGATGCATCGGGTACGCCGCGCGACGATAACGCAGAACCCGTCCCTACGCTTCCGGAGCCCGTTCCGACCAAGAGGGATGATGTGGCCATCGATATGCCCTTGCCGCCGCGGCTCTCTCCGCCTGCGCCGGGTGCGCCGACGAAGAGGATTCCATCCGGATGGACGGGTGAGGGCGGGAAGATCGGTGGCGGTGGTCCGCCCGTGCTCCCGGCGCACCTGCTCGATAATCCGCCGGCGGCTCGCTACCGTGCCGCCCCTATCTACCCCTTCGAGGCCAAGCGAGAAGGCCTGCGCGGGGAGGTGGTCGTGGAGTTCACCGTCAACGAACGGGGTGAGGTCCTCTCTCCGCGCGTGGTGAGTTCCTCGTCACCCATCTTTGAAGAGGCCACGTTGCGCGCCGTGTCGAAGTGGAAGTTCGAACCGGGTCGCAAGGATGGGCGTCCGGTCCGATTTCGCATGAGCGTGCCGGTGATCTTCAGTCTGCACGAGTAGGTCGCTCCTCACGCGGCTACGCCGGAAATCCCACATTACAACCGGCCAAATCCCAAATAACAGCGCGCCGCAGGCGCTCTCGTTTGTTTGGGTTTTGGATCTATGGGGGCGATGCGGAATTGGTCCCGGATCGGCGACACTTCTGCCGCCGTTTCCGTAGGGAGGATGGCTTACCCAACGGGTGCTGTTAAGGGGGAAGTGCTTCGAGGCTGGCTTGCGCAGGGCCGTGGGCGGGCTCGAGGGCGAGGGCGGCCCGATAGGCGGCGCGGGCGCCGTCGAAATCGCCCTGCTGCTGAAGAATGCGTCCCGAGTGGAAGTGAACCGTGGCGTGTCCCACGGCACGGGGCGGCGGGGTAAGTTCCAAACAGCGGCGGAGCGAGGAGACGCCGCGCTCGGGATGCAGGCCGGTGTCGGCCGAAGCCCGGCCAGTCAGATAAAGCACTTGGAAATCGTCAGGCGCCCGGTCGAGCCATTCCGCATAGAGCGCGAAGGCCGCTTCGGGTTCCTTGGTCCGCAGATGCACGGACGCCAGAGCGATCGCGCCTTCGCGCGGCTGGATGCGCCGCAATGCCTCGGCTTGGTCGCGAGCTTTCTCCACGCTGCCGCCGACGATGGACGGGGCGCGGAGGTAGAACTCGATCAGACCTTGGCGAAACTCGACATTGTCGGGAGCGAGTTCGACCGCGCGAACCATGGCGTTTCGTCCCCGCCGTCCGAGGCTCAAGGCTCGCAGGGTCATCCCGAGCTGGTCGGCATGTTGGAGGCAGGCCGCGCCATAATGGAATTGATAGCCGGGCTCTTCCGGCTCCAGCGACACCGCCTTTTCAAGGGCTGGCATTGCAGCCTCATACTCCTGCCGCGCGAGGGCGAGGCGTCCGAGTTGGTGATGAGCCTCGGCGTCGTCGGGACGCGTACGGATGCGTTCCTCGAAGGCCTGCTGTGCTTCTGGCAGGCGGCGTTGGCGAAGCAACGCTTCGGCTGATTCGGCCATCGCCCCGATTGAGCCCGCGAGAACGCCGAAAGCGAGGCCGAGAAGGGCGACAGGCTTCATATCGTTAATGACACGGGATGCGACGGAGGGGTCCAACCGGTTTCGGCGGTGATGCGAGAGGTGTCGAAGGGCTGGAGGGTGGGCGCGGCGGGCTGGCGTAACGTGACGCCCGCGTAGGGACCCGCGAGCAGGCTGGCCAGGGAGGGTGCGCCCGGCGGGAGGGGGCACGACGGGGTGTAGACGCGATGTCCGGGAAGGTCGGCGGCAAGGATCGATGCAACGAGGGTCGCCACGGAATCCGCCGGCAGGTAGGCGCAAAATTCCGGGTGCGGATCGGACCAGTCCCGCGCGGCAATCCAGTCGGGCAGTGATTTATCCGCGGAGATGACCATGGGCAGCCGTAACGAAACGCCGGATACGCCATCGCGGCGGCACCACAACGCCAGCGCGTCCTCGCCCGCGACTTTCGACAGGCCGTAGGCGTTGCCCGGATTGGCCGGCTCGGTGCCGTCGGCCGGCAGGGGGAATGCGGGCAAGCGGTCCGGGTAGAGTCCGCCATCGCGCGGGCCGCCGGACATGGCTTGAATCGAACTGGCGTAGACGATCCTCCGGGCGCCGGCGGCGACCGCGCTCTCGAAGGCATTCCACGTCATGGCAACATTTTCCCGGTAAACGATCCCCTGGGGCGCGGAATAGGAACTGGGATGGTTCGCCAGATGAACGAGGGCGTCGGGGCGCGCGGCCGCGAACAGCCCGGCCGTCGCCGTCGCATCGAGCAGATCGTGAGCGCGGACGGCGGGTGAAGCGGTGTCGTCCGCGCGCAGGTCGATTCCAAGTACCGAATGGCCGAGCGACGAGAGATGGCGGGCGATGACCGAACCGATCCTTCCCGCCGCCCCGGTGACTACGATACGCATGGCAGTCCTGTGACCGATCGTTGCGGCGACGTCACGTCCGGAAGTAGGGCGTTTGCTGATGCAGCAGGCCGCCAACGAATAGCGCCCTACCGCTGCGCCTGCGGTCACTTCTTCCTGAACAGGTCGCTCTGGACGATCTCGTGGATGAGGGTGCGGGTGCCGTAGTCGTCGGCTTGGGCGCGATCGAGAATCTTCTCCAAAGCGGGCCGATCGCTGAAACGGACCGGTGCGCCGGTGGCGTAAACGATCAGCTGGTTCGCCAGGTTGCGGGCGATGGGCAGATCGTCCTCAAGCAACAGTTTTTTGAACTCTCGGACATCTTGGAACGGGCGTCCGTCCGGGAGTGAGCCGGCGGCGTCGACGGGCAAGGCATAGTGAAACTCGAAGGGCTGTCCGTTCTTTCCGCGGCCCTCCACGGGGGATTTGTCTTCGTTAACGGCGCGATACTGATCCCGCCAGCCCCCGAAGACATCGAAACTTTCCAATGCGAAACCGGGCGGGTCCATCTTGCTGTGACACGAGGCGCAGCTGGCGTCCTCGCTATGCTGCGCGAGTTGCTGACGGATGGTGACGGCGCCGCGGATATCGGGTTCGACGGCCGGGACGGGAGGCGGCGGCGGGATGTGAATGCCAAGGATGCGTTCGACGATCCAGACGCCGCGCAGGACCGGCGAGGTGGTGGTGCCGTTGGCGGTGACCTTGAGCACGCTGGCCTGGGTCAGGAAGCCACCGCGGGGACTGTCGGCCGGCAGCGTGACACGACGCATCTTTGCGCCGACGACGTTGGGAATATCATAATGGCGCGCGAGGCGTTCGTTGAGAAAAGTGAAGTCCGAATCGACCACATGCCAGGCGGGCAAATTGCGTTGCACCATGTGCTCAAAGTAGAGCCGGGTCTCGAGTTTGGCCGCTTCGTCGAGGGCATCGTCGAGATAGTAGTCGTTGTACAACGTCGTCGACGGCGTGGTGTCCTCCATTTTGCGCAGATCGACCCAGTAATCGAGGAATGCCTCCACGAAGCGCCGCGATTTGGGATCGTCGAGCATGCGTTCGGTTTCGGCGCGAAGAAGGGCGGGCTGCCGCAATTCCCCGCGAGCGGCGCGGGAGCGAAGGGCGGCGTCGGGCTCGGAGTTCCAAAGAAAGAGCGCAAGGCGTGTCGCGAGCGCGTGGTCGTCGAGCGGGCCGGGGGCATCATCGAGAAAAACGAAACCGGGCGAAGCGAGGATCGCGGTGTAGGCGGCAAACATGGCCTCGGTGAAGCTCAGACCGGCCGCGTGCTGCTGATCGAAGAGACTGACGAACAGGTCGGCATCCGCGTCGGTGGTGGGGCGTCGATACGCTCGGGCGATGAATCCACGCAGCAATCGTCGGGCGTCGGCGGCCGGGTCTTTGGACACCACTTCGACGAACGCGTCCTCGATTGGCACGATCCTTTGGCCGGCGTTGCGCCCCGTTTCGGGCAGTGGCGGCGGGGCCACGACAGGAATGGCGACGGCTCCGTCGGTCCGCCCTGCATGGCGTTCGAGGGGGAGATCGCCAAAGAGCATCCGATAACCCGCCGTCGTTGTCTCGTCGTAGAGCGGTCCTTCGACCTCCATCCAGCGAAACGCGACCCCGGGAGCGCCCTCGGGCGTCATCAGCGGATTGCGAAAGTTGTTGGGACGCGATCGATAGAGGCGCGATGCATCGGGAACGAGGGTCTCGTTTGCCTGCAGCAAGACTTCACCGAGGTCGTACACGCCGGGCTCGGGCGTCAGGTCAAACTCGCCGACGCGGCGGTTGGGGACGCCGTTTCGCGTGTAAACCGTGATGGGTTCATGGGTGCGCCCGGGAGCGATCTGGTCGTAATCGGGCACGTGAGGATTGGGCGGGCGCGGCGTGCCGGTCCGGTCCTGTTCGTTGGCAAAGCGCATGACGATGCCGCCGGGGGCGGCCCACATGGTGTAGCCGCTGAAGCGGACCTTGTAGCGCCCGGCAACCGGAGCGCGGAAGCCATCCCAGCGGTAAGTGAAGCCGGTGACGTAGTTGCTCGAAACCCAGCCGACGGCCTCGAGTTCGCGCGCTTCGGGATGGGCGTCGCCGACGGTGAGCGGTGCGCGGCGGTGGCGAACCTCGGGCTGGGCAGTCCATCCGAAAATCGGATACGTCATGCGGTCCGGCGAGGAGTTGAAGATATTCGGGATGAACTTGTTGGTGAGCGTGCGCTGGTCGCGGGCGTAGTGACGCTGCACCGTGGTGGGCGGCTGCGACAGTTGCACGGCGAGGACCTCGCGCAGGGCGTAGTCGGCCGCGCTCATGTAGCGGGACATGTGCACGTGCGACACGTCGAGGGCGTCGCCGACCTTGTTGAACCGGTGGGCTTCGCCGTCGTCCGGAAACTGGTCCTTGATCTGCAGCCAGGGCGCGGCGAAGAGGTCGCGCAGGGTGTTCTCGTATTCGTAGCCGTTGAGACGGCGACGGGTGGCGCGGCCCTCGCGGTTCGCGACGTCGGTCTCGTGGGTGGTGAGGGCCGAGGCGACGGACTGGAGGAAGGCGTCGAGCTCGGTCGGCTCGGGGCGCTTGCGATTCTTTGGCGGCATCTCCCCGTGGTCGGCGCGATCATGAACCCGCACCCACTTGAGCAGGTTGTTGAGATCGTCGGGCTGGAAGGCGAGGGAGGTGAGGTCGAGTCCGGCCTTCTTTTCGATGTCGTCGTGGCAACTGGCGCAATGCTGGTCGACGAAGTCCGCCGCGCGCGCGGGCAGGGCGGCGTGGGCGAAAGAGGCGGTGAGGAGCAGGCCGGCGGCGGAGATCACCGCGCGGAGAACGAGGGCAGCCGGGATTATCATGCCATTTCCAAGCCACGCATCGTGCCGTTGCCGGAGGCGAAACGATCCTCCTCGATCCCCATCCGTTGGAGCATCGAGACGAACAGGTTGGGCAGGGGATAATTCTGCGTGGTGCTGAACGCGTGATGCTGGCCGTGCTTGAAGCCGCCGCCGGCAAGGATGGTCGGCATGTTGAAACACGTGTGCTGGTTGGCGTCGCCGAAGTTGGACCCGTAGAGCACCATGGTGCGGTCGAGCAGGGTGTCCTCGTCTTCCTGGACCGCCTTGAGGTCGGCGATGAGTTCGCCGAGCAGTTTCATGTGCAACTCGTCGATGGTCTTGAGCTGCGAGCGCTTGTCCTCGGAGCGGCCATGGTGGGAGAGATTGTGGTAACCGTCGGTGATGCGGGCGTCCGGGATCTCGAGCACCGGCGTCGAGACACCGTCGAGCATGAGCGTGATCGCGCGGGTCGAATCGGTCTCGAAGGAGAGGCGCGCGAGGTCGTACATGACCTTGACCTTCTCCATGTAGGCGGCGGGCG
Source organism: Opitutales bacterium (assembly GCA_038212175.1). GTDB lineage: Bacteria > Verrucomicrobiota > Verrucomicrobiia > Opitutales > Opitutaceae > CAMAXB01. The sequence continues at coordinate 5,457 of JBBQUU010000064.1, read as the reverse complement.
AGGCGGGGTCGATCGGTTCGGGCTCGTTGACGACGGGCTTCGGTTTGTGCTCCCAGCCGCGGGAGGCCTGGAGGCGGCTCTCCAAGTCGCGCACACTGGTGAAGTACTGGTCGAGCCGGTCGCGGTCGCGCGCGGTCACCTGGCGCTGGAGCTGCCGGGCCTGGGCGGAAATGGTGTCGAGAATGCTGCGGCCTGTATCCAATTTACGGATCTGGGCGGCCACCTGTTCGGGCGTGCCCTGGAGGAAGAGCTGGCGGAAGACCTCGGCCGCCTTTTCTTCCGGCGGGATGGCGACACCGGTGCCCGTCCAGGAGAGGCTGCGGGTGCGCGTGTTGACGCCAAGGGTGAGGGAAGGGAACCGGGTCAGGGTGCCGACGCGCTCGGCGATGTGCTGGTCGAGCGAGATGGTGTTGCGGAAGGAGCTGCTGCCCGGATGCGGGGCGGCGGTGAGAAAGCAGATGTCGGCGGGGTGTCCGCCGTCGACGTTGGGATGGGAGACGCCGCTGAAGACACTGAAGTCGTTACGGTACTCCTTAAGAAGTTCGAGGTAGGGCGACGCTTGGTAGTCCTTGCCGCTGCCGGTGGGGAAGAAGAGGTCGGGGAGCAGGCCCAGGTTGTTGCAAATGCCGAGCATGCGCCGGGGCTTTGCGCCGGGAAGCAAGGCGGACGACGGCTGGGCGGCGCGAACGAACGACGGCAGCATCGATTCCAGGAACGGAAGCGACAACGCGATGCCCGTCCCCCGAAGGAACTGACGACGCGACAAAGCGCGGCGCGTGGAGACAAACGGAGCCAGGGCGGAGCGGGGGGCGGACGAAGCGTTCATGAATCAGTGGAGGGGCGAGGGATCCCGGGTGGGACCGGGAAGCGATGGGCTGGATTGCGAATAGTGAGCGATCAGGTCGAATGATACCGCAACGCCTGCAAGGTGACAACCCTTGCAGGCCGATGAATGCTCTTTTGTTTGGACCGGGTTTTACCGCTTCGGCCCTGGATCACGGGGTTAAAAGTTTAGTTTCGCGGAGAGGGTGAAGTTCCGTGGAACAAGGTAGGTGTATTGGCCGGGGACCGTGCGGCGGGCGGGTGACGTAATGTCCTCGCCTTCGCGCGGTGCGCTGTAGGTTTCGCTTTGATTGCCGAGGCCGCCGTTCTGGAAGATCGGGTCCCGGTTGTTCAGCACGTTGTCGATGTTGAAGTCGAGTTGCAGCGTGCGGTTGTGCTGCAGCCGGAAGGTGTAGGACAAGCTTGCCACGACCCTCTTATGAGACGGAGCAAAGAGGGGGGTTCCTGCGTCCACCGTCGGATCGTCGATGGCGACATTAGGATTATTGGGATCCCGGATGGTGTTATTGCCGAGATTACCGACGACCTGGCCGCCGCGGTAGTTGATGCCGGCGCCGAGGCGCAGACCTTTGAGCCTGCCGCTGCGGAACCGATAGTCGGTGGCGATGTTACCGACCCATTTCCCGGTGCCGTTGCGCAGGACCGGTGTCTGGGCGCTGACGTTCGGAATGATGTTCTGCTGAAGGTTGTTCCAGGCATTGACCGCCGCGTTCACGCGTCCTTGGTTGATCAAGGTCGGATCGTCGAGGGTGGGGTTGATGAAGGCGATATTGTCGGAGCCGATGATGACGCCGGCATCGGCCAGGATCTGACGGGTGACGGCATCCGAGGTTTGGAAGTACTGGATCAAGTCGGGCGACTGGTCGCGGCGTTCGGCGTCGGTGTAACCGGCGTTGACCACGAGGCGCCACGACGGCGTGAAATTGGCGGTGAGTTCAAATTCGTAGCCCTTGGCGTCGTCGGTGGCGGTGGAGTAGACGTTCTGCGGGAACGCGCGAACGTTCCGATTATTGCGGCCGGCGGGGCTGAGGTCCCCGACCACGGGGGCGGCGGAGATGGCATTGTATTGGCCCGAAAACCCACTGGGATTGAGCACCGACGCTCCCTCCTGATAGGAATCGTAGGCTCCGATGCTCATGGCCATGCGGCCGTTGGGCAGGGTGACGCGGAGGCCGTAGTCCGTGCCGCGCGAGGTGGTGGGTGGCACCAGCGTTCCGTCAGCGCGCTGTTGCGGCGAGGTCAGGTTGAAGGTCTCGCTCACGTTGCCGTAGACGCCGAGCCACGAGGTGGCGTTGACGACGCCGCCGAGGGTGAAGGTATTGATGATCGGATTGAGGGCGGGAGAATCGAAATCATCCTGAAAGATGTCGTTCGCGTACTGAACCTGCGGAATGTTGGCTCCGTTGACGTTGCTGCGCGGGCGATTGTTGGCCGGGAGTTCGGCTCCCGTGATCACGCCCGAGGCGTTCTTCGGGAAATATGTCAGGTCGAAATAATCAGCCGGGGCATCTTTGCGGAAGGTGAGCGTGGTTCCGTCCCAACCGGCGGGCATGTCGCCGGGGCTCAGCACGCGCTTGTCGGCGACCTCGGCGAAGTCGCGACGGAAGGCACCGATGAGAATCAGGCGGTTCCGAAAGAGGTCGAGATTGCCCGCGACCTGCAGGAATTTATACTCGCGGAGGCTGTCGCGGTTGTTGTCCTCGCGGCGGGTGTCGAACATCCACGTCGGTGTCACCGTTTCGGTGATACCGGTGATCGGGTTGGTCAGGGTGACGGGCCGGGTGTAGTTGTCGCTGTAGTTCTTGTTCTCCTGATCGAAGTAAAACCGGGTGTAGACGCCGAACTCGCTGTACTCGAGGTTGTCCACCCAGCTGCGGGCGTCGGGCGCGATGCTGGTCAGCGGCATCAGGAGGGTGCGGGCGCGGGCCTTGATGACCTGTTTGTTGGCGCCGACCATGCCGGAGAGCTGGAGTTTTCCGATGCGGGTGTCCTTCACGTAGACGGCCTGGGCGCGGATGCTCTCCTGTTCGTGGTCGCGGATATTCCGGTACTCCATGAACTCGGTGTAGGGTTTGAGAAAGTTGGGATTGACGCGGCCGTCGGGCAGTTGGGAGTCGATGTCGATGTAGACGTCGGTCACGCCGCGACGCAGACCCGTGTTGCCGGTGATGTCGGACCGGTTGACGTTGCCGGCGACCTCGAAAAAGAGGCTGTCGCCCAGCTTGTAGTTCAAGATAAGGGCAACGTCCTTGTTCTTCTCTTCCAGCGTGGGGATTTTGTTATCCCAAAGCGTGGTGAAATCGCGCTCCGGAATGGTGAAACTGGAGCCGGCGAGGGCGCGCGCGTACCGCTGGGTGGGGTCGACGAAATCGTTGTCGATGATGGCGGAGTTGGTGAGGTTGAGGCCAACCGTACGGATGGGCACGCCATTGAGGCGGTTCGTGTTGTTGATGTTGGAGTTGTGCTGACCGGCCTTGGTGATGTGGCGATTTTGGAAGTTGAGAAAGGTGTTCTCGCCCCAGGACGCGTTGTTCACCCAGCGCATGGTCTGGCGGGTCAAGCCGGCCGCAGCCATCTGAGCCGTGGTGAGATTGACCGCCGGAATCGTCGAGAACGTGGAGGTTCCATCCCAGGCGGAGAACCGGTCGCGCAGGGCGATGGTCGACATGGCTTCCTTGCGGCCGGCGAGTTCGGCTTCGCCGCGGAGGCTGAGGCGCGGCGTGATCTGGTAGGTGCCGGCGACGTGCACGCCCCAACGATCCTTCCACTCGTTGACGCGCCAGGTGTCGGACTTATCCTTCATGAAATTGATGCGAATGGCGGTATCGCGGTTGATCGGCTGATTGACGTCGGCGGTGAAGCGGACGCGGCTGTAACTGCCGATGAGCAGGCGGGCTTCCTGGAAAGCGCGGCTGGGGTTCGCCTGTTTGGTCACGGAGTTGACCGTTCCGCCGATGCCACCCGCGCCGAAGAGGACGGCGTTGGGTCCGCGGGCGAAGTCGACGCGGTCGAGAATGTAGCTGTCAGACGTGGAGAAGAACGGGAAGAAGTTGCGGGTGGGTGTGCCCGAGCCGCTCCCACGGGTGCGGATCGCGGCCGACGCGGTGCTGCCGAACATGCGGCCGGTGTTGTCGCCGTCGTTGACGTAACTGTTGACCGACCACTGCGCGGCCTCGGCGGTGTCGGTGAGGGCGAAGGCCTCGAGAAACTCCGCCGTGATGACCGAGTAGGCGACGGGAGTGTCCTTCAGGGCGGTGGCGATGCGACCGCCGGCGAGGGAGCTCGCAGCAACAAAGCCGACGTCCGCGGAGGCATCGACGGTGAATGGGGAGAGCACAATGCTGCCGTCTTCCGCGCTTGTGCCGGACGTGGTGCCGTTGGAATCGGCCGGTCCGGGGGTGATGGGTTGCGCGGAGACGGAAGACAGGGCGAGGCCAAGCGTGGCAGTGGCTGCCAGGAGGGCCGAAATCGAATAGACGTTCTTCATGGTGTGGTGTTGTGGAGCGATCAGTCAGAAACGCTCCAAAAGATAGGTCGGGGCGCTGCGCAGAAAGGGAGGTGGGGCAGGTAAGCCACGGCAGCCATGGCGGAGGGGTAAGCGCAGCGAGATAGTCACTAACGAATATCAGGGTGGATCGCTGTCGCCTTGTTGAGAATCCCGTCCACCTTAATATCGATTAAACCATGGCGTTCGAAACCCTGACTATGCGGGATGTGGCGAAGCGTGGCGGGGTCTCCCAAGCGACCGTTTCGCTGGCGCTGGCCAACAGTCCGCTCGTGAACGCGGAGACCAAGAACCGAATCCAAGCGCTGGCGCGTGAGATGGGTTATCGGACAAATCCGTTGGTTGCCGCGCACATGCGAACGCGCCACCGCCGCCTTTCGCTCAAGGATCGTCCGGTGCTCGCAGTGATCAACACCCAGTCGGCGCGAGGCGGTTGGCGAAAAGGCCAGGCACAGATTCTGCCCCAGATGTGGCAAGGGGTGGCGCAGCGCATCGGCGAACGCGGTTACCGCATGGAGGAGTTCTGGCTCTACGAGCCGGGAGTGACCCACGCGCGGCTGGGTGAAATCATTCGTTGGCGCGGCATTCCCGGGGTGATTTTCGGTCCCAGTGGCGGCCGATCCTTAAAAGTGGAGATGAATCTCGATTCGCTGGCCTGCGTGCGACTGGGCAGCGGCGAAGTGTCGCCGCTGCTTCATCGCGTGACGAACAATCAGTATCAAACGACGACCCTTGCGGTCCACGAATGCGCCGCGCTCGGCTATCGCCGCCCCGGACTGGTGGTGCGCACGGACTTGAACCGGGGGCATGGATATCAATGGGAAGGCGGTTTTGACGTGGCCTGCAAACATCTGCCGGGGGTGACGCCCGTCCCCGTCCTGTTCATCGGCTACGACAATTACGGCGACGACTTCGATCGCTGGTTCAAGAAACACCGCCCGGATGTCGTAATTGATGTGTCCGAAGACGACATGCTGGTCCGCCTGCGGGGACTGGGTCTGCGGGTCCCCGAGGACGTGGGGGTCGTTTCGTTATGCTCGCCCGAGATGGGGCACCCGTTAAGCGGCACCGTGCAGGATGGCCGGGAAGTGGGGGCGCGGGCCGTGGAT
>JBBQUU010000063.1:0-30230 GCA_038212175.1 Opitutales bacterium | reverse complement strand
GGTGCCGGAGCCGGTTCCGCGCCGGCGGCCACGCCACTCCACGCCGCCGAACCAGTAGCCCCCGCCCGCATGACCCGCGGCCTCTTGGACTGCCAAAGTCATTTGTTCGTCCCCGGGGTCCTGGACATGATGCGATAACGCTAGGCCGACCCGCCCGTGTATGACAAGGACGGCACCACGTTCCTGAAGATGGGCGACTGGCTGCGCAAGGTGCCGCCGGCCTACGTCAGCGTGGACGCGAAGCTCGCCGCGATGGATGCGAGCGGCATCGCGATCACGATGCTCGGCACGAACGATCCGGGGCCGGAATGGTTCAGCGACGACGGCCCGGCCGTTGCCCAACTGATTCAGGATTCACTCGCAGGCGTTATCGCAAATATCCCACGCGCTTCCGCGGTTTGTGCACGCTGCCGTTGCAGAAAGAGAAGGCCGCGGCGGCGGAACTGGATCGTTGCGTGAAGAAGCCCGGGTTCAAAGGCATCCTGCTTTACACGAATGTCGCCGGTGCCTGGTGTGTGGGCGGCGAGCCGCGATTCCACTGGCTCTACGCCCGCGCCGGGGAGTTGGCCGTGCCCATCCTCTTGCATCCGGCCAAGCCGATGACTACTGATCAGGTCAAGGGTTACGAACTGACCAGGGACGCTCGGCAACATGTTCGAAAACTCCATCGAGCTGGCTCGCATCATCGCCAGCGGCCTGCTGGACCGGCACCCGAAGCTCAAGCTCGTGTGCCCGCATCTCGGCGGCACACTGCCTTACATCTGCGGCCGCATGGACCATCAGCTTTCCGTGCTCAAGCGCGGTCCACAGAACCTCCAGCGCAAACCCAGCGCCGCTTCACGCTTGCGGCGCAGACCAATGCCGGGCTGCTCACTTGGGATGCGACGTTCCGTTCCGATGAGCGCGATTTCGCCTTCGGCGATCAGGAAGAGATGGGCTTCGGCGCGTGCGTCGCGACCGCCATCACCGAAAAGAACGGCTTCTTGAAGTGACAAACATGAGAGGAACGCCAGCTTTGTGCCTTGTGACCCAACATCAGGAGCCTCTGTCCTGCCTCACACCAACCGTTCCTTCAGCGCTTTTGCCACAGCGCTGCCGCGGCTGTGGACACGGAGCTTTTCATAGATGGTGCGGATGTAGCCGTCGGCGGTGTGGTAGCTGATTTGGAGCTGGTCGGCGGCTTCTTTGGTGCTTCGCCCTTTCACGAGAAGTTGGAGGATTTCTTTTTCGCGCGGGGTGAGGCCGTAGTCTTTCGGCGGTGGGTTGGCTTTGCCCAACATGTCCAGCACGCGGCGGGCGATGGTGGGATTGATGGGTGAACCTCCGGCGGCGGCGCTGCGGATGGCAGCGGCGATGTCTTCGGTGCTGCTGGTTTTCAAAAGATACCCGGCGGCGCCGGCGCAGATGGCGCGGAAGATTTTGTCGTCGTCCTCGAAGACGGTGAGGATCACGATGGCGGTTTGCGGCGCAAGCTGGCGCAGCGGCGCGATGGCGTCGATGCCGTTCATGCCGGGCAGGCCGACATCGAGTAACAGCACCTGTGGCGCGGGCTCGGTGGCCAGCACGACGAGGGCGTCTTCGCAGGCCGTGAAGCGTCGCGGGCACGAGATGTCCGCCATGCGGTTCAGCGCACGCGCAAGGCGTTCGCTGTAGGTCTTGTGATCTTCGATCAGCCAGACGTGGAGTGCTTCAGGCATGGAGTGGCAGATTCAGTGTTAAGACAGTGCCTTGCGGCGAGGAGCGGATGTCCAGCCGGCCCTGGTGCTTTTCCGCGCGGCGGCGCAGGCTGGTGAGGCCCGTGCCGGTGATGGGCGCGGCGGGATCAAAGCCGTGGCCGTTGTCCTGCACGGTCAGAAGGAGCGTGGAGCCGCTTTGGGTGAGTTGGATGCCGACTTCGGTCGCTCCGGCATGACGCGTAATGTTGTGCAGGGCTTCTTTGAAAATGAGCATGAGGTCGCGCTGACGGTCCACGGCGAGGAGTCGCGTCTGCGCCTGCGTATCGATGCGGACGTCGTACTGGATGCCGCGCAGCAGGCGCTGGGCGGTCTCGCGCAGGAGCGTGGGCAGGTCGTCGATGCCGTAGCGCTCGCTCTGCATGAGGCGGGTGATGTCACGCATGGCGCCCACGGTTTCATCGGCGATGGTTCTGATCTCCGTGAGGTCCGCGCGGGCGTGCTTGTCATCGGCCAGAATGTCCTGGGCGATGAGCGCGATGCTGCCGAGGCTGCTGCCGATTTCGTCATGCAAATCCTGAGCGATGCGCTGGCGCAACCGCTCCAGCTCGGCCAGTCGCGCTTTTCGCTGACGATACAGCCAGACGAACACGGTCGCCACGGTAGCGAGCACGAGGAGGAGGATCAAGCCGATGCCCCGGCGCTGCCAGCGTTGCGCGACGGCCTCGCGCTGGGCCGCGATGCCATCGAGCTGGTGCAGGATCTCGCGCCGTTGGGAGAGGCCACCGAGCCACTCCGGCCAGTCAAGGATGTCGGCACTGCTCGCGAAGCCATCCACCAGCGCCGCCTTTGACCAGCCCTCCGCCTCGGTGGCGTCCGAGGCCTTCACCGCGCTGCCGGGTGCGATGTTTTTGTCGCCGGACCACACCTGCATCTCCGCCAGAGCGAGGAGGCCGCTGCCATTGCTGACATGCGGCTCCAGCACGTTCAGCCGCACCCACCGCGCCCGCTGCCCGCCGCCGGGGAGCGTGACCAAATTGCCACCCGGGAGGGCGTTGTAGCTGCCCGATTGCGGCGCAGGCAGCACGCGCGGCGTGTCGTTCGCCTCGTCACGCAGCTCGATCTCGTAGCGCACCGGGAAGCCGTAGCCCTGCGTGTGCGCGAATCGTGGCGGATTCGCTGGGAAGAGGCGCACCTCATCAATGGGCATCGCGGCACCGAGATCCAGCTCCACCCAGATTCTGCGGGTCATTTGGGTTTCGCTCAATTTCTGCTCACTCACCGGCTGGCTGCGAAAGCCGAGCGTCGGACTGCGGCGCGTGCCCAGCGGCGGTCCGAGCACGCTGTGACCATCCACGAGATTGATGCGGCCCCAGTCCGGTCGCGTCCCCTCGCTGCTACTCGCCAGGACGGCCAACGGTCCGATCAACTCGATGCGGGGGCCGAGATTCGCTTTCCCCTGAAGCAGCATCACCTCGCCCAGAGCAAAGAAATAGCGGTCCCCTTCACCAAAGAGCCGTGTGGCCGTGATGCGCACCTTTTGCACCACCATTCCCAGCGCCGGGATCACCACCGGCAGCGTGCCCGGATTTGGGAAATCCTCACGCGTATGATCCGCGATGATGGTCCGCGTGGGGTCCCCGCCCTCGCCGAGCAACTCGACGTAAAACCCGCGCGGAAAGCCATAACCAGCACCCACCGCTGCGCCATTCGGGGGCGGTGGGATGAGCACCACGGCATCCACCCGCTGCGCCTGCCCGAGATCCAGCTCCACCCACTCCGTCTTTGCCTCAGACTTGCCATACTCGCTATGCCAACCAAGCCGCTGCGTCAGCTGCACCGGAGGCGCGGCAGGCAAACCGCCCAGCTTCATCCGCAAGGCGGCACGCTCCGCCTCCAACGCCCGAATCCCAGGAATCCATCCCCACGCATCGGCACGGGCATCCCGCGCCCCGAGCAGCAGGACGATGCAGAAGCAGGAATAAAAACCAAATCGCACGATGCGCCGAGTTTACTCAGGCGAAGGCGATCCTGCCACCCTGTTATCGGCCACACCTACCCCCGAGAACTCGGGGGTTACGCAAATGGCAGTGCCGGCTATAGGCTTACCCGCACATGCGATGACACGTTTTGTTTTCGGCCTCTCAGCCACCCAAAACCGTCTCCCGCCAGTACTAGTATTGGAGCAACAAAGCCACCGGCCTCGTCAACGACATCCCCGGCGAAGCCGACCTGGCACCATCAGCCTGGGGAACTTTCACACTCGAGTAGATCATCAGGAACCCAGACGATGAAACACAACCTCACACTCTTCTCCACCGCCTTGGCCGCGCTTTCGCTCTCGGCCACCATGACCTGCGCGGCTCCGACGCCGGACGTTGCCATCCCGGTGGCTTACTCGGCTCCGGCCGATGGCCTCCTCAGTCTCACGCTTTCGGACGAGAAGGGGCAACTCGTGCGCAGCTTGCTGTCTGCGTTGCCGGTAAAGGCGGGGAAGAGTTCGGTCACATGGGACGGCACCGATGACCTCGGTCGCGTCTGCCCGCCCGGCGATTACAGCGGGAAGGGCCTGTTCTTCGACACGCCGCCCTCGCTCAAGTACCGCATGACCGTCGGGCGCTCCGGGAACCCGCCTTACCGAACGCCTGATGGGAAAGGCGACTGGGGCGCTAACCTTGGGGGAGGAACCGGCATCGCCGCCAACCACGACTCCGTGATGATGGTCTTCGGTTGCGTCGAAGACAACAACATCACCGGACTTCAGCGAGTTGACCTGGAGGGCAACATCCTCCGCCGCTACTTCTCTTTTTATCCCTGGGATCAGCGAAGTTCCGCTGCGATGGATGACAAGCAGATCTATGTCGCCATCTACGCCAACGAAAAGCTGGAGCTCGCCGCCTACAATATCGACCAGCCCCGCGGCAAAATCCTCGCCGCCCTGCCTGTCAAACCGACGACCACGCAGCATGGCCGCTGGCGTCACCGCACCGTCGCCTACACTGAAGGCATGGCGCTCTCCGGCACCACGGTTTACGTGTCCGTTCCCCATGACAATGCGTTGTTTCTCGTCAGCCGCGCCGATGGCAAGGTGACGAAAATCGACCTGCCAACTCCACGAGGGCTCGCCTTCCGCGGCGGAAATTTATTCGTCGTGAGTGGAACGAAACTTCTCCGACTCTCAGTGGAAGGCAAAGTTGAGGCCACGATTGTCGATGGCGGTGGCCTGAAGAATCCAAGCTCGCTCGCCGTGGATTCGCAGGGGAACTTCTATGTCGGCGATTCCGGTGCGGACATTACTCGCGAAGGAACTCTGGTTGGTGGAACTCGCGTAGCCGATGCGGGCACCCGACAGATCCACGTCTTCAGTCCCGAAGGGAAACCGCTTCGTCGCATCGGCGTCGCGGGCGGATCGCCGTTGGAAGGCCGCTTCAATCCGGATGGCTTAGGCGACATCTCCGGCATCGCCGTCGATTCCAGCGGGCGCGTCTGGGTCAATGACGTCGCCACGGGTTTCAAACGGAACAGCGTCTGGTCGCCCGATGGCAAGCTCGTCAAACAGTGGTTTTGCCGGAAAATCCAACACACCGCCGACGTGGTCAATCCCGCTAACCCGCACGAACTGATTTCTGTCCGCGACATCTTCGACGATGCGCCTCCCGGCATCTATGCCTATGAAGTTGACTTCGCTGGCGGAACCTGGAAGCCGTCATGGTTTTACGAACTCACGATCGAGCGCAGCTACGACCCTGCCAAAGGCACCTATCAAAGCTTCACTCACGGCGGCTTTCCACTGGAGAAAGCCTATCCCGAAAAGCAGGGTCGCTGGCCGGTCTTCAGCTATTCCGACAATCTGGCTGCCATCAACGGACGTCTCTACATGATGCAATCCAGCGGCAACGGTGAGGGCGCGATCTATCTTGTCACGCCGGACGCGCCGCCGAAACCGGTCGCCATGATCGGCTATCACCACCTTCAGGAGAAGAACGCCGAGGGCGAGTGGCTCGCCAATTATGACAAGTCCGGCCCCAACCGCTGGATGACCTGGGTTGACCTCAGCGGTGATGGCCAGATGCAGCCCAAGGAAATCAACGTCACCGAGAACAACCCCAAGCTTGCGCCCTTCCCCCGCGTTGGCAGCGGCACGCTTCAACCCGATGGCTCAGTGAGCCTTTCCATGCTTTCCATGAATGGTGCGCCGGTTCGCCTCGCCCCGAGCGAGTGGTTGCCCAACGGTGCTCCCGTCTTCGATTGGTCTGATGTCGAAATCCTTGCTGCTGACCCAATCCCCAGCTTCCTCGGCGGCGACGGCACGAAGACTCCCGGCCACGTCTCGGTCATGGGATCGGTGAACAAGGATGGTTCGCGCTACGCGCTCCTCGACCCCGGAGCTCCGGCAGGCTTGCGGTTGCCAGGAATTGATGGCGAAGGCTGGTGGGCCAGTCGCAACTGGCGGAAGAAACTCGCCGCGTGGAACGCCGACGGCACGCTCAAGTGGGCCGTCGGACGCCGTGCTCCTGGACGCGCCCTGCCCGGTCAAATGTATAACCCGATGCATCTCAGCGGCATTGCCCGCGACTGCGTCTTTGTCTCCGACGCGATGAGCATGACCTGGGTCTGGCACAAGGACGGCTTCTATGTCGGACGACTGTTTCCCGACACTGGCACTGGCGTGATGGACGACACGGGCATCTACGTCGAGCTGATGGGCAACGGCATCCACGAGGCCGATAGCAAGCTCTACACCCTCGTCAACGATACTGCCTGCGCCGTCCACGAAGTCACCGTCCCCACCTTCAAGCCGGTCATCGCCGCCAAGGTCTCTCTCTCGAAAGCGGATGCGGAGCGCGCCAAGCCCTGGGATCCCGATGGCATCGCCCCCACCGAGAAGCCCACCCACATCGCCTGGCCCACCCCCGCCGCAAACACTCCCGGCACTTACAAGGTGAAAGTGAATGGCGAGCTCGATGGTCGTGAAGGCTGGGATGGAGTGGTCGAGAACGGTGTCCGAAGTGGCCCCATGCTCGTCCTGCTTGACGGCCAGTCGCTCGCCAGCGTGCGCGTGATGTATGACGCCGGGAACCTCTACCTCGGCTACCAGGTCAGCCACTCTGGCGGCCCGGCGAACAACGGCAGCGAGCTGCCGTATGCGCCCTTTGTCAGCGGCGCGTATGTGGACTTCTCCATCGCCCCCGACTGGTCCCAGCCACAACGTCCCGACGTGCGCGAAGGCGATGTCCGTGTCCTGGTCGCCCGCGTCCGCGAATCGGCATCCGCCGAGTCTGTTTTTCATCAGGGCTTCTGGCAGAAAAAGACGGGTGGCACCAACTCGCAGACTATCACCTCACCCGCCGCCAAAGTTCACTTTGACCAAATCAGCACCGTCCCCGGCCTGCAAGCCGCCTACAAAGTGAACCCCAGGAAGGACGAAAAGTCCGGCAACATCCGCTACACGGTCGAGATTTCCGTTCCGCTGGCCAGCCTCGGCCTCAAGGATGTCGCTGGGAAGACGATCGGTTTCGATGTTTCCGTCGGCACCGCCAATGCTGCCGGAGATACCCGCGAACGAGCCGCTCATTGGGCCGGGTTGAGTGAAAGCCGCGTTGTCGATCGTCCCGGCAGCGCCGAACTCCTGCCCCGCACCTGGGGCACGCTCAAGTTCGCTCCCGCGGCAAAATGATCCCAACTGAACCATCGCAATCCCGCCGACGTGAAGCTGCCGTGACCCCCGAGAACTCGGGGGTTACCCACAAAGGCCGCGTCCGCTACGTTTTCGACTCACACATGAAGACACGATTCGCTTTCAGACTTCTCAGTCATCGTTGCCGCCCGCGTCAAGGAGCCGAACGGCCTCCGCAACGCCGGCACCGAGTTGCCGCTGTGCCCGTTCGTGAGCGGCTGCTACGTGGATTTCTGCCTCGGCCGCGAATGGTCGAAGCCCAACCGCGACGGCAACGCCAAGGGCGGCGTGCGGGCGATCGGCGGCCGTGCTCCCCTCGACGTGGGGCACGTTGCTGTTCGACAGGTCACCGCTGAAATAGAAAACTGTAACTGCAAAGGAGACGACCATGATCAGCAATAAAATCGGGAAATTCGCACGCGGGACTCTTATGGCCGCGGCCATGAGCCTTGCGTGTTACGGCGACCACTCCTCGGCTGAGGCCGCTGCCGCCGTCGGCGTGTTTGAAACGCCGCTGACGCTGGAAAACCTCGACGCGGCGGCCTTCGCCGCATGGGTTGACGGCGCGGAGAAGCCGATGGAGAAGCCGTCGCAGGGCATCTCGACAAAGACCACTGCTCCTGACGGCGTCTCGTTTGGCGATTCGAATCAGTCCGGCATCCGGCACATGCGGATCGGCTGGAAGACTCCGCTGACGGCCGGCACCGTGCTTGTTCGCGGCAACGTGCGGGTCAGCGCGCTCAAAGCCGATGCAGCCTATCCTGGCAACATGGCAAACGAAGGCGAGTGGATTCCCGCGGTGCGGATTAAGGGCGGAGATGTCTCAAAGGACGAGGCGGCGCCGGAAGCCTGCGTTGTCTGGGTTCTGCCGCCGAATACCGCCACCCGCGCTTTGAGGTTTACCCATAGCGCCGCGGCGGGGGATAAGAGCCGCGCGGGATGGATCGGCGGCATTTCTATCATAAGCGAGCGCCTTGCAAATATAGCTCCGCAGGCCATTGTGCCCGGAAGCGGGAGGAATGAGGAGACGGCTCGTATGGCGGCGGCTCGTATTCTTAACGAGAGCTACGATATTGGGTCTGCTTGGGACAACGGCCCAAACGGCGGCGCCAAGGTCGTATCGCCGGAGAACCCCGAAACCGTCATGCTGATCTGGCCGCAGACCGTGAAGATCCGCGGCCTGAACGCGCTGTGGGCCGGCTTTGCGTCCGCTGAGGTCGACATGTACAAGGGGGCGCCGGACTGCCACCCCAGCGAGGCGAAGGAGGCCGACTGGCAGCTCGTGAAGAAGTTCGACGGCATTGAGAATCATTATCCGCGCCAGTTTGGAAACAACTGGATGGACTTCGGGCAGGACATCAACACGCGCGCGGTCCGGTTGCGAATGACGAAGGTGACCACGGAAGGGCACCCGCATCTCAACAAGAACACGCGCGACGGCAAGCGCGTATGGCTGGGCGAACTCATGGCGCTGCAGATGCTGGCCGACAAGGACATCCAGACGGCGCTGCTGCCGGCTGCTGCGGTCCGCCGTGAGGTCGCTCGATTCCGCGCCGCGGCCATCCGCGAAGCAACCGGCGCGCCGACCAAGGCGGTCTGGATACAGGATGCCGGCGAGACCGCCTGCGTCTTGTCCGAGCGTCCGACGCTCCGCCTAATGGGCTTCGACACCGAGGATCTGCAGGGCGAGCGGCCGATCCTGCCCGACATCGGCTGGTACTGCAAACCCCAGTTCACCCCCGACGGCAAGCGGGTCGTGTTTGCCGATGGGGCGGACCATTCGGTCAACGTGGTGACTTTTGACGGGACCGGCCGGCGGCTGATCGTGAAAGACGTGGAGGAGTGGGGCAATACCGCGGTCTGTACCGACCCGGGCAGCGGTGTGACGTGGGTCTATGCCTCGATCATGGAAAAACACGGGGACCGGCAGGTGTTCACGATCCGGCGCTATCAAATCGACCATCCCGAGGTAAACGAACTCGTTTGGGACAAGTCGCGGGTAAGCATGTTCATGGTGAACGGGGACGGACGTTTCGCCAGCGGAGGCGTTGGCGAAGGAGGAAACAGTCCCCAAGGCATCTTCTCCCTGCCCAATCAGTGGTTCAAAATGATGTCCAACGGCTGCTGGTCCTCCATGTCCCCGGACGCCAGCCGGCGGTGCTGGGTTTTCGATGGCCGACACCAAAACGTGTTTATTTTCGTGCCGGACGAGTTGGGCAATGCGGGTCCCCGCACCGCTTGCACCTTCGTCAACCTGCCGGGCATTTTTGGGGAGTTGTATCACCCGCGTTGGTCCAACCACCCGCGTTTCCTGGCACTGACCGGCTCCTACCGCCCGCAAGACTGGAAGTGGACCTCGGACGCCAAAATCTCGCTAGAGGCCGCGGCCAAGGTGGAGGTATATCTCGGTCGCTTCGCGCCGGACTTCGGCAGCGTCGAGGAATGGGTCAAGGTCACGGACAACCAGCGCGGCGATTACTGGCCCGACGCCTGGGTCCAGCTCAAGCCCGGAGAGTAGGTCCAAACTAAGGCCAAAAGGAGAAAGAGATGAAGAGCAAGACAATGAATAGCAAAACACCGGCCGGAATCGTCCCCGCCATCCTCGCTAGGACGACAATCATCAACACAGTTCGAATTCTGACAGTATGCACGGCAGCCATGCTCGTGGCCGGCAGCGCCGCGCTGGCCGCCGATCCGGCGGCCGGGGCGCCGGGGGGGCAGGAACGGGACCGCGCCGCGGCCCTTCGCGAATTCACCGGCGCGCAGACCCGCCTCGTCTGGGTGCAGGATGCCGGTCCAAGCGCCTGCGTCTTTTCCGAGAAACCAACGCTGCGGCTGATGGGGTACGACACCGACGACGGCAAGGGCGAGCGGCCGATCCTGCCCGGCATCGGCTGGTATGCGAAACCCCAGCTCACCGCCGACGGCAAGCGGGTCGTGTTTGCCGATTGGGCGGACCATTCGATCAACGTGGTGAATTTTGACGGGACCGGCCGGCGGCTGATCGTGAAAGACGTGGAGGAGTGGAGCAATACGTCGGTCTTGACCGACCCGCTCAGCGGTGTGGCGTGGGCCTATGCCTCGATCATGGAAAAACGCGGGGACCAGCAGGTGTTCACGATCCGGCGCTATCAAATCGACCATCCCGAGGTAAACGAACTCATCTGGGACAAATCGAAGGTAGACATGTTCATGATGAACGGGGACGGACGTTTCGCCAGCGGAGGCGGGGGCGGAGCCGGAGGAAACACTCCCCAAGGCGTCTTTTCCCTGCCCAACAACTACTTTGCGCAACGGGCCGGCGGATGCCAGCCGTCGATGTCCCCCGACAACAGCCTGCGCTCCTGGGTGTTTACGGGCAACCACCGCAGCATCCATTTTTGTGTGACGACAGATCCTCGAACCGGCAAGGGCTACACGTATGGGGTCGATTTCACCAAAGCCCCTGGCCTTACGGTGAGCGGACAGCAGGAGATGTATCACCCACGCTGGTCAAACAACGTTCGATTCCTCAGTCTGGGCGCCCCGTTCGAGCAATGGAATTATGAGGCCGAAGCGAAGATTCCCATGGCGGTGGCGGAGAAGGTGGAACTCTACGTGGGCAAGTTCACGGAGGACATGAAAGGCATCGAGCGGTGGGTGCAGGTGACCCACAACACCCATGGCGATTACTGGGCGGACACATGGATCAAGCCGGCGGTCTGGCCGCCCGCCTGGGCGAACACTTCAGGACCGACGGCCACTGAAGCCGACAGCGCCGCAACGAAAGCGGAGCCCGACCGCGCCGCGCAGGTGTTTGTCTGGACCACGGGATCGGATAACAACCAGATCGTCGATCCCAAGACGGGGGCGATCCGGCAATGCATGGGACTGATGCGCGATGCGGCCCGGTATGGGCGTAATCATGTGATGGATCTGACGGCGGGGGCGTTTGTGCCGGATGCGACGGCGAAGCCCTGGCTCGAGGCCGTGCAGGCGGGCAATGCCTTCGCCGTCGAGGCGGTGCTGACGCCGCTGGCGGTTTCACCCTCGGGCGAGGGCGTGGTGCTGGCGTTTGCGGACGATTTGGAAACGGGCAATATCGTGCTTTCCCAGCGAGGGGACATGCTCTCCCTGCGTTTGAAGGGACGGGCCGGCGAGCCGCTGCCGCTCGTCCGGTTGCCGCGCGACCGCGCGAGCCATGTCGTCGTAAGCTATGCGCCGGGAAAACTTGCAGTGTTTGTGAACGGGCAGCGGGTTCTGCTGGGGAATTCGACGGAGGTGGCGGTTTCCTCGTGGACCGCCCAGCCGGTGATTTTTGGCGATGCCGTGCGCGGCGGCCACAACTGGCCCGGCCTGCTGGAAGGCATCGGCCTGTTCGGACGAGAAATCGGTCAGGCAGAGGCGAGGCAGCGGTTCGAGGCGCAACAGGCGCGCAGCGCCGGCAGAAAGGCGACGGTCGAGCTTGCGATTGTTGAGGCCAAACTCACGGGCGTCTGCGCGGCGGCCGACCCGAAGGGCATCGCGCCCTACAAACGCTGCCTCTCGGTGCAACAGTTCGAGGTGGTGAAAACCATCACGGGCAAGTTGGCCGACAAGGTCATCAACGTGGCGCAATGGTCCGTCCTCGATGGGCGCGTGGTGCCTGAGTATTTGGAATTCAAAGCCGGCGAGACCTACCAGCTCGCCCTTGAGCGGTGGGCGGATCATCCTGAGCAGGAATCCGAGCGGATGATTTCGGGGGATTTTGAGGAGCAGGAACTATTCTACCAAGTCCGCGGGCCCGCGGCCCCGGCGGCAAAGGCCGTGCCGGTGGCCACCGCGCCAGCGCCGGCCGTGACGTGGAGTCCAGTGTCGGACCAGGCGAATGTTCGCCGTCTGACCGCGCCGGTGCTGATCCGCAGACAGGACAAACCGACGCTGTTTTCGGCCGAGGCTGACACAAAGTTGGATGCGGCGGGCCAGGACATTGTTTTCGAGAACGGCTCGCTGAGCGAAGTTACAATCACCGGTTCGCTGCGGCTCGGAGGCTCGGGCGCGGTGACGGCGGCGGCCGTCGTGAACGGGGGTGCCCGCTACTCCAGCGCCCCGGCGGTGAAGCTGAGCGGCGGAGGCGGGCAGGGAGCCGCCGCTGAGGCGGTCATGGCTGTCACGGATGTGGCCCTTGTCCGGCTAGGTTCCGGCTATACCAGTGCTCCCAAGGTGACCATCGCCGCGCCGGAGATTTATGGCGGACGCCAGGCAACCGCCGTGGCCCAATTCGACAAGGCGAGCGGTGCGCTGACCCGGGTGGATATCACCGACCCGGGCAGCGGCTACCCGCGCGCGCCGCGCGTCACCATCGAGGGAGGCGGAGGCTCAGGCGCGGAAGTGCAGGCGACCCTCTCCGTTGCCGATGTTTTTGTTCTGCATGGCGGCACTGGATATACCACGCAACCGGTGGCGGTGCTGACTGGCGATGGCGAAGGGGCGACGGTGCAGGCCCTGCTTCAGCGCACGGTCTTGCGTTACACCGACGGGCAAGGCGGCGCGTTGCTGAAGAACACCGGCACGATCAACCAGGACGGAGCGGGAATCCTCTTCGACTGGGCGGCCCCGGCGAACAACGGCGGCGCGCCGCGCGCGGTGGCGAATAACGGCACCTGGGAGATGCGCAATGGCGCGCTGATCCAGTTCGGATCGTCGACCGGCCGGGCGCTTTGGAATGAGGGCGTCATCAACGCCGGCACGCTGCGCCTGCTTGGCGGCGCTCGCCTTGCTGTGCTAAAACTGCAAAACAGCGGCACGCTTCAACTTGGCAGCGGTTCCGTGATTGGCCACGCCGGGGGCAGCACGGGCGACGCCCTGCTGGCCAACACCGGCCAGGTGCTGGTCGACGGCGGCGACGTCCAGAATCCCGTGGCGTTTGGACTGGTCCATCCCGAAACCACTGGAAAACGCACCGTTGAGAACGGCTCGCCTGATGGAGCCGCCAAGGCGGGTTTCACGATCGGCGACGGGCGCACCTCTTCGGTACTCAGGGTCATGGGCGGACAAACGGAATTTAACAACCATGCCGGCTCGTCGCTGCAGATACTCCCCGGGTCCACCCTGGAGTTGCTCACCAATGACAATGGCTCTGGGCACCCGTTTAATAACCGGAAGGCCTTTTTGACCAACGAGGGCGATCTGCTGCTCGCGGGTTTGGTGCAAGTGCAAGGTAATCAGGACGGTCCGACGGGCATCAGCAACAAGGGGCGGCTGACCATCCAGGGTGCGCAGGCGGGGGTCGAGCGCCTGATGAGCAGCGCGGGCCCAGGTGCCTATTACAATGCCAAAGAGACCTCCTCGCAACTGAAGAACCTCGAAGGCGGCGTGGTGCAGGGTGCCGGCACGTTCACCTACACCAATCACACCGGCACGGACCACGGGGGCTACCTGCGATTGATCAATCAGGGGCGCCTCTCCCCGGGTGGCGCCAAGCCGGGGCGGCTGACCTTCGCCAATGTCAACGTGCAGTTTGCCGAAGCCTCCGGCGCCCTTTCCATCGCCATCGCCGGTCCGAAAGCCTACAGCTCAGTCGAGGTGACGGGCGAGGGAGCGAGCGGTGGCCGCTTCGAGCTCGACAGCGGCAAGTCCTGGCTGGACGTGGTGACGCCCGCCGGAGCGGTCCCACGCGGGACATACCGCATCGTGACGGCGACGGCAGTCAGCGGCACCTTTGCCGCGCTGCAGTTCAACGGAAAGGTTTCTACCGCTTACACAGTGAACTACCTGGCCGACGGCATTGAAGTGGTATTCCCGTAATCGAAGGGCTTATTTTGTGGTCTTCAGTTCGCACTTCTTTGTCTTCTATTTTCTGCCGCTGACGCTGCTGGTTTACTACCTGCTGCCGCTGCGCGGGAAGCACATCGCGCTGACGCTGTTCAGTTATGTTTTCTATGGCTGGGCCAATCCGTGGTTTGTGCTGCTGATGTTCGGCTCCACGCTGGTCGATTACATCGCGGGACTGGTCCAAGTCGGGCAGTTGAGTCCGGCGGCCTGGAAGCACCCCGTGCCGCTGTTGGAGAACCGCGGGCATGAGCGGCCGCGCCGGCATTGGAGCAACTGGCTTCTGATCCCGTTTGTTGTGCGCTGGCTGGTGATGGCGACGACCAACCGCACCCGCGTCCAGAAAGCCGCGCTGCTGATTTCGCTCGTGTCGAACCTAATCCTGCTTGGCTTTTTCAAGTACTTCAATTTCGGCATCGATGGCTGGAATGCGGCCATGTCCGCCGCCGGCATTGAGTCTGCCCGCTGGGACACGCTGCTGCGGATCACGCTGCCGCTGGGGATCAGCTTCTACACGTTCCAGTCCATGAGCTATTCGATCGACGTCTACCGGGGTGAGGCCCGGGCGATCCGGCATTTCGGCGATTTCCTCTGTTACGTGGCCATGTTCCCGCAGCTCGTGGCCGGTCCGATCATCCGCTTCCAGGAGGTGGCCGACCAGTTCGTAGCGCGGGCTCACACGCTTGAGAAGTTCGCCCGGGGCGTCGCGTTCTTCGCCTTCGGCATGAGCAAGAAGATCCTGCTCGCCAACCCCTGCGGCAAGGTGGCCGACACGGTCTTCGATGCTGGGGCGGCCTCGACGCTCGATGCGTGGTATGGGGTGACGGCTTACGCTTTTCAGATCTACTTCGACTTCAGTGCCTACTCCGATATGGCGATCGGGTTGGGGCTGATGCTTGGCTTCGTCTTCGCCAAAAATTTCGACTCACCCTACAAGAGCCACTCGATCACCGAGTTTTGGCGGCGCTGGCACCTCTCTCTATCGACCTGGCTGCGGGACAACCTCTACATTCCGCTGGGTGGGAACCGCCTCGGCGAGGTCCGCACCTACATCAACCTCGGGATCACCATGGTCCTGGGCGGGCTGTGGCACGGGGCATCCTGGAACTTCGTGATCTGGGGTGCGATCCCACGGCGGCATGCTCGCCTTCGAGCGGACGCAGGGCAAGAACAGCATCTACGGACGCCTGCCCGGGCCGATGAAGACCGCCCTCACCTTCGTGATCGTGCTTTTCACCTGGGTGTTCTTCCGCGCCAGGGACCTGCCCGCATCCGTGAACTACTGTAAGACCATGCTCGGCTTCGGCGCCACCCAGAGCGGGAGCGACCTCCTCGCCGGCCTTATCTACCAGCCGTATTTCCTTCTCAACTTCGCCATTGCCGCGGTCGTCGTTTGGGCCTGTCCGCAGACCTGGGACTTCACCCGCAAGCTGACCTGGCCCAAGGCCGCCTTCGCCGCCTTCGTGCTTCTCGTCGCGCTCGCCCACATGGAAGCGCAGGCGTTCAATCCGTTCATCTACTTCCTTTTCTAAGGCGGCCCCATGTCACACCACAAACATTGTTCACGCGAAGAGATCGCCAAGATCGAGATCGGGCATACCGAATCGACCCGCGCGATCAACGTGTTCCTCACGCTCTTCTTCATGGCCACCATCACGGTCGTGCCGCTGCTCCAGATGGGCCGCGAGTTCGCCGCCATCCGCGCCGGTAAGGAACCCGGACGGAGCCTGCCGCAAAGCTTCGATGTTTTCTCGTTCCTCCGGCCGAGCGGTGCTGAACTGAAATCTCTGGCGAGCGGGGAAGGCGGCGTGCTCGCAGCCGGCAGCCGCGTGAACAACCGAATGCTCGGAGACATCCAGCGCTACGAGACGGACCTGAAAGAGCGGGACAGCCTGATGCAATGGGTGATCCCGCGCCTGTAGGTCCCGGTCACGGCCTGGCTGAAAGGCGGGAACGAGGACGCCTACTGCGGCCGCGATGGCTGGCTCTTCTACCGCCGGGACATCGACTCGCTCACCGGCCGGGGCTTCCTCGACCCCGGGATCCTCGCCCGGCGCGCCGCGGGCGGCAGCGAGCTGATGGCCCCGCCCCAGCCGGATCCGCTCAAGGCGATCCTCGATTTCCGCGACCAACTCGCTCAGCGCGGTATCGCGCTGATTGTCATGCCCGCGCCGGTCAAGCCCTCGATCCACCCGGAGCGGCACTCGGCGCGCTACGAAGGCCGGAACGAGGCCGTCCAGAACCCATCGTTCTCCGCCTTTGTCGAGAAACTGGCCGGCGGGAAGGTCGCCTGTTTCGACTCCGCGCCACTCCTGGTGCAGGCTAAGGAGGGAGGGACGCCCCAATACCTGAAGACCGACACGCACTGGGCGCCCGGGGGCATGGAGTTGGCCGCAAAGGCCCTCTCCGAGTTCGCTCGCAGGACGGTCGCGCTGCCGCCCGCCACCGCTCGTTTCACTGTGGCTGCCAGGGAGGTCACGAACCTGGGCGATGTGGCGATGATGCTCAAGTTCCCGGCTGAGTGGCAGGTCTTCACGCCCGAGACCGCGACCGTGCGACAGGTGCTGGACGGCAAGCAGCCCTGGCGGCCTGACGCGAACGCCGAGGTCCTCGTCCTCGGCGACAGCTTCGCCAACATCTATTCGCTCGCGCCCATGGGCTGGGGCGAGGGGGCGGGGCTGGCGGAACACCTGAGCCTCGCGCTCGGCTTGCCGGTGGACGTCATCACCCGCAACGACGCCGGCAGCTTCGCCACGCGCGAAATGTTGGCCAAGGAGTTGCAACGCGGGAACGACCGGCTCGTCGGCAAGAAACTCGTCATCTGGGAATTCGCCTCGCGCGAACTCGCCAGCGGCGACTGGAAGTTGATTCCGATGGAGCTCGGCGAAAAGCGCGAGGCCGGGATGTATGTGCCGGCGGCCGGAAAGACGATGGCCGTTCGCGGTGTGGTGCGTGCGGCTTCACCGGCGCCAAAGCCGGGCACCGTTCCTTACAAGGACCACATCATCATGCTGCACCTCGCCGGGATGACCTCCTCCGAAGACCCGTCCGCGGAGGGCCATGAGGCCGTGGTCTTCGTCTGGAGCATGCGCGACAATGTCCAAACCCCGGCTGCGGGCTGGCGACCCGGCGACGCGGTCTCCCTGCGCCTTCGTCCCTGGGCCGAGCTGTCCGGCCAATACGAGGCCATCAACCGCAGCGAACTCGATGACGAAAATCTGCTCCTCGCTGAGCCGGCGTGGGGAGAGTGAAGCCGAGGGAGAGCCCGAACAGTCTTTGAAACCAAACACGAAACACGAAACACGAAAAATCAAAAAGAGTAACACACCATGCTTAACCGAACAATCTCCAGCCTCATCATCTCCTGTTTCTGCATCGCCGCCTCGGCTGCCACCGGCGAGGAACAGGGTACGGCGTTCCGCGCCGAATGCGCGAAGAAGGCCGCCACCGGCGAGGACATCGCCATCCCCGGCGCGGACGGCTGGCTCTATCTGCGTGCCGAACTGCGCCACATCGGCGTGGGCCCGTTCTGGGGCGAGGCCGCGGCCAAGGTCTCCAGGGCCAGTTCACCGGAGAAGGCCGACCCGCTACCCGCGATCATCGACTTCCACGAGCAGCTCAAGGCGGCGGGGATCGAACTGATCCTCGCGCCGGTGCCGTGCAAGGCGCTCGTCTACGCGGACAAGCTCGGTGGCCCGGCCGAGGGGCGCCTCGACACCGTGCATCAGGACTTCTATCAGCAGCTCGCCGCAAAAGGCGTGAAGGTCCTCGATCTGGCCGACGCCTTCGCGAAGGAAAAGGCCAAGGGTCCGCTGCTGTACTGCAAGACGGACACCCACTGGTCGCCCTATGCCTGCGAACTGACCGCCAAACTGATCAAGCAGCGGCTCGGCTCTCCCGCGTGGCTGCCGGCCAAGCCTGGCGCCTTCAATACCGCGGCCGAAAAGCGCACCATCGTCGGCGACCTCACGGACGGCAAGGGTTCCGAAGAACTGCCGATCCGGGTGGTGACCGGCGCAGACGGCGCCGCGCTTGGGGACAAAGCGAGCCCGGTCGTCCTCCTCGGCGACAGCCACACGCTGGTCTTCCACGCCGGCCAGGAACTGCACGGCACCGGTGCCGGACTCGCGGACCAGCTCGCGGCCGAGCTTGGCATCGCCGTGGACGTGATCGGCGTCCGCGGCTCCGGCGCGACTCCGGCGCGCGTGAACCTCCTGCGCCGTGCCAAGGCGGAACCAGCCTATCTCGCGGGCAAGAAGGCAGTCATCTGGTGCTTCGCCGCCCGCGAATTCACCGAGAGCAACGGCTGGTCGCTGGTGCCGTTCTCGTCCGTCGCCAAGCCGGCTGGCACGCGGCCGTAAACAGCAAGCAACCTCTGACCCCAGGTTTCCCAGCATGAACCATCGCAATCCCGCCGCCGTGAAGCAGCCGTCACCCCCCGAGAACTCGGGGGTTACGCACAAAGGCCGCGTCCGCTACGTTTTCCACTCACACATGATGACACGATTCGCTTTCAGCCTCTCAGCCATGCTCGCCTTGTTTGCCCCGGCCTCGTCGGGGGCGGCGGAGGCGCGGGACATTGACGAGGTCGTGCGGCCATTTCTGCAGAAGCATTGCGTGGAGTGCCACGACGCGGAGGTGCAGAAGGGGGAGTTCCGCGTGGACAATCTCTCGCCGAAGGTGGGGACCGAGAACACGCCGCAGTGGCTGGAAGTCATGGAACGCATCAACACGGGGGAGATGCCGCCGAAAAAGGTGAAGATCCGCCCCGGCGCGGACGAGAGCGCCAAGGTGGTGGAGTGGATCGCTGCTCGGATGAAGGAAGGCGAATCCGCCCGCATGGCCGCACGCGGACGGGTCAGTTACAACCGCCTCACCCGCGACGAGTATGTGAACACGGTGCGCGATCTGATCGGCGTGCACTTCGATGCGAATGATCCTGGCAATCTCCTTGAGGACCCGGAATGGCACGGCTTTGAACGCATCGGATCGGTGCTGACGCTATCGCCATCGAACATTGAGAAGTATCTCGGGGCGGCGGAGACCATTCTCGATGAAGCGTATCCCGATCCGCTGCCGGAGAACGCGAAGCCCGCGCCGCCTTTCGGTGGCTCGAAGCCGGCGATTGTGGAAGAACAGATCAACGAGCGACATCGCGAACGGTTGCGCGAGTTGGGGCTGCTCGACAAGGTGCGTTTCGAAATGTGGCCTGGCGACATGTTCCGCTACTCGAATCTGAGGGAGCCGCTGCCGGGGCCAGGAATCTATGAGATAAGCTATACCCTCAGCGGCTTGAAGCCGGAGAATGGCCGCGCACCGCGCCTCAAGGTGTATGAGGCGAGGCTCGACCGCGTGTTGTTTGAGCAGGACATCGTCGCGCCCGAGGACAAGCCGGTCACCGTGACGTTCCGTGCGCATTTGCCGAAAGCCCATCCGAACCTTGAGGTGTATAACGACGTGCCGGGTCCATCGAATAACCCGCGCTCGGGGCGTCATGGTGAGGTGCCCTTCATCAGCACGAAGATTGGCCGCATTCCCTGGCAGATGAAGCTCACTGATGAAGCGGGCCAGGCGCGCTATCCGTTCCTCATTATGGACTCAGTCTCGTGGAAGGGGCCGATCATCGAGGACCACGAGCAGCAACTGCGCGATGACTACATGCCGCGCGAAGAGGGAAACATGCAGCAGGCCCGCGCCTGCCTGGCCACTTTGGCAAAGAGTGCCTTTCGACGTCCCGTCACTGACGAGGAGATCGGCCACTACTGGCGCATCGTGCAAAGCGAACTCGATGCGAAGGAGACCTTCCGCAACGCGGTGAAAGCCGGGATGCTCGCCATCCTGAACTCGAAGAGCTTCCTCTTCATCGCCGAGGGCGACGAGAACACATCGCGCCATGTGCTCAATGACTGGGAGATCGCGTCGCGCTTGTCCTATCTGCTCTGGAACACGATGCCGGATGCCGAGTTGTTCGCGCTCGCCGAGCAGGGCAAGCTGCGCGACAAGGCGGTGCTCGCGCAGCAGGTCGCGCGTCTGCTGGCCGATGCGCGTTCGCAGCGCTTCACGGACTCCTTTGCCACCCAATGGCTGCGCTTGAAAAAGGTCGGCATGTTCCCGCCCGACAAGAATCTGTACCCGGACTACGACAACGCGCTTGAAACGAGCATGGTCGGCGAGACCAAGGCCTTCTTCCGTGAAGTGCTCAGCAGCGGACTGACGCTCCGCGAGTTCCTGCTCTCGGACTGGAGCATGATGAACCCGCGGCTCGCGCAGTTCTACGGCCTGCCCGAGGGGGCGCTGGGCGGCACCGACGAGTTTCAACGCGTCTCCTTGCCCGCTGACAGCCATCGCGGCGGGTTGCTCACGCAGGCCTCGATTCTCTCGCTCACGAGCGATGGCGTGCGGCATCGCCCCGTGCATCGCGGCGTGTGGATCATGGAGTCCATCTTCGGCAAGTCACCGCCGCCACCGCCCGCGAACGTGAATCCCATCCCGACGAATCCCACCGGCCCGAAAGCCACGCTGCGCCAGAAGCTCGAAGCACACGTCCAGGACGCCAACTGCGCCGCCTGCCACGCGAAGATTGATCCCCTCGGCCTCGCGTTTGAAAACTACGACGCCATCGGCCGCTGGCGCACGGAAGAAGTCACCGACGGCATCGGCGAGAACCCAAAGGTCACCGCTGCCGGAAAGCTCCCGGACGGTCGCGAATACCTGAACGCTGACGAGTTCAAGAGGCTCCTCGTAGCGGACCTCGACGCCTTCAATCACACCTTCATCGAGAAGCTCGCCACCTATGGCCTGCGACGCAGCATGTCATTCGACGACCGCAATGATCTGAAAGCCATAGCCGCCGCCAGCAAGGCCAAGGATTACCGGGTGACGGACATCGTCACCGCACTGGTAACCTCCGACCTTTTCCAAAAACGCTGACAAGAAGTTCTTGGTTCTTTGTTCCTGGTTCTTCGTTGATTCGACACCGAACAGCCGAAAACAAGGAATCAAGAACTAAGAACAAGAAACCAAGAACAAAAAATATGAGCAACCTGAACTTGAACCATTGGCAAATCAGCCGCCGCGAGGCCCTGCGCGGACTCGGTGCCACCATCGCCCTGCCATTCCTCAATGCCATGCTGCCGGCCAGCGCGCGTGCCGCCGCCGTGGCCGCCAAGCCGAAGCGCAGCGTGTTTCTCTATATCCCGAACGGCGTGAACACGTTGACGTGGCAGATCGAGCAGGCGGGCGCTGATTACCAATTCACCAAGCCACTCGCTTCGCTCGAAAAACATCGCGCAGACATCACGCCCATCAGCGGCCTGCATCACCCCATGGTGCTGGGCAAGCATCACAACTGCGAGAAAGTCTGGCTCACCGGTGCGAACGTGCCGGGCGATGGCGGTGCTTTCCGCAACACCGTCTCCGCCGATCAGCTCATCGCCGAAGTGCATGGAGCCGCGACGCGTTTCTCGTCCCTTGAGATGGCCGTCGAGGGCCAGTCGCTGGCGTGGTCAAAGGACGGCATTCAGATTCCGGCGGAACGCAACACGCAGCAGCTTTTCAATGCGCTCTTCGGGGTCGAGAGGGACAGCAAGGAGACCATTCGCCGCCGTCTCAGCCGCCGCGGCAGCATCCTCGATCTCGTCGCCGATGACGCCAAGCGCGTGAACAACAAGCTTGGCAGCGAGGATCGCAGCAAGCTCGACGAGTATTTGACTGCCGTTCGCCAGGTCGAGGAACGCACCCGCCGCGCCGATGAATGGCTCAACGTCGCCAAACCCGTCGTCCCCGCTGACGAAGCCGCGCGCCTCCAGCGCAAGCTCAGCATGGCCGAGGCCGGTGCGTATTACCGCCTGTTCTACGACCTCATGGTCATGGCGCTGCGCACCGATTCCACCCGCGTCATCACCTGCGGCATCGGCAGCGAGGCGCAAGGCGGAGCCATTCCCGACATTGGTATTTTGCAGCAACGCCACGGCCTCTCGCACCACAACGGCGACCCTGAACAGCTCCGTCGCCTCACCGAGGCGGACACCTTCCTCGTTGGCCAATTCAGCTATTTCCTCGACCAGCTCAAGGAGCACAAGGAAAGCGAGACGCCACTGCTCGATACCACGCAAGTCCTCTGGGGCAGCGGCATGGCCTACGGCCACAGCCACGGCAACGCCAATCTGCCGACCATCCTCGCGGGTGGCAAAGCGCTCGGCTACAAGCACGGCACGCACGTTGATTTCAATCTGCCCAGGATCGGCAAATACAACGTGGCCGATGCGACCGCCCACTATCAGATCTGCTCCCGCCCCGTGGACAGCGATGCCCGCGTGAGCAACCTGCTGCTCACCATGCTGCAACGCGCGGATGTGAAAGTGGACAAGTTCCAGGACAGCATCGCGCCGATCTCGCAGATCGTCGCGTGATCCACGCCAGGAGAAAAAAACTGAAATCAGAAAGATGATGGCTGAACTTTCCATGCGCCTTCTCGTCGCCCTATGCCTCGCGGCGTCGCTCCTCCACGCCGAGGACAAACCCAAGTTCCGCACCGATGCCGATGGCCCGGTGCAGGCGGGCGAGAAACGCACGAACCCCAAAGACCGAAGGCCCGGTGACAAGCCGGACTGGTTTCAGCTCGTCGAAGGGCAGTTCCCCCCGGAGGGCTCCGCGCACGCGGTCGCGGGTGAACTCATCCGCGTCGATCACCTGGAACGTCGATTCCAGATCCGGGCGGATCGCAATGACAGCCAGGATGCCGGCATTGTGGACCTGCCGCTGGATGCGACCATGCTGCCGTATGGCTCGATTTGGTATCAGGGAGCACCTGCGGCGTTGCAGGACATCCCGCTCGGCACGCACCTGCACGGCTTGTTTTACCAGAGCGATCCCGACGACAAGACCCCTCTGCCCGACAACGCTCACAACCGCAAGACGCCTGACTGGGAGTTTCGCCGCTGCTTCCGCATCGAGGACGATTTCTCGTTCTATGCACGGCAGAAGCAGCTCTGGATGATCGACAGCGTGGACATCGATGCGCAGAAGCTCACTGCCACACTGCAGGACAACGGCCAGCCCGGCGGCCCGCCGAAGCTCTTTGATCTGCTCACCAGCACCCGGGTGTTCGGGGGCAAAAGCATTGCGGATCTCAAAGCCACCCAACCCGGCCAGACCGTGCTCTTCAACCTCACCTGGGCCACGCTTTACGGGCCTGGTCGCATCACGGACGTGTGGCTCGATGAACCAGCCCGCGCCCTCGCTACCGCGAACCAACTCGAACGCCATCGCAACCACATCCGCGAGCGCGGCCTGCCCGGCTGGGTCAACGCCGTGGACGACGCGAAGCAAATCGTCACCATCACCTTCTTCGGCGGGGTTGATCCGAAGCTGTTCGACGAGTTGAAAGGCATCAACGAAGAACGGCAGGGCTGGCCGTTTTCCTTTCCTGAAGATGATCCGAAAGCGCCGAAGGGCGGCATCGCCGTCGCGCGCGAAAGCCTCATGACCTACGATCCCGTGAATGATCGCAAAGGCGGCAACATTCTCGACATCAAAAACGTTCCCCTCGAGCCCGGCAGCAGTGGCGTGCAGATCAAAGTGAAATGCGGCATGATGCTGGAAGGCTATCGCCCGCGCCGCATCGTCCGCTTCTATCCGGCCACGTGGAAAGTCATCGCGCTGCCGCTGGAAGAACAGTTCCACGGGCGCGAGTGACGATCTGATAGCTAACCCATTTTCCCCACCCATGAAACGAACCCCCTTCACGCAGGAGTCACCGCAATGATGAAGGAACAACCCAAACGGCAGGGCATCAGCCGCATGTTCACTCGCTGGTTTCGCGCCTCGCGCGTTCCACACTGCTCATTCCTGCTTTTGGTGAGCATGGTGCTCACCTGCTTAAGCGCCTCAAAGGAGGTCGCACGTGCAGAGGAGTCCGCGGCACTGCCAGTGACTTTTCGCCGGACGGTCGAGGCTCGCAATATGGACTTGTGCCGGTTCATTCCTTTCGACGGGAATACCGTCTATAGCGCAACTGGACTGCTGAGAAAGTGGCCCGCAAATGGGGCGAAGGAACTCTGGCGCGTGCAGACGGGCCCCTCGATCGCAGCGGTCGTCGAGGCGGAAGGCCGCACCTTTGCAGCGGGTCAGCTCGAAGGAAAGCAGTGGGCCTGGTGCCTGGATGCGAAGACCGGGAAAATAATCTGGAAGACAGAACTCGGACCGGAATTCATGCTGCCACACCATTGGTGGGGAACAGTGGCTTCGCCGCTCGTTGATGAAGGCCGTGTCTATTACATCCCTTATCGGCGAGCCGGTGATCCCCGTCATCAAGTCCCTGGAGGTGAAGTTTGCCCTCTGGTCTGTCTTCGGGTAAGCGATGGTCAGGAACTCTGGCGAAGCGGAGGCGGGATCCCGTTCGTCAATGGATTTGCCACTCCGCTGGTGGTCGGCGAGAGACTCTTCGTCCTGCCGCAGCGGGAGTCGGAAGTGCTGCTCGCACTCGATAAGCGGACCGGAAAACTTCTTAGGAAAGGAGCAGAGCGGCAGCCCAAGCATGGCGGTGCGCCCTTCGCCGGCGCGTCGCCGTCCTATCGGGAACTGAACGGCGTCGGCCAGCTCGTTTACGGTATCGGCAATGGCGAAATCGCCGGCGTAAGCCCCGCCGATGGGTCGGTCCTCTGGACCGTCGAAAAGACCATGGGCCATGGCTTGATGTCCTCAGCCGCGGTGGTGGAGGACCGCGTGGTGCTGAGCTGTGGAGAGAACAAATGGTCCATGGCCCTGCAGATGCGGCAACGAGACGGCGCCTACACGGAGCCGCTCACGGCTTATTATCAAAGTCCGAAGCTGCAGGTCGGATGGTTCAACACACCCGCGGTGCACGATGGCGCGGTGTATGGCTTCGGGACCTTCAGCATGCAATGCACCGATCTCGCGACCGGCGAGCTGCTGTGGGAGCAATTCGAGCGCAAGGATTGGGGTGCCAAGGAACAGCTCATCATCGCCGACGGGCTTATCTTCGCCACGACCGTGCAAAAGGAGCTGGTGTTGATCGAAGCGAGCAAAGCGGCCTACAAGGAGCTGGGCCGCACGAAGCACGGGATGAACATGGGGCACACGCAGCAGCCAACCCTCGCCAATGGCAGGCTCTATCTCCGCGGCATGGATGAGGTTGTCTGCTATCAAGTCCACCCCGAACTGCTCGGCAGCACCCCCGACACCGGCTCAGCCGTTCCGGCGCGCCGCCCTCACAAACCTTAATCTGCTGTCATGAGCGCCCGGCGAGCCACGAACCACGAACAATTAACATGAAACCAACCATCCTAGCCATTCCCGCCCTGCTAATCCTCGCCTCGACGGTTGCATTCGGCACCGAGCTTTTTCCACCGCTCGCTGCCACGCATCCCGGCGATCTGGCGGATCAGTTCGATTGGCCGCGGTTTCGCGGGCCTGACGGCAACGGCATTTCAAAGGAAACCGCGTGGCATCCTGACGCGCTCAATACTCCGAAGATCTTATGGAAAGCCAACGTGGGCCATGGCCACTCAGCCGTGGCCATCAAGGGCGACCGCCTTTATACCATGGGAAACAGGGCTAATACCGACATCGTCAGTTGCCTGAACATCAAGGACGGCAAGGAAGTGTGGACCCACTCGTACCCGTGCAATGCCGACGATCAGCCCGGCCCGCACGCGACGCCGACGATTGATGGCGGGAGCGTCTACACGCTGAGCCGGGCCGGGCACTTGTTCTGCCTGAATGGGGTCGACGGCAAGGTGAAGTGGCAGAAGAACCTGCTCTCCGACTTCCGGTTCAAAGAACCCGGGTGGGGACTCGCGGGCTCCCCTGTGGTGTTCGGCGACCTGCTGCTCATCAACGCCGGCGAGTACGGCCTCTGCCTGAAGAAGGCGACCGGCGACAAGGAATGGGCAAGCCCGGCCGGCACCCAGGGCGGGCATGCCACGCCGGTCCTCTACAAGCAGGGCGGCAAGGACTGCATCGCCATGCTCGGCTCGAAATCGATTCAGGGGCTCGAGCCGGCAACCGGCAAGAAGCTATGGTCCTACGACTGGGAGACCCATCCTGGGGCGCCCATGAACATCCCTGACCCGATAGTGTTCGACGGCAAAGTCTTCATCTCCACCGGCTACGGAAAGGGTTGCGCGCTCATCGACATCAGCGGCCCCGGGGCGAAACTCGTTTGGGTGAACAAGAACATGAGGAATCAGTGCAGCAATTCCATTCTGCTCGACGGCTATGTTTACGGCATAGACGGCAATCGGGGTCCGAAGAATGAACTGCGTTGCCTGGAGCTTGCTTCCGGCAAGGTGATGTGGGCAAAGCCGCTGGTATGGGGAGGGTTCATGGCGGCCGACGGCAAACTTATCGTGATCAACGATCGCGGCGACATCTTCGTGGTAAAGGCCAATCCGAAAGCCTACGAGGAAATCGCCAGCACCAGGGGCCTGCTCCAAAAGGACTGCATGACGGCGCCGGTCCTGTGCCGCGGCGTGATCTACTTCCGCAACAACAACGGCGACCTGATCGCCGTAGACGTTCAGTGAGGCGAAGGGGCTTGACACCACGAAGGCCACCCATGCCCCATGGAGAATTAGGACGTGTGGTCGAGAATGACTATCTGTAATGACTATCAGTAAGTCGCTCGTGTGCATCGACAGGAGCACGCCATGAGCAGCAAGTTTCGGCGGATTCCATTCAACACACCAGCAACCGGAGAACAGACAATGATTAACGCAACTCGGAGAATATTGTCAACGATGGCCGTGATATGTCTCGTGGTATCGACGGCCATGGCGGAGGATCCACGCACACTGGAGAAGCAGGCCGCCGTTCCAGCCGAGGGCTTGACGATTACCAAGGCTCTGGCCGGGAAAGTTGATGTCACCAAGGTGCTGGCGGCCAAGGTCAAGGACAACCGGCTGGTGATTGTTGCGACCAGCGCGTTCTTGGGCGTGGATCCCAGGAAGGATAAAGTTGTGGTGGAATATGTTCTGAACGGCAAGAAAGAAACCATCGAGCCGTCGGCGATTCCCGGTGATGAATTGGGGGTTGCTACCCCGGGCGCGGATTGGGTGAAAGGGGTTGCGGTTCTTGGCGAGAGCAAGCCGTTGCCGGCCAAGGGATTGGGGGTCAAGCTCGCCATATACGGTGCACGGAATGGATGGGTGGACGTAACCGCACCGTGTAATGCAGCGATCGCCAACAACAAATGGACGATTGTGGCTTCTGACAAGCTGGCTGGGGATCCAATCGAAAGGGTGGGGAAAGTCATGCTCGTTTCGTATGTTCTGGACGGAAAAGAAGGAACGAAATCCTGTGAGCAGGGTGAAGAGCTAACCATTCCGACCTACACGCTGACGGCCCAGCAGGCGTGGGATGCCCTTCCGCCCTTGAAGGCAACGTTCAGTAGAAAGATCGAGAGGCGCAATACCGATCTGAATCGGTTCATTCCCGCTGACGGGATTACGGTGTTCAACGCGGCTGGGTTGCTGCGAACGTGGCCCCAAAGCGGCCCCAGAGAACTTTGGCGGCTGAAGACCGAGCTGAAGTTCCAGTGATCAGGTGGGACCCGCCGAAAAGCGCGAACGACAAACTTTGACCACCCACTCCGACGAGCAAAACACCATGCGACACACCTTTATCCTCCTCACCGCTCTGCTGCTTGCGCTGCCGGGCCTTTTGTCGAACTCTTCCGCCGCCGAGCCGAAGACGCCACATGCGTGGCCGTTTACGACTGGGAACGGGCTGTTTCATCTTTGGCTGCCGAAGGACGTCCCGGCGATCAAAGGACTGCTGGTGTTCCCCTATCACGGGACGGGGGAGCAATGGTCCGTAAGTCCGGAGGTGCAAGATCTGGCTAAGGAATTGAGCTGTGGGATCGTGGCGTTCGACCAATTGGGCAAACTGTCGGATGGGACTCAGTTGGGGTTCCCTGGCAACGAGAAGTCGCCCGATACGCGGCTGCTGGATGCATTCGCGGAATTGGCAAAGCAGAGCGGGCACCGGGAGGTGGTGAATGCGCCGCTGTGCCTGTTCGGGCATTCCAATGCAACGGCGTTCGTCAGCGGATTCGGCGGCAAGCATCCGGAACGGGTCTTCGCCTGGATCGCGTTCAAGTCGGCGTCCGGCAACCAATTTTCGGAGCCGGCGCTCTACCCGATCCCGGGACTCGTCCTCAGCGGAGAAAACGACAAGTCCTACTTCTCGGACCAACTGGCGACGGTCAAGAAACTGCGCAAGGAGAACCACGCGCGGATACACATGATCGTCGAGCCGGGCGGCGGGCATTGGGGGGAGGGACCGCGAGGAACCAAGACGCTGCCGATCGTGATGGCGTTCATTCGGACGGCGTATCACCTGCGAGTGCCGGCTGATGCCGACCCGGGTCAGGGGGCGCCAAAGCTGATTGACGCCGGGGAAGAAAAGGGCTGGCTGGGGAAGAACCTGGAAGGAGTGCGCGTGCGGGACGAGAAGTTCCAATGGTCCTGGGAGACGCCTGTGGTTGTCGGGCAATTGCTGGAGATCGCGCCGTATGCACAGTTTGCCCGGGACAAGAGCGAGGCGTCGTGGCTGCCGACGGAAGAGTATGCTCGGAAGTGGCAGGAATTTTGTCATACCGGGAGCCTGGCGCGATCTGAAGAAACGTTTCACATCTATGCTCCGGTCGCCACTGGGGCCAAACTCCTGATCGTCGAGGCGAAACCGACCACCAGCGGCGTGGACTTGAAACTCGCCGGAGAACTGAAAACCGGCGTGTCCGGCTTCACCATCGCAAAGCACCGCTCCAAGCCCGTGCTCTACGTTTCCGGGGCCTCCACGATGGCCGGGGCACCCAACGGCGCCGTGATCTCACTGGATGCCAATGGCGGCTATAAGAAGCACGCGGAGATCGTGCTCGACCACTCCTACGCCTACCTGAGCCTGGACCGCACGAGTCGTTTTCTCCTCGGGGCCGATTACGGAAAAGGCTTCGTCGATGTCTATGCCCTGGATGAATCCGGCACACCGGGCAAACGGGTGACTGCATTGAACGAAGGAAGGAGCACGGCGCATGGCATACTCACGACGCCAGACAACAAGTTTGTCTATGTGCCTTATGTGAAGGAGAACAATGCGATCTATCAGTACGGCTTCGACGCTGAATCCGGCCAGATGACCGCACTGGAACCGAAGAACGCCAATCCTCCCGAAGGTACCGGTCCGCGTCACATGGCCTATCACCCAACAAGGCCGGTCGTTTACTTCAGCAACGAACAGCATTTGGGCGTGTCCGCTTACGACATCGCAGAAACAGGCGCTCTCCGTCTGCGCCAGATTTGCGATGCCTTCGCCAAAGACACGCCGAAAGAGGGAGCCAGCGCCTCGGACATCGTTCTCTCACTCGACGGACGCTTTCTCTTCTGCGGCATTCGTGGGCGCACCCCGGAGTTCAATGCAGTCTCACGTTACCGCGTGAAGGAGGGCGGTGACCTGGAATTTCTCGGCCTGACTCCTGCGGACAAAATCCCGTGGGGCTTCGCCCTCTCACCCGATGGACGCTTCCTAATGGTCGCCGCCTATGAAGGAGCCACCCTGAAGGCTTACCAGATCGGTGAAAGCGGCGAACTGAAGGAAGTGGGGAGCCTTCCATGGGACAAGAACATCATGTCCATCGTCACACGCTAAACATTACCTGGCTGCGAAAACTGCCTGCTGATTTGTTCAACCATCCTTGCCGTTTCCGCCCTCACTTCCGTTACCGTCGATGGACGTCCCATCGGCCAGAAACCGATGTCGGCCTCGACCAACTTCCGCCCGGACTGGTGGCACAACCGCGACTACGGCGTCTTCGTCGCCAAACCATTCGGTTGCGCCGCCATGAAGGAAGGCGCACCGAGTCGCATCGAGGTGAAAAAAGGCGACATCTACCCCCTGAACCACACCACCATCATCCTCCACGCCTCCCCGGGCAAGCTGTTGATCGTCCACGGCACGGGCGAGCGCAACACTCACCTGCAAATCGTGGAGGGACTGGTCGACCGCCTCATCGAACTGGGCAAACGGTTCGACTACATGGCCTATCCCAATCGTGACCACGGACTGCGCGA
>JBBQUU010000062.1:0-30697 GCA_038212175.1 Opitutales bacterium | reverse complement strand
CGCTTGCAACCGAAGGGTAGCCGGTCAGGCTCGTGGGGTTAACCTCAACCCATTCCACCCATGAAACGCCCCGTCGCCCAGGATTTCGATCAGGAACTGCTGTATCTCTACGACTACTACGTGCACGGCCACCTCGACCGTCGCACCTTTCTCGACCGCGCGGCCAAGTTTGCCGTTGGCGGTGTGACGGCCGTCGGCTTGCTGGAGTCGCTGAGTCCGAAATATGCCTTCGCCGCCCAGGTTCCGAAGGATGATCCTCGGGTGGCTTCGGAGTATCTGAAATACGACTCTCCCGCCGGCAGCGGCGAAATGCGCGGTCTTTTCGCCAAGCCCGCCAACGCGGCCGGTCCCCTGCCTGGGGTGGTCGTCATCCATGAAAACCGCGGGCTCAACCCTTACATCGAGGACGTTGTCCGCCGCGCCGCCGCCGCCGGGTTCGTCGCTTTCGGTCCCGACGCGCTCTGGCCGGTCGGCGGCTATCCGGGCAATGACGACGACGGCCGGGCCATGCAGGGCAAGCTGGACCGCGCGAAGATCGTCGAAGATTTGGTGGCGGCAGGCGAATTCCTCGCGAAACACTCTGATTGCAACGGATCGCTGGGCGTCACGGGCTTTTGCTTCGGCGGTGCGATGGCGAGCACGCTGGCCTGGCGGCTGCCCAACCTGATCAAGGCGGCCGTGCCGTACTACGGCGGTCAGCCGTCAGCCGAAGAAGCGGCGAAGATCAAGGGCGCCCTGCTCATTCACTACGCCGAACTCGACACCCGTGTGAACGCGGGCTGGCCTGCCTATGAAACCGCGCTCAAGGCGGCGGGCGTCCCGTACCAGGTGCATTTTTATCCTGCGACGAATCACGGTTTCCATAACGACACCACTCCCCGCTACGACCAGGCGGCCGCCGAACTCTCGTGGCAGCGGACGATCGCGTTCTTCAACGAGAAGTTGCGGTGATCGGCCCGCGGGGGCGGCTTCGACCGCCGCTCCGCTCAGGCGGTGACCATGCCGTAGGCAAAGCCGAGCGCTCCGCAGGCGAGTACGACGCGGACGACGTCCCAGTTGTAGAACTTTAGGCCCAGGAATACACCGACGCTCACCACCACGGCGAACCAGTCGACGCCGCCACCTTCGGGGAACAGCGTGCCCAAGGCGAACCACACGGAGAGGTTGAGCACCACGCCCACCACGGCCGCAGTGAGGGTGGAGAGCGCACAGCTCAACAACGTCCAGCCGCGCAGGGCCTCGATGTAGGGGGCGCCCACGAAGATGAAGAGAAAGCCCGGGACGAACGTGCACCACGTCGTGATCGCTGCGCCGAGGGTCGCGGCCAGCAAGGGGCTCAAGGGTTCGGGAAACGCCCACGCTCCGAGGAAACCCACATACTGGAGAACGAGAATGAGCGGACCGGGAGTGGTCTCCGCCAGACCAAGGCCGTCGAGCATCTGCGGGGCGGTGAGCCACTGATGGGTTTCAACCGCCTGCTGCGCGACGTAGGGAAGAACCGCATACGCGCCGCCGAAAGTCACCAGCGAGGCCTTGGAGAAAAAGACGCCCTCGGTGACAAGCACGTGGTCGCGGCCGAGCCACGCGGCCAGCGCGAGCACCGGCGTGATCCAAAGCACCGCCCACAGCAGAGTCGTGCCCAGCGATCGCAGAAAGCCGGGCGTCGCCGCCGCCGCCCCCCCGGGGGTTGTGTCGTCGATGACCGCCGAAGCGGCGGCGTCGCCGCCACCGCTGTGTCCTTTGATCACGAGAAACTTGTCCTGGAAGAATCGTCCACCCACCAGGCCGATTGCCAGCGCGAGGCCGATGATCAGCGGAAACGGCAGCTTGAAAAAGAAGATGCCAACGAATGCGCCCGCCGCGATCGACCACATCACCGCGTTCTTCAACGCCTTCTTGCCGATGCGCAGCACCGCCATCGCGACAATGCCCATGACGGCGGGCTTCAGTCCGTGGAAGATCGCCTCGATCCACGGCACCTGTCCGTGCACGACGTAGACCCAGCTGACGGCCCAGAGCAGGAGAGCGCCGGGCAAGACGAACAGCGTGCCCGCCACGATGCCGCCCCACGTGCGATGCAGCAGCCAGCCAATGTAGATGGACAGCTGCTGGGCCTCGGGGCCGGGCAGGAGCATGCAGTAGTTGAGCGCGTGCAAGAACCGCGCGTCGCTCACCCAGCGCCGCTTGTCGACCAGCTCCTGGTGCATCAGCGCGATCTGCCCGGTCGGCCCGCCGAAACTGAGCAACCCGATCTTGATCCAGACACGCAACGCCTCGGTGAAGGTGGGACGAGTGGCTTGCGCAAGAATCTCCATGGTACGCTTGAAGAGCGTCGCGAACCTGACGTCGCCGCAGGGTCAACGCACGCGCAAAGTCGGGGCGGATCCCTTCAAATCGTCCGACAGACCCCGGGAAGGCAACGTGGATTCAGTCGGTCGGCTGTCCTTGGCGAATCTCGTCACTGCGTCTGGAAAATGCCGATGAAGGTCTTCGGCACGATCGCGGCGGACCGGCTGTTGCGGGCGGGCAGGATCTTCTTCGCCCACGCGTTGACCTCCTCGAGCGTGACCGTCGCGATCAGCCCTTGGCGCAACTCAAGCGCGGCTTCGATCGACTCGGGTTTTTCCTGCGCGCGGATGAGCATCGATTCCAGAAAATCGTTGTCGAGAAACGCCCGTCTGAGCTGGCTCGTCAGGATGCCGCGCGATCCGATGAATTCGCCCTCTTCCACGCCTTCGACAGCAATGCCGTTGGCGACTTCGGTCATGATGCGCGCGACGCGGTCGGCCTCCGTCGGGGCGCAGTCCGCGGTGGCCCGCATCATCGCGAGCGAGTCGAAGCCGTTGTACAATTGGAAGGTGACGGAAGGCGAGTAGGCGAGGCCGAGGTTCTCGCGCACCTCCTCGCGAATGCGAAGCTCGACGATCTTGGTGAGCACGTTGAGCGCCGCCTTGTCGCGCACCGTGAGGGCGCCTTCGATGGGCCAGTTGCCGATCGCAAGACCGAGATTGTGCTCACCGAGGAATTCGAAGCGGCGGTGCCCGGCCGGGGCACGCACGCGCGCGGGGGCGACCGTGCCCACGATCTTCTCGGGGGCTCGCGGATTGAGCGCACCGAGCGATCGCGAAACGTGGTCGATCGCCTCGGCCTCGGTGAGATCCCCGATCATCGTGATCTCGACGTAGCCCTGCGTGAGCGCGGGCTCCATCCAGCGGCGCACGTCGACCACGCTGAGCGAAATGTAATCGATCTGGTTGCCCCAGGCGAAACGCGCGTCGCCTTCGAACAGGTGATTGGTGAGTTCGCGCATGCCCTCCTGCACGCCGATGCTGCCGGCCGTGCGGCTCATGGCGGCGCTTTGACGGACGGAGTCGTGGGCAAAGCGGGCAAATTGCGGCCGCCGCAGGAAGTCGGACACCACGCCAAGGAACGTGTCGACATTCGCAGTGCTCATCCCGCCGCGGAAGGTGAACGCATCGTAGTCGTTGAGATCGAAACCGAAATCGATCATGTCCTCTTCCAGCAGCCGCGAGATCTGCTCCGAGGTGAAACGTCCGGTTCCGCTTTGCAAAACGGTGTTGAGGCCGAACTCCTTCAATGCGGGCTGGCGGCCGGGCATGTCAATCAGCCCGGATCCGACGCGAACCGCTGCGCTGACGAAGCCCGGTCGCTGACGGCTGGATACAAAATTCAGCCTCACATTATTGCCAAAACGCATCAGCGTCGCACCGAGCTCGGGAATCTCGCGGCGTTCCACCACCGTGGTGGGCGAACCGATGTTCCGCAGCACGGGCGGTTTGTTGCGCAGGGGAGGAGGTTGCAGGTAGGTGAGTCCGACGCGCCGGTATTGCTGCACTTTCTTGAGCACTTCGGCCGTCGTCAGCTCCCGGTCGATGTCGCCGCCAATGTGGATCGCGAGGTTGTCAGGGTTCCATAATCCGCGAAACGTCTCGAGCGCCTGGGCCTCCGTAAAGGTGCTCAACCACCCGGCCATCCAGGTTTGCTCGCGATCGAGGCCGACGAAGACCGTGTGGCTGGTGATCGAAGCGGTCAGCTTTTCGCTCAGCACGAGTGGATCGAGCGTGGGCACTTGTTCCGCGAGATAGCGGGCGAGCCTCAGCCGCTGGGTGCGCAAGCGGTCGAGTTCACCCCGCTCGAAGCCGTTGCGATGGGTGTTGCGAATGATCTGGTCGAGGGAGAGCACGCCGTGCGCCCATTCCTTGCCCGGAACGCGGGCGGAGGCGATGGCCGCTTCGTGTCCCATGATGGGCTGGTAGTCGGCTTGGGCGCCGCCGACGCTCGGGATGCGGGTGCCGAGACGCTCGCTGAACAACTCCATCACGAACTGGCGACGCTGGCGCTCGATCTGGGCCTCGCGGGTATCTGGCCGGTAACCGGTGGCAATGACCGAGGCGAGCAGGGTTTCGGCGGAGCCCACACCGCTGATACGGAAGATGCCTGCGCGCAGTCCGCGCGCGTTGAGCTGGCCTTCGTCCCGTACCGGGAGCGGATCCAGCCGCGCCGGCATGTCGGCGAAGCCGCCGCGAATATGAGCGACCATCTCCTCGGGGTTGAAGTCGCCCGCAGCCACAATGACGGTGAGGTCAGGCCGGTAGTTGCGCCGGTGAAACTCGAGGAAGTGTTCGCGGCGGAAGGAGCGGATGCTTTGCTCGGTGCCGATGGGCGAGTGCCGCGCGAAGCCGAGACCGCGGAAGACCACGGGGAAAGAATCCATCAGCTGCCGCGCCGAGAGGCTGTCGCGACTGCGCATTTCGGCGAGGATGACGCGGCTCTCCCACACGATCGCCTGGGGATCGAAGATCGGACCGTCGCCAATGCCGCGGAAGAAACGCAAGCCTTCGCGAATCAGGTCCGGCGTGTGCTCGCGATAGTCGAGCATGTATGACGTGTAGTCATGGGTGGTGACGGCGTTGACATCGCTGCCGTACTCGACACCGAGGCGCTGGAAGAGCGCCACCATCTCGTCGGCCTTGAAGTTGGCCGTGCCGCGAAAGGCCAGATGCTCGGTAAAGTGGGCGATGCCCGCCTCGTTATCCCGTTCGTCCACCGAACCGGCGAGCACGACGTAACGGAGCGCGAGCCGCCCCGGGACGCCTTTGTGCGGAAGCAGCGCGTAACGCACCCCATTGTCGAGACGGCCCCAAATGACGTTGGGGTCCGGGCTGAGCGAACTGCCTTCATGCGCCCACCGTCCCGACCGCGGACCCTCAACCGATTGCGCCGACAGGCAGGTTGCAAAAAACAGGACAGCGAGGGCGGAGACGGCGGAGCGGAGACAAAGCATGGCGAAAACAAGGAGGCCGCACCCGAAACGGTGGGCGGGGACGGGGAAAAGATGACTCACGGAAACGAGAACTTCAACGCCGGGACCGAT
This sequence comes from Opitutales bacterium, assembly GCA_038212175.1. Taxonomy (GTDB): domain Bacteria; phylum Verrucomicrobiota; class Verrucomicrobiia; order Opitutales; family Opitutaceae; genus CAMAXB01. Next base: position 25,302 of record JBBQUU010000062.1, on the reverse strand, counting down.
TAAAATGCGCCGATCCGATTTCGGAGTGGAGCGTCGGGGCGCGTAGCCATTGCGGAAATGCGGAACGTGGCTAGCCTCGGGCATGAACGTTTCTCGAGCCGGGGCGGTGCTTGGTCTGGCGATGTGGACGGGCCTGCTGTTCGCCGCCGAACCGCCGGGCTATGGTGAGGGGCGCGCCAGCGAGAACGGCACCGGACGCTTCTACTTGGGCCGCGAGATTGCTCCCGTGATGGGACACCAGGGAGCGGACTGGTTGGAGCGTCCGGAGCGCGAACGCGAAGAGCGCACGAGCGAGATGATCCGCCTGCTCGACCTGAAGGCAGGCGAAGTCGTGGCGGACATCGGCTCGGGCACCGGCTACATCACGCGTCAGCTCGCCCGCGCGGTCGGTCCGGAGGGGAAGGTGCACGCGGTGGAGATCCAGCCTGAGATGCTCGAGCTGATGCAGATGCGGCTGCGGCGCGAAGGCATCGACAATGTGGTCTCGACCTTGGGCACGATTGCGGATCCGAAGCTGCCCGAATCGTCGCTCGACCTCGTGGTGATGGTGGATGTGTACCATGAGTTCTCGCACCCGTTTGAAATGCTTGGCTCCATCGCGCGGGCGCTGAAGCCGGGAGGGCGCGTGGTCTTCGTCGAGTTCAAGGGAGAGAATCCTTGGGTTCCGATTCTACCGCTCCACAAGATGACGGAAGCGCAGGTGAAGAAGGAGGCCGCGGTGCATCCGGACCTCGAATGGGTGACGACCCATCGCAAGCTGCCGTGGCAGCACGTCGTTGTCTTCAAGCGGAAGCGGGTCCCAACCATTTAAAGAGGGATTGAACAGGGGGGCGCAGAGGGCGCGGAGAATGTCCGACAGGCCGATCCCACGAGCGTCCTCCAGGAGAAGGAAGACACGAGCCACGGTTTGATTGCCCGTTGACTCCACGGTTCGAAATTCGGACCGGCAGGATTTCTCTCGGTGAGCGCCGTGTTGGAACTCGGTGTTCTCTGTGGCCCAAAAGTTTTCTCCCAAATAGGGCCGGGATTGCCTCGCGCCGGCCGATTGCTTGGCTCTGCTCATGGACCAGCCCGCCCGAAGCCCCGCCGCCACGACTGTGATGCCGGCCCGCAACGAATTCGACGAGGATGCCTACCTGCAGCTGCACGCTGATGTGGCCGCAGCCGTGCTGGCCGGCGTCGTCGGTTCAGGCTGGCAGCATTTCACGCTGCATGGCTTTCGCGAGGAGCGCCGCTGGGTGCGCCGGGACGATCCGCTTGCCGGGGTGAATCGGGAGATCGCCGGAGGCGACAGCATGTACCGGGAGAACGAGGCCCACTATTTCGAGGTCGGTGAATCGGCGCTCCACGCCATTGAGTCCGCGCTCTTTGCCGCGCGCCGACCGGCCTCAAGCGTTCAGACGATTCTCGACCTGCCCTGTGGCTACGGCCGCGTGATGCGTTTCCTGCAAAAGGCCTTTCCCCAAGCCGCCCTGACGGCCTGTGACTTGAATCGCGAGGGCGTGGAGTTCTGCGCGAAGACATTCGGTGCGCGCGGCGTGGTGTCACGCGACAATCCGAAGGAGATCCCGCTGCACGCGGAGTTCGATCTCATCTGGTGCGGTTCGCTGCTGACGCATTTCCCGGCCGACCGGTGCGCGGCGTTTCTCGAACGCTTTCAACGCTGGCTGCATCCCAACGGGATTCTGGTGTTCACCACCCACGGACGACGTTGCGAGGTCGAGCTCACGACCGGACGCAACCGTTGCGGCCTCGATGACCAGCAGGCCGCGCGGCTCCTGCGGGAGTACCATGGCACGGGGTTTGGCTACGTCGACTACGAGGCTGGTTCCGGCTACGGCATCAGCCTCACGCTGCCTTCGTATCTTCTTTCCAACTACGTGCAGCGACCGGGGTGGAGCTTGCTCGGGTATCGCGAGAGCGGCTGGGACCACCGCCAGGACGTGATCTGCCTGCAGCGCGTATCTGGGCATTGAACGACAACCACCGCGTCTGCAGATTGATCATGCGTTTTCTGACTGTCCGCTTGGTACGGCGGTTGTGAGGCGTTCCACGCAGGGTTAGCTGTGAGGTCAGAAATCCCACCCCGTCAGTTGTATCGGATCCTGCGATACTTGTTTATCGCACGATGACGTCATCTGTCTTGCTTTGGATGACGGCTTCGGGTCCGCGTGCGTCTGTTTAGGCAGGGCATGTCCTCAACCCAACCCCCCAAAGTCATTCCCATGAACCTGACCCTAAGGACTCATCCCCGGTCGTTCCGCCTGCTTGCGACCGCATCCGCCTGCGCCGTGCTGACCGGCGCGCCGCTCTGGTCGCAGGCCGCTGCGACTGATCTGGCAACCCTCGCCAAGTACGACGCCAACGGCAACGACCGTCTCGACCCGGACGAAATCGCCCGGAAGGACGCCGATGACGCCCGCGCCGCCCCAACCCCGGTGACCACGGCTCCAGCCGGGACCCCGGGCTCGGAAGTGGTGCAGCTTTCCCCCTTCACCGTGGAGACGGGCGACGAATCCGGTTACTATGCGTCCAACACGCTTTCCGGAACCCGTTTGAACACGAGGATCGAGGATCTCGCCTCCTCCATCACCGTCGTGACCAAGCAGCAGATGCAGGACATGGCCGCCCTGGACATCAACGACATCTTCCTCTACGAGGCCAACACCGAGGGCACGGGCACCTACACCGAGTTCAGCGTCGGCCGCGGCGGCGACGTCAACGATGCGATCCAGAATGACCCGCACACCGCCAACCGTGTCCGCGGCATCGCCTCCGCGAACACTGCGCGCGGCAACTATGCGACCAACAGCAGCATTCCCATCGACATCTACAACATTGATGCGGTGGAGATCAGCCGCGGTCCCAACTCGAACATCTTCGGTCTGGGCAACGCTTCGGGAACCGTGAATATCATCCCCACCCGGGCGCGCCTCCGTGGGCAGACCTCCCAGGTGGTGGCCCGCGTCGACAGCTACGGTGGATACCGCGCCAGCCTCGACCTCAACCGTCCAATCATCGAGGGACGTCTGGCCGTGCGCGCCTCCGCCATGTTTGAGAGCCGCGGCTTCGAGCGGAAACCTTCCGACGAGACGACCCGCCGCCAACAGGTCCTCTTCACGGCCCAGCCTTTTAAGAACACCACCATCCGGGGTAGCTTCGAGTGCTACAGCCAGTACGCCCGCCGGCCCAACTCCATCACCCCGCGCGACACCATCACCTACTGGAATTCCGCCGGCCGCCCCACTTGGGACCCGGTGACCTTCACCGCGAGTGTCAACGGTGCCCCCATCGGCACCTTCGCGACCAACCAGGACGGCAACCTGCCCCTCGGCCTGCGCACGCAGGGCACCGGCTTCTACAACCGCCCGAGCATGTTCATCGATGACGGCGGGGTGCAGTACTGGAGCGTGAACCGCACCACCAGCGGCTCCAACGCCAACAGCCCGAACACGAACGTCCGTTTCGTCGAGAGCGGCACGGACATCATGCGTCTGCGCGATTCCCAGTTCCCGCTGTTCACCACCCCGGGCATCTCCGACCGGTCCCTGTACGACTGGACGTCGATCAACTACATCGCACCGAACTACAGCCAGAACAATGCAAACACCTTTAACGTTGAAATCGACCAGTTCATTCTGAACACCCCGCGGCAAGTCCTGGCGGTGCAGCTCGGCTGGTTCCGCGAGGACATCGAGCGCTACTCGCGCAATTTCATCAACGGCAATTCCGCCGTGCTGAACGTCGACGTCAACGAGCGCCTGCTCGATGGCTCGGCCAATCCGTACTTCCTCCGCCCCTACCTCGGTGCATCCGAGCCGACCGCCTTCGACAGCCCCTCGCTCAACGACATCTACCGCGCCCAGCTCGCCTATCAGCTCGACCTTACCCGCAGCCAGAATCGCTGGGTGGCCGCCTTCGGCAAGCACAGCATCTCCGCCTACGGCGAGAACCGTACGATCACCAACGGCACCTTCCGCTTCTGGGAAATCGTCCTCTCGGACCACAGCTGGCTGAACACCGCCAACCGGGCCAACAGCGCTGCCGCAGCCCGGTCCTACACCCGCTACTATATTGGGGATGCGGTCGGCCAGAATATCGACTACGCCCCGCCCGCCCTCTACAATCTTGCCGGCACCTATGACTTCAACTGGCGGAACGGCTCCACCGGCCAGTGGATCACCGAGAGCGCTGAATTCGGCGAGGCCGCCCGCTCCGCAGCCGGCCGCGACCAGCGTAACATCCGCACCAAGGGACTCGTCACCCAGAACTTTTTCTGGGGAGGCCGCATCGTCACCATCATCGGCTGGCGCAACGACAATCAGCGCGGCCGCAGTTCCTTCGGCCCCGTCGTCGATCCCAACACCGGCTTGGTGGACTTTTCGCCCATGGACGAATGGCTCGACTGGACGGAGCGCGAAGGTGACACGAAGACCAAGGGCATCGTCTTCAAGCCGCTCAGCTGGCTGAACCTCCACTACAACGAGTCGGACAGCTTCCTGCCCGCCAACGTGCAGTACAACCTCTTCGGCGGGCTGCTGCCCAACCCCACCGGCACCGGCGAGGACTACGGGTTCTCCCTGAACCTCTTCCAGAGCAAGCTCATCGTCCGTCTCAACAAGTACGAGAATTTCTCGAAGAACTCGCGCGGCGGCGATGGCGGCATCGTGGCCACCCGTGCCAACCGCATGGACTTCGGCAACGACCGCCACAACCTCGAGGACTGGGCGCGCAACGTCGTCACCCTGCGCTACCAGAACCGAGGACAGGTGCCGACGGATGCCCAGCTCCTGACGGAGGTCAGCGCCCTCATGGGTGTACCCGAGGACTTCATCAGCAACATCCAGGGCCGCAGCATTTCCTCGACCTCGGATGTCAGCGGCGAAGGTTATGAACTCGAAATCGCCTACAACCCGAGCCGGTTCTGGACGTTCAAGTTCACCGGCGCCCGGCAGGAGAGCATCGACGACAACCTCGCCCCGGACATCGCCCGCTACCTCGAGCAGCGCCTCGTACAGCACCCGGCTCTTCAACGATCGGGTGCGCGCCCGTTTCCAGCTCAACGTGCGCAACGCCTTTGAAGGTGGCCGGATCCAGGCCATTGGCGTCAACCCGGATGGCAGCCCCTACAACTTCCGCATCATCGATCCGCGCCAGATCATCCTGACAACCACCTTCGACTTCTGAGTTCTCAGGTCAGGAAGGTATAAACACGCGAGGCCGGCGGGATTCCCGCCGGCCTCTTCGTTTGCAGACGGGACCGTCCGTGCGGTTGCTGCGCTTGAGGCAGGGTCGCTGAGCGGGATGGGGGCGCAGGCCCGCCATCGTCCTCGTAAACTTTCTCGTTCTCGTTCTCTCCACGCAGTATCAGATCGGACGGATAGGTCGGATCCGACGGATCTGGGAAACAGGCCGGAGGGCCTGTTTCCCTCGCGCAATCAAACCTTGCCCACCGACGGAATCTCGTAGCCGGGGCGGTTGGCGTCCTTCAGCAGGGCGTTGGCCTCGTTCTTGAACTCGCCGGTGTGCGTCTCGGTCTTGGGGTCGAAGGTCAGCCACGGGCCGACGGTGTACTCGGCGCCGTTCTCGGGCACGCCGGCACCGTCGCGCATGATCGAGTGCAGCTTCATGAAGTGCTCGTAGGCGACCGCGTTGTCGCCGAAGCGTCCGGCCTTGGCGTTGAAGGGCACTTTCTTCCCCAGCCGGTAGGAGTTGTTCATGAGGTGCCCCAGCACGCTGCCATTGTGGGCTTCGAGCACGTTGCCGTTGGCCATTTCCGGTTTTCCGGCGCGGCACGCGGCGATGAAGGAGCCCCAGTTGCCGCCTGGTGTGACCTTGCCCGGGGCGATCTCGAGCTTTTCGGCCGTCTTGCTGCCTTTGCCGAAATATTCGCCGCGAACGATTTTACCGCCGTCTTCAAAGTAGTACTCGTTCTCCACCTGGTGGAGGTAGCCCTCGTGATGCACGTTGCGCACGTTGAAGAGGACGTGCTGGCCGTTTGGATACTCGGCGATGGCGAACATCGTGTTGGGCGTCTCGCCCTGGTCGTCCCAGTTGAAGCGACCGCCGAGGGCCATGACGCGAACGGGATGGGTCTGGTTCTTTTCCAGGGCCCAATGCGCGACATCGAGCTGGTGCGTGCCTTGGTTGTTCATGTCGCCGTTGCCGGCGGACCAGAACCAGTGCCAGTTATAATGTACGAGATTGTCGTGGTACTGCTCGATGCGGGCGGGGCCGCGCCACAGGTCCCAATCAAGGTGGGCCGGAGGGGCGGAGATGCCCTTGCTGCCGATCGTCGCGCGCGGCTTGCAGCAATAGCCGTAGGAGACCTTGAGCCGGCCAAACTTGCCGGCGTCGATCGCCTCGTGAAGTCCGGCGATCGTCGCATCGCTGCGGCGCTGCGTGCCGTGCTGGATGACGACGCCGTACTTTTTCTGCGCGGCAACGACGACCCGGCCCTCGGCCACGTCGTGGCTCATGGGCTTTTCGACGTAGACGTGCTTTCCGGCCTGCGCCGCCCAGATGGTCATGAGCGAGTGCCAATGGTTCGGCGTGGCGATCGAAACGGCATCGACGGTCGGATCCTCCAGCGCCCGGCGAAGGTCGGTCACGCCCTTGGTTGTGTACTTGCCTTCCACTTTCTCCGCCAAGGCCTTCATCGACTTATCGAGAACGTTGCGATCAGGATCGACGAGGTAGGCGATCTCCACCCCGGGCTGCTGGAGCCAGGCGGCGATGTGGGCTTTTCCTCGCCCGTTCAATCCCACGACGGCGATGCGGAGGCGGTTGTTGGCCCCGATGACTTGGGCGGAAGAACGCGTGCCACTGATGAGGGCAAAGGAACCCGCAGCGAGGGCGGATGACTTGATGAACGAACGACGGGTGAAGAGCGACATGAGGCTAAAGGGGTTGACGACTTCTTTCGAGGTGGGCCGAAGGGGGGCCGGCGCCAAACGAGACAGGGAAGAGAAGGGGAGGGCGCCTGGGTTGGCAAGAGTGGTGCGTTTGTGTTTCCGGGAAGTTTCGGAGCATCTCATGCAAGAGGCGTGCGAGTGCACAATGCCCCGGAGGACACGTGGCTTTCCGTCGAGAACAGTCGTGCCTTGCAAGCCAAGGGGGCGGAGGGCAGCCGGCTGGTGATCTTGCCCCGCGTCGTCGGTGGGCGGCGGCGGTTTACCGTCAGTCGGTGAAAGCGGCGCGAGCGGACCGCGGTCGGCGCCCGCGGCTACAACAACCGATACTCTGGGATCGTTTTCATTGTAGACGGGGGCGCTGACCCCGTTCCGACTGCAACGCGTAGCGCAATCCTCAGTGGCGAAATTGAACCGCTGCTCTCGCTAATCGTTTCTCAGGGTGTGGCCCACTTTCCTTCGCGGACGGCGAAGGCGAGTTCAGTGGCCAGCATCAAGGCCATGGCGCCGCCGCGGTCGTCGCGGCCACGGATCGCCGGACGATCGAGGTACTCCTGAAGCGATTTCATTTTCCCCGTGCCGGCGCAGACGTCGACGAGGCTTCCGTCGGCACCCGTGCGAAGCAGGAGCGCGGTCCAGGCGCGTTGCACCACCGGTTCGAAACGCGCTCGCTCGATCCAACCCCGTCGCAGCGCGCGCACGATGGCGAAGGACGTCATGGCGGTCACACTGTACTCGGCGTAGCTCGAGGGCACATCGACCACCTGATGCCATAGGCCGTGTTCATCCTGATGCGGCACCATGGCTTCGAGATGACGTCGGAAGATCCCAAGAATCTCCGGAAAAGCGGGATCGTCCTCCGGCCACGCCGACAACGTGAGCGCCAGCCCCATCGTCACGAAACCGTTGCCGCGCCCCCAGGCGCTGTTCTCAGGGTCGACGGGCGAGTGGCGATGGAGCCCGTCCGGGCGCAGGTTCAGGTTCACCATGAAACGCAGATGCCGGAGCGCGGCCTCTCGATAGCGTGCGTCTTCACTGATGCGCGCCGCTTCAGCGAGCAGGGGCGTGCCGAGAAAGACCGCGTCGCTCATCTCCGAATGCGCCGGCATGGCTTCCCGGGGTTGTACGTCGTCGTCGAACGCAAGGTTGGCGGGCGCAAGCAGCAGTTTGACGAAACGCGGGTCGTCGCTTCGACCGGCCAGTTCGGCGAAGACCAAATGTCCGGCCTGCTGACTGCCGTTGGAGCGAGCGGGTAGCGCTGACTTTTCGCCGGAGCGGTACGGTGCAACCAGGCGCTCGACGTCGCGGAGGTGAGCCGGATCTCCGGTGAGGTCGCCGAGACGCAGGCGTCCGATGAGGGCAAGCGCCGGGATGTAGGCGACCTCGTTGAGGTGTTGCCCGTAGACGCGGCTCAGTTCCTCGGCGACGGTGATCGGGGAGCGAACGGGGATGTCTTGAGGTGGAGGCATGGGCCTGTCGCTGGTCTGTGCGAACGCTAGAGCGGGGACAGCCACCCACGTCGCTAGGAGGCAATTGCGGGTGAGGGGAGCCATGGCGGGTGGTCTGATCGTGACCGATAATGAACCTGAGGTGGGGTCGTGAGTGGTTCCGTCAGTCGGGCGACCTGAACATGCCCGCGGGGAAGTGAAGCAGTCGCTCGAATGTCGCGACTTCCTCCAGAGCGATGGAAGCAAAGGTGACATCGGGGTCGGAGCCGTTGAGTGCTGCGATCTCATTGGTGTGAAACACGAGGTCCCGCCAGAGTATTTGCACACCGGCGACGGTAATGCCGCGATTTACCGTGCGCATGGCCATTCGTGAGTCGGCCTCGAGCAATGTTCCTTCATCGCGGTCCACCCTCTTATCGGCTGAACGGCGCTATTCTCCAAGACGGGTTGTCGTGAAAAGATTTGGGTGACAGGGGACCACCCGAGGTTGATTACCAGGAGTGCGATGCAACCTGCGGCCAGTACCCCTACCGTTCGTCCAAGGAGTCGGGCGCGAGCATATAGAACGATGACCAGGGTCGAAGTCGCGAACGCAACCCACCACGAAGCCATTGCGCGGTGGGCCCTGACGGTTGAGCTTAGTTCTGGCGGAATTTCACGTCCGAGAGATTCGATCAAAAAGAAACCGACACCGAGAGCGAGAGAGCCGACCAGCAAAGTGAGGAAACGGCCGCGAGTAGAAGGACGGCCGGCCAGAAGCGGCGGAAGTTTTTTTTGATGATGTGCCGGTAAGACTCATGGAAGGGCATTAAACAAACCTCCAGGACCAGAACGCCCTTACGAGGGCTAGCGAGATCACCAAAATGGCAATCAGACCGTACGAAAGGAAAGTTCGACGCAGGCGGTACTGAACGAGGAGTATCGAAAGCCCGAAGACGCCGCATAGAACGGTCGAAACCCATATTTTTGAAGAGACCAGAATGAAGGCCGTCCGCTCACGTCCATACCAGGAGATCTCGAGAAAAGCTTCGAGAGATATGATAAGAAAGGCGGCGATGGTGCCGGTTAAAATGTATTCACCGACATTGCGCGTGCACGCCGCCAACGCGGCGCTTGCCGTCACAACGCAGAGTAGAAAGCCGGTCGCTTTCGGAAAGCCATCGGAGAATCCCGCGGAAATGCCACTGCCCACGAAAACTCCGAGAGTGGGAATCACCACAAATAGTCCGACCAGCAGTAGGATCTTGGCGGCAAGCATGGTCATCGGCGGAACGGGCCGGCTGCGCCAGAAGGCGGTGGCTTCGCAAGGACTGTCCTCCTGAATGATCCACGCAATTAGCACGAGTGCGAGGAGTGCCAGGACCGTCAGGGAAAAGATTAAAAGTGGTAAGTAGGGAGAGTCGGCGGAAAGTTTTGCTTTCTCCAATACGAGCGCGCACGCCCCGAACGCGGCCCAAAGGGCGATTGTCCAGCCCCAGAGGATCGCATCTTTGCGGACGAGGTGGATGATCAGGTTCATGCGGCTGCCGTGTTCGCCGAACGTTGGGTGCGCGCGAGCGCGATGAAGATTTCGCGCAACGTCATCGGGTTGGCCGTGACGGCTGCTTGAGGGAAGTGTTCCCGGCAGCGGGCCTCCGTTGCGCCGGCAGCAAATTGGGTCTCCACGAAACGCACGCGATCTCCGGCGCGTTCGAGTTCTCGCCAGCTTGACGGAGTTGCTTGGAGCCGGGCGGTGCCGCCGTTGACGTTTACCTCCATGCGACGAAAGCGACCGAGCAGGGATTCTGTAGACTCCTGCAATTGGAGTCTTCCCGCGTCGATCATGACAATGCGGTCGGCGAGACGCTCGACTTCGTCGATATCGTGCGAGGAGATGAGCGCGCTCCATTCGCCCGTGTTCGCGGCTTCGAGCAGGCCTTGCACAAAGTCGTCCCGCACCACCGGATCGAGCCCGCTGAACGGTTCATCGAAGATCAGCAGCTTGGGCCGGTAGGCGAGGGACGAAAGCAGCGCCGCTTTCATCAACATGCCGCGCGAAAGGTGCTTGAGCCGCCGCTCCTCCGGGAGCTCGAAGCGATTAAGCAGGGTGGACTCCAGCGCCCGATCCCACGTGGGATAGAACGGTCGGCAGAAATCCAAGAATTGCCGCACCGTCATCCAGGTCGGGAGGAGCTGATTCTCGGAAACGTACCCGATCTGCGCCAACTGGGCCGGGCGCAGCTTCGGCGCTTCGACGCCGAGCACGCGGGCTTGTCCGGACGTGGGTCGCAGGAGATTCATGAGCAGCTTGATCGTTGTGCTCTTGCCGGCGCCATTGGGTCCGAGCAGCGCGCACACGCTGCCTTCCGGTAGGGAGAAAGTAAGATCGTGCACGGCTTCGGTGCGTCCGAAGCGTCGGGTGAGGGCTTGGGTTTCGATGATGGGCATGGGGGGATGGGTGAGTGATGAAGCTGGGTGGGCTGATTCGGGTGTCCGGGGCTCTTTCTCTTATTTCTTTCTCTTCCTCTTTCTCCTGTCGGTTGAGTGGGTTCGAGGGTTCAGGGATCGGTAACGGGCGCCTTTCACCTGCCGCCTAATTTCTTCCAATGCGCAGCGACGGCGGCTTGAACCTCCTCAAGGTCCAGCCCGAGTTTTTTGGCCTCAACGACCAGTCGCTCGACGTCCGCGCCGAGCAGGTCCGCGCGTTCGCGTCGACTCCCGGCCTCGCGCTCAGCGACGATGCTCCCGACGGCCGGTGTCGTGATGAGCACGCCTTCGTTCACCAGCGCCGCTACGACCTTGTGCGCCGTGTTGGGATTGATCTTCAGTTCCTGACTGAGCTGCCGGACCGACGGAAACTTTTCTCCGGGTCGCAGCTGCCCCGTGATCACCGCCTTCTTGACCGCAAAGAGGATCTGCTCCGCGACGGGCAGACCGGCCTTGAGATCGACGGAAAACGAGAGCACGCTGTACTATACATACTAGTACAGATGGGACGGCAAGGAAAATAGTGAAGAAGAGTGCGGCGTCACTCTCGCTTGTCATGAGCCGGGAGGGCGAGCAGGGTGCCCGGATACTTTTCTTATGCCTCTTGTTCAATCGCATGTCCGTCCCTGGTCTCGTTTTCTCTTTGGTCTGGCGCCCGCCCTTATCTCGATAGTGCACTTTAGCGGGTGCGGAGTGGCCGACCCTTCGGCGGACGCGGTCTATCGGACCCTCGCTGCGGAAACGAAAGGAGTCGCCGTGGTGGAGGGCAAGCGGGTGCCCTTGGGTTGGCCGGTGTTTGCGTTGGAGCCGGGCCGAGCGGTGCGACTGACGCTGCCGCCGTCGGCCCGTCCCTTGGGCGCCAAGGCGCGGTTTCGCCTGACCACTGGCGTTGACGATCGGATCGAACGAACGATCGTTGTGGCCACCGGGAGCGGCCGCTCACTCGGAACGCTCGATCTGCGCTACGCGCACGCGATCGAGATCTTTGAACTCGCCCTCACCGCGCCGGACGCGGATGCGGTGGCGCGTGAGGGGATCGAATTAACGCTCACCGGTGAAGGGCCGCCGCTTTGGTTCTTCGATCAGGCGGCATCGGACTCGCGGCTGCCGGTGGAGTATCAGCCCCACCTCATGATGGCGGCGACGGGTGTCGATCCGCAGGAGGCGTTCCATCGACGTTTCGCCTCACTGGCCTCGTTGCAGACCTTCGGCTGGATGGAAGGCTGCATCCTCGACGGGTTGCGCGACCTGGCCCGGCGTTTCACCGACGATCCGCGCTACGAGGCGGCGCGACGGGCACATTGGGAGATCTTTCGCGGAGCCGACGGCGAGTTGATTTACGAGACGCCCCGCAGCGGGCCGGTCGCGAATGCCGTTTACGGAATCGAAGGCGGCCTGCCGTTTGCCGATCTGGCGCTCGCGGAGCCCAATCATCCCTGGGTGGATCTGTTTCTCGCCTTCGCTCAACGGGAGATGCGGCCGGACGGATTGATTCAGGATCACGGCACGACCTCTGCCGAGGGCTCCTACACGATTGCCTTTCCGCTGGCGGCGATCGCCAAGGCCCGCGGCGATGCGGACCTCGGTGCGCTTGCCGTGCGCCAGTTGCTGCTCCGGCGCGACCGGCTCTGGCATGAGGGAGAAGTGTGGTTGCGCTCCCACGACGATGGAAGCTGGACCTTTCGTGGGTGGGCGCGGGGAGTGGCGTGGCATTTTCTCGGACTCGTGCGTTCGCTCGAAGTCCTGCGCGACGTGCCCGGTTGCGATGTCAGCGAGATCGAGGCGGAGATCCGCCGGGTGGCCGCGTGGGTCGGACCGTTGCAGCGAGCGGACGGATTGTGGCCGGTGTATGTCGGAGATCCCGCTGCGCACATTGACACCTCGGGTACAGCCGGCATTGCCGCTGCGCTTGCCATGGGTGTGAATCTGGGTGTCCTGCCCGAGGGAGACCTTGAGCGGGCGCGAAGGGCCAGACAGGCGGTGATGGGTTTTCTCACGCCGGACGGATTTCTCGGCGGGGTGGCCCAGTCGAATCGCGGCGGCGAGGCGCTCCAGCGCAGCGATTACCGGGTGCTCTCGCAAATGGCGATGGGCCTGCTGGCGCAGTTGATCGCGGCGACGGAGTGAGGCCCTTCGGATTTGGCGGGCGTCACGACCAAGCCTGGGATCGTTGAACCCTTACAGGAGCGGGCAATCTTGATTTCGCGCGGATCGTGGCGGCGGCGGAACGCAGCGATTGGCGCTGGTTCATCGTCGAACAGGACGCCCGCCCGGACTTCAGGAGCGCCGAAGATTGCCAATAAAAGCGGCGAACTAAGCGCCTTGGGTGTTCACGAACAAGGAGTAGATGGACGTGCTCCCACACATGAAGAGGCGGTTGCGGTGGCGGCCGCCGAAGCAGAGGTTGGCGCAGCGTTCCGGCAGGTCGATGCGGCCGATGAGTCGACCGTCCGGGTTGAAAATTGACACCCCGTCCAAGCCTTCAGCGCCCATCCCCCAGCCGATCCAGAGGTTGCCGTCGACATCGACGCGCAGGCCGTCGGGGGTGCCGCCGTCGGTTGTGGTGACAAGGGCGCGCTTCCCGGTGAGACGTGTGCCGTTCGTCGCGACTTCGTACGCCTGAACCACCCGCGGGGACACCCCGGCCTCGACGATGTAGAGCAAGGACTCGTCCGGCGAGAAGGCGAGGCCGTTGGGCCGGTTGAGATCGCCCGCGACGACGGCCAGTTGCTTCGTCTGCGGATCCCAGCGGTAAACGTTCGTGGGCAGCTCGGCCGTGGCCCGATGCCCCTCGTAGTAACCGAGAATGCCAAACGGGGGATCGGTGAACCAGAGCGAGCCGTCGGAGTGGCAGACGATGTCGTTCGGCGAGTTGAGCGGTTTTCCGTCGAAACTGTCGGCGATGACGGTGATCGCACCGTCGTATTCCGTCCGGGTGACGCGCCGGGTGTCGTGTTCGCACGTGACGAGCCGTCCCTGGCGATCGCGGGTATTGCCATTGGCATTGTTTGAAGGCGCGCGAAACACGCTCACGGCGCCGGTTTCCTCGTCCCAACGTTGTATCCGGTTGTTGGGGATGTCGCTCCAGAGCAGGCAGCGTCCGTCGCCGAACCACACGGGGCCCTCGCACCAACGCTGCCCCGTGGCGATGCGTTCCACTTTGGCCAGCGAGAGACGGTATTTGGCGAAGCTCGGATCGACGAGGCGAACGAGCGGATCCGGATAGCGTGCGCTCGGCTGCCAGGCGCGAAGGGACCGGGGCAGGGCGGCGAGGGCACCGAGTGTGCCGCCGGCGGTGAGGAAGGTGCGGCGATTCATGGGCGGGGGCGATGCAGGTGCTTAGGGGTGGAGCTTTAGGGGGTTGATTCCCCTCCAATGAGTATCGTGAGCACCGTCCGGGCAACCTTGTCGCGCGCGCGAGTCCGCCCCCAACTCATTAGGACACGGTAATGAATTCAGAGAGGTCCGCAAAGTTCCTCGCTGATCCAGCGATTGGATGTTCGATGTTGGACGTTGAGTGTTGGATGTTCGTGTCGCGCCTCACGCCGCGAGGCAGCAGTGCTTGTGCTTCTTGCCGCTGCCGCAGGGGCAGGGGTCGTTGCGGCCGACCTTGGGTCCCGTGGCGCGGACGGGGGGCGGCCCGCTGCGCACGGTGCGGGTGTAGAGCCAGGCGCCGTTGATGCGTTTGAATTCGGACCGTTCGCGCAGCTCGCGTTCGTTTCCGTCCTCTTGAAAAAAGGCCGAGAACTCGACGAACGACACGCCCGGGTGCACCTCGGGCTCATGGGCGTGGATCGTCAGCCTCGTCCAGACGATGGGATCGTCCACCGTCTCTTCGACGTAGGGACGCGAGGCGGTTTCGCGAAACGTGCGGTGCAGGTAGGCGTAATCGCGGATCACGTGGGCGGTGTAGCGCGAACGCATCAAGTCCTCCGCGGTACCGGCGTCGGCGCGGCCGGCGATGATCGCGCCGCAGCAGGCTTCAAAGGAGGCGGGGCGACCGCACGGGCACGGTTGTCCGGAGGGAAGGGAAACGACGGATGACATGCCCGGTGACGAAGCCGTTTCGTCGGGGGAAATGCGAGCCCGAAGCACTTAGGGCTTTTCCGACAGGTCCCTTCGCCTCCTCCCCGGATCGATCTCAGGATGTAGCCGAGGGCGCCGACCTCGGTCCGAACTCGGGGGGCCCGGACCAAGCAAACAAATAACCCGATACGGATCCATTCGTGGTTCCTCACTGATTTTTTTAACGGCTGGAGGCTCGCTGACGTTCGCAACGGGAGCGCAGAAAATAGGGGCAGTCTATCACTGGCTCTGCGCCCTCCGCGGCCTCCTGTTCAATCCGTTTCCGGATCGATGCCCCAGGGCCGATGACGAGATCTTGGTCGAGCATCTTCCTCTACCTCACCCGGGTCCCGAGTGGGTGGCCTCGGTTCAAGGCTTTCGTGAATAGGCGCTGGGGAATTCGACTTGCCCACCGGTGGGCGGCCCGGGACAGTGTTGCCGGTTGGTTCAATCGTGCCCGGGTGGTGGAATGGCAGACACGAGGGTCTTAGAAGCCCTTGCCGTAAGGTGTGCAGGTTCGAGTCCTGTCCCGGGCAAATCCTGCGTTTTTTGTTGGGCTCAATGGGTCAGGCCACAGCACACGGCCCGGCGTTGCCCACGCTCGCCATCGCGTCAGGCGCGATGAGGGTGTCACACGTGAACGACAATTATTTCTGGGTGATCCCACAGATGTCGGGCCTGACGCTGACGCAAGGGCATCGCTTGATCGCGGTGGCGTCCGCGATCACAGCCGTCTTGGGCCTATTCCTAGTCTTGGGATTGCGGTCGACCTGTAGCCGCGGGCGCCGACCGCGGTCTGTTAACGAGGTGGACGCAAAAAAGGCCCCACCGTTAGGGGGGCCTTTCGAAGTGCCTTCGAGTGGACTACTCTTTTCCTTAAGCCTTGCGGCGGCCGACGAGTCCGAGACCAACGAGGCCAAGGGCGATCAACGCAACGGTGGCGCCGGAATCAGGAACGTTGGTGGGGGTGCCGCTCCACACTGAGATGTGTGATAACGCTCCACTGGGCAGTCCAATTTCGGTGCCAGCTGCAAGACCACCGACGTACCAGACATAGCTGATCTGCTGTCCGGCGGCCGCACCATACTTACCGAGGACGTAAAGTGAGCCGGAGCTCAGATTGAACGGATTGGTGAGGCTGGCGGCTTCGTCCTTGGCGAAGGCCAGCGTCAACGTGGACGGAAGGACTCCGAAGTTATTAGTCGAGCGGAACAGGGATTCGTCACCAAACGACGCAGTAGTTCCCAGTGCTTGGGTTGTCAGTGCATTGACCCAAGCGGTTTCGTTCGCTTGGCTCGCTGGAATACCATCGGTGATTGAGCCGAGATAGTAAAAAGGATCACCCACAGTGAGGGACAAGGCGGAGGCGGTGCTGGCGAACGCGAGCGAGCAAGCCACGGCGATCGTGGCTGCGAGTTTCTTTATGTTTAGGAGGTTCATGATAACGTTGGATTGAAGATTGAAGGTGAGTACTTGACCCCAGTCAGCATCACCAGTGCCAACCGATGACAGGTGCCTGAGTGAGAGTTCTAACTCACGACAATTAAAGGTGATAAAAATTATAAAAAAATGATTAGGTTCAGATTTACCTACTGATGGCCTAGGCAGGGCCTAGGCTCTGAGGTTCGAATTTTGTAAGCGTTTCCGACGGGTTTTGACGATGGGCGAGGAGGGCGGAGGCGAAAGAATATTCAAGGGCTCATTAAACGTTGATTGAAATAGAGTTAAACTAACATCTAAATTAATTCTCCAATGTCAGGCGTTTCATGGGGATCTTCCCCTATGCCTATGCGCTGGCGAGAAGGGTGACTACGTCTCGAATTAAGGTCTTAATCGATAATGAGTTAAGTGCGTAAGTTTCGCCCATTCTTTCAGTGTAAAGGACACCGACAGGTTGTCTTGACGCTCGCGAAAAGAGGGCAGTTTGAGGACTCGCCCTTCCCAGCTTCAGCTTGTGCGGCCAAATTTAAGCGCACACGCGCGGCGACGATCGCGATTTCGCCGAGGGGAGGCAGATTTCAACGGGTTCCGACATTTTCGACTCATCAAAAAATAGCGCAACTACCTAAGGCACAATAGATAAAGCAGATGTAGGGATTCTTTGCAGTTTACCTCCGGCTCGTGTCGAATAGGTAAGATAATGATAAACAGCATCTTATAGTGTTTAATCCATTTGACTGGTCTTTTTTAGGCCCGGTCAGGCCTGAATTGTGTCGGCCAAATTGACAGAATTTAGCAGACAGTTGTAGGCCGGAATGATTAGGTAAGAAAATCGATTTTATAACCGTTTAGATGGCAAATAGTAATAAAATCAGGCCTAGTTTTGGCATCAACGATGCTAACTCTCGGGTAGTCGTTGTTTTACCAACCTGTCACTTACCATAACGTTAAATACTCCTCATGACCTTCTCTTCATTAAAGCCTCTCGTTCTCGGTGTTGCACTTTCCTTGGGATCTTCTCTTCTGTTTGCGGCTCCCAACGTGGGTTGGAATCTCACCAACTCGTTTAACGTCAACAGCCTGGGTGCTGGAACAGTAATCGACGGGAACACGCCTGCCGCCGATTACAAATTCGATGTGCCTTCCACCGAAACCGGCAGCGATTTCTGGAAGAACGCCTTGTCCACGGTCATCAGCACCGATGGCCTGACCGCGTGGGTAACGTGGTCCCCCTTGGGTAGCCTCAGCTTCGACGAGATCATGGTGAAGGCTTCGAATGCCTACATTCTCTGGAATACGTCTGGCGTTAACTGGTCTCTCTACAGTGGCTTCTACGTCACCCAGAACCAGATTGCCAAAAACCAGAACTTCAACGACATTTCTCACGTCTCCGTCAATGGTCAGCCCATGACGAGCGTTCCGGATTCCGGCGCCACGGTTCTCTTGGTCGGCTTGGGTCTCACAGGCCTGGCGATCGTCGCCCGCCGCCGGGTGGCCTGATCGACGTCTCTGTTCTTCGTCTCTTCTTAAAATGCACCGGGTTTCCCGGTGCATTTTTTTTGGCGTGTACGTCCATCGGGACGCTCGCGACTGGGCGGGCGGAGGCTGGGGGCAGCGGACTCGGACCGCGGTCGGCGCCCGCGGCTACAGGGGCTGTCTGATCGCTTTCCGCGCAGTCGCGAACCGCGTGAGGAAAGGAGAGCCCACCTCCCGTGGTCTTCGATTGATTGTAGCCGCGGGCGCTGACCGCGGGGATCGTCGCTCGGGTGAACCTCTCTTCTTCGGCAACCGCGGAAGCCCGGTCGGCGCCCGGGCCTACACGGGCCGTTCGGAAGCCCGGTCGGCGCCCGGGCCTACAAAAAATGTCAGTGCGCGGCCTAGTCGGCCGCGATTCCGTCAGTTTGCCGGTGCGGCCAATGGCGCGACGGGCACTTCCGTTACAATCGGGGTTTCCACCACCGGCGCGGGCTGCCAGAAGTAGTGGCCGCGACGGTTGTGGTTCCAGCGGATGCCGATCGCGACGACCGCCAGCACGACCAGCGCCGTGATGAGCCGGCGTTTGCGGGTCGCCTCTTTGTCCTCGTAGGGGTCGTCGAGCGACCGTGTCGCGTTTTCCGGGAGCTTGGCGCGCTGGGTCAGTCGTGCTCCAAACGGGATGTTGATCTTCACGCGGCCGTTGATCGCCCAACCGTTGGCGTCGAGGATCGGGCCCAGCGTGCGCTGTCGCAGCTTGAGCGCGGCGATGATCATCGACGGCAGCGAGATCAACAGAATGACCGCGAGAAAAACCAATGGCACCTGCCAGCCGGGCATGCCTTTGAAAAACCCAAGGAAAAACCCGAAGGCCGTGGTCAACGCGCCCAAGGCCACGCCCAAGGCGGCCACGGTGCCGACGTCCACTTTCTTAGGCAGTTCGGGGGGCTTCGGTTTCTCGGCGTTGGCCGTTTTCTCGGCGGCCGCAGCCAGTTTGTCGCTCGAAGCCGCCTCGGCCGCCGCCGCGCGTTTGGCCACCTGCTCCTCGATCATGCGCACGAATTTTTTGTACGGCGACCAAAACGCCTCACGGATGCTGATGGGATTATCGACGATCGCCGTGATGGTGGCGTCCCAATCGAGTCCCTTCCGGTCGTAAAACAGGCCGTTGCGCCCGACAAAGAGGTAATCGCTGTCTCCCTGGGTGAAACACGCCGCAATCTTCAGCGTCTGGCCGGCTGCGTTCTTGCAGTCGCAGTAGGCAATGTAGGTCTTGCTCATTGCCGCCAGTGGGCTTGCGCCGGCGACTTGGATGCAGAGTTCCGTGCTGCGGCTGTCAAGGTAGAGCACGCCCGCTTGGAATACCGCCTCGCGATCGGGCGAGTAGAAGTCGGTGAAGTTGACGAAATTATTCAGCAGCGTGCGGAAATCGCGCGCATAGCGGAGCAGCTTTTCCACGTTGGCGATGGCTGCATATTCGCCGGCGACCGCGAGGTCCCGGGCAATGAGACCCTTGAGCGCGGCCTGGCGATTCTCGGCGAGAATGGCCGTCACCCGATCCAGTCCCAGCTTCTCCACCGCGGCGCCGGCCTTGCCCGCCATCCACGCCGTGTACGGGGCAACCTTGGCCTTGAGCTGGCGCCACTCGTCTTCCGTGAGCGTGGCCTTTTCAGCCCCGAACACCGGGGTTACCGCATCGCGGCGGAGGGCGGCGACGGCGTCGGCCCAGGCGGGATTCACGCCTTCCGCGAGGGGGAGGGGGCGCCCGACGTCCACGCGGGCCAGCGGGAAGGCAGTGATCTCAGCCGCCGTGATGGTCATGTCTTTGGCGGCGACCGCGAGGAATTCGTCTTCCGAACGGTTGACCGCGGCGAGGGAGCGCGAGTCGAAGGCTGCGAGGCGGGTGCGGGCAAAGAAATCCTCGACCTTTGTGTTGACCGCGTCGATGGCTGCGGCGGCCGCAGCGGAACCGGCGCCGAGCGTGCGGGCGGCCTCGCCGGCGGCATGCCAGGCGGTGTACGCGGCGCAATCCGCATAGAACGTGTCGATTCGCGTCGTATCCACACCCGCAGCACCGCTGCGATCGGCCGTGCCGCCCTCGGTGGAAAGGATGTCGGCGATGAGCAGCTTCGTGGCGTCATCCGCGGCGGAGTCGGGGATGATGACGCCGTCGCCATTGAACGTCGTGGCGGCGAAAACCTTGGCGGTGTTGGTCGCGTCCGCGAGCGAGATCTCGGTGACGTCCGGCGTGCCCAGGCGGGCGAGGACCTCCTTGGCCGAGGCCAGAGCGGAGCGTCCCTCGGCCGTGGCCTCATTGAAGGACGAAAGCGGTAGCACGCACTGTCCGCGCAGCAGGATGCCCACGTCGTTGAGGTGACGGGCGGACCACGCGATTGCTTCGAGGATATCGGGCACGCGAATGCGGCCATCCTTGTCGGTGTCGATGAGCGCGAGCGTCTTCTCGTCGAGCTCGAGGCCCTTCACGGGGCAACTCAGGGCCACCCAAAGCTTTTGATCGAGCTGGTCAAGGGCGAGCAGGTCGGCGCCGGTTTCGAGGGAAGCCTGATCGAGGCCGCCGATGCGAAAAAATTTCCAGACGTGAGGAGTGGCGGGAGCGGAGCTGGAAGCGGCCATGGTGCAGTGGTTTTCGAGCGCACGATGGTCGACCCGCGGAACTTGGCAACCGTCGAACCCATAGGGACGGAAATGAGTGCATGGCTGATTCATTCTGCGGATACTGCGCTGTAGCCGGGCGCCCGGACCGGGGTCGGCGCCCCCGGCTACACCCTGAGACCTCATGAAACTTTGTGGCCTCTGCGCGCTCCTGTTCATGCCTGTTGTGAATTGGCAGTGCGGACGTGGGGCGTTCTGGTGGGTTGGAGGTTTGCGGCGAGGCCTTTTTTTGTTTCTCTCCCCGCCATGCCCCTCCGCCGTCTGCTCCCCAGCTTGCTCTTGCTGGTGTCGGCTCAAGTGACGTTCGCGGCTTGGGATTCCCACGCGCGTCCCGTCCCAGAGGCAAACCTGCGCGCGGTCCATGCCGTGTTCGCCGCGGATCGTCTGGGTGGCCGGGTCGCAAGGGACGTGTTTGCGCACCACCAACGCGGGTCGGACCTGGGACCGCCTGACCATCGCCGGGGCGGAGCCGTTGCCGGACGCGTATACCGCTCGGCTGATCGGGGAGAAACGTGGGAGGTGTCGCCGACACCGCTCGCGGCCGGACCGACGGCGGGCGTGTTTGGACTGGGTTTTTGGGATGCGGAACGCGGCATCGCCGTGGGCGGCGATTATCGGCGCGATGCGGAGCGGATGGATAACGTGGCCGTGACGTCGGATGGCGGGCGGACGTGGACGAAAGCAGGACCGGCCGAACCGGCGGGATTAAAAGAAGCGTCAGGACAAGCGTGGGCCGTGGGCGAGCGCGGTCTGATTGTCCGCTGGCGGTAGTGAAGTGAACCCGCGAACTGGGCCGGGCTGCGGCCCGGTGTTAGCGTTCGGAGAGCCGGGCTGCGGTCCGGCTTTTGACGCAGCCAATAACCGCCTACTTTGCCGGCCGGCCCTTGCCGTCGAGCAGTTCTCCCACCATGCGGGCGACGACGTCGGCCGGGTTTCGGATCATGGTCATGCGGGCCGTGAAGAACGTGTTGGCCAGTGGCTTCCCGCTCTTGGGGTCGCGCAGGCTGATTTGCAGGGCGACAAGATGCTCTCCGAAGTCCCACACCCACTTGTCCTCGTACTCGACGACCACCTGGGCATCGGCAGGCATCATGGTCAGGGGGCCGTATTCTACCGTGCGCCCGCGCGCGGAGAGGGCGGTGGCGATGTGGCGGTCCACCGCGTGGCTGTCGTTAAGATTGCTCCGCACAAAGAAGCGTTCGCGCGTGCCAAGATCGGTCCCGGGGGTCTGCCGGGCGGAGTAGGAGGTGCAACCGGCAAACAGGCAGGCGAGGACGAGAAGGAGGGGCGCGGCGAACTTCATGCGGTGTGAGCAGAGGCGGTATTGGCCGCTTCGCAAGCCCGGAGCGGTCTCACCGCGAATCAGCAGGTCCGCGCCGCGTCACGTAACGACCGCCGCTTCCTTTGCCATGGACCTCGGAGTAGGTCACCGAGACCGAAAGGTTTCGCGCCGGATCGTCATACGTCATCGTCATGGCTCCGCCGCGATAACTGGTGCCGCCGCCCGCTCCATAAAAGAGCGAGACGGAGCCGTGGATCTCGGGCCGTTGCGAAACCGTTTCGACCTGGCCATCGCTTCGACTGCGCGGGTTCCACGTCATGAAGGCCGGGCGTGACATGCGTTGGGCCACATGCGCGTCAACCAGCGCCTGTTCGACCGGTGTGAGCAGATTCAATCCCGACAAGGCACGCTCTTCGTCATTGCGACGCCGGCTAAAACTGCCGGCGAACCCGCGCACGTTGCCTTCGCGCGCCAGCGTGAGCTCCTTTTCGATTTGCTCGTTGAGCCGGGCCAGCTGCTCCGGCTCAAGCTTGTTGAGCCCCGCCGCTGTCTGATCGGAGGTCGAAAGGGATTCCGAAAATTCTGCCGCGCGCACGGTGGCGACGGCGGCCCACAGCAGACCCGTCAACGCCAAGGCACGACCTAAACGGCGAGTGAACGGGGCGAAAGACGGGAATGCGTCCATGGAGATTGAGAGTGGAGAGGGCAGGGCAGGGTTCCCGCGGGCGCGCGGAGGGATTGATCAAATCATGACTCGGTACGGACTCCGCCGCAAGCCCGACCGCCGGTCGAGGGCGCGTTAGGGAGAGGGGCACTGCGCCGGATTTGAACTGACGCGGCCAGGACAACCACTACGGTGTGGCGCCTTCATTGCCCGACCTATCCCCATTCCATGGCTCCTGCTCCCCGTCCTGCGTCCCCTGATTCCCCCACACCGGATTCCCTTGCTCGAGCGCTCGGGCCGATTCCTCCCAGCGCCCATGTGCTGCTGCAATTGCAGCGGCTGCTTGCGGACCTGAATTCCGGACTCGATGACATCGCGCGTCTGATCCTGCTCGATGCGGCGATGGCCACCCGCATCATTCGGGTGAGTAACAGCGCGTGGTTTGGGCGCGGCTTGCCCTGCCAGACCGTGGAGGAAGCGGTGAATCGCATCGGCTTTCGCGAAGTCTACCATTTCGTGGCCGTGGCGGCATCGAATGCCCTGGTGGCTCAGCCGGTGCCGGCGTATGCTCGGGACTCGTTGGGCATGTGGACTGACTCCGTGGGGTGCGCGTTTGCGGCGGAAACGTTGGCGGGCATGCTGGGCGAAGACGCCAGCAACGCCTACATGTGCGGATTGCTCCACGTGATCGGGCGTTTGCCGATCAATCAGTACCTCGTCGGACTCGGCACGTTGACCAAACCGCTGATCGATGACAGCCATCCCCGCGATCATAGCGGCGCAGAGTTCGCCGCCCTCGGCTTCACGCAGGCGGAGGTTGGGGCGAGCCTGCTTCACTCATGGGATTTCCCGGCCGCGATAGCCGAACCCGTGCGCCATCAGTACGATCCGCTTTCGGCCGATGAACCGAATGATCGCTCGGCTGCTTTGTTGTACGCGGCCCGCCTCCTTCGCACGGCGGTCGCGGCTGACACCGTGAACCCGGACGAGGGGGAAGAAGCTGTGTACGCCTGCCTCAACCTCACCCGACCTGAAATCCTGGTCTGCCTTCCGGCGGTGAAGGAGAAGTTTGCCCGCGCCCGGCAGCTGATGAAAGTGTAAGGTGGAGGCGCTTTCAGCACGGGTCAGGTGACTAAACGCCAACGTGCGGGAAAAGGTCATCCCGCGCGGTCTCCGAGGCATGAAAAGTTACAGGTGTCCGATTAATATTCTTGCGGATTAGTCTAGCTATTGGAAAATGGTTTTTTAGATGAGCCCTGCTTATGGCAGGTCCCTCGCTTGCTCACCCCGTCACCACCCAATTTACCCCGCAGGTCTTTTTTTTGCTGCCTTTCGGCCATGCCGCGACTTCCCCATTGGAAGTTGGGACAGGCCGGCTACCTACACACCATAATAAGTATGAACAACATGCTAAAGTTACGCTTTCTGCCGTCCTGGCTGAAAGTCATGCTGTTAGTTACGGGCTGGTTTGTGGCATCTCTGCCCATTCACGCCCAGTCAGGGACCGGCGCCATTCAGGGCCGCGTCTACAATCCTGCGCGCGGCGAGTATGCGCGTAATGCCGAAGTGCGCATCGATGGCACCAACCAGGTTACGTACACCGAAGGAGACGGTTCTTTCCGTTTCACGAATGTACCTGCCGGAGAAGTCACCATCGCGGTGACCTTCATCGGCTACACCACGGTCAACGAGACTTTGACGGTCACCGCCGGTCAAACCGCGGTCCGCGAGATCAACATCACGAGCACCGCGGCGCGAGCCGGTCAGGATGGTGTTGTCGAACTCACGGCCTTTACGGTGTCTTCCGAGCGGGAAGGCAACGCCAAGGCGATCATGGATCAACGCCGCAACATGGACATCACCACGTCCGTTTCGTCTGACATCTTCGGCGACGTGACCGACGGCAACGTCGGTGAGTTCCTGAAGTACCTGCCCGGTGTGGACCTCGATTACGTCGAGGCCGAAGCCCGCGGTCCCCGACTCGGCGGCATGGATGCACAGTACACGGGCGTTTCCTTCGACGGCGTGCGCATGGCCTCCGCCGACGCCAACCGTCCGGGCGAGTCGGGTCGCGCGACGAGCTTCGAGTCGTTTGCGATCACGAGCATCGATTCGATCGAGATCAGCCGCACGACGAGCGCGGAATCTCCCGCGAGCTCGCCCTCGGGCACGATCAACATGAAGACCAAGAGGGCGTTCGATCGCAAAGGGCGTGTCTTCAGTTACAACGCCTCCCTCAACTTCAACGCCGAGGAATGGGGCCTGAGCAAGCGCCTCGGTCCGGACGAGAAGGAGAACTTCAAGTGGAAGCCGAATCTGTCGCTTGAGTATGCCGACATTTACATGGGCGGTCGCTTGGGCATCCTCCTCGGTTACAGCCACGCAGAGTCGTACACCGAACAGTACGATATGAACATCAGCTATAATAAGAATCCAGACGCCGCTGATCCCCGCGAATTGGTCATCCGCGAGATCAACACCAAGGATGGGCCAAAGTGGATTATCAAGGATGCGATGACATTTACGGCGGACTTCAAGGCCACCGACCGGCTCGTGCTTTCGCTCAACGCGATCTACACGCGGACAGAAGGTGAGTTTTGGAACCGCAACTTCACGTTCCGCGCCGCGAACAACAACAACAACATTAATAATGGCCGCGGCACCGTGCTGGGCGACGGCCTGACGGTGGTGCGTACCGCTTCGGGCCCCAGCAACAACATACCCCGTATTCTGAATGGTGGCGGGAGCTCGGCCAAGAAAACGTACGCCCGGACGATCACTCCGCGCTTCGAATTCAAGCCGGACAATTGGGTGATCGACGGCGCCCTATCGTATTCCAAGGCGTTTAACGACTACGATGCCCTCGAGTCTGGCTTCGCG
>JBBQUU010000061.1:0-30765 GCA_038212175.1 Opitutales bacterium | reverse complement strand
CGGCTCGCGCGCGCGCACAACGTCGTGGTGCCGCACTCGGGAAAGATTCTCTCCGGCGGTGTCGATGCGCAGGCGCTGCACAAGCCCAAGCGCTTCTTCGGCGCCGCGCGCAACATCGACGAAGGTGGCTCGCTGACGATCATCGCGACCGCGCTGATCGAGACCGGCTCGCGCATGGACGAGGTGATCTTCGAGGAGTTCAAGGGCACGGGCAACATGGAGCTCCACCTGGACCGCGGTCTCTCCGACAAGCGCATCTTCCCGGCGATCAACATCGACCGGTCGGGCACGCGCAAGGAAGAGCTTATTTACCACCCCGAGGAGATGCTGCGCGTTTACGGTCTCCGTCGTGCGATGCAGGGCATCCCTCCCGTCGAGGCGATGGAGATGTTCATTCAGCGCTTGAAGAAGACAAAATCGAATGCCGAGTTCCTGATGAGCCTCAATCGGTGAGGCCCACACCGCCGGCCGACGCGACTTCCCCCCGTGATGACCGCCGACGAAACCCGCTCCCCTCCCGCGCCCGAAGGCGCATCCCGATCGTCGGGTGCCGCATTCGGCCTTGTGCGGGAGGATTTGGATGCGTTGACCGCTGACCCCGAGGCGTTGGCGCTCGTGTCGCCAGAGTTCGCGCGGGCGCATCGGGTGTTCCCCGTGCGCCGGACCGCAACCTCGGTTGTCCTGGCGATTGCTGACGCGCTCGATACGGAGGGACTTGATCGGTTTACCGCCAGCGTCTCTTTGACGGTGGAAGCGGTCCTCGCTTCGCCGGATGCGATCGACGCGGCGATTGCCCGCCACTACGCAACGTCCCCGGTGGCCGCGGCGCCCGTCGCCCCGGCGCTGTCGAGTGGTAGAAACGGGGAGGCTTTGCCGGACGATCCCGTGGTGAGGGAGGTCCAAGCCATTCTCGACGAGGCGGTGCGCCGCCGGGCGTCCGACATTCACTTGGAGCCGATGGGGCGCCGCTTTCGGATTCGCTACCGCGTCGACGGCAGATTGGTCGAAGGTCCCGCTGCCTCGCGTGATCAGCAGGCAGGGATTGTTTCCCGACTCAAGATCATGGCAAATCTCTCCATCGCCGAGAAACGCCTGCCGCAGGATGGACGACTGCGTGGGCAGGCCGGCGGTCGGGTCATGGATGTGCGCGTGTCCTCTCTGCCGACCGTGCATGGCGAAAGCCTGGTGCTGCGTCTACTCGATCCGAGTGCGTTGCGCGTCGATCTCGGGGAGCTGGGGTTGGAGCCGGATCACGGCGAGGAAATGACGCGCCTGCTCGGCCTCGCCGACGGGCTTGTGCTGGTCACGGGACCGACGGGTTCGGGCAAGACCACCACGCTGTATTCCTGTCTGAATTATATCAATCGTCCGGGAAGCAAGATCATCACCGTCGAGGATCCGGTGGAGTACCAGCTTTCGGGGATCAACCAGGTTCCGGTCCGGCCCGAGATCGGCATGACGTTTGCGGCGGCGCTGCGGGCGATGCTGCGTCAGGCGCCGAATGTGATCATGGTCGGTGAAATTCGCGATCGTGAAACGGCGGAGATCGCCTTGCAGGCTGCGCTTACAGGCCACCTCGTTTTCTCGACCTTGCACACCAACGATGCGCCCGGGGCCATTTCCCGCCTGCTCGATCTCGGGGCGCGACCGTATCTGGTGGCGGGCGCACTTCGGGCGGCGGTGGCGCAGCGGCTTGTGCGCCAGCTGTGCAGGGAATGCCGCCAAGTGCGGTCTCCGGCCGGCTCCGTGCAGCGTTTTGGCAACGACGGAGGGGAGGAAGGTCGGAAGATCTGGGAAAAAGGCGAAGGCTGCGCGGCGTGCGATGGGACAGGCTACCGGGGGCGAATCGGTCTTTTCGAGGTGCTGCCGGTGACCGACGAGACCCGGCAAATTATCTGTGAAAATGCCTCCCCGGGCCGGTTGCGCGCTCACGCGCGCTCGCAAGGTTGCCGAACGTTGCGTGAAGATGGCATTCGCAAAGCCGCCGCCGGCCTGACATCCTTTGAGGAAATCATGGCCGCAACCGTCGACGACGCATCCTGATTACTCCTTCAACGACAAGACGACCTGATACACCTATGAGCTACGAGATGAACGATCTGCTTGAGTTGGTGGTCGAGCAGGGGGCCTCGGACCTGCACTGCCAGGTAGGCCAGCCGCCCACGCTGCGCATATCCGGCAGCATGGTGCCGATCGAGGGCCCGGAGCTGACCTCCACTGACACCGAGAAGCTCATGCTCTCGATCACCCCCGACGCGCATCAACAGGGGGTGAAGCTTCAAGGCGGAGCCGATTTCGGTTTCGCCTTCATGGACAAGTCACGTTTTCGCGTCTCCGTGCTGAAGGCCAAGGGCAACTATGGCCTGGTGCTTCGTCAGATTCCCAACCGCATGTTTGGACTCCGGGACATCGGACTGCCCGACAAGATTCGCGAGCTGCTCTACCGTCCGCGTGGTCTGATTCTCGTGACGGGTCCGACCGGCTCGGGCAAGTCCACCACGCTGGCCTCGATGATCAATTACATCAACGAAAACCGCGACGGTCACATCATCACCATCGAGGATCCGATCGAGTATTATCATCCGCACAAACGCTGCATCGTGACGCAGCGCGAAATCGGCATGGATGTGCCGAGCTTTTCCGAGGCAATCCGCCGCGCGCTGCGCCAGGATCCGGACATCATTCTCGTTGGCGAAATGCGCGATTTGGAGACGATTGAGGCGGCGATCAGCGCGGCGGAAACGGGTCACCTTGTGTTCGGCACCCTGCACACCAACGGCGCGGCGAAGACCATCGACCGCGTGGTTGACGCTTTCCCGGCGAACATGAAGGACATGATCCGGACACAGCTTGCCTCCTCGATTCAAGCGGTCGTCTCCCAGGTGCTGTGCAAGAAGAACGGCGGAGGGCGCATCGCCGGCTATGAGATCATGGTCAACACGACCTCGATCGCCTCGCTGATCCGCGAGAACAAGACTTTCCGCATCAACTCGGACATCCAGACCGGCGCGTCGCAGGGTATGATAACGATGGATATGCACCTGATGAGTCTCGTGAACCGCGAGCTCATCCCGCCCGATGAGGCCGTGGAAAAGGCGCAGGACCAGCAGATCATGCGTGAGAAGCTGGTGGCGGCAGGCGTCCAGTTGAAGGAACTCTGAGGAACGCCGCCTGAAGCGAGGGGCGCGCGATGCGCCCGGCCCGCCGGAGCTTGATCCCGGCCGCGTTCAAACACTTCCCCTATGTTTGAAAGTAATCCCCCGGCAGTCCTGGAGTTTTTGCGTGAGCAGAGACTCCCCGGCTCCGCCTACGCAGACCTCGAGCAGGCACATCTCCACACCGGCAAACCGCCGGCCCTACTGGCGATTGAGGCCGGTCTTTTCACACGGCCCGCGCTTCTCGGAGCAGTGGCCGACTATTGCGGCTGCCCATTTGTTTCGCGGGCGGCGGGCGGGCCGGATCCAGAGGCTCTCCGCCTGCTCGATGGGAACGTGGCGCGCCGTTGCCGCGCCGTGCCATGGCGGGCAGGGGATCAATCCGTCACGGTCTGGATTGCTGATCCGTTTCGAGCGCATTTGGCCGAAGAGTTGGCCCAAGCGCTGGGCGTAAAGGCGGACCTTTGCCTCGCCGATCCTGCCGAGATGGTTGAATTGGTCCAGCGCCACTATGGTGAGGGGCGTGGCAGGACGAACTCGCCGGAGTTCCCGGCTGCGCCCTTTCTTCCGCCTTCGCCGGCGCAGGGAGAATCGGGTGCGGCAGGTGTTCCGGGTGATGTGAGCCACCTGGTCGACACCTTGCTGGTGGAGGCGGTGCGCGAACGTGCCTCGGATATTCATTTCGAGCCGTTTGAAGACACCTTTGTCGTGCGTTTCCGCGTCGATGGTGCGTTGCGCACCGTTGCGACCCCGGAGTTGGCCTTGGCTACGCCTGTGATCTCCCGATTGAAGGTGATGGCTGACTTGAATATCGCCGAACGCCGGGTGCCCCAGGATGGACGCCTTCGCGTCGAGGCGAATGGGCGCTCGGTGGCGTTGCGACTCTCCACCCTGCCGACGCAGTTTGGAGAATCGGTGGTGTTGCGGGTGCTGGATAGCGAAGCAGCGCGTCTCGGGCTGGAGGACCTCGGGCTTCCCGCATCGGTTTTATCGGGAGTTTTGACGGCGATCCGACGGCCAAACGGGCTTTTCCTCGTCACCGGCCCCACGGGTTCAGGCAAGACGACGACCTTGTACGGAGCACTTCGGACCCTCAATCAAATCGAGCGAAAGATCCTCACGGTGGAGGATCCGGTTGAGTACGAACTGGAGGGCGTGATGCAGGTGGGCGTTCATCCCGGAATCGGTCGGACGTTCGCGGCGACGCTGCGGGCGATGTTACGGCAAGACCCCGATGTGATCTTGGTGGGTGAAATCCGGGACGAAGAAACAGCGCGCGTGGCGATTCAGGCGGCCCTCACAGGGCATCTCGTGCTGGCGACGTTGCACACCAACGATGCCGCCGGTGCCATCGTTCGACTGGCTGACATGGGTGTGGAACCTTACTTGGTTGCTTCGGCGCTGTCCGGTGTGTTGGCGCAGCGATTGGTGAGGCGTCTTTGCCGGACTTGTCGGGTCGAGCGTCCACTTGGAGAGCTGGAGAAGCGCCGCCTCGCGTTTGACGCCAGCGGGGAACTCCCGGACCGCTGTCATGAGGTCCGTGGTTGCGCGTCATGCGCTGCGACCGGATATCGGGGCAGGTTCGGTCTTTACGAATGGCTGCCGATCACGCCGGGATTACGGGACTTGATCGCGGAGGGATCCCCGACTCGAAAGCTGCGCGACACCGCCCGATCGGAAGGAATGACGACGTTGCGCCAAGCGGGTCTCCAGGCGATTCGCGAGGGGGCGACGACCGTCGACGAGGTACTTCTCTACACCTGAACCGAACCTATTTGCCCATGATTCCCTTCACCTACACGTGCATAGATGCGAGCAACGGACGCGAGACCAGCGGTCGGATCGACGGACGAGACCGGGAGCATGCGGTCTCCTTGCTGAAGGCGCGGGGCCTCCATCCCGTTCAACTCGACGCGGCCAATACGCCAGCGCCTTCCGTGGCGGTTTCGAGCCGTGAAAACGTGTCCGGGTCGCATTGGACGAGACCCGCGTTTCTCGGCCGGCCGAATGGCCGCCTGGATCGAAAAGCGCTCACTCAATTCACGCGGCAACTCGCCTCGCTGCTCCGGGCTGGACTGCCGTTGTTACGGGCACTTGAGGTGCTGGCACGCCAAGGGGGACGGGCGGGTCGAGGGCAGGTTTTGAAGGTCTTGGCCGACGGCGTGCGGGCGGGAGAATCTCTCTCGGCGACGATGGCAGGCCAGCCGCGTTCGTTTGGCGCACTTTATGTCGCCATGGTGAGGGCCGGGGAGGCTGCAGGTGTGCTCGACGTCGTATTGGAACGCTTGGGACGGTTCCTCGAAAAGTCGGACCGATTGCGAGGGCGGGTAAAGGCGGCGATGGTCTATCCGTCGATGATCGCCTTGGTGGCGGGAGGTGTGGTGACCGCGCTGATGATGTTCGTGGTCCCCAAGTTTGAGGCTGTGTTCGCCAGCCTGTTGAAGGGACAACCGCTTCCTGCACTCACGCAGGGGGTTTTGGTAACTGGCAAATTCCTTCAATCGCATGCTCCGGTGGTCATAGGGGGGACCATCGCATTCGCCGTGGCGGGCTCGCTGCTTCTGCGTTGTTCGTCGGTGCGACGGATGCGGGATCGATGGATCCTGGAGCTTCCGGGTGTGGGAGGCTTGACCACGAAATCGGTGGTGGCGGGTCTCACCCGAACATTGGGGACCTTGCTGGCCGCGGGTGTTCCCATTCTCCAAGCGCTCCAGATCACCCGCGAGACGAGCGGGAACACTCGTGTGGCGGAGGCAATGAACTTCGTTCACGACCGGATCGAGGCGGGCGATACGTTCGCCGCCCCGCTCGCCGCCACGCGAGTGTTTCCCGAACTGGTTCCGAGCATGATCGAAGTGGGGGAGGAGACCGGTGCTCTGCCCGACATGCTCAGTCGCATTGCGGACACCTACGATGACGAGGTGGACGCAGCCGTGGCTGGCCTCACCGCTCTCATTGAGCCGCTTACGATTGCCATCATGGCAGTCGTCGTCGGAACCATTGTGATCGCGATGTTTTTGCCCATCGTGCGAATTATCCAGACATTGACGTAGTCGAGATTGAGCCGGCGTTGGCTTGTCGACGATGTCGAGCAGGGGGTTGCGCCTGAGCGCTGGGCGATTCACAGTCTCGGCCATGAATCATTCCAATTCGCCTGATGCTGATTTTACGCGCCGCGATGTCCTGAAGGTGCTCGTTGGTGGCACCGCCCTCGCGGGCCTCGGGCTGGTCGCTGGCACCCAGGTCCTGGGCCAGGGGGCGGCCTCGGCTCCGCCGCAGTTTATGCTGCCAAAACTGCCTTATGCGTACGACGCGCTCGCGCCGCACATCGACGCGCAGACGATGGAGATCCACCACACGCGCCATCACCAGGCTTACATCAACAACGCGAACGCGGTGCTGAAGGATCACGCTTCGTTGGCGGCCATGGGAGCCGAGGCCCTCGTGCGCGACCTGAGCCGCGCACCTGAGGCGGTGCGGACCGCGCTGCGCAACAATGTCGGCGGGCACTTGAACCATGTGCATTTTTGGGACGTGCTCACGCCTGCCTCGCGGGCCGCAAAACCTTCAGCCGAATTCACGCGCGAGATCGAGGGAGCGTTCGGCAGTTTCGATGCATTTCGGACGCGGTTCACGCAGACGGCGATGGGCACCTTTGGCAGTGGCTGGTCATGGCTGGTCGTGAAGGCGGGGCGGTTGGACGTCATGTCGACGCCGAATCAAGATTCGCCCCTCAGCCAGGGAGCGCACCCTGTACTCGGTCTCGATGTTTGGGAGCATGCCTACTACTTGAACTATCAAAACCGGCGCGCCGACTACGTGACGGCATTCTGGAATGTCGTGGACTGGGACCGGGTGATGGCGAACCGCAAGGCTGCCCCTCGCGCTTGATCCGCCCTCGTCCCTTGAGGTTTGAGACTTTCCTCTCCTTGGCGTCTCAGTCCTGTTGATCGGTCTCGACTGAGGGTCTGATGAAGGGCCAAAAAAAAGCCGCGGGCGGGCCCGCGGCTTTTGTGAGGTGATCTAGCGATCTGGATTTATTCGGGGATAACCACGCTGCTTGCGCTGCGAACGGCGCCCGACTTCGCAGTCGTTCCGAAGAATTCGACCATATGCGATACGTCGCTGTAGCCACGGCTCTTCAAGAGGGACTCGACCTTCGACAAGGCGGCGCGCAATTCGGTGGAGGTTTCCGCGTCGAGCGCTTCGACCGAGTTGTCACCCTTGTTGACGACATGGTAGACCGGCTCGTCGCCGAGGCTGATTTGGTACAGGCTGGTGCCGTTGTGGAAGAAGCAACGGCGGACGAGTCCGAGTTCCTCGAAGGCGGCGAGGCAGCGGTAAACCGTTACCAAGTCGCAGGAGGAGCCCGAGAGATCGCCGTGGATCTGTTCGATGCTCGCGGGGAGCGAGCGTTTGATAAGCGCATCGAGAATCGCGATGCGCGGTTGAGTGATACGCAATCCCGCCGCTTTAAGTCTCGCGCAGGCGAGATCGAGCGGAGTCGATTGGGTGTTTACCGGAGTTTTCACGTTGGACACAGGATGATGGGTTTGAGTCGAGGCAATCATGTTGCGTTTCATTAAGCAGGATTTTTTAGAAACGTAACGTCAATTGTAAAGAGATGGGGGATTTTACTTAGTTTTTACAGATGCTGAGGTGAGGCTCAGTCCGTTTGCGGTGAAATGCAAGGCATGCGCGCTGTTTTTTTGCGGTGTTCTGCGTGGTTGCACCGAGAATTGAGGTATGCTCATTTCCGTTATCATATGCAGGATTTGGATTTTGACGAGGTGGTGAGCCTTATTTGCAAAGAAGATGGTCGATTTGACCGGAAGGGTTACCACTTTGTGCGCCAGGGTCTCGATCATACCGTCAAGGAGCTGCGGAAACGGGATGCGAAGCGCGCCGGACGCTCGCTGCATGTGACAGGGCCGGAGCTGCTGGACGGACTGCGGGCTTACGCGCTGGATCAGTACGGGCCTCTCACAAAGACGGTGCTCGAGGCTTGGGGGATCACGCGTTGCACGGACTTCGGCGACATGGTTTTTAATCTGATCGAGTATAACGTATTCAGCAAAACGGACGATGACCGGCGGGAAGATTTTTCGCCGACCTACAC
The DNA here is from genome assembly GCA_038212175.1 of Opitutales bacterium. Taxonomy (GTDB): domain Bacteria; phylum Verrucomicrobiota; class Verrucomicrobiia; order Opitutales; family Opitutaceae; genus CAMAXB01. Next base: position 22,491 of record JBBQUU010000061.1, on the reverse strand, counting down.
GTTTGAGGATGCGTTTGTGAAACCGTTTCTCCCGGCGCGAAACCGTCCGCAAGGCGCAGCGCCGTCCGCCCAGCAGGAGACGGCCTGATTCGCCTCAGCGCCGTGCTGGCGTCGACCGTCCCGTACTGCCGCGGGACCGGACACGGTTTGTCGTTTTTCTCATGCCCAAAAAATCTCCTTCCTCCGTGGATTTCCCGCTGCTCGAACCGTTCTGGCGCGAACCTGTCGAGCGCACCGTCCTGCCAAACGGGCTCACGCTCGTGCTCAAGCCCGATCCGGCATCCGCCATCGCATCGGTGCAGGTGTGGGTGAAGACGGGCAGCATCCACGAGGGCGCGAAGCTCGGTGCAGGTCTCTCGCACTATCTGGAGCACATGCTCTTCAAGGGGACGGAACGCCGTGCCGGGCGCGATCTCTCGACCGTGGTGCAGGCGCATGGCGGCTACATCAATGCGTACACGACCTTCGACCGGACGGTGTACTACATCGATATTCCCGCGGAGCACGCCGGCCTGGCCATCGATGTGCTGGCGGACGCCGTCCTGCATTCCACACTTCCGGAGGGAGAGGTGGAGAAGGAGAAGCAGGTTATCCTGCGCGAAATCGCCATGGGTCAGGACGATCCTGACACCCGCCTTTTTGAGGCACTTTTTCAGACGGCCTTCCGGTCGCACCCCTACCAGCATCCGATCATCGGCCATCGCGATGTCTTTGCAGCCAGCAGCCGCGACGACCTGATTGCGTATTACAAACAGCGATACGTGCCGAACAACCTCGTGGTCGTCGTGGCCGGCGGGGTGGATGCGGCGGCGATTCGCGCATCGGTGACGGAGCATTTTGGCGCGGCGCCGCGCCGCGAACTTGCCTCGGTGTTCGTACCGGATGAGCCTCCCGCGCTCGCACCGCGCGCGTGGCATCGATGGGAGGACGTCGAGGTTACCCGGGCCGGCCTGGCCTGGCCGATTCCCGGATTGGCGCACGCCGACGCGCCTGCGCTCGACCTGCTCGCCACCCTGCTCGGTCACGGCGACAGCTCGGTGCTGTGGCAGTCGATCCGGGAGAAAGCGCGCCTCGTGCACAGCATCGACGTGACGGGTTGGAATCCCGGTTCCTGCGGGCTCTTCTATGTTTCGTTCACCTGCGACGCCGACAAGCGTGAGGCGGCGACTGCGGCGATCCATCGCGAACTTTCCCGCCTCAGCCGGACGGGCTTTACGCCGGCACAGGTACGAAAGGCGATGCGGCAGCTGGTCGTGTCCGAGATCAACGCGCGCAAGACGGTTTCGGGCCAGGCCTCTCGTCTGGGGGTGGCCGAAGTCGTGGTGGGGGATTTGCACTACAGTCGCGCGTATTTTGATGATCTGCGACGCGTGACTTCGGCTCGACTCGTCCGCGTGCTCGACACCTACCTCGTTCCCTCGCGCCTCACGGCGGTGTCGTTGAACCCGGTCTCATCTCAGGCGACTGCACCCGCAGTGTCGGTGGCTGGCTTGGCAAGTCGCACCGAGGTCGAAGAACTCGTTCTCGGCAACGGGGCCCGGCTGCTGTTGCAGCCCGACCGGCGCCTGCCGAATCTTCATTTGCGTCTGCTGTTTGCGGGCGGACCGTTGTTCGAAGAAAGCGGCGAGCGGGGGTCCACCTCCCTGCTGGCGACCCTCCTGACAAAAGACACGAAGCGTCGATCGGCCGCGGCGGTGGCCCAACTGATCGAACAGGCCGGCGGCTCGTTTTATCCGTTTGCCGGCAATAACAGTTTTGGCCTCGCGGCGGAGGTGTTGCCGACGGAGTTCGGGCCGGCCTTGGAGATCCTGGCTGACGCAGTGCTGACGCCGGCGTTCAAGGCGTCGAGCTTCGATCTCGAGCGCGAGGCACAGCTGGCGGATTTGGCGCAGGATGCGGATGACGTCGTGACGTTCGGGAGGAAGTTGCTGCGAAGGAAGTTCTTCGGCGCACATCCCTTTGCGGTCGATGCGGCGGGCGATGAGGAAGGGTTGCGCGCGCTCCGGCCGCGCTCGCTCGCCGCGCTGCACCGCCGGTTGATCGTGGCGCCCAATGCGGTGCTGGTGGTGGCGGGCGACTTCGATCCGCGGGCCCTGCGGTCGCGTCTGAAGGCTTTCTTGAATCGCCTGCCCAAGGGAACGTTCTCCCTTCCGGTTTCCCGTCATGAGGCGCCGGCGGAGCGCGGCGACTTCGTGGAAATCCAGCCTCGGCAGCAGGCCGTCGTGTACCAGGCCTTTCCGGGACCCGGGTTGCTCGAGCAGGATTTCGATGTGGCCGAGGTGGCGGACGAACTCTTCAGCGGGATGTCTTCGCGGCTCTTCGAGCGGGTGCGCGAGGAGAAAGGGCTGGCCTACTTCGTCCGGTCTGGACGCGTGACGGGATTGCATGCCGGCATGTTCTATTTCATGGCGGGCACGGCTCCGGGCCGCGACGGCGAGGTCCTGGCTGAGATCGATGCGGAGATCGCCCGCGTCGCAGCCGGGAAGGTGGAGGCGGCGGAGCTGCAACGGTGCCAGACCCGATTGAAGGCCGCGAAGCGCATGGGACTTCAGAGCAATGGTGCCCGGGCGATGAATGCCGGACTCAACGCGTTGTACGGACTGCCGGTCGAGGATCTCGCCCGCTACGACGCGCGCATCGACGCGGTGACGATCAAGGCACTGGCGCAGTTTGCCCGGAAGCGCCTCGTTCGCCCATTGCGCACGCAACTGGTCGTCCGACCGTGAACGGACTGGCCGAACTGTTTCCGGACGAGGATCACCGCTTCCATCTCTCGCTGCGGCGTGGCGACCCCCTCGCGTTCTTCGCCCAGACGCCAACCCATGCGGCGCTGGTCGCCGAGCGTCGCCACTGGTTGGATACGAATCCGGAACGGCATGCGGCGATGATGCCCGAGGGGGAACCCATGCGGGTGGCCTTTGTCCGGCTGCTGGGGGAGACGGGGACGGCGACGGTGGACGAGTTGGGACGCCGGCTGGAGCCCGATTTTCTGTTTCTCGCGCCGGACAAGTGCGGTGTTCACCGGCTGCTGGGCGGGGCATTGTGCTTCCCGACGGGATGGGCCTTGGAGGCGCAATTGGGGCGTCCCCTGGAGGCCATTCACGGCGTCGTGCCGGAGTTGAATTCAACGTTGGCGGCGCCGATCCAACAGTTCCTCAGCCGTCTAAAGCCGGGGACCGGCTTTCTGAGGGCAAATTGGGGGCTGGCGGCGACCTCGGAGCTGAATCTCCACCCGGCCCTGAACCGTCAGCGCTTGGTCTTACCTCTCAATCTGAACCGCAGCTGGCTGCGCGTTGAGCGGCAGCTCCTGGCCGGGCTCACGGAAAACGGAGGCGTGCTTTTTGCGATTCGGGTGGAGTGCCATCCATTGGGGGCCGTGTTGGCGGATGACCATGTTCGTGCCGGACTGCACCGAGCGCTGCGCACCATGTCCGACGCCGTGGCGGCTTATAAGGGATTGGCGGCCGTGAGGGAGGAACTGGTGAGGGCGACTGCGGGATAAAGGCTGAAGTTATCTACAGACCGGGGTCGATGCCCCCGGCTACAACGGAACAGAGCGTGCCCGACGTCTCAATCGCCGTTGGTGCGCCGTCATTTGGGATTTGGCCTTTTGGGATTTAGGATTTCCGGTTTTGCCGGCAGCTATTCCTTCGCCGCGCCGCCGCTCCATTTGAGTTTTGTGCGGACGACGGCGAAATGAGAGTGATCGCGCAGCTGGATGAGGGGAAGGCGGACGTTGGAGACGGTGATCTCGACGGGTGAACCTTCGCACATCACCAGATTGCGCTGGCCGTCCATGGCCACGAGCAGGCGCGAACCCTTCATGCGGTTGTAGACGCGCAGTTTCACATCCTGCCGGAAGATAATCGACCGGTTGCTCAGCGTGTGCGGGCAAATCGGCGTCATGGCGATGACCTCGGCGCCGGGGTGGATGAGCGGTCCTCCGGCGGAAAGGTTGTACGCGGTCGAGCCAGTCGGGGTCGAAAAGATCAGACCATCGCAAAGGTAATCGGTGACCAACTCGCCATCGGCCTCGACTTCCAGGCGCACCAGGCGGCTGTTGACCTCCTCCTTGATCAGCACGTCGTTCAGCGCGAGGTCGTGCTGCTCGGGGCCGGTGGAGCAATCGAGCAACGCGCGTTCGACCACGGCATAGTGGCCGGCAAGCAAGGCGGGAAGCTGCGCGCGGGCCTCTTCGGCGGAGAAAGTGGTGAGGAAGCCGAGACTGCCACGGTTCACGCCGATGATGGGAACCTGTTGCCGGGCTGCCTCTTTGGCGACGCCGAGCAAGGTGCCGTCGCCGCCGATGACGCAACAGGCGTCCCAGCCAGCGAGGAATCCGTCGTTCAGAGGAAACAGGGTCGTCTGCTTGACCTCCACGCCCGCTTCGCGCGCGAGCGCCATCAAGGCCTCGGCGATTTCAGGCGCGCCGGATTTCTGCTCGTTGATGACGAAGGCAAGTTTGCGCAGCGGAGACATAAGAGCGGAACGATAAGGGAAACGTCTGCCGCAGAGGAATCTCGAATCTCAGAAAACATTCGGTGCGCAACACGGTTAGCGGCGGGGCGCGATCAATCTGACCGGCGCAAGCCGAGCATGAACTCGCGGTTGCCGTCAGTGCCCGTGATCGGGGAGTCCATGGAGCCAATCAGCGCCGCACCGCAGAGTTCGGCGAGGGCGAACGCAGTGATGTCGGCTAAAACACGTGCCTGCACCTCCGTGTCCCGGATGATCCCGCGTCCCTTGTCCACTTCGGCGCGACCGGCTTCGAATTGGGGTTTGACGAGAGCGAGCAGCGAACCACCGCGCCGCAGGAAAGGCCAGACCGCCGGAAGGACGGATTTGAGGGATATGAACGACACGTCGATGACGATTGCATCAAAGGCGTCGCGGGGAAGATCGCCGGGTTTGAGGTGACGCGCGTTGATCTGCTCAAGGTTGGTGACCCGCAGGTCCGCGCGCAGCCTGGCGTGCAATTGGGCACGTCCGACGTCGAGGCAGACGACGGTTGCGGCGCCGGCTTGCAGCGCACAATCGGTGAACCCGCCCGTCGATGCACCGACGTCGAGCACCTGCGCGCCGCTCAGATCGATGGGGAACCGGTCAAGAAAGCCCTGCAGCTTCTCGCCACCCCGGCTGACGAAGCGCGGCGGTTGATCCACGCTGACGTCGAGGTCGACAACGACCTCCTTGCCCGGCTTTTCCAGGCGTTCGGTGCCGCAGCGGACGCGCCCACTCATGATCAACGCCTTCGCCTGGGCGCGGCTGGCGGCGAGGCCGCGGGCGACGAGTAGTTCGTCGAGGCGTTGACGGCGGACTGGCATGGTCAGAGGGCGTCGAGCGTGCGCAGAAATGCGCGGGCCAGGATGACATGTCCCGTCGTGTTGGGGTGGATACGATCCCATGCGAGCGTCATCGGATGCGTGTGGGCGAGCACTTCGTCGAAGGCAGCTTGAGTGTCGACGAGGAGGGCGTCGTTGCGTGCGGCCAGGTCCTTTACGACGTCCCCATAGGCGTCCATTCGCCGGCGCATGGGGTCGTCGCGGTTGGGTTCGATAAAATACGGGGTGGCAAGGATCAGTCCCTTTACGAGCGGTCGGGTGAGTGTGACGAGGTCGCCCAAGGTGCGCGCGAAAAGGTCGGGGTTCACGTGGAGACCGCCGCGCAATGGAGTGTCGAATTGGCGCCAGACATCGTTGATGCCAATCATGACGGAGAGCCAGTGGGGCTTGAGGTCGAGCACGTCGGTCTGCCACCGGGCGGCGAGGTCGAGGACCGTGTTGCCGCCGACGCCCCGGTTGACGACGCGGATTCTTTCGGCGGGCCGGGTGGCGCCCAGCCAAGCGTCGACGAGGCCGACGTAGCCCCGACCATGGCCGAGAGCGGGGTTCCACGGCGTTGCTTCGCCGCCGGGGTCGCGACCGGCGTCGGTGATGGAGTCGCCGATGAAGACAACGGTGCTGAGCGGAGCGATTTTCATGGAGAAGGAGTGAGTCTCTGCCGCCCGGGAGACCAGCAGGTGGTGCGGCCACCGATGTCTTCGCGCACGAGCTCACTGCCGGTGCGCGGACATCTTCTGCCGTTTTCCCAGCGATGAGGAAAGAGCCAGGTTTTTGGGGGATCGGCGAACGTTTCGCCAATGGTCTTGAGCGCCTGGTCGCAGACCCAGCGGCATTCGCGATGCAGCCGCTTGATCTCGGCTGGCGCCAGCGAGCCGGCAAGGCGGCGCGGGTGAAGGCCGGAGCGCCAGAGGATCTCGTCGGCCATCCAGTTGCCGATGCCGGGAAATCGCTCCTGCATGAGGAGCACAGCCTTGATCGGGGCGCGTGCGCGGCGACGGAGAAAGTCAGCAACGGCAGGGACCGTGAAAGCGGACGAGAGGATGGCCGGTGCGATCGACGACCACCACTCGGGAACGTTCTTGCCCACGGAAAACTGCACACGGCCGAACATGCGATGATCGCTAAAGACGAGGCTCCGGCTGGCTTGGACGAGCACCAGATGGTCGTGTTTGCGAGGAACGTGCCCGGCGGGCTGTTCCGAAAGCTCACCTGTCATGCCCAGATGAATACCAAGCCACACGTCGCCCGAAGCTTTGAAGAGCATCTGCTTGGCCGCGGAGGCCGAGCTGCGCAGGGTTGAGCCCGTCAAATGGCGCACGATCGCGGCCGGGTCGGCGCCGCGAAAGACCTTTGCCTGAGCGTGGAGCCGCACCTCACGTATCCGGCGCCCCAGGCCGGAGCTCCAGCGTTTGCGGAAGTAGTCGACTTCGGCGAGTTCAGGCATGGGGGATCAATCACTCTTAGTCGTCATTCGAGTGAGCGACTGAAGGAGCCGAAGTCGGGAAAGACGGGCACGTGACGCAGGGCGAGTTTCGCCCAAGCGGTGGCATCCAGTTTGCCGGTGCAGACGGCGGCGGCGCGGATGCCGGCGTTGAGGCCGGTGCGGATGTCGGATTCACGGTCCCCGACCATGATGCACTGTTTCGGATCGAGGCCATGGCGAGGCATCGCCTCAAGAATGAACGCGGGCGAAGGCTTGCGGTAGAGCGACGGCTGATCCGGCGCCTCCGGGGCCATGCACGTCCCGGCAAAAATGTCCGGTTCGAGGTCGAGCAGCTCGAGCATGCGATCATGGCAGTGCTGGGCCTCCGCCAACGTAAAATAACCGCGTCCGATCCCCGATTGGTTGGAGAGAATGAAGAGCTTGTAACCGAGTTCGCGGGCGCGGAGGAGTCCGTCGCGGGCGCCGGGAATCAGCTCCACTTTCGCCGGATCCGCGAGGTAATCCTTGTCGACGATGAGGGTGCCATCGCGGTCGAGGAAAAGAGCCTTCATTGGCCGGCGGTGTAGGCGAGCAACTCGTCCGGTGCCACGGTGGCGGTGCCGAGTTTGCCGACGACGACGCCGGAAGCAGCGTTGGCAAAGTGGGCCGCGGTCTCGAGGTCGGCGCCGGCGGCGAGGGCCAGCACGAGGGCGGCGATCGACGTGTCACCCGCGCCGGACACGTCGAACACTTCGCGAGCTGCGGTAGGAATCTGTTTCAAGACGGAGCCTTCGCGGCTGAGCAGCATGCCGTCTTCGCTGAGCGTGATCACGAGATTACGAATGCGATAGCGTTCGTGGAGCCTGCGGCAGATTTCCTCGGAGGGAAACGGTTCGTGCGAGGATAAATCGATGCCCGCCAGTTGCGCGGCTTCGCGACGGTTGGGGGTGATCAGATCGAGGTCGCTGAAGCGAAGCGGGTTTTTGGGTTTAGGATCGAGCGCGACGAGCTTTCCGGCGGCGCGGGCCCGGGCGCTGATGGTCTTCACGAGGTCGTCGGTGAGCAGGCCTTTGGCGTAGTCGGAGAAAATCACCGCGTCGCACGCGGCAATCTCACGGGCCAGAAGGCGTGCGGCCTCGGCTGCGGGCATGCGGTAAGCCGAAGGGGCGGATTCGCGATCAAGCCGGCAGAGTTGCTGGCTTTGGAGAATGACGCGGGTCTTGATGATCGTCATGCCTGAGCCGGTGGTGCTCACTGGTTTGACGCCGCGCTCTTTCAGCAGTGCGTGCAGGTGGCGACCGGCGTCGTCGTCTCCCATGAAACCGGCGATGCTGGCCCTGGCACCCAGGGCGGCGCAGTTGAGCGCGACATTGGCGGCGCCTCCGGGCGTGTAAGAGTCGCGCTTGATCTCCACGACTGGCACGGGCGCCTCCGGCGAGATGCGGGTCGCATCGCCCCACACGTAGTGGTCGAGCATGACATCGCCGATCACGAGGATGCGCAGACCGGCAATCTTTTTCAGCAACGCACGGGTTTTTGCAGGGGAGATGGCCATATGAATAGGGAGATTTCCGCTTTTTACGGATCAGGTGAGTTCCCAGTCGTACGGGTACTTCGAAAGCATCTTGGGGCGGTGGCCGGTGACCTGCACCACATCCTCGATGCGACATCCGCCGAGGCCTGGGTAATAGAGGCCAGGCTCAACCGTCACCACGGCTCCGCGCTGGAGAATATTGTCGGCGACGCTGATGCGCGGGGTCTCGTGGATCGCGAGTCCCAGACCATGGCCGGTGCCGTGGAAAAATCCGATGGAGCCCTTGGGGGTGTGGCGGGTCTCAAAACCGCGAGCGGAAAAAATGTCGAGGCACTGCTGGTGCACCGCGTTGCCTTTTACTCCCGCGCGGAGGACCTTGAGGGCGGCGGTTTGCGCTGCCCTTACGGCGGCGACGAGGGCACGTTGGGGTTCGCTGGCGCGGCCGCGGAGGAAGGTGCGGGTCATGTCGCCGTGGTAGCCGGTGGCTGCCATGCGCGGGAAGATGTCGATGATGATGAGCTCGTTCGCACGAAGCGGTCCGGTGCCTCGCATGTGCGGATCGCAAGCCTGGTTTCCGCCGGCCACGATCGTGTCGGCGGCGATGCCTCCAGTCTGCAGGCAGGCGACCTCGATGGCAAATCGCACCCGCTCACTGGTGAGCGCCTTGCCGTCGTAGAGGAGACGGTCCTTGCGAATCGTACTTGCGCGCAGCAGGCGTTCGGCGGCGGCGAATCCGGCGGCGGCGCAGGCATTGCCGGCACGGATGGCGGCCGCCTCGCGCGCTGTCTTGATCTCCCGCTGCGGAAAAACGGGTCCGTCAACCACAGTGACGGCGAGTCCGGTGGCGCGCAGTTTCTCGAGCAGGCCGGCGGGGAAGTCCTCGGGAACGCGAAAGGCCTTGAGCTGGCGGGACTCCGCGAGGACGGCAATGAGGTCGGCGGCGCCCGGGCGGGCGTCCGGATGCCGGGCGCGAAAACGGACTTGGAGCGACTCGAGGGGAAGGACCTCGTCCAAGTCGGATTCCTTGCGGGCACGACCGAATTCAAGCGCGTTGAAGACCCCGATTTTCTTCGAACCGATCTGCAGGGCGATGAAAGGATCGTGTACCTCGAATCCGCAAAAGTACCGCATGTCGGCGCTGCGTTGGGTGTCGGCGTAGAGGAGAAGAGCGGGTGGGGCCACGGGAAGAAGGTTGAACCGGTTGGGTGCGGCGATTACCCACGCTCCCTGTGAAAAACGCAAATCCGGTTTCGATCCGTTGGGGTGGAGTCTGGCTCGCCTTGGTTTCGCTCGTGCTGGCCGGTTGCGGGCGCAGCGAGGTGCCTGCAACGACGGCCGCGGCGCCAAAATCGGTGGCCGATTACTTTGCCGTCGGGCTCGGCGAGAAGACGGTGCAACTGCAGTTCGCGGTCACGGGTGCGGAAATGCAGCGCGGTTTGATGGGTCGGCGTGATTTGAAGCCGGACCAGGGTATGATCTTCGTCTACAATCGGCCGCAGGGAATGAGCTTCTGGATGCGCAATACGCCGACGCCATTGGACATTGGATATTTCACCGCGGATGGGGTTCTGCGTGAGATCTACGCGATGCATCCGTTCGACGAGACATCGGTGCCGTCGGTGCGGGAGGATCTCCAGTTCGCGGTGGAGATGAATCAAGGCTGGTACCGGGCGAATAACGTGAAACCGGGGGCTCAGCTTAATCTGGAGGCAATCAATGACGCGTTGCGCGCGCGCGGCTTTTCACCGCGATCGCTGGGGTTGAAGGAATAGGGCCCGTCGATGCCGGGAAATCCTAGATTCTAAATGGTTAAATCCTAAAATGGAAGAAGGCCACCGAGGTGGCCCGGACAAAGCGGCGTCGAGCCGCCGCAGTCCAACCTAAAAAGGTTCAGAAACCGCGACGCTGGAGCGTGGTGCTGAGTTCCTGCATGAAGGCCTGGCCATCGGCTGGGGAAGGGCGGTAGCCGGGCTGGCTCACTTCCGTGAAGCCGGGACGACCGTATTGGTCGACCACCCACTTGCCAGTCACGCCGTCGCTGAACGTGACTTCGCCGCTGGCAACGGCACCTGGAATGAGGGTGACCTTGTCCACCGTCACGGTCACGGCGCCGCCGCCTTCGGGAGGGAAGGGCGCGGCGGCGTCGGCGAGATCTTCGGGAGGCAGTTCGGCGTCGATCGCTTCGGCGGCTTCGGCGGCTTCGCCGGCGGCCGCCGCAGGGCGAGCCGGGGCGGCGGGCGTCTTGGTGACGTCGCTGGCGTCGACCTTCGGTGCGGCGTCCTTCAGGGCGAGATTGAGATCGTCGACGAGAAACCGGACATCCATGTAGGTCAGCGAAACCTTAAACTCCTCGCGGAGCTTCTTCTGGATGGTGGAAAGATTGTCGCCCGTGGCGACCCACGAGGAAACGGCGGACTTCTGTTCGGGCGTAAGGGACATGAATGCGAATGGGTTGAAGGCGGATTTTCAGCCCATCGAGCGTGCTTGGCAAGGATGGGGATGGGAAAGCGAGGGGACGTGGCAGGCGTTGCGGCTTCCGAGACTGAACCCACCCTATGCCCTTCCATTCTCTCTGCAACCCGGACTACGGCCATGCGGTATTGATTCTCGCACGCCCGAAACGGACGTTCCCCTGCGCCAGGCAATGAGTTCGCTCCGGGCTAACGCTTACCGGCTGAGCTGCGTTCTGAGGAACTCCACGCTGCCGCGCGTGGTGGGATCCTGTTCCATCATGTTGTCCACGGCTTTGCAGGCGTGGATGACGGTGCCGTGATCGCGACCGCCAAAGGCATCGCCGATGTCCTGCAGAGAGTGCTTGGTCAGCGTGCGGGCGAGGTACATGGCGATCTGGCGCGGGATCGCGATGTTGTTGGGCCGGCGCTTGCTGGTCATGTCGCTGTGGCGAAGCTGGAAGTGATCCGCGACGCGCTTCTGGATGGTTTCGATCGTCAGGATCTGCTGCGCCTGCTCCATGAGCACGTCCTGGAGCAGCATTTCGGTGGTCGCGATGTCGAGCGACTTGCCGGTGAGGGCGGAGTAACTGGCGACCTTGATCAGCGCCCCTTCGAGGCGACGGATGTTCTTCGCGATGTTCTGCGCGATGAAGTTGATGACGACGGCGGGCACCTCGAGTTTAAGCGAGGCGGCTTTCGTGCGCAAAATGGCGACGCGCGTCTCGTAATCCGGCGGCTGAACGTCGGCGGGCAGGCCCCATTCGAAACGGGAAACGAGGCGGGCCTCGAGTTTGCCGATTTCGGAGGCACGGCGGTCGCTGGAGAGGACGATTTGCTTTCCGGATTCGAAGAGGTCGTTGAAGGTGTGGAAAAACTCCTCCTGGATGCGCTCTTTGCCGCCGAGGAACTGCACATCATCGAGCAGGAGCACGTCGACGTTGCGATAGCGCTGGCGAAACTTGACGAGGGCGTTCTCCTGCAGGGCTTGGATGAACTCGTTGGTGAATTTTTCAGTCGAGAGGTAGGCGATCCGGGAGCCGGGGTTGTTCTTGAGAACCGTGTGCCCGATGGCGTGCATCAGGTGGGTCTTGCCCAGACCGGTGTCGCCGTAAATGAAGAGGGGGTTGTAGGCTTGGGCGGGGGACTGTGCAACGGCGCGGGAGGCGGCTTGCGCCATCTGGTTGTTGTTGCCGACGACAAAGGTCTCGAAGGTGTTGCGCGGGTTGAGCGTGCCCGTGTGGATGCCCCGGTCGTCCGTGCGGCGCTGTCCGTTGCTGCGCGGCACGCGGGTGGACGCGGGAGCCGCGGCGGCAGGCTCGGAAACGGCGGACGGCTCGCTGTCGTTTGCCTTCTTGAGTTTGACGGCGATCGCGTGACCAGCGGTGAGGCGCAGGCGCTGGACGATCAAATCCAGATAATTGTCGTTAATCCAAATCGCCGCAAAATCGTTCGGAACGCCCAAGGTCAACGAATCGTCGGTGGATTCCAGGCAAACGATCGGCTCGAACCACAGTTGGTAGACGTCCTCCGGAAAGAGTCCCTTGAAATCGCGTTTTACGGATTCCCAAAGCTGCGTGGAGGGGACGAGAGTCGGCATGGACAGAGAGGCGGAATGGCGGGTTTATTCACAAGCCGGCAGTCGGGGGCGGTTTTTTCACACACACTCAGGACATCACGCGGGCACTCGGTCGTCAGAGAAATTCGATGGAGACCATCATGGCAAGGCTGGGGATGCGGGCGGTTGCGTAAATAAATGATGGTCAGTGAGTAGCAAGCTGGCTCTGGGACGATGGCGGACGTGGAATCCGGGAGGGGGTGTGAAGGAACGGCCGCGGCGACAACAAGCTGGCGGGAAGAGGTCGCAGTAACGTGGAAGCAAAATGGGGTTTCAAGAGCAACTTTCCAACAAGATATTCACACCCCGGCTGGGCATAACTTCCGTCGTTTTTTGGTTGCCACATCCCCGCCTGTTCCCGGGTTCGTCAGTCGGGAATTTTCTGTAACATTCAGGCGACTACGAAGGGCCGGTTTCACGACTGAAACGGGCCGTGTGACGATCCCGTTACAGTAGTGTGGCGATGGTTACAGGATTCCGGCGGGTTGCGGCGTTACCCACTTTCCGTGCTCTTTGATCAGGGCGATGAGACGGTCGTCGGCCTCCGCTTGGGGAATATTATACTGCACGCAGGCCTTTCCGACGTAGAGGTTGATCTTGCCGGGGGCGCCGCCGACGTAGCCGAAGTCGGCGTCGGCCATCTCGCCGGGGCCGTTTACGATGCAGCCCATGATGGCGATCTTTATGCCCTTGAGGTGCCCCGTTTTTTCGCGAATTCGCTGGGTCGTCGTCTGCAGGTCGAAGAGGGTGCGTCCGCACGAAGGGCAGGCGACGAACTCCGTCTTGGAAATGCGCGCGCCTGCTCCCTGGAGAACATTGTACGTCAGTTTCGTGGCGCGCAGAGGATCGTGTTCCGTCTCGATGCTGAGCAGATCGCCAAGGCCGTCACAGAGGAGGGAACCGGCGAGGATCGAGGCCTCGAGCAGTTTGGAAAGGAACGTGTTCTCCCGCTGCAGGGCGGTTTCCGCCGTGCAGCGGATCCACAGGGGCGGGCGCAGGCCGGCCGCACGCAGGGCATCGGCGAGGGCGCGGTAGTGACCGACGGGATGCGGGGCCGGAGTGCCGGAAGAAAGAGACGGAGGGCGGGATGAGTCCGAGGCGAGTGTGACGAGGAGCGGACCCTCGGCATGGGCTTGGAGTGCGGGCGCGAGGGCGGAGACGTGGTCGGCGGTCAGCGCGACGGCGAGTGTGTGGCCCTGCGAGGATGTCAGCCGGGCAAAGGCGGCGAGCAGATCGCCTTCGTCGGGGCCGAAACGGCGGACGAGCAGCAAGGGGGCCTTCGCGGAGGCTACGAAGGGCGCGACGTCCGAAGGCGTGAGCGCGGACGCAAGTTCCAAGGCGAGGAAACGCACCGGCAATTCAGGCGTGTGCGTGAGTGCTTCGAGGTCTGCGAGCGAAGCGACGGTCACCAGCAGGCCCTCGACGGGCGTATCTTGCAGGCTTGGCGACACCAGGCTTTTTGCGGCCGCTGCCAGATCGCCGACCGTGCCGACGCGAACGATGACGCGCGGCGGCTGCTCGGGCCCCACGACGCACGAGGGTGCCAGGGGTACGGAGGCGGTCTCGCGTTTGGTGAAGTGGAAGGGATCGAGTACGTCGGCGTTCTCCAGTCCCTTGGGTGCTTCGCGCCAAAGGGCCATGGCTTTATTGGCGAGAGCGCGGGCGACCGGGATCTCGTACACACTGTCTTCGGTGAGCGAGACGCGCAGGGTGTCACCCAGGCCATCGAGCAGGAGGCTGCCGATGCCGATGGCGCTCTTGATGCGACCGTCCTCGCCGTCGCCGGCTTCGGTGACCCCGAGGTGAAGGGGGTAGCGCATCTGCTCGCGATTCATGCGGTCGACGAGCAGGCGGTAGGCCTGGATCATGACCTTTGGGTTCGATGCCTTCATCGAGAGGATCATTTGGTCAAAGCCATGGCTCTGACCGATCCGGAGAAACTCGAGGGCGCTCTCAACCATGCCGAGTGGCGTGTCTCCGTAGCGATTCATGATACGGTCGCTGAGAGAGCCGTGGTTGGTGCCGATGCGGAGGGCACGCCCAAGGACCTTGGCGCGCTTCACCAGCGGCGAGAAGGCATCGTGGAGGCGCTGAAGTTCGCGCTCGTAATCGGCGTCGGAGTATTCGCGCACCGCGAATTTCTTCTTGTCGGCGTAGTTGCCCGGATTGACCCGGACCTTCTCGACATGCTCGACCGCCTCCATGGCGGCGGAGGGCAGGAAATGGATGTCGGCGACGAGCGGAATGTGGCCAAAGCCGGCGGCGGTGAATTGCCTGCGAATCTCCTTCAGGCAACGTGCGGCCTGCACATTGGGCGCGGTGATGCGCACGATTTCGCAGCCCACCTCGGCGAGCGCGATCGACTGCCGGACCGTTGCGGCAACATCCTGCGTGTCGCTCGTCGTCATGGACTGGATACGGAGCGGATTCACTCCGCCGACCCCGACAACGCCGACTCGCACTTCAAGCGTGGAGCGGCGGACGGTGTGGAAACGGGAGGTGCAGTAGGACATGCGGGGGGGACTGGGGGGCGGCTCTGAATCTTTCTCGTTATCGTTCTCGTTCTCTTTCCCCTCCGGTCCCTATCACAAAATCAACATGCCGATCCGGGAGAACGAGAACGAAAAGGATTACGATTACGAGAACGAGTTAAAGGTGCGGGATCAGCGACGGAGCGGGAATCACCGTTCGGCCGGCTCCTCCTTCGTTTCCGCGGGCTGCTCCGTGCGGGAGGGGGAGACGTCGCGGACGATGCGGCGGACGTCGAAGACCGTCACATAAAGGATCATCGAGAACAGCAGCACCATAAAGACGCTTTGCGCGGTCATGATGAAGTTCGTCGGCAGGGCGCGGCCGCGGAGCTTTCCGATGGTTGCGAACATCATGTGGCCTCCGTCGAGCACCGGAATCGGCAGCAGGTTGAAGATCGCGAGATTGATGTTCACGAGAATCGTGAACCAAAGAACCACGCGAATGTCGGCCCGTGCGGCCATGTGAAAGACACGGATGATGCCGACGGGGCCGCTCAGCTTGGAGATGCCGATGTCCGACTGCGGATTGATCAGGCTGCCGAGGGTACGGAAGGTCATGCTCACGTGGGACCCGAACTGCTTGAAGGGCGTGGGGTAGACGAGTTGCGATTCGGTGGCGAGCGCGACGCCGAGCTCCGCGGGTTCCTTCGCGTCCGGCCTTGCGGGAATGGTCAACGTGACGGGAGCCTCGCCGCGTCGAACGCGCAGGGCGATGTCACGGCCCTTGTTCGCGGTAAGGTATTCGGCGTAGACCTGAATGCTGAAAATCGAAGTGTCGTCGAGGGCGAGAATCCGGTCCTGAGGTTGCACGCCTGCGGTGGCGGACAGGGAGTCGGGTGAGACGGAGTGAACCACCAGTTCGTAGGCCGGCGAGATGCCGACGCGGCGCACCTGCTCGTCGCCGGCGAGCTGCGGATAGATCACGATGTCCTGAAGGGCACCGTCGCGTTCGATGGTGAAGACGGTGCGACGACGTCCCTCCTCGGTACGGCCTGCGCTGGTGATCAAGGTCTGCATCAGATCCTGCCAATCCGCGAGGGGGCGACCATCGATCGCCTTCACGGTGTCGCCAATGCGCAGGCCGGCCTCGACGGCGGGGCTGGTCACCGAGGTGCCGTTTTCCAGTTCGACCGTGGGCGCAACATAGCCGATGCGGGTGGTGGCCATGTCGCTGCTTGTCGGCTGGCCGACGAACCAGATGATGGAGGCGAGCAGGAACGCGAAGATCAGGTTGAAGAAGGCGCCTGCGGCGAAAACGATCATCTTGGTTGCGTAACTGATCGGGGCCATGGCCTTCAGGTCGACGGAGCTCTCGCCCTCGATGCCCCGCATGTCGGCGAGCTGCGGGAGGGCGACGTAGCCGCCGAGTGGAAGCCAGGAGAGTCGGTACTCGACGCCGTCCTTGCCGCGCCACGAAACGATCTTCGGGCCGAAGCCGATCGAAAAGCGCTCGACGTGGAGTCCCCGCTTCCGGGCGGCAAGGAAGTGGCCGAGCTCGTGCACGAAGATCGAGCCGCCGAAGAAGAGGACGATCAGGAAGACGGCCCAGACGTTGGAGAAAAGGAGGTTTAGCAAATCCATGGAAAGTGGGTGATAACGGAGGGACAAGAGCCTACACCAAATCTGGCAGGTTCAACCCGTAATCGAGAGTGGGGCCAATGGCAAATGGACCACGAAAACCGCCGTTGATCGGCTAAAGAGGACGTGCGACGGCTTCGCTCGCCACGCGCCGGGCCTCGGCATCGACTGCGAGCACTGAGGCGAGGTCGGGAGGTTCCATCGAAGGCAGGCGTTGCAAGGTTGCGTCCACCACCTCGGCGATGCGCAGGAAAGGCAGCTGGCCCGCGAGGAAGGCCGCGACCGCGATTTCGTTGGCTGCGTTGAAGATCGCCGGCGACGTACCTCCAGCCGCCATCGTGGATTGGGCGAGACGCAGCATGGGAAATCGACGGATGTCGACCGGGCGAAACTCAAGCGCGAAGAGTTTGTCGAGATCGAGCGACGCGTCCACCCCTGCGGCCCGATCCGGATAGAGCAGCGCGTGTTGGATCGGAAATGTCATCGACGGCGGGGAAAGCTGCGCGAGCATGGTGCCATCATTGAACTCAACGAGACAGTGCACGATGCTTTGGGTGTGCAGGACCGCGGCACATTGCTCGGGGCGAAGGTTGAAAAGGCACTGCGCCTCGATGAGTTCGAGGCCCTTGTTGGCGAGCGTGGCGGAGTCGACCGTGATCTTCGGGCCCATCGCCCAATTGGGGTGCTTGAGGGCGTCGGCGGGGGTGACATGAGCGAGCTTTTCCTCGGGCCAGTCGCGGAAAGCGCCGCCTGAGGCGGTGAGGACAACGCGCGACACACTCGATGACGGCTGACCTTCCAGGCATTGGAATACCGCGCTGTGTTCGCTGTCGACGGGAAGCAGCCGGGCTCCGCTGGCGCGGGCCGCGGCCATCACGAACTTTCCGGCGAGTACGAGGATCTCCTTGCTGGCGAGGGCCAGGTCCTTGCCGGCGGCGAGAGCGGCGAGCGCCGGTTCGAGTCCCGTGGTGCCGACGACGGCGACGAGCACGATGTCGGCCTCGGTCAACCGCGCGAGTTCGATCAATCCCGCCAATCCGGCGTGCAAGTGCACGTGAGCCGGGAAAGAGCCGCTGGCCCGGGCGGACAGAAAGGCGGTCTGCTCGAAAATGCCCACATGCCGCACCGTGGGAAACTGCGTCACGATCTCCGCGAGGCGCGTGCGGCTCGCCCGGGCGGCCACCGCGACCAGTTCAAGGCGATCGGGATGGGCGGCGATCACACGCAGGGTGTTCTCGCCGATGGAGCCGGTGGCACCAAGGAGGACAACGCGCTTCTTGCGACGGGAGGGCAGGGTGGGGGGCGGGATCAAAGAAGTTGGGAACAACGCGGGATGGTTCTCGTTCCTGCGGTTTGGTTCGATCAATGCCGGGGCAGGAGAACGAAAACGATGAAGAGAACGAGAACGACGCGAACGTTACATCAGCAGCATGAACGCGATGTAGCCCAGCGGGGCGGTGAGGATGAGGCTGTCCGAGAGATCGAATACGCCGCCGATGCCAGGGATGGTGCGTCCGGCGTCCTTGGCATCGGCGCGACGCTTGATGATGGATTCGATCAAATCGGACACGATGGCGAGCGCGGCGATTGGCGCGGCGAGCAGGGAAGCCACGAGCGGCGTGAAGGCGGACGGAAGGTAATCGCTCCAGCCGTAGGCAATGCCCGCGCCCACGAGCGACGAGGTGAGCACGCCCCCGGCGGCGCCTTCCCACGTTTTTTTTGGGCTGATGACCGGAGCCATTTTATGGCGTCCAAAGGCGAGGCCCGAAAGCAGGGCGCCGACGTCGCAAAATTTGGATACTGCGATCAGCCAGACGCACAACACCAGCCCGGTGTGGGCGTGGGGGCTGACAAAGAGCATGATCCGCACAAGGAAGTGCAGCATGAACGGCACGTAGACCAAACCGAACAGCGTCCAGGCCAGCGCCTCCACCCGCATGTTTGCGCCGCGTTCGCGCAGGATGCGCAGTCCAAAGACGATCACGGCGAGGCCGAGTATCTCCGTCGCGCCGACTCCATACGGTTCGCTGTAGGCGGGAGCGAGCGTGATCAGAGCCCCGAAGACCATGCCGACGCGATCAAAGGGTTCGAGTCCGAGCCGGCGGACAAGGGCGTAGAACTCGCGAAGGGTGAGAACTGCAATGAGGCTGAGCAGCCAGATGCCTCCGGTCGACTTGAAGATCCCGATGCTGCCGAGAACGATGGTCCAGAGAAGGAACGTGCTAAGGATGCGTTGGCGCACAGGAGAAAAAAGCGTGACCGGGCCGGACCGGTTCAGGACGTGGCGGCGGGCTTGAGCTGATCGCCGGTCAATCCGAAGCGACGCTCGCGACGCCCGAAGTCGGCCAGCGCTTTGGCGAGGTCGGCTTTGGTGAAATCAGGCCAAAGCACGGGGGTGAAAACGAATTCGGCGTAGGCCGCCTGGAGCAGAAGAAAGTTGCTGATGCGCGTTTCGCCCGAGGTGCGTATGACCAGATCGGGGTCGGGCAGGCCGGTGGTGTACAGGTAGCGGCTGAAGGTGGACCAGGAGTCGTCGTTAAGCTTTTCCTTGCCGGCGGCGACGGCGGCGGCGTAGGCGCGGGCGGCGTCAATCACCTCGTTGCGGGCGCCGTAGTTGAGGGCGAGCACGAGCGTGTGCTCCTCGAACGCGGCGGTGGCCTCGATCGCTCGTTGCAGTTCTGCGCGTACTACGGGCGGCAGGTCCTGCGTGCGGCCGATGGTGCGCAAGCGGACGCAATTCTTTACCATCGTGGCGGTCTCCTTGCGGAGAAAGTATTCGAGCAACCCCATCAGGCCACCGACCTCATCTTGAGGACGATTCCAGTTCTCCGCAGAGAACGCATAGAGCGTCAGGTAACGAATCCCGAGCTCACGTGCGCCCTCGATGACGCCTCGCACCGCTTCGACGCCACGACGATGGCCTTCGAGGCGGGGCAGTCCGCGCTGTTTGGCCCAGCGGCCGTTGCCGTCCATGATGATGGCGACGTGGGCAGGTGGGGGCGCGGGAGGCGTTGGCATGACAACGGGAGTTAGGGAGCCGTGGCGCCGTTTGACAAGGGGGAAGCCGCGGCCCGCCTGTTGACGCATCGCCATTTATGAGCGCATGTCGCAGGAGCGGCTGACCCGGCGCCCGGGTGTTGTCTTGGAAGAAACGTGCACAGGAGGTCGCAGAGGGCGCAGAGAATACCGGCGACCTGGGAATCCACGGTGGCGTTGACGTTCCAAGGACTTGAGGCTATTGTCCCGGCATGACGAAAATGGTGCTGACGGCGGACAAAGTGAAGGCGGCGCTGACTGAACTTCCGGGCTGGAAGGTGGAGGATAACGCGCTCTCGAAGGTCTTTGTCTTCGGCAGTTTTCGCGAAGCCTTCGGGTTCATGACCCGCGTGGCGTTCGAAGCTGAGGCACTTGACCACCATCCCGACTGGAGCAATGGCTACGACAAGGTCACGATCCGTCTCACCTCGCATTCTCTGGGGGATAAAATCACGGAAAAGGACGCGGAGCTGGCGCGGCGGATTCAGCGAATTTCCTGGGTGGGGTGAGAGGCGGACGCTGAGTGCGAGACCACCCGGCCAGGAGCGCCAGTGTGACATGGCTCACAGAGCCATCATGAACTCAAAAACCCGGTCGCTGTGCCCGGGCAGGTCTTCGTGGCCGAAGTCAGGGTAGATCTTCACGTCTTTCTTTGCGGTGATCTTGTTATACGCGGCGAACTGAGAGGAAGGCGGGCAGATGGAGTCCATCAGGCCCGTCGCCATGAGCACCTCGGCGCGGATGCGCGGAGCGAGATGCTGGCAATCGATGTAGCCGAGCCGGGTGAAAATCTCCTGCTCGCGTTCATGACGCGGGTCGTACCACCGGAAAAACTCGGTGAGCTCCGCGTAGGCACCCTTGCCGAGGTCCATTTCCCAGACGCGCTGATAGTCGCAGAGGAAGGGAAAGACCGGCGCGGCCCGGGCGATGCGGGGTTCCAGGGCCGCGCAGGCGAGGGTGAGGGCGCCGCCCTGCGAGCCGCCCATCACGCCGACGCGGGAAGCGTCGACCTCTGGGAAAGCCATGACAATTCTGGCGAGGAGCGCTGTATCCAGGTAGATGCTACGGAAGAGCAGGGCGCGGGGATCGGGGTCGTCGAGGCCGCGCACGATGTGGCCGCGCAGCGTGGTCCCTTTCACGCCGCCGACATCCTCCGATAATCCCGACTGGCCGCGGCAGTCGAGGGCGGCGACGCAGTGGCCCTGGCCGGCGAGCGCCAGCTTGCCCTGCCAGTCGCCGCTGTGGCTGGAGTAGCCGTGGAATTGCAGGACGGCGGGCCGGCGTCCGCTCACATTCTTTGGACGCAGATACTTGGCGTGAATCCGCGCGCCGCCGATCCCCGTGAACCACAGATCGAAGCATTCGGCGTTGTGCGGCGCGATCGCGGTGGACGGACGCAGGTCCACTTGCGGATCAAGCGCGTCGAGTTCGCGCAGGGAGCCGTCCCAGTAGGCGTCGAAATCCGCCGGGCGCGGATTGGTGCCCCGATAGGCGAGGAGTTCAGGCAGCGGTTTGTCGATGAGGGGCATGGCGGCTAGGTGAAGGACAAAGGCAAAGACGCGCTCGCAGGCCAATGGTGAAATCGGAACCTGATGCGTTCTGCCGCTTTCCCGTTGTCAGCGCACCGGCACGAAGCGTTATTCACGGCATGAAAGTCGCGTTCATCAGCGGGACCAGCATCGTCAAATCCGCACTCTTCGCGGAGTGGGAGGAGCGGTCGATCAAAACGATTCATGGGACCGTGACCTACAAAGTCCGCGGCGATCAGGTTTTGATCAACCGCCATGGCTACGGGGCACCGCTGCCGCCGCACCGCATCAATTATCGCGCGAACATCCGGGCGCTCGCCGACCTCGGTTTCGTGGACATCGTCTCGCTCAACTCTGTGGGCTCGCTCAAAGCTGAGCTACCCCCGGGATCGCTGGTGTCCTGTTCCGACTACGTGGGGCTGCAGCAAGGACCGCAGACTTTTTTCGACGATGAATTGAAGGGGGGCGCCCCGGGCATCGCCAACAATCTCATCCCTTTTCTCATCGAGGGATTGAAACCCGAGTTCGAGATTCACCCGGGCAAGGTCTACGTGCAGATGCGCGGTCCTCGATTCGAGACGAAGGCGGAGATTCAAATCGTGCAATCGTGGGGTGACGTCATTGGCATGACTGCGGCGCATGAGGCCGATCTGTGTTCGGAGATCGGCCTGCGCTACAACAGCCTCGCGATCGTCGACAATTTCGCGAACGGGCTGGAAGGCACCGAGATCGATTTCGCCACGTTCAAGGATCTCGTGAACGACAATCAGGCCAGGGTGAACGCGTTGTTCACCCGGATGCTCATCCTCCTCGGTGGGGCGGGGCCCGCAGGCTTCTGATGTAGAGGATGATCGACTCCAGCTGAGGCTCGGAGAGCACACCCCGATAGCTGGGCATTTCGACCGGGCTGCGGATACTTTCCGCTTCATCGATTCGAGAATCTTTCCCGCAGGTAAACCTCGTGCTCCCGTCGGCAAGACGGCGATCAAACTCGCCGTGCGCTGCGCGAACGCGACGCGTGGTCCTGCGTGTGGGAGAAAATCCTCAGCCCCTTTCCAACTGCAAGGCAGTCGAAAATCGCCCCGCTTTTACCGGCTAGATCTTCAGATCAACTGCATCGTTCTGTATCGGGCAAGGCGCTTGGGAAGACGGCGCGGGGCGCGGGGACATCGCCTCAGGTGCTGCGAGCTAATCGCTCCTCGGTGAGGACGAAGCGCAGCGGATCGCCGCGTTGGAAGCGGCGGAGGTTGTCGAGGGCAACCTCATGCCACGGCTCCAGGCGCTCCGGATTGTCGGGCCAGTTGGCGTAGTGGGTGAGATGTCCGCTCAAGAGCAGGTTGGGCCATTGCGTGGCGGGATGCCCGAGAGGCAGCTGGTTGTTCTGCGCGAGCACGTCGAGGCCGGCGCGGAGACGGCCGCCGGCCAGCTCAGCAAACAGCGCGTCCTGATC
>JBBQUU010000060.1:0-31357 GCA_038212175.1 Opitutales bacterium | reverse complement strand
TGCGCGGCGGGCATCATTGCAACCAGCCGCTCATGAAAAGGCTCGGGGTCGAGTCCACGGCGCGGGCGAGTTTCTACTTTTACAACACGACGGCGGAGATTGACCGCTTCGTCGAGGTCATCCGCGAAATCCAAATGTTTTTTGGCAAGTGAGATCTCCCCTCGCAGACAACGCGGGATGGCAGGCCCGGCAAGGAACCCCAATGGACGAAGGACTGAAAAAAACACTCGGAGCGCCAGCCAGTGGGCCGTTTTTTGGAAGAGGTTCGAGCGGCTGGCGACGACAAGGGTGAGCCGGCGGCAAGACTGGGATGCGGCCGTGTGCGCCTGCTTTCGCGGTCTGCTTCCCACGCTAAAGCCGCGCTACGCGGAGGTGATTCGCCGCATTGATTTGCGCGGCGAAGCAAGGAGGCAGTCGCTCCTGAACTAAAAATGACCCGCTCGGCCATGGACGTCGTGCTTCATCGCGCCCGATATACTTTGCGGGAACGGGCTGGAAATCTTTGCGGTGCTGCAACCGCATGCGAACTAGACCATTGCCGATGAGAGTCTGGGCACCCATGAAAGGATCCAGTGTTCGCGACACCGTTCAAGCTGCGCGATGAATCCGGGGGCTGGGGCGGACTCGACCCCAGATAGGCGCAGGCGGCGTTCGGGGCCGCGCGCGCCGGGGCAGAGTGCCGCAGGGAACGGCGCGAGAAGCTCGGGCGACACCCTCCAAGCCTAGTGACTGGTGTTCGTGCGCGACGGCGATCAACCACCCCACGAGGTGCTGGCAACGTCGCTTCCGTTGGCGCAGGGCCGCGAGCGCGCCGGCGATTCGCGCGGATTCGCTAACCGGCGAGCGCCTCTTGGACCAAACCTTCGATTGCGGGCGGAAGGGGAAGCCTCCTTGCAGCCGCTTGGGCCGGAGGACTCAGCTTGCGCCACGTCTTCCGGAGGATTTCCACAAACTTTTCCCTCGGGTAGTCCGCGTGCCTCGCGGCGAAGGATTCGATTTCGTTTTCGAGGAAGACGAGGACAGCGGCGTCCTCCAGCGCCTGAGTACCCGGATTCATTTTCAGGCCCTTCTTGGAAACCCAGGTGTGAACTTCCTCTGCTTCTTCCAACGTCAGGCCGGCTTCACGCAAAAGTTCGCGCGCGCGCTCCGCCTGCTTGAGGTAGAGTGATTTTCGCCACGCAAAGTAGCCGGCCTTCCCTTCCGGGAACGTGTCGCGCGCAACCGTCCAGCGCTCGAGATGCTGGCAGCGCGCGCCGAGACGGAGCAGGTTCGAGGCGTCGGGGACCAGACGAATCACCCATTGTTCGACACGGTCGGCATAGACGAGTTCGGCCGGGCGACCGTCGGTTTGTCGGTTGGGATCGGCGGCGTGGGCCTGATCGATGAGTTCGCGAGCGCGAGCGTAGGCGGAAGGGACGGTCATTGGACGCGTCACACATCGGATGAGCCGTCTTCAGGGGGCGTCAAGCCTTCCGCGCTGGGTGCGCGCGCGTTGGTCAGGGCGCTTTGGCTCACTCCTCAATCGTGATGTTGTACGTTCCCAGCGAGCTCGCTTCGAGTCGGGCGAGATCGGCGAGCGCGAGGCGCAAGGCGATGCGGGACTGGAGTTCGGCGACGCGGGCACTGTCGAGGTCTTCCTGCGACTCCTGCACACGGCGGAAGGTGCTGATACCGGCGTCAAAGCGGGCTTTTTCGAGGTCGAACTGGCGATTGCTCAGCTCGGTGGCCTTGCGGGAGATCTCGACGCTCTCGATGTTGATTTCGACCGAGCGTACGGCACTGCGCACTTGAACGAGCAGATTCTGCTCGAGCTGTTCGAGCCGCTTTTCTTCACGGCTGAGCGCAATGAGGGCCTGGCGGTAGCGCGCTCTTTCAGCTTGGAAGCCGAGGGGTAGATTGACCGTGAGATCGACGGTCCAGTTGTAGCCGTCTCCGGACCAGAGCTCTTGGGCGGCATTGGTCGGGGAGGCTTGCCGGGCATTGTAGCCGCCGGTGGCGCCCACTGAAACACCAGGCAGGCGGTCGCGCTTGGCGACGTACAGGTCAATTTTGATTTGCTCGATCGCCAATTTGGAGGAGGCGAAGTCGGGCGACTGTTCCATGGCGAGCTGGAAGGACCGTTCCGTGGAAACCGTCGGGGTTTCAAAGTCGGTCAGGCGGACTTCGCCTAGCGATGTATTGAACTCAAACTGACCAATAAGGTTCAGCAGCGCGTCTTCACGGTCACGCACCGTCTGTTGAGCCTGGAGGAGGGCGCGGCGGGCGTTGGCGACGCCGACTTCGGCTTGAAGGACCTCGAGGTCAGTCGCGATGCCGGTGTCGCGACGGGTGGTGTTTTCCTCAAGCAGGCGTTCGGCAAGATCGAGACTGAAGCGGCGAACCTGCTCCTGCTCGCGGGCGAAGCCGAGGTTATAATAGGCGGCCTCCACGTTGCGCACGACGATGAGCACGACGTTCTTGAAATCGAGGTTTGAGCGCAACAGGCCGATCTTGGCTCGATCGATTGAGGCGCGATTGTAGGCGATGCCCGCGCCCGCGAGCAGGGGTTGCCGCACTGTCAGGGAGAAGTCGCTGTTGTAGGACGGATTGAGCAGCGTGTTGACCGAGTTGTTGCTCCCGCGGTTCAGGTTGGTGCTCGCGGTGACCGTGGTGCCGGTGATGATGCGCTGGGTGGCGGAGATGCGATTGTTGTACAACGAGTTTCGCGGCTGGGAGGCACCGTCGAGCGTACTGCTGGCGACCGCGGACTGGCTTTGCGAGCGGCTCGTGGTGTAGGTGAGGTCCGCCTCAAAGACGGATTCGGCGATGTTGAGCGCCTCCTCGGCCGTTTCGCGGGCGAAGGTCTGGATTTGCAGATCGAAATTTTTGCCTAAGGCGCGAGCGATGGCTTCCTCAATCGTGAGTCCTGCTACCGGAGCGGCGGGTTCCTGGCCTTGCGAGGCGACGACGGGCACCAGCAGTGCGAGGGAGGCGGCGGTCAGGATGCGGCGAATCATGGAAGAGAGGGAGCCGGACTCAGCAGAGAACACGGGGAGCGAAGGAAAGTTGCGTTGAATGAGGAGGGCGGCCGGCGACGAGCGAGACGGTTAACGTGATCGCCTGGCGCGGCGGGCGCTGCTGGGGAAGACGAGCCCGGTGCGCAAAAGTTTCATTCGATGAGTGGCGGGCGTGGCCCAGTCCAATGGATATGCAACTAGAAGGCGTCCGAGCTTCGTGGTCGGCCGGCACAAAAAAACCCGACAGGATGGGAGTGAAGATACGCCGCCTGTCGGGTGGGAAGGAATGTGACCGATCCGGTCAGGGTCGTATGGGAGCGGTGCGAGAGAGCTCGGTGTCGACAAGCTCGCGAAGGTACTCGCTGGCATTGCGTGAGCCGGTAAATTGCGCGATCTGGCCGCGGATCGTGCCGTATTGCGGGTTGGTTTCGCTGACATCGGGCGCCTGCTTCGTCACGGCGTGAACGAGTACGCCCGTGTTGCCTCCGGAGACGATCATTTCGGAGATACCACCCGTTTCCAGCGTCTCGAGGCTGCCAAAGGCGGCGGGATTCAGGTCGGCCGGGGGGTTCTGAACCGTGAAACCAGGCAGGCTCTTCGTAGTGACTTTCAGATCTGAGGCCGACGCGGCCGCCGAAGCAGCGGTTTCGAAGGACTCGCCCGCCTTGAGGCGTCCCAAGAGTGCTTCGCGAATGGTGCGGCCCACAGTGACAAACTGCTTGCGCTTCTCGCCAGCCTCGAAGTCCGCCCTGACCCGGTCTCGCACTTCAACGAAGAGAGGCGGGCGGGAAGGAATACTCTCCTGCCAAAAGAGGATGACGGAGCCCGTCGGAGTCGGGATGGCGTCGCTGAAATGCCGCTCGGCGTTGAGGCGCAGGGCGGTTGCGGCCACCGCGGGGTTGCCCCCGAATTCGGCGGGGACGCTATCCGTGCCAAAGGGTGGCAGGGTCTTGAGCGTGGCGTTGCGGCTGGCAAGGAACGCTTCGACTCCGTCCATGGGAACGCGAGCTTCGAAGAGGGCCAGGCTGAGATCGCTGGCCGCGCTCAAGGCGCGCTGCTGGGCGCGTTCGAGGCGCAACGCGGCTTCGACCTGCGGGCGAACTGCGAGAAAATCGGCATCGCTAGGATTGCCGGCGGCGACTGCGGGGGCGCCTTCCGGCTTCGGGAACCGGAAAGAGTTCGCCTGGTAATAGGCTCGAACCTCTTCGTCGGACACGATGACTGCCGGCAGAAAGGCGGCGGCTGGAATTTCGACGTAACGCACGCTCACGCGCGGCGGAATCTCATAGCGAAAGCCGTTGTCTCCAAAAAATTTTGTGAGGTCCGCGTCCGAAGCGGTGATCGTCGGTTTGAAGGTGGCGTAGTCGAATTCGGCGATGGCGAGCGTCCATGAGGTCTCGGTGCGCGCGAGTTCGCTTTTGACCTCGGACGGAAGCACGTAGCCCGGGCCGGCGAGCAGGCGCTGCACCGTCCGGTAGCGAAAGTCGTCGGCGAGCACGCGGGTGATGTCGCCTTCGGAAACCTGCCCGTTGGTTTTCAGGTTGTCGCGAAATTCCTGATACCGGGCGGGGTCGAACCCACCTTGGGGCCCGGTGAAGGCGCCGAGCTCGCGGATGAACCCGGTCAGTTCGGACGCGGACGGGCCGGGTAGATTGAGCTCCCGTGCAAGATGGAGGCCGGCGTGTCGCATCAGCGCGTACTCTTGCATGCGGTCCTGTTCGAGGGCGGGATAGCCGGCCTGCAGGAACACGCTGAGGCTGGCGTCGCCAAAGATGCGTTGGCCGTCCTCCTCCGAGCTCAGATTTGCTCCGAAGAAAGGGCGGGGCTGCACGCGGGGCGTGGTACCCATGCCCAAGCCCATGCCCGGAGCGAAATAGATGACGAACGAGACGATGATGAACACCAGCAGCACCAGGAAGAAGACGCGGAAGTGCTTCTGGAACGTGATCTGAATCCAAGAAATCATAGAGGTAAAAACGGCGACGCTAGGTCGTGACCGGGGGGTGTCAATGGCAGGGTGAACGCGAAAGCCGGCCCGCCGGCCCGGCCCGTGTCAGTCCAGCTCGAAATTCGAACGAGCCGCGGAGAGGTCAGGTGGGCTGACGTTCTCCGAACGCAAACGGGGGGCGGGAGGAGTCGGCCGGAAATTCTGCGAGCAGGGCCTCGATCGATTTGCTAAAGAATTCCCCGCGGGTCAGGGCGCTGGTTTCAGCGTCGTAACGGCCGACGATGGGATCGACCTGGTTGAGAATGGGTCCTTCGGGGTCCTCTCCGAAGCTGTCGTCGAGACGTTTGAAGTCGGCGAGAGTGATCCGGTTCAGCGGGCGCGAGGGTTGGTAGCGGAGGTCGGTGGCGGCCTCGCTGGCGGCGGGCGGGACCGGGGAGAGCAACCGCATTAGCACCAGCCGGTTCAGGCATTCATTCAGCACTTGGGCGGGGACGGTCAGCATCGTTCCCAGTTGGGAAACGGTGCAGGGAGGGAGGCAATCGTTGAACCGGCGGCAGATGGTCAGAAGCACGATCAAGGAGAGCCGCTCGCGCATCGTCTCGGCGAGGCTGTGCCACGCCGCTTGGGAATTGCGGAAGTTGACGTTTTGGACGGCGTAGCTGACCTGGCCGCCGAGCAGCACGAACAACCAGAAAATATAGAGGCCGAACATCATGATCGGCAGAATGCCCAGCGAGCCATAGAGGCTGCTGTTCAACACCACCCGCTTCACGTAGAGAAAGGCGAGGAAGTTGTTGAGCACGATGAGGAGGGCCACGACGACCGCGCCGGTGAGTGCGGCGTGCCAGAGCACGCGCGTGTTCGGGATGGTGCGGTAGAAGATCGTCAGCATCGCCACGAGCATAATAAGGGATCCGGCCGGCAGCATGAGTTTCAGCAAGGCGACGACCTCGGTACCGAATGGGATGCGCTCTTCGAAGGCGCTGAAAAAGGCGCTGGCGGACAGCCCCGTGACCGCGGCAAAAAACATCACTGCGCCGAGTGTGAGAATGGTCCAATAAAAGACGATGCGCATCAGCCATGAGCGTCCTCGGTGCACGCCCCAGATTTCGTTGAAGGCTGTCTCGATGGAGGTGAAGAGCTGCAGAACAATGACGATGAGTGTAAGGGCTCCGATCGCGCCGACGGCCCCGTTACGCGTGCTGGCGACGAACCCATCGATGAGCGCGATCAACTCGGGGTTGAGGGCGACGGGTTCGCCGTCGATGGCGGGCGGCGGGGCGGCGGGAGGCGGCGAACCGCTTGCGGGCGCAGTCTTCATGGTGGTCGCCGTCAGGATGTCGCTACGCCGTTCGGTCGGACCATTCGCGCCAGGGGACTTCAGCTGCTCGTACTCGGAGATCTGGGGAGCGACAAACTTGATCACGCGGTTGAGGGTGTTGACCGCCAGGTCGGGATCATTTTGATCCAGCGCGAAACCTGCCACGAGCATGGCGATGGCGACCAAGGGTCCGAGTCCAAGCAGGGAACTGAAACTCAGGGCGGCAGCGCGGCTGAGCGCGTTGTTCTCGCCGATCCCGGTCCACGTTATCGAGAGGATGCGGAGCAGGGCGTGCACTCGTCCGCGCGGCGTGCGGTCGTTCATCGCCGACGGCCGCCAGATTTCGTGCTGGAAAAGTCGCAGAAGGGTGCGCCAATGCTGGACGAGCCGTGACATGGGCGAAATCTCCCGTACGGGGTGGTCCGTTTAGACCGACCGCGTCACCATGAGGTAGGCAAAGCCGCCCATTCCGCCGAGGGCCAGCAGCACCGCCATGGCCAGACTGAAGAAGCGAGTGAAAACGGTGCAGAAATAAAGGCCCACCGAGCCGGCGGCGACGGCAAGCGCGAGGTCGGTTTCGCCTTGGGTCCAGAACATGAAACCGAGGAATCCCAAACCGAGTGCGGCGCGAAAGCGGAGGAAGGGATAGATCGCCACCGTCTGAAGCACCATCAGAAGAAAGAGAACAAGATCGAGAACGCCCAAGAGGGCGAACGGCTGGAAGAGAAGGCGGGCGTATTCGCCTTTCGAGATTATGTCGATCGACGGGAGCAAGAGGCCGACCGCACTGAGGGCGAGGCCCAGTGTGACGGCATACATGCCGATCTTTGCGGCGCGGGCGAGTCTCTCGATCGGATCTGACTTGTCCTTCGTGTCAGCCGTGCGGCCTTCCGCCGCGGCCAGCATGTCATTGACTTCAATGGGCCTTGCGTCGTCGCGTTGCACATTGAGCGTGTTGACACTTTCCTTGGGCTTGATCTTGAGCGGTTTCTTCTCGGGAAACAAAGCCGCCATCAACGGGGCATTGTCGCCGACGGGCACCCACTGTTCGGTGGACGCCTCGTAATACAGGGTGGAGCCGTCAACCTGTCCGGCTTCCGCCAAGGACACGAGTTGCTCTTGGTTGAAAGGACCGCGCGCATCGGTCTCCGTCGCGCTGCGAATATAGAATTCCTGCGTGGCCATTCGGGCGGAGGCTGCGGGGGGCGAGCCACGGCGGCAAGGCTGTTTTGGCAAAGCTCACATCCGAGCCAGGGTGCGCAGGCCGAGCAGTCTCAGACCGGTCTCGAGTACCAGCAGCGTCCGGGCGCAGAGCAACAGCCGGCGGGCGCGCACGGCCGGATCGTCGACAATCACTTTGTCGGCGGCATAAAACGAACTGAACTCGCCCGCCAATTCGTAGAGATAGCTGCAGAGGAAGTGCGGACGCAGTTGTCCTGTCGTGAGATTGAGCGCGCTGGCGAAGGCGGCCAGTTTACGGGCGAGCAGTTTCTCGGATGCGGTCTCGGGTGCCGAGGCGCCGGCGGTCGCCGACGGATCCGCTGGGTCGAGACCTGCCTTGCGGAAGATGGAGCGAATCCGGGTCACAGCGTAGAGCAGGTAGGGCGCGGTGTTGCCATCGAAGGCAAGGATCTTGTCCCAACTAAAGATGTAATCGCTGCTGCGGTTTTGGGCGAGGTCGGCGTAGCGCACGGCGCCGATGCCGACCGCTCCGGCCACGTCCCGGCGTTCGCTCTCGGAAAGGTCGGGAGCCTTTTCCGTAACGAGCTTGAACGCGCGTTCCTCTGCTTCGGCGAGAAGAGCCTTCAACCGGATGGGGTCGCCCGAGCGGGTCTTTATGGCCTTGCCATCCTCGCCTAGGATCGAGCCAAAGGTAACGTGTTCGAACGCGGGCAGGCGTCGACCGGTCTTGGCGAACCATTTTTGGGTGGTCAGCCAAAGTTGCTCGAAGTGATCGCCCTGACGCGTGTCGGTGAGGACGGCGATCGCATCGGCACCGAAATGCTCCACGCGGTAGAGCATGGTTGCCAGATCGGTGGAGGCGTAATTCGAGGCTCCGTCGGACTTTCGGATGATAAAGGGCTGCGTCTTGAAACGGGGATGCTCGGGATGGAACACGACGAGTGCGCCTTGCGAGACTTCGGCGAGCCCGGCGACGGTGAGTTCATCGTACACCTGCTGGAGCTTGTCGTTGTAAAAACTTTCGCCGAGTTGGTGATCGAATTGGATATCAAGCGCGCGATAGATCTCCCGAAAAGCCTCTGAGCTGATCGCGTTGATCTTTCGCCAAAGCGCGAGATTGTCCGCGTCGCCCGATTGCAGCTTCACCAACTCGGCGCGAGCGGCATCGAGCGCCTTGGGATCGGTCTTGGTGGCGGCGTCGGCGGCCTTGTAGATTCGTTCAAGTTCCTCCAGCGGGTCCGTCGCAAGCGCCTCGTCGTTACGCAGGTGGAGATATCCCCAGATGAGTTTGCCAAACTGGGTGCCCCAGTCGCCGATGTGATTGTCCCGGATGACCTTGGCGCCGCAAAACGCGAGCATCCGGCAGATCGCCTCCCCAATGACCATGCCGCGGACGTGGCCAACGTGGAGCTGCTTGGCGGTGTTGGGTGAGCTGAAGTCGACAACGTAGGTGCGTCCGCGATAGAGGTTGGCGGCTCCGGACTTGAGGTGCTCTTCGGAGTCGTAGGCCGTGAGCCAGGCGAGCAGGGCGGCGGGGCGGAGGGTGAAATTGAGAAATCCGGGACCCGCCACCGCCACGTCATAGGCTTCCGTGACGGAAGGAGCGAGTGCCTTGACCAACTGATCCGCTACCGCGCGCGGGTTGAGGCGCGCCTGTTTCGCATACGAGAGCACGCCGTTGGCTTGGAAATCGCCGTGCTTGGGATCGGCACCCCGAACGTCAGGGGCGAAAAGCGTTCCATCCAAGCCGGCCGGGCCAGCGGCTTTACGGAGGGCGGTGTCGAGGTCTGCCGCGAGGTGAAAGGGGACATCCATCTCTTCACTCAACGCGCCGGGTCGGCTGGCGCGCAAGCGAGGACTTCGCTTGCAAGGTCGTTTATCGAGCCTGCGGAAAGCGGTACTGTAAGAGGTTCCGAACGTGTCACGCAAATTGGATCGAAGGAGATTGTAAGATATTTTGGCATAGAGTCTTAAACAGAATAATCGGTGTATTAGATTGGGTAATTTTGACTCGACAACCGAAGATTTAAGTCTATACCCGTAATCTTTTACGGGCCAACAGGCCTTGGAGATACTCACAGCATACACATGACGAAACGCACACTGCCTCCTCGTAGGTTCATTAAGCCGACGTTCGAGTTCCTAATTGAAAAGAAGCGCGACGGCGGCGAATTCACCCAGGAAGAAATTCGCTACATCATTGACAGCACCCTCGATGGGGAAATGCCGCAGCACCAGCTCTCGGCGTTGTTGATGGCGATCTATTTCCAACAGATGTCCGCCCAAGAGACCGCGGAGCTGACCGAGGAGATGATGCTTTCGGGCGAGGTGATCGATCTGTCGAACATCGCCAAGCCGAAGATCGACAAGTATTCCACGGGTGGCGTCGGAGACAAGACGTCGCTCGTGCTCGTTCCGCTGGCGATGGCGAGCGGTGTGGTGGTCCCGATGATGTCGGGTCTCGAACACGATTACGTGATCAATACCCTCGACAAGCTGGCGGCCTTCCCGGGGTTCAAGGGTCATCTTTCGATCGATGCGTTCGTCAGCCAGCTCTCCAAGATTGGCGGAGCGATCGTGGCGCAGGACGAAAAACTCGCGCCGGCGGACGCCAAGTTTTACGAGATTCGCAAGGCCACCGGCACCATCCCGAGCCTTCCGCTCATCACCGGCTCCGTGCTTTCCAAGAAGCTGGCCGAAGGATCCGAAGGCCTCGTCATTGACGTCAAGTGGGGCAACGGTTCCTTCATCAAGGATCTTGAGCAGGCCAAGCAGCTCGCCCGCTCGATGACCCGCGTCGGCCGCTCAATGAAGCGCCGCTGCGTCGCGCTGGTCACCGACATGAATCAACCGCTGGGCGACACCGTCGGCACCTCCCTTGAGGTCAAGGAAGCCATCCAGCTGCTCAAGGGCGAAGGCCCCGAGGACATGAAGGAACTCGTGCTCAAGCTCGGCATGGAAATCGTGCGTCTCGCCGGCGTGGCGGGTTCCACCCTCTCCGCCAAGCAGACGGTGCAACGTCACCTTACCGACGGCTCCGCGCTCGAGAAGTTCAAGGAGCTCGTCAAGGCGCAGGGCGGTGACACGACCTACATCGATCACCCGGAGAAATTCCCGCAGGCGAAACACATTCGCAAGCTGCCCGCCCCGAAGCGCGGCTACGTCCACACCATCAATGCCGCCATGATCG
Organism: Opitutales bacterium; assembly: GCA_038212175.1. GTDB lineage: Bacteria > Verrucomicrobiota > Verrucomicrobiia > Opitutales > Opitutaceae > CAMAXB01. Next base: position 20,720 of record JBBQUU010000060.1, on the reverse strand, counting down.
CGCGCGGCGTGCATCTGCTCGGCGCCGGTCGCGAAGACAGCCATGCGAAACTCGACCATGCCGTCGGCGTGTCCGAGATCCGCAAGGTCGGCACGCAGGTCAAGCAGGGCGAGCCGCTCATGATGATCCATTACAACGACGAGTCGAAGCTCGAACAGGCCTTGGAGTACTTCAAGAATGCCTACCGCCTCGCGCCGAAACGCCCCACGCCACCGCCGTTGGTGGTCGAGCGCGTCGCCTGAGGCACTCGCTTCGCGATCGTCTGAGAAGAAATTCAAAGAAGACCGACCGGTATTGCCGGTCGGTCTTTTTTTGGCTCACACTTTCACTGAATGAATCGTTGAACTCGGAAGCAGCGGACGAGGCCCCACCGCCCCTGATCGATCGAGTCGTTATCTGAAGGTGCTCTGGGCGCGCGTGGTTTAACGCCCGAACGAGAACCCGCCGCAGCCGTTGAAGTATTGAGGAATAAAATACGTGGCGAAGTCGAAGAGCCGGATGCGCACGGGAATTGACCGGTCGGGGTGCGTGGTGAATCGCTTGAACCTGCGTCCGGCGCGTCCGGAGCAGGCGAGTTGAGTGCCTTCGACGCGGCCGACCGTGACGAGCCAGTCGTCGTGGCCGCCATAGTCTTCGATCGCGGCATTTTTGGAGAGATCGGTTACGAACTGCGTAGCCCCGGACGGAGGCCGTGAGTTGCCAGCCGTCCATCCTGCCCGCCACGGCCAGCGGCGCTTTGACCGGGGGCGGAGGTTCGGGGTGGACATCCTCCGGACCTTGGAAATCGTGGGGTTTTCCCATGGACACCCTCAGCCGCTTGTTTGAACAGAACCGGGCGTGGGCCGAAAGAATTCGACGGCGTGATCCGGAGTTTTTCCAAAAGCTGTCGCGTCAGCAAACGCCGGAATACCTTTGGATCGGGTGCTCGGACAGCCGTGTGCCGGCCAACGAGATCATCGGGCTGCTGCCCGGCGAAGTCTTTGTGCATCGCAATATCGCCAACGTGGTGGTGCACACGGACCTCAACTGCCTCTCGGTTATTCAATACGCCGTCGATGTGCTCCGGGTGAAGCATGTGATGGTCGTGGGCCATTATGGCTGCGGTGGCGTGCAGGCCGCCCTGCGTTGTCAACGCGTCGGGCTGGCTGACAACTGGCTACGCCATGTCCAGGACGTGAAGGAAAAACACAACGGCTGCCTTTGCGCGCTGGAAGGCGAAACAGCCCGCAGCGCGCGGCTCGGCGAACTCAACGTGATCGAGCAGGTGATGAACGTCACGCGTACGACCGTCGCGCAGGACGCCTGGGCCCGCGGACAGGAACTGAGGGTGCATGGCTGGATCTATGGCCTGCAGGACGGTTTGCTCCACGACCTCGATTGTTCGGCGAGTAGTCCCGTGGAGGCGCAGCATCGGTACCTGAGCGCGGTCGCGGCCTTGCAGTAGTTAATCGACAACTACCGGTTGAGGTTCCAGGCACGACGACCTTCCCCGCGGTAAAGGTGGCCGACCTCGCTTTGCAGCCCTCGTGGCTCCAGGCATAAAAAAGCCCGCGGCTTTCTGCCGCGGGCCCGACCAGAGGAAATGGGATGCGTCAGACGCGGCCGAGGTAGCTGGCGTCCGCGGTGCTGATGCGGATCATTTCGCCTTCCTTGATGAAGAGAGGCACCTGCACAACGAGTCCGGTTTCGAGGATCGCCGGCTTCTGCACGTTGCTGGCCGTGTCGCCCTTGATGCCATCGGCCGACTCCACGACCTTGAGATTGACGGCCGACGGGAGCTCTACGGTCAGAGGCTTTTCGTCGACGAAGAGCACATCGACTTTGCCATTGGCGGTCAGGAAATTTTTGGAGTCTCCGATCAGGGAGGCGGGCAGTTCGATCGTCTCGAAGGTTTCCGGATCCATGAACGCAAATGAATCGCGGTCGGCGTAACTGAATTCCAAGGTCCTCTTTTCCGTCGGCAGCACTTCCATCGACTCGGTGGAGGCGAAGCGTTGATCGAGGGATTTTCCGTAACGCAGATTGCGCATCTTTACCTGCACGAAGGCGCGCAGGTTGCCCGGCGTGCGATGCTGGGTCTCCATGACGAGATGGGGCTCGCCGTTGAATTTGATCACTTGTCCCTTGCGGATGTCGTTAGCGGAAGGCATGTCGATGGACGGGTTTCGGAATTGCGAAAGGGGGTTGGAATAACGTCCGGCCTTCGCCGGTGTCAAGGACTCGCGCCCCTCTCGTCCGGACGAATGCAGTGGATACGAGCCAGGCTGCTGCCATCTCGGGACTTGCCCTTGCCGGCTCCATGCCGACACTCCGCCACGAATCCCATGAAACAACGCACCCTCGCGCGCGAGGTCTCCATTGAAGGACAGGCGCTGCACACCGGCGAAACGGTAACGCTGACGATGAAGCCGGCGCCGGCCAATCACGGCATTATTTTCAAGCGCGTCGATCTTGCCGGTCAGCCCGAGATCAAGCCAACCATCGATCTGGTCACGGATCTCGTTCGCGCAACCACGATCCAATCGGGACACGCCAAGATTCACACCGTCGAGCACGTGTTGAGCGCTTTGCACGGCTGCGGGATCGACAACGTCGTCATCGAGATGAACGCCTCGGAGCCGCCGATCATGGATGGCTCCGCCAAGCCCTTCGTTAACCTCATTCTCCAAGGCGAGCCGCTCGAGCAGGAGAAGGATCGCGAGTACTTCGTGCTGGAGGAAGCGGTGTCGGTGACACGCGGCAACTCGACGATCATTGCGCTGCCATGCGACGCGCTGAAGATCTCCTGCACATCGGCGGATGATCGCGGCATCCACACGCAGCACCTCTCGCTGACGATCGATCCCGACAACTACATGACGCAGGTGGCGGCGGCGCGCACCTTTGCGATCTACGAGGACATCGAGGAACTCATCAAGCTGGGCAAGATCAAGGGAGGCTCGCTCGATTGCGCCGTCGTCATCAAGGGCGACAAGATCATCTCAAAGGAGCCGTTGCGCTTCAAAGACGAGTTCGTGCGTCACAAGATTCTGGATATTGTCGGCGACATCGTGCTCCTGGGCGTGCCGCTGAAGGCGCACCTCATCGCGACGCGGCCGGGCCACGCCATCAATGCCGAGCTGACGAAGGCGCTGCACGCCAAGCTGGAGGAGAAGCGCAAGGGGCCGAAGAAGAAGCCCCGTCCCTCCATGGTCCTTGCGACTGAAACCTCGCTCGATATCCAGCGCATCCTCGACACGATTCCGCACCGTTACCCGTTCGTGATGATCGATCGCGTGGTCGAGTTCATCGGCGAGGACGAGTTGGTGGCGATCAAGAACGTCACCATCAACGAGCCGTACTTCATGGGCCATTTCCCGACGAATCCCGTGATGCCGGGTGTGCTGCAACTCGAGGCGATGGCACAGGCGGCCGGCATCATCATGTTGCGCCGAACGAGTAATGACGGGAAGACGGCGTTCTTCATGAGCGCGGACAAGGTTAAGTTTCGCAAACCGGTGCGGCCGGGCGACCAGATCATCATCAATGCGCGCATCACGAAAATGCGCGGGGCGAAGCTGGCCGCCGCGGAGTGCAATTGCACGGTGGACGGGCAGGTGGTGTCGTCGGCCGAGTTGATGTTCGCCTTGGTCGAGGAGGGCGACCAGTAGTCATGCCCTCGCGCATACATCCCACTGCGATCGTCGAACCCACGGTGGAGCTGGGTGACGGGGTGGACGTCGGTCCCTTCGTCTACCTCGGCGGCAAAGTCCGGGTCGGCGCGGGCAGCCGCATTCATCATCACGCCTCCGTCGAGGGCAACACCGTGCTCGGCGCGCAGTGCGAAGTTTTCCCTTACGCCAGCATCGGAGCGAAGACCCAGGACCTCAAGTTTCGCGGTGGCGAGCCCGGTGTGCGCATCGGCGATCGCAATGTGTTTCGCGAGTACGTGAGTGTCCACGCCGCGACCAATGACGGAGAGTTCACGGTCATCGGCGACGACAACGCGATTCTTGCCTACAGCCACGTGGCGCACGATTGCCGGCTGGGCAGCCACATCGTGACGAGCAATTCGGTGATGATCGCTGGTCATGTGGTCATTGAGGACCACGTGACGATCGGCGGCGTCGCCGGCATTCATCAGTTTTGTCGGATCGGAGCGTATGCAATGATCAGCGCCTACGCGAAGGTGGTGCAGGATATTGCCCCGTTCTTTATCGCGGATGGTCAACCGGCCGTCATCCGGGCCATCAACAAGGTGGGGCTGGAGCGAAAGGGATTCGCACCCGAGCAACTTGATCGCGTGAAGCAGATCCATCGCGTCTTGTTTCGCGAGGGGCTGAATCGCACCCAAGCCTTGGAGAAGCTTGGTCTGCATGCGCAGGCCTCAAGCGAGGAGATTCGCCGAGTCTTGGAGTTTGCAGCCGGGAGCGAGCGGGGTCTCGCACCGGGCGGCGCGATGTGAGTCCGGAGAAGCCGGAAATCACAAACGGCAGCGCGTAGCATCCCGCGTCTGATGCGCTTCGGTCCTTTGTGTGATTTGGACCTTTGGCGTTTGTGATTTCCCGTTGAGCCGTAGGGTCGCCTCGGGCTGGGGAGCGAGAGGGCGTCGCCTCAGTGTTTGTGCTGTTGGTAATGCTCGCGCAGCAGATCGCGTCCAAAATCGCCTTCGAAATCGCGGAACGTCGTGTGGATGTGGTTTGCGCGGTTCTGGACGTTGTCGAACTCGATCAGAAAGGTCGGCCCCTGAATCCGGTAGTAATTGCCATCGCCGCGTTCCAGTCCGCCGGCCCAGGCAAAGGTCAACGTGTCGAGTCCGGCGGTCGTTATCTTATCGAAGGTTTCGCTGGCGAGTTCGGGGCGCCAGCGACCGATGTAGAGCTTGATCAGAGCGATGAGGTCATCGCGTTGCGGAGGAGTGAGGTCGTTGAAGGTAAGGCCCGAAGGGGAGAGGGGACTCACTTGCTTCTTGTTGGTGGTGAAAATTTCCGCGGGCGCTTTGTCGCTGAAGATCGCGATCTTCTGCTGCGCGACGGTGAGCGATTTCATGAAGGCGCGTCCAAGGTCGTCCTCTTCGGCAAGCACGCGTTCGCCTTTGCGCGGGCCGCTGGGCACTTCGGCCGGGTTGCTGCCGATGAAGGAGGGAGCAAAGGCGACATGATGACCGTCCACGACGGTGAAATTGAACGAGAGATGATGACCCTCGAAGCGCCAGCCCCACGACTTGCTCTCGGACGGGCTGCCAAAGAGGGTCACATAATAGAGGGTGGGATCCCGGCGCGCGGCGCCGCCTTCAAGTTCCTTCAATACGAGCTCCAGGGAGATGGTGTCCTCCGCCCGGCGGTATCCTGCGTGGCTCAGGCCAGTACGAAGAAACGCGAGCGCGAGCGCCTTTTGCGCGGTCGACATTTCTTTGAACGGGAGGCCTTGCCGCGCGATTGGCACGAAGTGCCAGTTCTCTCGCTCGGCATCGTCGAGGGCGAAGACGGCCTTGGCCCGTTGCTCCGTCGATAGCGCGTCGAGAAGCTCGGTGGCCGCTTTGAACATATCGCGGGCGACGACCTCATGCGCGCGGGCGCTGGAAATGAAGCAGAGAGCAAACAGGCAGGCAACCAAGCGCAGGGTGGGGCTCATGCTGCGAGCTGAGCGGTTTCGGCCCGCAGGGGCAAGGGGGGAAATGGACACCCCTTCCCGCGTGCTCCAAAGTCGTGCGATTTGCCGGCTCATCCGGTCCTCGTAGACGAGGATGTAAGCCCGTTCGAAAATCGCGCCGCTCGGCCACGAAGATCCAGATTGCGAACGTCAGACCGATGATCGTGACCAAGTAGCTCAGCGCTTCGAGCTATTCGAGCAGCGTCATGGGAACACGGTGGCGCCAGAGTGAGCAGAGGTCAACGTGCCCGCCTTGAGCGCACAAAAAAGCCCGGTCGTTACGGACCGGGCGGTGAAGCGTTGGAGGGCTCAGTAGAGCTTCACGTAACCATTGCGGCGAAGACGCTCGAGCCAGCGTTCTTCTGCGGAGCGTGACATGTTTTGCAGCAGGATGCGCTCGATCTGTTCACGGGCCTGATCGATAGGCTGGATGCCGGCATGGCGGCGGTCCTCAGCGTGAAGCAAATAGGCGCCCTCAGGCAGTATGATGGGGTCGGTGGTCTGGCCCTTTTCGAGCATGAACAAGGCTTCGCTGAATTCCTTCTTAAGGTTCGAACGCTGCTGCCAGCCCCAGTCGCCGCCGCGCGTGCGGCGCGCGTCTTGCGAGACCTCGCGCGCGACCAAGTCAAAGGCTTCTCCCGATTTCAACCGTGCAAGGGCGGCATCAGCACGGGTGCGCACCTGGTCGTCGGTTTCTCCCGGAGCGCGGGTGAACTGCATCATGCGCATGTAGGCTTCATCCTCTTGGTAGAAGCGGTCCTTGTTTTCGTTGTAGTACTGCTCGACCTTCACCGGGCTGATGATGCTCAGCGAGCGGCGTTGCTGCGAACGCATGTAACTGTAGATGATCTCTTCCTCCACCTCGACGCGGTAATCGCGAAGCGTCATGCCGCGGCTGCGCAGGTAGGCGTAAAATTTGGAGCGGTCGCCTTCGAAGTCTGAGATGAGGTTCTCGGCCACGGCGTTGTCGACGTAGCTGGCGGGGATGCGCTTCATCTCCGCACCTTCTTTTGTCTTGTAGAATTCCTTCACAATCAAAACCTTATCGATCAGATTTTGAATTGCCGAGTCCTGCATCGCCTCAAGGCGCTGTTCGAATTCCTGCTGGTTGCGGGCTTCCTTTTGAATCTGGGGTATATAGGGCCCAATCTCGCGACGGATGTCGTCGATCGTAATGACTTTGTTCTCGACGATGGCTGCGATGCCATTGGCAAACCGAAGATCGAGGGTGTCGTCGGAGGCTGCAGCCAGCGGCAGGCCCAAGGTGGCACCGAGGCCGGCCGCAAGGAGGAAGCATCGCGTCGAAAAGAGGGAGGAGAAACGAACAGACATGGGACGCCAGAGGCTTAAGGAGACGGCAGGTTGTGGAGGAACGAAAGAATCTCCTTTAACCGTAGGAGGGGCTTGGGGGCGGTCAACCTTGGAAAGCGGTTTCCCATCATCACGAAATCGTCGGGTTTCCCGCTGTTGCGCAGACACTGCAAACGGGTCGATCTCGTTTCGACGCCGACGATGCCCTTCTGTTCCGCGCGAACCCGGATTTCAGTGACCAGGAGGAGCGCGCGGACCTCGTCGCCGAACTTGCCGAAGCGGTCGCGCAATTCGCTTTCGATTTCCTTCAATTTCGCCGGGCTCTCGGCCATGGCGAGGCGGCGGTAAACGTCGATCCGCAGGCGGGTTTCGCCGATGTAGGCTGACGGCAGTCGGGCTTGGATCGAAGCGACGTCCACCGCTCCGCTGGCCTCATGTTCGGCGTCTCGCACGGTCGTGTAGGAATCCGCATAGCGGCGGCGGTTTTCCTCGGCAGCGGCCGACTCGCCGACGAACACGAAATCCAGCTTCACGCTTGCGCGTACATACGCGGCGATTTTTTCGCCGCGCAGCCGCGCCACCGATTGGCGCAAGAGCTGGCAGTACAGTTCGAAGCCGACGCCCACGATGTGGCCGCTTTGCTGCGCGCCGAGCAGATTTCCCGCACCCCGCAGCTCAAGGTCGCGCATCGCGATGCGGAAGCCGGCTCCGAGCTGGTTGTGCGTGCGCATGGCATTCAGGCGCTCGCGGGCCAGCTCCACGAGCCGGGTATGCCGATGCAGCAACAGGTAGGCGTATGCCTGATGCTTGAAGCGACCGACGCGCCCTCTCAGCTGGTAGAGCTGCGACAGGCCAAAGCGATCCGCCCCCTCGATGATGATTGTGTTGCAGTTGGGGATATCGAGTCCGCTCTCAATGATCGTGGTGCAGACCAGCATTTGATACGTGCCGGCCACGAAGTCGGTCATCGTGCGTTCGAGCTCGCGCTCTTCCATCTGACCGTGTCCGACGCCGATGACGACATCGGGCAGCAACTCACGCAGGCGCTGCGCGACGGCCTCGATGGTCAGGACGCGATTGTGCAGATAAAACACCTGCCCGCCGCGCCGCAGCTCGTGCCGCACGGCGTCGACCACGATCTTCTCGTCGTAGGTTTTGACGATGGTCTGGATGGGGTGCCGATTCACGGGCGCGGTCTCGATCACGCTCATGTCGCGCGCGCCCGTCATGGCCATGTAGAGCGTGCGAGGAATCGGCGTGGCGCTCATCGAAAGCACGTCGACGGTCGACCGCAGGGTTTTGAAGCGCTCCTTGTGCTTCACGCCGAAACGCTGCTCTTCATCGATGACGACGAGGCCGAGCTCTTTGAACTTCACGTCGGCCTGCAATATGCGGTGCGTTCCGATGAGAATGTCCACCTGGCCGGCGGCCGTGGCCGCGAGGATCTGTCCGATCTCCGCCTTCGTGCGGAACCGGCTGACCATCTCCACGGCAATAGGGTAACCGGCCATGCGTTCACGGAACGTATTGAGGTGTTGCTGGGCGAGCACGGTTGTCGGCACGAGCACCGCCACCTGGCGGCCACCTTGCACGGCCTTGAAGGCGGCGCGGATGGCGACCTCGGTCTTTCCGAATCCGACATCGCCACAGATGAGCCGGTCCATCGGACGTTCGCGTTCGAGGTCCGCCTTGGTTTCGCGGATGGCGCGAAGCTGGTCGGGCGTTTCGGTGAAGGCAAAAGAGGCCTCAAACTCGCGTTGCCAGTCGTTGTCGGGCGGAAAGGCATGCCCGGGCTGGGCGTCGCGGGAGGCTTGGATGCGCAGAAGCTCGGCCGCGAGATCAAGCGTGGCGCGTTCGGCGGCCTGACGGGTCTTTTCCCAACGACCGGAGCCAATGCGACCAAGCTGGGGGCGGGTCTTGCTCAGGCCGACGTAGCGGCTGATGAGGTGCGACTCCTGCAACGGCACGTGCAGCGTCACGTGGTCGTCGAACTCCAGCGAAATCACCTCGCGGAGCCCCTCGCGTGTATCCAGCTTCTTGAGACCACGGTACAACGCGATGCCGTGCTGGAGGTGCACGACGAAGTCGCCCTCGACCAGTTCGGAGAAGTCGAGCAGATGATCGATTTGTGCGCGTTGGGCGAGGGCGCGACGGCCGGTCAGCGGGCGGCGCGCACGGCGACGTCCGAAGATCTCGGTTTCAGTCACGACCACGATTCCCGCTCCCGGCCTGTCGCCCAGCCGGCGAGGCAGGCCGGTGGCCGGGGCGCCCTCGCGAAACGAAAGACGGAAACCTTCGTTGAGGGAGCCACGAAGGAAGACCGGCGGCGGTTTCTTCCAGCCCTTCAATTCGGCGAGGATCTCGCGCACGCGTTGCTCCTCGCCTTCCTTGGAGACAACAAAGATCACGCGTTGTCCCGCGTCGCGCCAGGCGGCCGCCTGGGTGAGGAAGCGTTCGCGCGCCTCCTCCTCGGCGTGGAGACGATCCTGCGCGACGAGGCGGTCGTCAGGATAGCTGCGATGGTGCACCAGGCTTTCAGAATCGAGCGTGTGCTCTTCCACCGGGATGTTTTCGAAGAGCGCGGCGGCTTCGTCGAGGTCGCTCACTCCCACCAAGGCATCGCAACGTGCGAGCAGGGCTGGGAGCCCGGCGGAGGGCAAATCACTGGCCTGGGCGAGGTCGGAGAAGGCCGGGTCAAGGGCGGCCGGTTCGACCAGCACGAGACGGGTGCCCTTCGGCAGATAGGCCGCGAGGCCGGTGAGCGAAGGCGCGAGACGCAGGCGTGGTGAAGCCGCCAGGGTGATGGACGCGGCCGATTCGCCCGAGCGCTGCGTGACCGGATCGAAAGCACGGATTTCCTCCAGGTCGTCGCCGAAGAAGTCGAGACGGTAAGGCTGGTTGGCGGTGATCGGGTAGACATCGATGATGCCACCCCTCACGGCGTAATGCCCCGGTGCCTCGCAGACCGTTTCAGAATCGTAATCGAGTTCTTGAAGTCGGGTCAGCAGGCCGTGAAAGGGGTGATGTTGTCCTTTCTCGAGCGTGAATTCGTGGGAGGCGAATTCCTGGACGCCGGGCACCGGCTGCATCAACGCGGCGGGCGTGGTCACGACGACAAACGGGCGTGGGTCGTTCGCACGGAGGGCGCGCAACCGGCTGAGTACGGTGGTGCGATCGGCGGATGCGGCAAAGGCCTCCCTCATGTCGCGATGGTCGGGCATCGATTCCGGCAGGACCAGGACCTCGGCGATATCGGCGGGCGTGCCGGCGTCGTCAAAGAACGCGACGTCCTCTGCGAGGTGTTCCGCAGACTTGAGGTCTTCCGTGACCACGAGCCACACCGGCGCGGTGTCCTTCCGTATCAGCCCGGCCAGCACGGCCCCTCGCGCGGGCGGACACACGCCCGTAAGACGGAGGCGGCGGAGCGTGAGGGAATCGAGAGACATGAATGGCGGAATGGCCACAAAACCACGAATTTCCCCGGGGGCAAAGAGGAACGTTGCAAATGGGAGCGGCGGCGCTTCTGCCGCCTCTGGAGGTCCTGCCGCCGGTTCGGGTGCCAGATGGCCTGCGCTAGGCCACCGGCGGCAAGAGTGCCGCCGCTCCCTCCTTGGCTCAAAATGTCCGACGGGCGTCGAGCGCTGCGCGGGCGGCGGCTTCTTCGGCGGTCTTCTTCGATGGACCGCGGCCGGCGCCCAAGAGTTCCTCGTGCAGATAAACCTTCGCCTCGTATTCGCGCGCGTGGTCCTCTCCGCTCACATGTTGGGTGACGTAGCGAAGTGCGGAATTGCCATGGTCGGGCTGAATCAACTCCTGCAGCCGTCCCTTGGGGTTTTCTGTTTCCACGACCTCTTCCACGCGTTCAACAAGGGGTCCGTACAAACTGAGCAAGACCCGCCTCACCGTTGGAAGATCGCTGTCCAGGAAGAGGGCGCCAATGAGGGCCTCGAAGGCGTCTTCGAGCGCGGACGGCCGGTCGCGTCCTCCGGTCTGTTCCTCGCTTGGACTTAGGCGCAAGCACGCGTCGAGCCCGAGGTTGCGGGCGAGCCGTGACAAGTAGTCGCCCTTGGTCATCGCGGCGCGGCGCTTGCTCAGTGCGCCTTCGCGGTCCTGCGGGTAAACCGCAAACAACTCGGCGGTCAGGACCAGCTGGAGCACGGCGTCGCCCAGGAACTCCAACCGCTGATTACTCTCGCCCGCCTCGGGATTCGATTGGAGGTAAGACGGGTGGGTCAGTGCGCGAGCGAGCAGAGCCTGATCGCGGAACGTGTATCCAAGGCGTTGTTCGAGCGCGGAGGAGTCGGGAGGCATCGGAGGAAGGAAATCTCAAACGCCAAACGTCCAAAGGCCAAAGAAATCTCAAGTCCAAAAGGGAGGGGGCCGGTGGGCGGGCCTACCCTCCGTGGGAAAGTTCGGATCTGGCCACAGGGGTTTTTGGCGATGGCAACGACCCGGTTATTACGTGCCGTTTCCTCTGCGTCGGTCAGCGGGCGGGCACCTCTTACCTGCGGCGCCGCTTTGAACCGGGTTGTCTTATCTCTTCTCTGCCACTTCGTGTTTCTTTGGCGTTTGGACGTTTGGCGTTTGTGATTTGCCGCAGCACCGCCGCGGCTATGACGACGCGCTCGCGTAGCGGCGCAGGCCGCGGTTGAAGACGAAGATTCCAATCCCCAGCCACACCACGGTCGCGGCGAGCAGCCACAGGGCATGGGCCGGTTCAAAACCGTAAATGAGTGCGCGCGAGGGAACGTTGCTCACGACGACGGCGGGCAGGGCCCAGACGAAGAGGAGGCTCGTGACGCCGCGAAAGGCTTCCCGCGGCAGGCGCGAAAACTCCATCAGGGTGAAGTAGCTGCCCTCGATTCCCTGGCTCGCACCGAGCCAGAAGGTGAGCGACACAATGAAAAGCAGTGCTCCGTAGTGAATCAGGATGCCGCAAAATATCATCAACCCATAAGCCGCCATGTCGCCGAGTGACGGGTCGAGGCCGAGTTGGCGGACAGCGTAGACGATCACGCCGATCGCCACCGCCGCGTTGGCCAGGCCGTCGAGGTCGAGCTTGCGGGTCGAAACCATGAACAGCGGGTTGCCTGGCTGCGCGAGGAAGAAGTCGAAGTGCCCGCTGCGGATGTTGCGGGCGAGTTCGAAAAGATTACTCCAGAAAAAGCCCATGATGAACCGCTGCACGAGCATCGAGGAACCCACGAGCAGCAGCATTTCGTACTGGTTCCAGCCGGCGATCGAATCGGTGTGCGAGTAGATGACGGCGACGAGCAGGAGATTGACCGCCATCCAGAAAAGCTCGACCAGCGACCACATGATGAAGTCGAAGCGAAACATCATCGTCCGCACGACGGAGTAGCGCGCGCAGGCGAGCCAGATGCGGAGGTAACTGAGGAACTTCATGAAGGGGAAATCTCAAATGCCAAAGGTCCAAACGCCAAAGAAATCTCAAGAGGCAAACTTGAATGACGGATGGCCTGCGCTTCGTCGAAGGGTTTGGGTCACACGGATTGCTGGCTGGAAGGGACGTAGCTGACTGAAAGCTGTGCAGCGACACCTTCAAAATGGCCTGCTTTGGTCTTTCTGCCTGCTCGTCTTTCTTTGGCGTTTGGACCTTTGGAGTTTGAGATTTGCCGCGCCCTGGGGCGCGGCTGTTATCCCCCAACCGCGGTGTGCCGCCGCAATCCGCGCGTCCAGAGCAGGTGGGCAAGCCCGAACAGGAGAACGACCCAGATCGCCTGGATGAAGAGACCCTCGGTGGCCTGGGCGTGGTCGAGCCGGCCGGTGAAGATCGCCGCGGGGAAATACATTTGGTAGTAGTAGGGCAGGAACTGCGAAATGCGGAAGAACCATGCCGGCATGAGGTCCAGCGGGAAGACTTGTCCGCCCAGCACGGTTTCGATGGCGAGAGAGAGGATGACGAACGATTGGATCTCGAGAAACCAGAACGTCAGCAGGCCGAAACAATAGGCGATCGTGAACTGAATCAAGGCCGCGAGGACGGCGGCCGGGATGCCGAGGGCGAGGCGCCACGGGTCCGAGGGGAATACGAGGTATTGATGGAGCAAGGGCAGGGCGACGAGCAACGGCAGCAGCGCGAGCAGGCCGGAGACCAGACGGGCGGCGCCGAAGATGCTGAAACGGTAGCCGAAGTAGTTGATCGGCTTCAGGAGGAACTGGTTGATCAGGCCGTTGCGAATCTCCTCGCTGATCTGGTAGTCTTCGTTGAAGGCGCCGATGAAGAACTGCATGATCATCAGCACCACGAAGTACGTCAGCGTTTCGCCGAGCGAGAAACCGCCAATCTCCGTCTGGCCCCGGTACGCGGCGCCCCAGAGGATGAAGACGAAGACGAGGTGAAAGAGCGAGAAGAAGGCGCGGATACCGAAGGTCCACCGATAGACCAGATTGCTCTGAAGGCCGATCAGGAACGCGTGCCGGTACTTGGCGAGTGCGTTGATCATCGGTTAACCGCGAACGAGGACGCCGCGCGGATCGTTCGATGAAACCGCGGTCATGGGCGTTCAGGCCTTGCCGTCGGACTTGAGCCCGAAGCGGGCGATGACTTCCTTCGCGAGGTTTTTGTATGCGGTGGAGCCGGGGGATGTGGGATCGTAGGCGAAGATGGTTTTGCCGAAGCTCGGGGCTTCGCTGAGGCGCACGGTTCGAGGGATGACGGTGTTGAAAATTTTGTCGGTCAGATGCTTCTTCACCTCGTCGACGACCTGACGGGAGAGGTTGGTGCGGATGTCGAACATGGTCATGACCACGCCGCCCAGTTCGAGTCCGTTGTTGAGGCCGGCGCTTTTGATACGTTCGACGTTGCGGAGGATCTGGCCAAGGCCTTCGAGGGCCATGTACTCGCACTGCAGGGCGATGAGCAGGTAGTCGGCGGCGGCGAGGCTGTTCATCGAGAGCATGCCCATGGAGGGAGGGCAATCGATGATGATGACGCGGAAGCCATTGGCCGCCTTCACCGGTTCCAGCACGGTGCGCAGCTTGGCGAGGTAGTTTTCCGACTGGGCGATCTCGATTTCTGCGGCGGCGAGGTCCTCTTCGCTCGGGATGAGGGCGAGATGCTCGATGGAGGTGGGCACGATCATTTCCAAGGCCGAGCCTTCACCACGCAGCGGGCCGTAGAGGCTGCGGCCCTCCTGCTTCTCGACGCCGATCGCGCTGGTGGCATTGGCCTGCGGGTCGAGATCGATCAAGAGGGTGTGGATCTTCTTGTCGGCCAGGGCGGCGGCGAGGTTGACGGCGGTGGTGGTCTTGCCGACGCCACCCTTCTGGTTGGCAATGGTGAAGATGAGGGAGGACATGGAGCGCAGGATGACTAAGGGGCCGACGTCGGCGCGGGCAAGCGCGCCGTGCCGGGGCCGTTACTTCTTTTTATAGACCAAGGCGGGGTCGAAGAGCGGCTGAGCGGTGAATTCCAGCTTGAAGGACGGGTCATCGGTTGAGGCGAGCCTCCGATAGAAGCAGGATTTGTATCCATTGTGGCACGACGCGTTGGCCGGTCCCGTCTGTTCGACCTTGAGCAGCAGCACGTCCTGGTCGCAGTCGGTGCGCAGTTCGCGCATGAGCTGGGTGTTGCCCGACTCCTCGCCCTTGACCCACAGCTTCTTGCGCGAGCGGCTCCAATAGGTGGCCTTGCCGGTCTTGAGGGTATGTTCGAGGGATTCGGCGTTCATGAAGGCGAACATGAGCACTTCGCCCGAGGAGGCGTCCTGGGTGATGCAGGGAATGAGGCCATCGGAGCCAAATTTCGGACGAAGGGTGCCGCCGAGTTCGATCTCGGCCGTGGTGGTGCGTTCAGGAAACGACATGGTGGAGGCGGAGGAATGACGGTCGGCTGAAGGGGAGGCAAGGTGTAGACACGGGCGTGTCGCCCGTGCCGCAGACAGCCCAGACAGTATGAATTGTAATTATACTGCACTAAGTGATCCTTCACCTCCTGCTTCGCTATGTCCAATCCCCATCCCTTTCCGCGCCGTCCGCCCCGAATTGCACTCTTGAGGAACATGGCGTAGCCGTTGGACGATATGTGGTTATGCCTGACCATTTTCATCTCTTTGTTTGCCTGCCCAACGTTGGTCCCCAGCTCCAGCGCTGGGTCGGTGGGCTCAAGCGTGCGGTTGGCCAGACCCTCGCTGCGGAAAAAATGGAGGCACCGTATTGGCAATCGGGGTTTTTCGATCACGTCGTGCGTCGTCAGGAAAGCTATTCGGAAAAGTGGGACTACGTTCGCAACAACCCGGTGCGCGCAGGCCTATGTCCGACGCCAGAACAATGGCCGTGGCAGGGTGAGCTCGTGCCCCTCAAATTCTAAGAGGTACGGGCGCAGGAGAGGATTCGGCGCGCGCCCGGCACGGTCGCGGCTACAACCCCCGCAGGTAACGGTAGCTATACCAACCGCCGCAGGTACTCATAGCTATACAACCCCGTGCGGTGGCCGTCGCTGAAATCGAATCGGATGGCGTAGTTGCCGACCTGTTCCCAGCCGGTGACGTGAACGCCGGGGAAGGTTTTGGGGCCGTCGCCGCCGTACTTTTGCCCGAAGATATCCCGCTCGCCTTGATTCTCCGCACTCGGCGAAGCGGCGCGCAGTTTCTCGGCGGCGATGTAAGTTTCAGCCCCGTCGCTCCAGGCGATGGCGACTTCGGTTCCGATGAGTTGCAGGTTTACGGGTGCGATCACGTGCGTAACAGCACGTTGTCTCGCCCCGATGCGGGAAGAAAGGGGAAACTGCAGCCGGACCGCGGCAAGGCTAGGCCGAGCCTCGTGCCGGGCGCTTGAGGCGCAACACCGTGAAGGGGATTTCGCGATACAATTGCGGCTGGGTCGGAAGGCTGGGCGCGCGAAAGATGGGGCGGGCCCATTGCACGTCATGATGGGGGACGACGAGCGTGGAGTGGTGTGAGGGCGGCGGGGGTGGAGATGAAGCGTGAAAGGGCATGGGGGAAATGGGCTTGGCAAGGTTATCGGCGCGGGGGCGCTTTAGATTAAATGGACAAAGCGCAAAAAGGTGCGATGGGATGCATTTTTTGAGCGCGCGCGGGTCAAGTGTGCGCGTCCGGTGACGATCAACTTCGCATGCCGATTCCCTCCGTCGCACCTGTCCTTACCCGTGAGCGTATTTTGACGGTCGCCCGAGGCCTGCCCGCCGCGCCCCAGGTATTATCTGAATTGGGCGAACTGCTGCAGGATCCGAATACGGATCTCGAGCAAGTGAGCGATCTGCTCCGCCGCGATGCGGCGTTGGCCGCGCGTGTCATTCGCATCGGCAACAGTGCGGCCTTTGGTGGCAATGCCCTCGCCTCGGTCGAGGAAGCGGTGAACCGGGTGGGATTTGGCGAAATATTCCGGCTGGTGGGCCTTGCGACGACCTCGCGGCTCGCCGACCGGGCGCTCGTCAGCTATGGCGTCGAAGCGGAGGTGTTTCGTGCGAACGCGCTCTACCACGCGCTCGCGGCCGAGGCGCTGGCCAAGGAGACCGAAATCGACGCTCGCGTGGCGTACGCGGCGGGCCTGATGCGCGGCGTGGGCATGATCGTGCTCGATCGCCTGATGCGCGAAGGCGCGGGCGGAGGCGTGAAGTACGTCGTTGAGTCCGGTGAAGGCTATGCCGCGTGGGAAGGCCGCGTCGTGGCGTTGAGCAATCCCGAGGTTGCAGCGGTGATCCTGGCAGAGTGGCGGTTTCCCGAAGACGTCGTGACGGGTGTGCGCGACCACTACTTGTTGGGGTCGGGCACGAAGCCAACTCCGCTTGCCGGCCTGCTGAATGCGGCGGGCGTGATTGCGTCGTCAGCCTATCGGTCGCTGCCGGGCGAAGCGTCCTACTGGACGTATTGCGCGTCGCATCTCGCGGGCTTCGGGCTCGACGACGCGGCGTTTGCCCGGGCCTCTGCGGCGGCGGAGAAGGCGTTTGATCGGTTGAAGGACACGATCTGAATCGCACAGCCCCGGAGGGAGGTGTCGGTTGCCGGCGTCCGGCGCCGCAAGGGACGCCTCACCGTGAAATTTAACCGGCCACGCGCGGGGCTGGTTGCCGCTGCGTGGCCGGGTTTACTTTTATTTTGCCGGACGGCGCACGGAATCGGTCTTGGAACGGGCCGGCAGATGGATGTGCACGCACGTGCCCTTGCCCGGCGTGCTGTCGAAGTCGATCAGGCCCCCGTGGGCTTTCACGATGCTGTAGGCGGTGGGCAGTCCCAGGCCCGTGGCCTTGCCGGTCGACTTCGTGGTGAAAAACGGATCGAAGGCGCGGTCAGCCAGCTCGGGCGTCATGCCCCGTCCGGTATCCAAAACCGAGATACGAACGAGCGCTCCCGCCTCGGCGCAGGAGCAGGCGGGCAGGCCCGCCTCGCCTTTGGTGGACGGGCAGGCGAGCAGGGAGAGCGTGCCGCCGCCGGGCATCGCTTCACAGGCGTTTTCGCATACATTGAGAAGCGCCTGCCGCAGCCGGGTAAAGTTTCCGATCACTTCGGGCAGGGCCTTCGAGACGCGAGTGCGAACGGTGATGCGATCGTGGTGCAACGTGCGCATGGTCGCGGCGATGTCCGCAAGGAGATTTCGCACGTTGACGGTCGAGAATTTCCCTCCCTCGCCGCCCGTAAGGGCGTGCATTCGGCGGGCCATGGCTGCGGCGCGGGACGTTCCGTTGTAGAGGATGTCGAGCAACGGCGCTGGCGGACGCGACCCCTGGGCCCGTTGTGCAAGTTCGGCGGCGAGCAGCATGGGGGTGACCACCTTGCTCAAATCGTGGGCGAGTCCCCCGGCGAGCGAAGCGGCGGCTTCGAGGCGTTGGTCACGCCGCGAACGGGCGGCGGAACGGCGGCGTTTGGTGGCGTGGTCCAGCAGAAAAGGGTGCAGGTTTTGCATGCGTACACCCTGCCAGAAACAAGCGGCCGATATGTCACGAAGGGGTCACATTTCCCCGAGTTTCAATGGCGCCGCCCGTGCTGGGTTCATTTCCCCGCCTGGTCCGGGACTTCGTGCCCGTCGGGTGTGAGGCAATACCCCTGTCCGTGCACATGCTGGATCCAGCGGGGCTGATCTCCCCCGTCACCCAACTTTTTCCGCAGCCGCCAAATATGGGTATCCACCGTGCGCGTACTGGGGAAACGCGTGTAGCCCCAGACGACATCGAGCATCGTCTGGCGCGAGACCACTTGACCGGCCCGCTGACCGAGCAGGTCGAGCAGGGAGAACTCCGTTTTCGTCAGGCTCAATGGCTTGCCGTCCTTCGTCGCGGTGTGTTGGGCGAGGTCCACGCGCACGTCCCCTAGGGCGAGTACAAGCGTGTGTTGATGATCGCGTTCAGAACGCCGGAGCAGCGCTTGGACCCGCGCATAGAATTCGCTCAGCGAAAAGGGCTTGGGCAGATAGTCGTCCGCGCCCGCGTTAAGACCCTTCACCCGGTCGTCCACCTGGGCGAGGCCGGTGAGCATGAGGATGGGTGCCGGGAAGTTCAGCCGCCGCAGCTCCCGGCAGAGCTCGAAGCCGGAGAGACCAGGCAGGACCACGTCGAGCACGAGGAGGTCGGGTTTCTGGGTTAAAGCGAGGGACAGGCCTTCGGCGCCGTCGTGCGCTTCAATGACCCGATAGCCTTGTTCGGCCAGACTCAAGTGTATGGCCTCCATCATGGTGCGATCATCTTCGATCACCAGAATGCGGGGTTTCATGCAGGTGCGGGGGCGGGAAAAGGGGGACGGGCGCTCGCCGCTCCGGCAGGGTGCGGGGAGGGACGGCCTCGTCAAGCCCACCCCATCGACACCCGAGCGGGCGCTGTGAGCCGCATTTTCGGTGATAGGCTACGGATTTTACGAAAAGTGACGATACCGTGACAGTTCGTCATCCCCGACGAGGCATACTCGTCCTTGCAATCACGCCCATAATGTTCGTCCCAATGAGCACATCAGTCAAGTCCGCCCAACGCCTGCTGCACCGCTCCTTCAGGCGAGCGGGCGTATTTGCCTTCGCCTTCGCCACCTGCCTCGCGGCACCCGCGCTTGCCGCACCGGCCGCCTCCTCCTTCGTCGATTTGAGCCTGGAGGAATTGATGAATGAGTCGGTGACGTCGGTGGCCAAGAAGCAGACGCGCCTCTTTTCTTCGCCCGCCGCGGTGGCCGTGGTCACGAATGACGATCTTCGCCGTCTCGGCACCAGCAGCATTCCCGAAGCCCTGCGCTGGGTTCCTGGCGTGAACGTCGCGCGCATCAACGCGACCCAGTGGGCCGTCAGTGTGCGTGGCTTTAATTCACAGTTGTCCGACAAGCTGCTCGTGCTGCAGGACGGGCGCACCCTCTACACTCCCACCTTCGGCGGCGTTTTTTGGGATAGCCAGGACACGGTGCTGGAGGATCTGGAACGCATCGAGGTCATCCGCGGTCCCGGGGCGACGTTGTGGGGTTCCAATGCAGTCAACGGGGTGGTCAACATTGTCACCAAAGGAGCAAAGGATACCCAGGGTACTTTGGTTTCCGCGTCCGTCGGAACGGACGATCGCCCCGCGGTTTCAGTACGTCACGGCGGGACGGTGGGGCGTTCGGGCCACTACCGCGTGTTTGTACGGCATTTTAACCGGGACATTTGGGACGACTCCGGCACGACGGCGATCGACCACTGGGAGAGCTCCCGGGCAGGATTTCGGTACGATTTAGCCGCCGCCCCCGATCAGACTTTGACCTTTCAGGGCGAATATTACCGCCAAGAGTTCAACGCGGCGTACGACACCATTTCGTTCGAGCGTCCGTTCGCTCGAAAAGTCTCCCGCAAGAGTGAAGGGAGTGGCTACCATGGGATCGTGCGCTGGAATCGCCGGTTCTCGGCGACGTCGGATCTGAGCGTCCAGACCTTCTACGACGCCTTCAATCATGAGAACAACGGCACGGACGAAACGCGACGCACCTTCGATGTGGAGATCCAGCATCGAGTGGGAGTAGGGGCGCGCCACGACATCGTTTGGGGCGCTGGCTATCGTCAAAGCGAGGACGTCCTTCGGTCCACTCCGTTTCTTCAATGGAACCCCGAAGAGAAGACGCTCAAGCAGACCAGTGCGTTTCTTCAGGACGAAGTCGTCCTGTCGCCCGAGCGCCTTAACCTGATCGTGGGCACGAAGTTTGAGCATGGCGAATACACGGGGTGGGAAGTCCAGCCGGCCGTGCGACTGCTCTGGACACCGTCGAGGCAGCAGACGTTCTGGTCGAGTGTCTCCCGTGCCGTGCGGACCCCGACGCGGTTGGATACCGAAGCCCGCGTCAACGCTGCGCTCGCTGACACCTCGCCGTTTACCCCGCCGGCACTGGTCTCTTTCTTTGCGAACCCGGATGCCCTTTCTGAGACGGTCGTCGCCTACGAGGTGGGCTGGCGTCTTGAACCGGCGCCGAACCTCTCGCTCGATCTCGCGCTGTTTCATAATGAGTACAAGCGCTTGAGCGTCTACGAGTCGCGTCCTGCGGAGTTTGTGAGTGGCCCGCCTTTTCCCCACCTGCTGATTCCGACCGTGACTACGAGCGATGGAAGCGGCGAATCCCGTGGCGCCGAACTCGCCGTCACCTGGCAGGCGACGCGACGGTGGCGCCTCATGACGGATTATTCTCTCTTCAAAATCCGCCTGCGCCCAGAACGGGAGGAGGAAGGCGACAGTCCGGAACACCGGATCAATCTTCGTTCCTACCTCGAGCTTCCCCATCATTTGGAATTCAACGCGGCCGTCGGGTACACCTCCCGTCTCTTCAACAGCATCACCCGCGAGCGCATTCCCGCTTACACCC
>JBBQUU010000059.1:0-31392 GCA_038212175.1 Opitutales bacterium | reverse complement strand
CACGACGCGGGTCCAAGGCCACGTATCGGCCCACAACAAACGGTCCCAAGCCAAGCGCGACTCGCGCTGATCCCTCGCGCAGTGGCTAGCAGCCCGTAGGGCTTAGGCCGCCTCACCCCCCGGTTTTCGCTCCCGCCGCGTAGCAACCGCGCGCCTTTTCGAGCAATTGGGCATCCGTCAGGTGCTGGCTGTTCTCCACCACGGCCGAGCCGACGATCCGTCGGGCCAGTTCGGGACGATTCTGGCCGACCCACGTGATGAACTGATCCATCTCGCTTCCGGCGCCCGTGCTCGTCCCAAAAATCAAGATCTGGCCGGCGACGCTCAGAGCCCCCGCCAACGGAGCGAAGAAGGCGGTCGTCGCGGGCTGCTCCTTTTCATTGGTGAAGTCCGCTGCATCGCGCGCTTGATGGAAATAGTCCTTCGCCTCATGCGGCAGGATTTGTTCAGGCACGCCACCGGTGACCTCCGTGCGAAAAAGCCGCACTTCGTGGCGGTCGATCACGACAATCAGGTGGGGCTCGCGTCCGTTGCCTCGCGGAGGAGCCTCCTCCGAACGATCAAGGAAGTCGCGCAACACCATCACCTCCTCCTTTCCTGCAGCCTCGCTCTCACGCGGCAGCCGCAACGAAAGGCTATGCCCATTGCGGGTCACCCTCAATCCGGCCTCGGGCTCTGGCTCCACGTCAGCGAGATCGCGCAACAAGGCATCGATCGCAATCCAGTCCAGGCGATCAGGTGCCGGAGATTGGAAGAGAGCGGCGTAGGTGCGCAAATGAGCGCCGGTCAATGAAGCGACTGAATTCATGAGAAAGGATTCTTGGCCATGTAAGAATGTCACCCGGTTGATTCTGGCAGGAGACCCGTCGTCGAGGCCTCGAACTATAGACGCGCCGCGCGCCGTGCGCAATGGGGCGAAACCCCACCCCGTCCCTTCGACACGACGGGGTCGTCGGCCTTCAAAGTCAGAATGACTCAAAGACAGGCCCGGCTCCCGATGCTCCCGGGAGGAGAACACCCCCTATCGGTCTCCGCGGAAATCCGGTAATGTCTCCCCCGCCCCCCAGCTCCCGCTGGAGGCTCGTTCATGAAGACAACCCATCCAAGCTTCCCCATCGTGTGCGTCGGCGGATCAGCCGGAGGCCTCGACGCCTACACGCGACTGCTGCGAGCGCTGCCGCCCCGACCAGGGGCCGCGATCGTCATCGTCAACCACCTGAGAACCACCGCCACCCTCCTGCACGAGATCCTGCCGGCCACTACGACCATGCCGGTGACGCTCATCACCGAGAAACTGGATATCGAGCCCAACCATGTTTTCATCATCCCGTCGCAGCGTGACCTGCACGTGCTCGCCGGCGAATTCCGCCTTCGGCCGATCTCAAAACCTCATGGCTGGCCGGATGTGATCACCGTGTTCTTCCGTTCCCTCGCCAAAAACTGGGACGGCAAACTGATCGCCGTGATCGTCTCGGGCTACGATGGCGACGGCGCCGAGGCGCTCGCTGACATCAAAGATACCGGAGGCATCACGATTGCCCAGAGACCGGAAACCGCGTCCCGGCCCGACATGCCCGAGAGCGCCATCGCCAGTGGCTGGGTGGATTTCATTCTCTCGCCAGAAGACATTGCGAAGAAAGTCGTCGAGATCGTCTCCGGCGCAGCAAAAACCCCGCTGGCATCGCCTAGACCCAGACGACCCTCGAGTACCGCAGAAAGCGCCCCCTCACCGCTGAGGTCGAAATCATCTCCAGCGAGAAAATCGAAGAAGCCTGCGTGAGCATGAGCAGAGCGACGTGAATTGCCGTTTCGCCATCGACGGGGCTCGCTCAAGGACGAAGTGCCGTAAGCCTTTCGGTGAACCCAACCACGCGTTTTCTTGGTGATTTCCTGACGGACCTCCTGATGCTGTGCGCGCACCGCGCACCGCTTCCTTCATGGCCGCCCACGATCCGTACGTCGCTCTCCGTCACCCAAATTATCGCCGGTACCTCATCGGCGTTATCTGCGCGAATCTCGGACGACAGATGGGCACGGTGGCGATCGCCTGGCAGATTTATCAATGGACGCACTCCGCCACCGCCTTGGGTCTCGTTGGACTGGTCAATGTCCTGCCGTTGCTCGCGCTTTCGCTTCCGGCCGGAGTGCTCGCGGATAGGTTCGATCGCCGCAAACTCATCGCCGCAACGACGGCGTTGATCGCGGTGCTTTCCGTCGTGCTGGCCGGCTTGGCCTGGCGCAGCGACGCCGTCCCCGACCTCGCGATTCTGCGCACGGCGAACCAAGGTCTCCATGGGCTCGCACTCCACTTCGAACGCGCCGCGGGCGTCGAGCCGCTCGACTTCAGCCGTCCCGCCCTGCCGCTCGTTTACCTGCTGCTGCTCGCCATCGCCGCCCTGCGCATCGTCGGCTGGCCCGCGCGCTCTTCGATCGTTCCGCAACTCCTCCCGGCCACGGCCTTGAGCAACGCCGTGACGTGGAACACGAGCATGTTTGAGCTCTCCACGATGATCGGTCCGGCAATCGGCGGTTTCGTCATCGCCGGGCTGGGCTTTCCCGCCGTCTACCTGCTTGATGCACTCGGCGGTCTCACCCTCGTGGTGATGCTATTGCGCGTAAAGCCCGTCGTGCCGCCGCGTCCGCGCGAGTCCGCCCGCGGCTGGGGCGCGCTGCTGGCCGGCGCGAACTTCATCTGGAACCGCAAGGTGATCCTCGCCGCGAGTGGGCTTGACCTCTTTGCCGTGCTGCTCGGCGGAGCCGTCGCGCTGCTGCCTCTTTACGCCGACCAGATCCTGCACGTCGGGCCGATCGGCCTGGGCTGGCTGCGCGCCGCGCCGTCGATCGGCGCCTTTGCCATGGCGATGCGGATCGCGCACCGCCGGCCCTTGCAGCGTCCGGGCATCGCCTTGCTTTGGTCCGTGGTGGGCTTCGGCCTCGCCATCGTGGTCTTCGGTGTGTCGACATGGTTCTGGTTGTCCTTTGTCGCGCTGGTGGCCACAGGCGCCTTCGACAACATCAGCGTGGTCGTGCGCCACTCGCTCGTGCAACTGCTGACGCCCGATCATCTGCGCGGACGCGTCACCGCCGTGAATCAGATCTTCGTCGGCTCCTCCAACGAGGTCGGCACCTTGCGCGCGGGCCTGATGGCCGCGTTGATCGGTCCCGTCGGCGCGGTCGTCTGGGGCGGCGTCGGCACCCTCGTGGTCGTAGGCTTGATCGCACGCGCCGTGCCCTCTCTGCGCACCTTGGCCCCGCTGGATCAATTGAAGCCCGATTAACCCCTCGACAGGGCATTGGCCACGGTTTCAAAAGTCCTTCCGTTCGTATCCGTACTTACACTACTCGTGCGCGCCTGGAGTCCGCAATCGCTGGAACTGCAATCGAAAGGACGGACCGATTTTACAGGAGGGCGCAGAGCACGCAGAGAAGGGCATGCAAGCCCACCTCAGCGCCTGCTGCGCGCTGTTTGTTTGGGATTTGTCAGCACGGGATTGGGAATTTCAGGTTTCACCAGCCCGGAGCTCCGTCCTCTGCGTGCTCTGCGGCCTCCTGTAAAAAATTCCGGGAAACGGCTGCATGTTCGGTATCGTTTTTTTACGTTAGACTTCGTTGTGAGCGCCCGTCATTGAATGCGCAGAGATGCTTTCTCCCATAAGGCGCAAGACCTTCATGCTGCTGGCCCTGGCCGCCAGTCTGGCCCTGGCTCTCGTGGCCATCCTCATCGACAGCGATCTGCGTGACCGCCTTGGGAACACGTATTGGGTCATCAGCCTCGCGCTCATCGGCAGCATCCTGCTCATCGTCACCGGCTACGTTTGGGATCGGGCGCTTGCCCAACGCCTGCTTGAGATCAAACAATCCGCCGGCGGCGATACGCGCGACCCGTTCACGCCCTTCGAAGAAGAGAGCGAGGCCGACGAAATCATGGGGCTCGCCCGTCAGATCGAACGCATGGCGAAGTCGCTGCAGAAGATCGAGGCAAGTTACCGCGGCATGGTCGAAGATCAGGCGGATCTCATCTGTCGCTACCGCGCCGACGGTCGACTCACCTTTGCCAACAGCGCCTACGCAAAGTTCATGGGAGCAAAACGTGGCGACCTCATCGGGCAGCGTTTCCCGTTGGGCGAATTCGGTTATCCCCGCAGCTCCGCCAAAGGTCCCCTGCCCGATTCCACCTCATTCGAGGCGGAGGTTGAGGACGCAGAAGGCGCCAAAATAAGTCTGCTCTGGACCAATCGCGCCATCCGGGATCACGACGGCAACCTGCTCGAATACCAGGCCGTCGGTCACGACATCAGCCTGCGCAAACACGCCGAGGCCGCGCTGCTCAAGGCCAAGGAGGCGGCCGAGTCCGCCGACCGCGCCAAGAGTGAATTCCTCTCCGTCGTCAGCCACGAGATCCGCACGCCGATTAACGGGGTGATGGGTTTCGCAAAACTACTCCGCGATACGCCGCTCAATGCCGACCAGCGAGAGTACGTGGAGATGATCGAAAACAGCGGGCACGCGCTCGGCATGCTGATCAACGACATCCTCGACCTTTCACAGATGGAGGCCGGCAAGCTCGCCATCTACCACGCGCCCTTCCCGCTGCGTGACTGCGTGCAGGATGTGGTGAACCACTTCGCCCCGCGCGCCCAGACCGCCGCCCTTTTGCTCGACCTCAAAATCGATCCGACCGTGCCGTCCATGGTCAACGGCGATGCCCATCGCGTGCGCCAGGTGCTCAACAATCTCATCGGCAACGCGCTCAAATTCACCGAGCGCGGCGGTGTCACAATCAACCTCAGCTGCATTCGCGGCGAGACCATGCCCGGCACACACCTTCGACAGATTCGGGTGCTTGTGGACGTCACCGACACCGGCATCGGCATCCCGCCCGACAAGGTCGACCTGCTGTTCAAACCCTTCAGCCAGGTCGACACCTCCGCCCGCCGGCGCCGAGGCGGCACCGGCCTCGGACTGGTCATCTCTAAAAGGCTCTGCGAACTCATGGGCGGAGCGATTTCGGTGGAGAGCACGCCCGGCGAGGGCTCGTCGTTCCGGTTCAGTCTGCAGATGGACTACGACAAAGGCGACTCCCGCCCGCCGATGTCGCAGCGCGCGGCAACCGAACACCCCGACCTTAGCCGCGACGCCGGCCGGGCATAGTCCCGTGCAGCAACGGATGTCCCCATCCGTTCCGGGCAGCGATCCACTCTCACAGGAGTAAACGGAGTTAACAGAGAAAGTCCGTTGATAGAGTCACCTTTCACGGGCGTCCGCCGATCGCAAGAGAACCGGTTTACGAGGGGATTCTAATCGTTCTCTTTCTCGTTCTCGTTCTCTTTCTCTTCCGAAATCCCGCCCGCCGGTCCGAGGGAAACTTGAGGGGGGTGCCCTCAACAACCCACTGCCCTTCTTAAGTCACAGTCGCAGGGACCCACAACGGAACGACTGGCTCGCCGTGAATCAGTTCACCGTCATCGAACATCAACACAATCGACGGCCGGACATCGTTGTTTTCCTGAACGGTCTACCTCGGCCTCGCCGACCAACTCAAAAAAGCCCTCGCCACCTACACCGAAAGCGGTGGGCGCGGTGACCCCACTTACGACACCGCCCAAGCCATCGCCGTGCTCATGGAGAAGCACGGCATCGCGTGCGACCTGATGCATGGTTTCAACTGGGATAAGTGGACAACCGGCAAACCTGCTGAGCGGCTCGCCCTCATCCCCGCCGCGCAGGAGCACGTTCTCTCACAGGACGACGGCAAAAAACGTTTCGTGCAGGTGGTCACGGAAATTTCCCGCGCTTTCGCCCTCGCCGCGGCCAGCGACGAAGCAATCGAGATCCGCGACGACGTCAGCTTTTTCCAGGCCATCCAGGCCGCGTTGAACAAACAATCGTCCGCTTCGAGCAAGACGCCGGAGCAAATCGACGCGGCCATCCGGCAACTCGTGTCCGGCGCAATCACGGCGGAAGGCGGGATCATCGATGTGTTCACTGCCGCCGGCCTGACTAAGCCCGACATCGGCATCCTGTCGGAGCAGTTCCTTTCGGAGGTGCGCGGTTTGAAGTACAAGAACGTAGCCGCCGAGTTGTTGGAAAAACTGCTCAAGGACGAGCTCAAGGTGCGCGCCAAGCGCAACCTCGTGCAGTCGCAGATATTCTCCGAGAAACTCAAAAAGGCACTCAACGCATACCACAACCGCGCGATCTCCACCGTCGAATTCATCGATGAGCTCATCAAGCTGGCGCAGTCTGTCCGCGACGCCGATCAGCACGCCAAAGACCGGGGACTCAGCCCCGAGGAAGCTGCCTTTTACGACGCGCTTGCGGCCGACGAAAGCGCCAAGCAGGTGATGGGCGACGAGAGGCTCATGGTGATCGCCGGCGAACTGATTTCACAGGTGCGCAAGAGCGTGACGATCAACTGGACCCTGCGTGAAAGCGCTCAGGCCAAGATCCGGGTGATGATCAAACGCATCCTCAACCGCTTCGGCTACCCACCCGACCTGCAAGATGCCGCGGTCCAGACCGTGCTGGCTCAGGCCAAGCTCCTCTGTGCCGATTGGGCCGGGTGATAAGCATGGAAACGCCTTGGTCGGCGAACCTCATCGAAACGCGTCCAATAAGACGGCTGGAACGATTGCAATCGGGATTGAGACGAGGACCAATTCATCTCGTCGCCTGCCTTAACCCTCTCTATTCCTGAGTTTTATCCTTGGAGGCGCGGGGCGGAATCGAACCGCCGCATAGAGGTTTTGCAGACCTCGGCCTTACCACTTGGCTACCGCGCCCTGATCCAAAGGAGCGCGCACGTTGCAGAGATTCCTGCGCTCGCGCAAGCCCGAGTTTGAGGTGCCGCTGAGTTCGCGACTTTTACCTTCGTCTAGCCTGTCGCAAGCACTTCCCTGATCATCGCAATCGCCTTCTCTTCTGCGTGGACTTTACGCCCGTCGCTCTCCGCGAGGTCCTCCGCGAGCTTGAGCGCTAGCTCACGATCTTCCCGTCTCGGCAGGCGTGATCGCAGGTCCTCGAAAAACGCCTTCCTCGTTTCTTTACTCGCAAGCGCCTGGCTGACGGATCCGGTCGATTTGCCTTCGTAGTACTCGTAGGAAATATTCGCGTCCCAATCCAGGGTTCGAGCAGTGGCCTCGATAAACTCGTCCTCGCGAATGGCGACGTGTTTATCAGCATACATACAGTAATGGAGAACATCTACGATGGCCTCTCGCGCAGGCTGCGTGAGACCGTCGGCCGACTTTCCTGACGAACGAAATAGTTTCTTAAAGGGCATCGCGAGAGGCATTCAGACTGAAAGCAGCCGACTGACAAGTTTAAGAATCCTGACCGCCAGTTCGGGCGGGAAGAACGGGAAGCTAATTTCGAAAGGCCGATCTTACGTCTTTTGGCCCATCCAAGGATCTCCTCGTGAGTGGCGTCTCGGAAATCAAAAACCGATCTTCACACTTCAGCTCAGATGGGTCGTCCAAGCTCCCGCACGGTCGCCCGTAACATGCGCGAACAGACACACGCTTGGGTCCAACTCGGTTCCAGGTGGAAGAGGCGCGCTGTCTGGATCAGCTCGCGCTCTCGCAACAACACCTTCGCATAGAGATTGGGCTTCAGTCCCTCACTCGTGAACAACGATAAGGTTTGAGACGATAATGGACTGGCAATTCCAAACGCCAAAGGTCCAAACGCCAAACGATCGAGACCGACTGCGGCGTACTTTTGTTTGGGATTTGGGCATTTGTTATTTGGGATTTCCGGCTTGGCCGGGTTGGGTGCTTGACCACCGCAGGGTGCGAATGATCCCACGTGAGCGGCAAGAACTCTCCCGTGGCTCGCCGATAGCCCTCGGCGATCGCGTAGGTCTTTTCGGGAGTCTCCAATGCGGTATCGCGGTGCACCTCAATCGCCGAGACGCGGTGCTTTCCGACAAGAGGTGCCCATGGTGCGATCCTTCCGATTCACGCCGGCACGCGCAGCCCGAGCACACCGCGCCGCGACTGCACGGCGCTCGCGGCGACGGCATTGGCGAAGCGAAGGGCCCGGGGAAAGCCGTCACCCCGTCCAAGCGCCGCCAGCAACGCTCCATTAAAGACGTCGCCCGCTCCCACGGTGTTGACCGCACGGACTTTTCTGCCCGGCACAACCTCGGCCGACGACGAGCCGGCCGGCAGCCATCGGGCGCCGCGGGGTCCACGTTTGATCACCACATGGCCGGCAAAGACGCTGCGAACCACGCGTTCGCCATCCGACAACGTGCCCGCGCGGGTGAGTGCACGCAGTTCGTGCTCATTGGCGATCAGCAGATCCAGATTCCGGAACAACGCACGATACGCATCCAGACGCGGGGGCGTCGCGAGGTACGGCCCGACGTCATACGCGGTAAACCTGCCCGCTGCCCGCCACGCCCCAAAGCGTCGCGCGACGGTCAACAACGGCGGATGCGGCCAGCCACAGACCAGAACGGTTCGGCAATCGCCAACGGAGGCCGGCAACGCCACGGGCGTTCCGGGATAAAAGAACGTCGCGCGCTGCAGGCTGCGATTGGCGGCCGTCACATTGATCGCCGTTCGTTTCACCCCGCGCATCACGCGTACGCGACAGCCCGCCTGCTCCAGCCAGGTGCGGGCCTGCGCGCCGAGAAAATCCGCACCTCCGTTGCCAGCGAAGGTCACCGCGGCTCCACATCGCGCGGCCGCGTAGGCGGCGTTGGCGCCATTCCCGCCGACGGTGAAGACCGGCGCCTCCGCGAGCAGCACAAGGTTGTCGGGCGTAAACTCCGTGTGGGCGGGCCAGGCCGGCAGGCGCCGCAGGCCGGGAATGATCAGATCGACGACCGTGCAACCAACGATGAGAAGCGACATGGCTTAGTAGGCGCCGGACGACAGCGCTGTCAGTTTCTCCCATGCTCCGTCGAAGCCCGCAACCACCTCCCGCGTCAACGCGCGGTCAAGGAAACGCTCCGCGTCCCGATCCCAGATAAAGCCTTCGACGAGTCCGCAGCGGGCGAGCCCGCTCATCTCGGCCGGCGACGCGAGGCTGGGGATCAGGCGGAGCGCCGACTTCTGCCGGTCGAGCAGGTCCTGCATCTCCGCCAGCAGGTCGGCCTTGGATGCTCCGCCGAGCTTCTCGAGCGCCGAGCCGGAAGGCGTGACCCACGGCACCTCGAGCGCCGTCGCCAGCAGCAGATCCGCCGGCGTCGCCACGGCGGTGGCCAGCCGCAAGGCGACGCGTTGCCCGCGCAGCCAGTGCAGCAGGCGGCAGCCGTTCGCCGTCAGGGCAACCTTGATCCCGAGGTTCGTCCAGCCCCGGACCAGCCAAGCGTCGGCCTGTCGCTTTAGCTCCTCCTCGGAACCGTCGCGAAGCTGATGGAACACCGGGGCGGCCGTCGCCTCGCAGAGGTCGCGCAGCGTATCCTCCGCGGGGCGGCCCGCCGCGGCGAGGGTGGCGGGATTCGTGAGGACGCCGGAAAACACGCCGTATCCAAATAGGTGATGCACGCGGGCTGCATCGGTGCTGGCCAGCCAGAGTTTCATGGGAATCAGTAGCCGTTTCCGGCCACGGGCGGAGCGCCGGGAGCCGGTTGGCCAAGGTTGGGGTCGAGGTGTTGCAGGTGCTTCTGGTAAAAGGCGGGCCACCAGTCCCGACCGGGCAGGGCGAGGTCCTCGTCCTTCATTCTGTCGTAGGCCGGACGGATCCGTTCATAGACGCCGAGCATCGCCTCCCGGGTCCGGAAATGCGGTTCGAGCCAGCGGCGCCCGATTGCCGCGTGCAGCACTTCGTCAGCCCAGTCGAAGTCCTGGAACACCGTCGCGCGCTCGTCTCCGCCGGCCTTGGCGAGCGCGACTTCAGCCTGCTTTCCGGATTTTGCCATCAGGCCCTGCTCGATGCCCCAGAGGAAGGCGTAACGTTCGGGCGGCGGCAGCTCCTTGCCCGGGTACTCCGCAAAGCCGACATGCGTGGGAATCCGGGTAAAATCGATGCCCTGCGAGGCGAAGGCGATCTCCCCGAGCATGCAGTGGCGCGTCTCGTCCCAGAGATGGCGCGCGAGGTCGTGGTAGAACGCCCACGGCTGCCCCTTCCAATCGGCGATCACCGACGCAACCAGTTCAGAGACGTGCATTTCATTGAGGCGCACGTTCATCATCCACCACAGGCGCTCGTGGACCGGACGGGTCGGGGCCGGTACCACGCCCCGCGAGCGCCACACATGCGGGAAACGCTCGTCGCGAAGGGGTGTCCGCGCGCTTTCGATCGAGGGCCGCTGCGAAGCGCGCAAGGTCGCCGGCTCCACCGCAATGCGGTCCCCCTCGCCGTTCACGCCCCCGGCGGCGCCGAGGCAGGCGCGCAAATGTTCCCTCCAGGCAACCAGCGGCGGGTCGTCGTCGCCAACGCCGGCGCGTCGCTGCAACGCCGCCACCGCCGCCCGTCCCCACGCGATCTGCGCCTCCTCCTCCGCCAGCGTAAATTGCACGAGGCGCCGCGTAGGATGATCGGCGACCGGATGAGCCTCCTCCAAGTGTGTACGGTAAGCGGCCACGAGCGCCGGCTTGAGCACACCGTAAACTCCAATCAGCAGTTCGAGGCTGGATCCCGCGGTCCTCAGCTCGTCCACGAATACCGCCAGCCCCGGATCCGGAACCTTGTCGAGATGATGCGGCGGCGTGCGCATCTCGGTGATGCGGTTGCGGAACCAGGTCCCGTGTTCGGCATCCTGCCAGAGGTGAAGCGAGACCGCGCCCTTCGCCTCCCACTCCGGCAGACCATTGAACGCGGTCGCGAAGATGTGCAGGAGCTGGGCCTTGAGATAGACGTAACGCCGGAGCCGAGTCACAGTGGCATCCACGGACAAGCCCGCGCGCGCCCCCTCGTCGTACGTGCAGAGGCCCGCGAGGGGCGGCGGAAACGAGGGCGATGAACTCATTGTGGCATTTTAGCAGATTGGCTGCCTCGCTTCTTGTCGGAACCTGATTTTTTCTTATGTTTATTTGATATGTTGGAGCGCAAACGCTGGACGTCCCTGGTGCGTCCCGGAGACACGCATCACCTCGCGATCGTCCTTTATCTAGCCAATCGCCCCGCCCGCCTGCACACCCATGACTTTCCGGAGCTTTTCTGGATCGAGCGCGGCAACGGGGAACATCGCATCAACAATCAAACGCGACGCCTGCGCGCCGGCGACCTGGTGTTCGTGCGTCCGGAGGACCACCATGTGCTGCGTGCCGTGGACGACGCCGGCTTCACGCTGATCAACCTCGCCTACGCCCTTGCCGTTCGGGCCGAGTTGTTGCGGCGCCATCCGGAATCCTTCGCTCCGCTGCTCGCCCCGAAGGATTCGCTTCCGTGCCGGATTGAACTTGCGGCAGGATCCGTCGCCGCCCTGCGCAAGCAGCTCGACCCCCTCGCCGTCTCGGGCGTGGCCCGGCTCGCACTCGAACACTTTCTGCTCGGTCTCGCCCTGCTTGCGCGTCCGCCCGCCCGCCCGTCGCCGGTGCCAATGCCGGACTGGCTGGCGCAGGCCTGCGAACGCGTGCAACGCCCGGAGCTGTTCGCCCTCGGCGCGGCCGGGCTGGTCAAGGCCGCCGGCCGGTCGGCGGAGCACGTCGCCCGCAGCGCCCGCGCGTTCCTCGGCATGACGCCGTCCGACTATGTGAACCGCGTGCGGATGCACCACGCCGCGCGCGAACTCCGCGTGACGAACCGCCCCATTGCCGACATCGCCCTTGAGTGCGGCCTGAACAACCTCTCCCATTTTTACGCCCTCTTCCGCAAGGAGCACGGCGCCACGCCCCGCGGCTATCGCCAGGAGCACCAGGCCACGTTCGCTTAAGGGACGCGAACGCGCCTCTGCTCACTTCTTCAGCATGTTGGCGGCGTTCGCCGGATACTCGGTGATCACCTGCGCGATCAGCCCGCGGCAGTGCTCGACCAGTTCGGACACCGACCGCGAATCGTGATACACACGAAGCAGAATCGGCACACAGACGTGCCCCAGATTCGTGTGCAGCATCTCGTCGCGGATGTCATACGTCTCATACAGCACCGACACCTCGTCTTCGTTCGCCTCGAAGAGCTCCACGTTCGCACGCTTCCGTTCGAAGGCGGTCGCCTCCATGACGAGGGTCATGAGGCAAAATCGCTCCAAGGGGTCCATGTTCCAACGGAACCGATAGTGCTGGGTGAGCATGGGGACCTCGCTCAGCGCCACGCCAAGCTGCTCCAACCGCGTCTGGCCCATGTGCGCATGCCGGACCTCGTCCGCCATGTGCCGGGCAAGGTCGTGGTGAAACGCCCAAGGCATCTCCGCCGTCTCGTAAAGGAGCGCCCCAAGCGATTCGGCGAACTGCATTTCCTGCGTGTGGTTGTAGAAGACGAGGAACCGCTTCTCGGCAAACGTCGACCCCTCGCGCGGATAAGGGGACTTGTCGGAGACGCGGAAGGTCGCGTCGCGTCGCACCTCCGCGACACCTTGGAATTCGGCGACTCCCGTCGGCCGCGCGAGCTTGCGCAGCTTCGGATCCTTCGCCGGCCCGAACACATCGGTCCCCGCGAGGACCGACTCGACATACGCTTCCCATTCGCCGGTGTCCGTTTGCTCCCAAGACGAAAACGCAGGGATGAAGCCGCGAAACCAGGTCACTTGCGCCTCAATCTCCATGATCGCCCTCCGGAGGACGTCATGCGAAGGCGCGTCCATCACCGGATCGCCAAGACGCAGGTAGTCCGCGAAACGCGCCGCCAGCCACGGCTTCACGTGGAGATAAAGGCCACGCAGCCATTCGTCTCCGCTGCGAGCGCCGGCGAGTTCGCGAACGAGCTCCTCGAGGCCGGGGATCTGCTTGTGTTCGGCGGAGGAGGCCTTGAGTTCGTGCAACCGCTTCAGGATCGCCTCGGCGATGCGCGCGTCGGCGAGCACATGATCGGCGATGGCGAGCTTGGCGTCCCAGTACGGCACGCCGGCCAGCCACGCGGCCTCGGTGCGCATGAGCTCACGCTGGAAGGCGAACAGCGCCGTCAACCGCGCCACGCATTCAGGTAGCGGACGCGAGTACCAGCCAGCCGGCGAGGTTTCGTTCAAGCCATGGCATGGAATAGAATTGGGCATAGGCACAGGTGGAGCAAATTATCGTGTTACCGTTCCGCCGGCACCTTGTCGCCGAAGATCAATCCGCGGGTACGGTCCGCGTCCGGCGGGGACTCCAGCAGGCTCACGAGTATGCCGACAACGAAGACCACGATGAGGGAGAAGATCCCATACCAGAGGCTGGCGATGTCCGTGCCGCGCCAAAAGTACACGGCGGATCCAAATCCGCAGAGCATGCCAAGCAAGGCTCCCGTCGCCGTCACGCGCCGGACCAGCATGCCGAGGAGAAATGTCCCGACGAGGCTCCCGCCGAAGAGATTCCCGATGAGCACCGAGGCCTCGAGAATGTTGCCAAATCGACCGCCGAAGGAAGCAAGGATCGTCGTTGCGACCCCATAGATCGCGGTGAATCCACGCGCCGTCATCACGCCGGCCGAGCGTTGCGTGAGCCGCGGCCAGACGTCGGAGAGCGTGACCGTGGCCATGGAGTTGAGCACCGAGCTGATCGTCGACATGGCCGCCGCCAGGATCGCCGCGACCAAGAGTCCCTTCACGCCGACTGGCAACTCCTCGATGATGAACTTCGGGAAGATCGCGTTGGGGCCGACGCCTTCGCCGAGCTTTCCCGGGTGCGTGTGGTAGAACGCAAAAAGGGCCGCTCCGATCATGAAAATCGCCAGGCCGACCAGCGCCGCGGCGATCATGGAACTGATCATGGCAATGTTCGACTGCCGGACGTTCGCAGTCGTGAGAAAGCGTTGAACCTCCGCCTGATCGACCCCGAACTGCGCGATCGTAAACACCGTGCCTCCGAAGAGCCCGGCCCAAAAGGTGTACGGCTGGGTCAAATCGAAGGAAAAATTGAAGAAATCGAGCCGACCATGCTCTCCGGCGATGCGCAGCACTTCCGGCATACCGCCTTCCACGCCGCGGCTGATGAACACGAGCACCAGCACAATCGCCCCAAGGTAGATGCCGAGCTGCATGGTGTCCGTCCAGATCACCGCCTTGATGCCACCCACCATGGTGTAGATCGCCGTAATGCCGCCGACGGCGTACACGATCCACTCCCGCGGCATCCCCGTCATCTGCGCGATCACGATCGCCGGCGCGTAGATGCAGATCGCGAGGTAGGCGGCCTTCAGCAGCAGGAAGAGCAAGCTCGCGACCAGCCGCACCCGCGAGTCGAACCGGCGTTCCAGGTACTCATAAATCGAATACACCTGGAGCCGGAAAAACATCGGAAGAATGATCCCGCAGATGACTCCGAGCACGAGGGGCATCGCAAGACGGTACTGGAGGAACTGGAGATTGCCGGAGAACGCCACGCCAGGACCGCCCAGAAACGACGCCGCGCTCGCGATCGTCGCCACCCCGGAGAAAGCCGCTGCGTACCACGGGATGCCCCGATCGCCCATGAAATAGTCGCGCAGCGATTTCTGCCGGCCCGCGAAGTGGGCGGTGATGCCGCAGATCAACCCGAGATAGACAAAGAGTATGATGTAATCGACCAGGCTCATCGCGCGGCCTCACCGTCTTTGCCGACCCGCAGACTCAGCCGAAAGGCCTGTGCCGTCCGCAGGCTCGGCGAGTATTCGCCGCCGGCCACCAGCCAGGACGCGTCTCCGAGTTCCGCAATGGCGGCGCCAACCACTCCGATCGGCATGGTTCCTTCGACCGCCCAAGTGTCCGTCGTCGCGTCGTAGATGGCGATGTGGTCGGGGATGCGATAGCGATCGCCCAATTCAGCCATCTTGTCCAGATCGTGTCCGTCCGAGCCGCCCATGATCGCCACTCTCCCGGCATCGATCCGCACCGTGGCGGCGATCAGCGCGGGATGCGGCATCGCCGCGATGGCAGTCCAGGTGTTCGTCTGCGGGTCGTAGCGATACGCGTCCGCAAGGTATTCGTCGATCGTGATGGGCCGGGCCGCCTCGCGTCGCCCGCCGAAGAGAAAGACTTGCTCGCGACCCACCTGCGCCAGCACGGCCATCATCGCGCCGAAGCGCCGGGGGCCGGGCCAGGTGGGCAAGGTTTCCCACGACACACCGGAGGGGTTGGCCAGCGCGGCTGCGACGTTGAGGCGCCAGAAGTGCGCCATGCCTTGGGCATCCTGCTCGCCGCCTGCAACGTAAACATGGCCATTCAAGAACACCGCCGCCGCATTGGCGCAGGGCGCCGGGAGGGACGGCAGCTCAACCCGCCGGACCTTCGTTCCAGCCCGATCCACCCGGAGGAGAAACACGTCCGCTACCGGTCCTTTCGCCGTCTGTCCACCGATCGCGATCACGCCGTCCCCAACCGTGACGGCGGCTCCCTCTGCAAGACCGAAGGACAGTCTTTCGGACACCTCCTTCCAGGGCGCATCGGCCACTTCGACGGAGCGCACATAGATCCGGTCCGCAAACGCTTTCGTTCCACCGGCCGCGCGGGGCACCGGGAAGTTCGAACCCCCGGCGAGCAGCACCCATCCGTTGCTCATGCCCGCGTAGGCGCCCTTCAGCCCAACCGGATCGGGCAGGTCCGAGAGGCGTTCCCAGACAAACGGCGGGGCGGCGCGCAACGCAGACCCTGGGAGAGGGGCGGAGATGGAAGTGTGCATGGCGAGTCCCGGGGAGACAAGGATCGCACCGCAGAGGCGGAGCGGATAAAGTGCGGTTGAAAAAATGGGGAGAGACACGGCGAGGCGGTGTCGTGGTTACGGTCGGACCAAGTCGGCCTCGGTCACGAGATAGGCGCGGATGAAGGGTGCCGTGCCTTTGCCCAACTGTCCCCAAGAGAAGCTGTCGAGGTCGCCACCTGTCGTGTAATCGACGATGACAATCCGGCCGTCCGGCAACTGGGTCCACGAACTGTAGCCGCAGTCGGCGGGATAGGAATAGTCGAGCACCACCGTGCGATCGCGCCGAAACTGGTCCGGATAACCGCGGGCGGGATTCCAAGACCAATCGATCGAAGTGTCCTTCTCATTGTCCACCTTCACGGCGACGCTCCGCCAGTGGCTCACGCCTCGATTGTCCGAATAACGCTCACGCTGGCCCTGGGCTGAACCGATCACACCCGACACCGCGCGGTTGCCGAAGCGCACCTCACGCACCCAGAGATCGTCGATCCGGGCGCTGAGCCGCTCCTTCCCGTCGACGTCGATGCGCACGACCCCGTTCTCGCGCACCACGCGGTACGTGTGCCACTCCCGCGTATCCATCGCGAAGCCGGCCTCAGGCCGGTCACCCAGGTACACTCGGTCCGGCGCAAAATGCACCCAGACCCCGGCACTCAGCGCCACCGCGTTGCTCTCGGCCTCCTCGACACGCAGGGTCGCGACAACCTCGACGCGCGAACGGTCATCCTGCGCCGGATAGAGGTTGAACTCGACCGCGCCGCGCTGGCCGTTCTCCGTGCGCAGCGTCATTTGTCCGGCGTCGAGGACGACACGCTCCTCCTCAAGAATCCACGAGTTGGGCTGAAACCCCGCATCCACCGCGGGATCGAAGACCACCGCCCGCGTTCCGGGCGTGCCCCAGACGTTCCGGTAAGTCGCGAGCAGCTTGCCTGATTTGAGTTTTCCGAGATGCACGCGTTGTCCGTAGAACGGTGCTGGCACCGCTTTCGGCCACGTCATCCCATTGTCTTCGCTGAAAAGCAGCCGGCTCGGATGCCCAAAGCGTCCGTTGCCCAGCCCGATGCGCGAAGCGGCAATCAACCGGCCCGGCGAGAGCTCCGTCAGACCCACTTCGCAGTCCCCATGGAACGGACTGTCGGACAGCCAGGCACTTTCGTTCCACGTCCGCCCACCGTCTCGCGAGAAGACGATTTCGTTGCGGTAATAAATGTTACCCCAAGGCAACGGCGGATTCCTCAGCTCGTCCGTGACCGCCGAGGAGGTGCGGGTGTAAGCGAGCGTGCCATCGGAAAATTCCCGTATGTAGCCGGGTTCCCCGCCGACATCGTCGACCTTCTCCCCTTTGCTCCAAGTCTTGCCGTGATCGCTGCTCCAGAAAAGGTGGTTCGACATCCCACGTCCGGGCTTCTGCCAATGGGCGAGCATGGGCCACTCCTGCCCGGGCGTGCGTTGTCCGTAATCGCTCACGATCACGATGCGCCCGTCGCGGAGGATGCTCATCTGCGGCACCACCCAGACGCCATGATGCTCCCACACGTTGGCGGCGGAGATCACCTGATACTCGCCCCAGGTCCTGCCGCCATCGGTCGAGCGGGCCGCCATGATATAACTCGTGAGCGAGGTGTGGTTGTCCGACAGCTGCCAGGAGGCGACCAAGGCGCCGTCATGGGCCAGCACGACGTTGGCGCACTTATAGTACCAGCCGCGGGGATTCGGATTTTCGAGCCCGGGGTAGTGGTCGGGCGTGACGGTGACCTTGGCGGACTCGGGCACAGCCAGCGAATCGCGATGAAACGCCCCGGAGAGATCGGACGCGAAGCCGGCGAGGACCGCCGCAGTGAACAGGGAATGAAGGTGATTGGCACTCATGGACGGAAGAGGGGTTGCAGGGTCGGTTTCAGCGGCGAACGAGGTCGGCCTCGGTGACGAGATAAGAGCGAATAAAGGGACCCTTGCCACTGCCGCCGCGCGCCCAGGAGAATCCGTCGATGTCCCCGCCGGTCGTGTAGTCGAGGATGACGATCTTTCCGTCTGGCAGCTGGATCCACGAGCTATAGCCGCAATCGGCCATGAAGGCATGGTCCAGCACAACCTCCCGGTCGCGGCGGAACTGGTCGGGATAGCCCTTCGACGGATCCCAAACCCATTCAATCGAGTAATCGAGGGCGTTCCGCACGCGGACGGTGAACGCGCGCCAGTGGCTCACACCGGCGTTCGCGGTGTAGGTCTCGCCCCCGCCGGCCACGGCGCGATTCCCAAACCGCACTTCGCGACGCCAGATGTCACTGATCGGCGCGGAGAGCATTTCCCGTCCGTCGACGTAAATCGTGACGCGAGCGTTCTCGCGCACAATCCTGTAGGTGTGCCAGCCGCGCGTGTCGAACGCGAAGCCCTCGGCGGGCCGGTCGCCAAGGAAAACGCGGTTGGGAGTGAAGTGCACCCAGACGCCCGCCCCGATGACGACACCGTTGGTGTCCGCGGCATCGACCCGCAGCGTGGCATCGATCTCCACGCGAGACATGTCGTCTTGCGCCGGATACAGCGAGAATTCCACCGCGCCGCGCTTGCCCGCGGAGGTGCGCAGCGTCAGCGCGTCCGCCACGAGTTCGCACCGCTCCTCCTCCACGATCCATGAAGTCGGTTGAAACCCGAGGTCCTCGTTCGGATCGAAGACCAGGGCCCGGCTGCCGGGAGAGCCCCACCAGTTGCGATAGGTCGCGAGTACCTTGCCGGACTGCAAACGCCCGAGGTGCACGCGATGGCCGTAGAACGGCGCCAATTTCGGCTCGTCCCACGTCCGTCCGTGATCGGCGCTGCGCACGAGGCGGCTCGGGTTGCCGAAGCGGCTAAGACCGAATCCGATGCGCGTCGCCGCCAGCACCCGGCCTTCGCCGAGGTCGGCAAGCCCCACTTCGCAATCGCCGTGAAACGGGCTGTCCGCAAGCCAGGCGGTCTGCCCCCAAGTCCGTCCGCCATCCGTCGAAAGCACGATCTCGTTGCGATAATAGATGTTGCCCCACGGCAGCGGGGGATCCTTGAGCAAGTCGGTCTCGGCCGACGACGTTCGCGTATACGCCAGCGTACCGTCAGACAGCTCCTCGATGTAGCTCGGCTGGCCGCCTACATCGTCGATTCTCTGCGGCTCGCTCCACGTCCGGCCGTGGTCCGTGCTCCAGAAAAGGTGGTTCGACATGCCACGGTGCGGCTTCTGCCACTCCGACAGCATCGGCCAACTCTGCCCCGGATGCCGCTGGCCGAGGTCGGAGATGATGACCAAACGTCCGTCGCGCAGCCTGGACATCTGCGGCGCGACCCACGCGGCCTGATGCTCCCAGACGTTCGCCCGGGCGATTGGCCGGTGTTCGCCCCACGTTCGCCCGCCATCGGTCGACCTTGCCACCATGATGAGGGTCTGAACCGCCGTGTGGGAGTCGGATAATCGATACGCCGCAACCAGACTGCCGTCACCGGCCGCGACAACGTTGGCGACCGACTGGTACCAGCCGCGGGGGTTGGCGCTCTTGAGACCGGGATATTCCGGGAGCGAAACCGTGAACTTGCTCGCATCGTCGACGGCAAGCGGGTTCCGATGGAAGGTCTGCGCCTGGGCGGGTTCGGACGAAAGCGCCAGCCACGCGAGGATGGCAAGGGCGGAGAGTCGGATGTGCATGAAGGTATTTTGCATGGGGTTTCTCAGTTTTTTCAGCGGCTGCTTCGCACCGCCGCAGTGTGATTTTCGATCCAGTCGTGATCCAGGTCGACGCCGAGACCTGGCCCGGCCGGCAGGCGGACATGGCCGTCCGGCCCAACGTCGAAGGGATGTTGCTTCAGTCCAAAGCGGAATATCGGGTGATGCACTTCGACCATCGAGGTGTTGCGCGAAGCACACGCGACATGGAGATTGGCGACGTCGAGCAACGGCGTATTCGCCGTGTGGATCTCCAGATCGTAGCCGAACAACTCGCAGGCATGCATGGCCTTTCTCAACCCGGTGACGCCGCCCTTGATGAGCACGTCGCCGCGAGCCATGGTCATGGTGCGGCCGGTGAGGAAATTTGGCAGGTCCGTCAGGCGCACCGTCTCGGCCGCGAGGATCGGGGTCCGCAAAGCTGCTACGAGATGGCGGTAAAGTTCAAGTTGGGTCTCCGGCAGGGGTTCCTCGAACCAATGGTAGCCCAGTTCGTCGAGAACACGACCCACCTTGAGCGCTTCGGCCAAGCTG
Source organism: Opitutales bacterium (assembly GCA_038212175.1). Classification (GTDB taxonomy): domain Bacteria; phylum Verrucomicrobiota; class Verrucomicrobiia; order Opitutales; family Opitutaceae; genus CAMAXB01. The sequence continues at coordinate 11,466 of JBBQUU010000059.1, read as the reverse complement.
TAGGCTCCATTCGGATCCTGCATCAGGCGGAACCCGGGGCCCACCGCTTCGCGGGCGGTCCGCAGACGCGGCAAGTCCCGCGCAGGGCCGCCACGTAATTGCACCTTGAAGCCGTGATAGCCGGCCTCCTTCGCCGCCCGCGCTTCGGCGGCCACTTCGTCAGCGGTCGCCTCCTCGCTCCTGCCCGAAAGGTAGGCCGGCATGCTGTCTCGCATCCGCCCGAGCAGCGCGGCGACAGGCATGCCGGCCTGTTTACCGCGCAGATCCCAGATTGCCACATCCACCACGCCAACCAGGCTGTCGGACTGGTTGTAAAGATGCCGTTGGCGCGCCCACAACTTCTGCCAGATGGCCTCGCTGTCGCACGGATCGAATCCGACGACCTGCGGCAGGTAGCTCTCGTGCAGGATCTCCGCCAGCGCCGCGCCATCCCCATGCGGGCCGTAGGCCATCGAATTCCCCTCCAGACCTTCGTCGGTGTGGAGCGTCACGAGGGGGAACAGCCAGTGCTTCGGACGCCCGGACGGCACGACCCCATCGCGATAGCGGGCGGCGCAATCGATCTTGAGCAGGCGGGTCGTGAGACCGGTGATCTTCATCGCAAGGATCAGTAGCCGCGCGCGAAGTCCGCGCGGTGGAGGAGGGGTTCGCCGGCGAAGAACCGCCGGAGGTTTTCGACAAAGCGTTCGAATGTCGGACGGCCGAGGTTGAGATGGTGGCCGGCCAGATGCGGTGTGACAAGCACCTGCGGCATGTCCCAAAAGGGCGATTCCTTCGCCAGCGGCTCGCAGGCGAAGACGTCGAGGGCAGCGCCACCCATCGCGCCCGATTCCAGCCGGTGCGCCAACGCCTCCTCGTCGACCAGCCCGCCGCGGGCGACATTGTGGAGGACGGCGCCGCGCTTCATACGCTCGAGCCGCCGCGCGTCGATCAGACCGCGCGTCTCGGAGGTCAGGGGAAGCGTCACGACCACGTGGTCGCTTTGCTCCAGCAGTTCGTCCAGCCGGTTGATCGTCAGCAGGGCGTGCAACGCCGGCGGGCACGGAGCGGCCCCTCGCTTGAGCCCGATCACCCGCGGACTGATCGGCTCGAGCATGCGCGCCAGCGCCTGCCCGACCTCTCCGTACCCCACGAGGCCGACGGTCTGTTCGGCGAGATCGCGGGGGATCTCCGGACGGCGGTCCCAAACATGGGCGCGTTGCTGCGCGAGCAGATGAGGCTGGCCGCGCGCAAACCAAAGGATCGTCGCGAGGACGTGCTGGGCGATCACGGGCGCGTGGATGCCGTGCGCAGTCGTGACCAAGACCGCGGTGTCCCGCAAGGGCGCGTAATCGTCGAAGCCCGACGAGACGATCTGCAGCCAGCGGAGTTTCTTCAGGGGACGCACTGCCGCCGCCGGGGGATTGCCAAAAATCACGTCGGCCCAATCCTCCGCGAGGTCCTCGACTCGCAAGCTCTGTCGAAAAGCGATCGCCGGAAATTCCCGCTCCAGCCGCTCCCGCTGTTCGGGAGCGAGATTTCGATGGAGCAAGACGTTCATGCGCAGGGACCCTCCTCCACCCGGTACGTAAATTCGCCGAGCAGGATTTCGCAGGTCGAAGCGACGACACCTCCGCCGAACTGCAGTCCGGTGGGCAGACCGAGGCACGGGTCGCTCTTCATCCGCACCGCTTCGTCGCCGTCGAGTTCCAGACGTAGTTCCGCCCTCGAAATCACGCAGCGAATTCTCGCCCACCCGTCCGTTCGTGCCGTCTGACGGACTTCGGTGTCTGCCCCGCCTTCGTCCCTCCAGCGCCAGCCATCCTGATCGCACAGGAGCGCGCCGGACTCGTCGCGTCCGTTGCGGCGGGTAAGGCGGAACAGACGAAACGCGCCTTCCTCCGGCGGCCGCACCACCCAGGCGCACACCGAGATCGCAATCGCATCGACGACGTCAAACAGCCCGAAGCGGGGCGCGGTCAATCGCCCGCGAACGTCTTCGAAGCGAAAGCTCCGCTCGCCCGCAGGGGTCAGCGGATCGCACAGGCGGGGAACCCTGTCGCCATGCTCGTCCGCCACGCCGTTTGGTTCAACGCCGGGTGCCTCCTCGGCCTCGATTCCCTCGAGGCGAGCGACATACAAGGCGCCGCCGTGTACGTCGTGACAGGTCCACGTCGCCCAGAGCGTCCCCGCAAGGTCCTCCGCAAGCCATCCGTAGCAGGAGCCCGACCACCAACCGGAACGATGGCCGATGTGGAGCGTGCGGTGGACCGGCCAGCGGTCGCACCGGAGGCCGGCCTCGTCGGTGAAGAAGACCGCTAGGTTCGTACGCGCGTTCGACTCGTGCTCGTTGGTCTGAATCAGCACGTAGCGCCCGTCCCGCGTTCGCCGCAAGTAGGGTTTCACGCCTTGCCGGTCGCATTGCGGCAGCCCGGTGGGAACCGGCGTCGACCACGTCAGGCCGCCGTCGCTCGACATCGTGCGATGCAGCTGGTCGCCCGTGTCGTATTGCACGCGCAGGAGGCAGACGAGTTCTCCGTCCCGCGAAGTCTCGACGATCGTCGGCTCGGCCACACACAGGGATTCTCCACCGGCCACGAAATGGGCTTCATTCCAGGTACGCCCGTCGTCCCGCGAAATCAGAACCCACACGCGATCCAGCCGCGCAAACGTCCCCGCGGGCATGTCGGTCGTGGAACGGCCGCCCACGGCCATCACGGCCGAGCCCCGGCGCAGACGCAGGATTCCGTTCCATGCCACGGTGCGGATGTCCCCGCAACGTCCGCCCCGGCCGTCAGGCAGCGACCGGCGATATGCCCAGACGATTTCGCTCGGGCCGGCAAGGCGCCAGGCGTCGTCCTTCCAGGCAAGCTCCTCCCGGCGAATTTCGCCGCCGCCGGTGGAACGGTCGGGCCGGCCCTCGCCCCAGGTGAAAGGTTGATTCACCGTGTAATAGATCCACGTGCGTCCACTCCGGTCTTCATCCACCCATCCGTGGGTGATTGACGAGGCCTCCTTGAAGCTGCTGCCAAGCGCCATACCGATCAAGGCTCCGCCCCCCGCAAGTTCCCACGAGGCACCGCCGTCGCGGCTGAAGTAAAGCGCCTGCTCGTTGGTCGCGTCGCCCTCGGCTTCCCCGGCGCGATCCCAGCGGCAGACCAGGAGCATTTGCCCGTTGCGATGGACATGCAGGCACGCGGCGAACAGGTGCTTGATCGAAAGGTTGGGTCCGCAGCGCGCAACCACGGTTTTCCGGGGCCCAAAGCGAACGTCCCGGCCCGGCCGAAAATCCGAATCAGGCACGGCGCGCGCGCACCCCGCCCCAAAGGGGCCTTGGGCTGGCTCAACGCGCGTGCGCATGCGGGTCTCCGTCGTCGAGGTTGAGGTTCTCCGGCCAGCGCAGTTCCACGCCGCGCGCCTCGAGCGACTGCTGCAGGACCTTCGTCCGCGCGGCGTCGCCATGTATCGACCGGGGCGTGACGCCGGTCCGCAGCGCCTGGTCGCAGACCATCGCGGCCGCCTCTCCGATATTCCATTCGACCGGATGCAGGCGGTAGCAGCCGTTCGTCAGGTGCGTCGTGCCAAGATTCTTCGCGGCCGGAAGGATGTTCTCCATACGCACCGGGATCAACGCGCCGAGGGGAATGCGGAACGGCAGCGACGGCACGTCGATGTAATTGTCGCCTCCCGTCGAGGGATGCAGGTCGATGCGGTAGTATCCGATGCCAACGCTGTCCTCGTAACGCTCGGCGAGGACGTCCCCGGGACGGAACCGCGCTGAAACCTCCTGCTCGCCGATCGTCTTCACCGCCCGGATTCGCCTGGACTCCCGGATATAGGGCGCCATGGCGAGTCCGTCGTCCGCCCCGAGCAAGTCGCCGCGCAGCCGCAGCCCGGGCCAGCCGGCGCCGCCGTCCGGCCGCGGAGCCTCAGTCTGAAGCCAATGGACCATCGAAAGGCTGAGGTTGCGCGCATGGGCAATGTGCCGGGCCCGCTCCGCGGCATCGCAGGTCAGGAGGTCGCCCTCCATGTAGTCGATCATCGGCCAGTTTACGAGGCACAAGTCGCTGCGAAAGAAGCCGTCCTCGAACTGGGCGCGGTCGACGATGCGACGAAAGGCCCACAAGCCGGAGAACAATCCCGGCTTTTCACGATGCGGGTCGAAGCGGTAGCGCATCGTCTCCATCGTGCGCGGGTTGAGACCGGTCCAATCGAGCAGTTTTCCCGGCCACGACGGAGTCAGCCTCGGCCGGTAGTCACGCCATCGCCCGTAGTCCGGCGGGCGCGGGATCACGTGGTCCTCGCCGGCGAGCTCTTCAAGGACGAAGCATACGGAGAACGCTTGCACGTTCGAGGGGTTGGCCTTCTCCGGAGCGGAGGGTTCCCCGGTGTCGGCGCGCGCCTCGGACCCAGTGACGTGCTCGACTTTCGCAAGCGGGAGGAGGTCGCCGTTCTCCGTGGCGTCGAGAAAATAGTCCGCCACCACGTCGACAACCGCACCGGTCGAAAGATCGTGGAGTCGCACAGCAGCGAGGCGATCCGTTCCGTTGGTGCGCACCTCCACCGGCAGGTGCCGACGCAGGACGAGAAGTCGGCCGGTGGAAACATGCGGTGCCAGCATTGCCTCCAGGACGGCGAGGGCAACGCGCGGCTCGTGGCAGAGCGGGGAAACCCAGCCGTTGCCGGGATTGAGCCGCGGGTCGTCGCGTACAGTCGCCTTGAGCGGATAGTGCCGCCGGTAGTAGGCGCGCACTTCGTCGCGAAAATGTCGATACGTCCGGGTGCAGCCGAAGGACTCGATCCAGCCATGCTCGTCGGGCGGCACCGCCTGCGAGGTCAGTTGACCGCCGATCCAACGATGCTCCTCCGTGAGGACGACCCGTCTGCCCGCCTCGGCCAGGGCCAATGCGGCGGCGCAGCCGCCGACGCCGCCGCCGATGACGGCCACTTCTGCGCGATACGAGGACATGACAATCAATAGACCACGCCGTCCGTAGTCGGAGCCGGAGTGTTGCCGAAGGACTTGGCAAGTTCGCGCAGGCCGAACTGCATGACCTTGATGTCGCCTCCCGGGCAAATCAGGCGCGCGCCCATTGCCTGAACCTCGGCGCACATTTCCTCGCCGACGGCCACCGTGCCCCACCACTTGCCACACGCCTTCACGGCGGATGCAACACGCATCATCGCCGCGCGGACCCGCTCGTGCCGGATCTGCCCGGGCAGTCCTATGGAGGCGGAAAAATCCCCGGGGCCAAAGAACAGCCCGTCCACGCCGGGCGTCGCGGCGATCGCCGCCGCCTCCTCCAACGCCGCCTCGTGCTCGATCTGGCAGATGATCATTGTTTGGGTGTTTTGCTGACGGATGTAGTCGGTCGCCGACATCGTCGCGTACGCGCCGTCGATGTTGCCGCCGTTCCACCCGCGCATGCCGGTCACCTCGCCGGGCGAAGGATTCGGATTGTTGAACTTTGCCCAGCGCACGATTTGGCGCGCGTCGGCCGCATTCTCCACCATCGAGCACATGATGCCGCCGACCCCGGTCTCAAGGATGCGCATGACCGTCTGGTAATCCGAGGCTTTGAACCGCGCGATCGTCGTCACCGGGAAGGCCCGTGCCACCATATTCAACATCGCCACCTCCTGCGTGGGCAGATCGAAGTGCTCGAGGTCGAACCAGAGCGCGCCGAAAAGGCCGGAGCGGCAGATGAAGTCGATGTGGCGCGGCGTCGCGAAGTTGCCGGTCACGTAGAGCCGTACCAGCTCGTTCGCGCGCAGCCGGGCGAGGGCAAGGTTGGAGTCAGAGGAGCGTTTCATAATGGGGACGGACGGTGCCGCACGCGGCCCGGCGACCGCGAGGGCGCTTCGATCGCGCGACGGCCGACAGCTAGAACGAGTAGCGCGCGGTGAGACGCACCGCACGCGGTTGGAGGCGGACGACGAGTTGATCGGTGACCGATGACCACGCCGCCTCCGAGTCGGTGAGGTTCTCGATGTTGATCTGCACACTCCAGTTGCGCCGGGCGAGGCCCACAAAGGCGTCGTACTGATCGCTACTGCCGAGGAAGAATGTGCGGCCAGAGTCGCCAGGGCTTCGTCCGCGATGCTTCCAACCGCCTCCGAAGAAGATCCCATTGAGAGAGGTGTTCTCCGCGAACGCATAGCGGGCGAGCAGCGAGTAGGAGGGATCGACAGGAACGCCGCGGAACGCGAATCCGCGCTCGTCGAGCGAGGTCACGTCGCTGTACGAGGCAAGCAGACTCAGACCGTCCATCGGCTGGAACGCGATGTCCATCTCCCAGCCATCGGAATTCTGCGACCCGACCGGGAGGCTGAACGTGCCGCCGCCTTGCTCGATGGGCAGGACCACGGGTACCAGCACGTTCGTGAGTTCGGATTTGAAGTAGGAGACGGTACCGGTGACACGATTGTCCCAGAGTTCGAGCTTCAACCCGATCTCGCGATTCTCGCCATCGCGATTCTTCAGCGGCTCGCCGGTGAGAACATTCGTTCCCGAAACGGGCTGAAAGGTGTTGTTGATCTGGCCGAAGACGCTGAGCCCGCGGACCGGTTTGAAGACCAGACCGTAACGGAACGTGTGTTGGGAGTTCTTCGTCTGCCGATAGGTGGTGGTGTCGATGATGGGCTCGCGGGCCGCGATGCTGTTGGGCGTGCTGAAGCGTGCCGTGGTCGAACGCGCGTTGTCATAGCGCCAGCCGACGGAAGCCACGAAGCGCTTTTCGAGGAAGCTGATGTTATCCAGCACGCTGGCGCTGAAGTTGCGGCCTTCGGAATAGCCTTGGAACGGATTGAAGAGCGTGGCGGTCGCCGTGGCCTTGATGGACTCCGCCGAGACGCCGGCCGGAGTGGGATTCACCGCCGAAAACGAATTAGCCACCGCCGTGGAGTTGGCGGGATTGACCGCATTCCAGAAGAAGAACGACCGGGCCGATTCCCCTCCCGTCAGGCCTGTGCTGATGACCGCGTTGTGGTCGAGCACGCCCGTCGCGAAAATGCCGGTGAGGTCGGCGTTCACCATATGACTGCGTCCATAGCCGCGAAAGTCGCGCAACACGAGCGTCGATCGCCAGTCGGCGACACGGGGATCGTCGGCGCGGATGAAGCGGTTGTCGCCGTTGACCAACGCGCCGGAGGCGTTCGTGTAGCGCACGATCGCGCCGGAGGCGTCAACGGGCACAGGGCGCCCCTGGGCGTACGAAGGAACCTTGTCGCCTTCCCGATCAGAATAGCGGGAGATCACGCGCAGGGTCCAGTCGCCATTGAGCGGACCGTCGAAACTGTTTTCGTAGCCAAGCTCGAGAGCGTAGGCCTCGCCGAAGGAAACGTCATCCTCGGGAATCGTGTGTGCCTCGCGGCGCAGCGGATAATTCCCATTCTTGGCGATTGTCGCGGCGGCGGACGGATTGGCGGGATCGATGAAGCCGGTGATGAATTGCCAGCCTTGCTCACGGTCGAGTTCGAAACGCAGGTGCTCGCCGCGGAACCAAAGGCGACCACGTCCGCTGTTGACGCGCCGGAGCAGCGAAAGCGTGATATTGTTCATGTCATTCGGTGAATCGGACTCGTCGTAGTAACGGCTGCCGCGCTTCGCCGAGAGCGTGACACGATAGGCGAGATCGGCGCCCACGGGACCGGTGCTGTCCACCGCGGCGCGGAAGAACTCCTCCTCGTTCTGAGCCTGAAGTTCGATCTTTGTGGACGCTTGGAACTGCGGCCACTTGCTGATGCGGTTGACCACGCCGCCCATGGAATGGGAGCCGTAAAGCACGCCCGCGGGGCCTTTGATGACCTCAATGCGCGCGTACGAGGAAGTGTCGCTGCCGATCGGGAGATCGGCGGCGTTCATCGGATCCGGCAGGCCATCGCGCAGACCGATGTTTCCGGTGGCGAATCCACGCAGCGAGAACAACTCCGCGCCCGGTTGACCGTCCGAGTCACGCTGGATGCCCGACACGAAGGTCAGGACTTCCATCGCGTTGACCGCACCGCGGTCGGCGATCACCTGTTCGTTGAGGGTGATGATCGAGGAGGATATCTCCGTATTGGGGAGGGCGACGCGCGTCGCGCCGAGCGACTGGGTCGAGCCATAGCCGCGGTCCTGTTCGACCCGGATTTCGAAGGGGGATAGTTCGACGGCTTCGCTGCCTGTGGCCGCGGCAGCCGGACGTTGCTGAGCCTGTGCAAGAGAGATGCCGAGGCTCAGAACGAGCGCGTACGGCAGGCAGAGTGAGGTACGGGTATGATTCATGGGATGAACGGGGTTTGGTGCGACCGAAGCGGCCGGGGTTAATCGAGATTCGGCCCCAACCACTCGTGATTCAACCGTGACCCGTCGGTTTCCTTAGGGTACCAGTTTTGAAGGCCTCGACTTCGGAGCACCGCTCGCAAGGATTCGCGCCGCACCATGCAACTCAAGTTCAGGTCTTACGCCGAGCAGGTCGCGGAAATCCTGCGCCAGGAGATCAAGACCGGGACGTGGAAGGAGGCCCTTCCCGGCGAACGCACGCTGGCGTCGCGCCTACAGGTGAGCCGCAAAACCCTGCGGCGGGCGCTCGCAGAGCTGCGTCAGGAAGGATTGCTCGCCACCAAGCGCGGCAGCTCGACGCTCATCAAACGTCGCTCGGGGCCACATCTCAACCGGACCCGCGTCGCGCTGCTCCTTCCGACGCCGCTGGAGGCGGCCCGTCCCTTCACTATCCTTTGGGTGAACCGACTCATGGCCTTGCTCCAGGATCGGGGACTGTATTTGGACATCATTCACGGACCTCAGTACTACGGCACCAAGGCGAGCCACGCCTTGGGCCGGCTGACTGTTTCCCACCCTGCGAAAGCATGGATTATTGCGGGCTCCGTGATTGCTATGCAAGAGTGGTTCGAAGAGTCGGGAATTCCGGTGGTGATCTCGGGCTCTCCCCATCAAGGCATCGTCCTTCCCAGCGTGGACCTCGACCACCGCGCGCAATGCCGGCATGCCGCGACCGTGTTCCTGCGCGCAGGCCATCGCGATCTCGCGATATTCCTCGATCGGGGTGGCCGGGCGGGCGACGTCGAAAGTTCCGAAGCTTTCGCCGAGGGCGCCGGGGACAAGGCCCGCGTAACCATCGTGCCCGTCGCAAAGGGCGGCGTAAATCCGGGCTCCGAGATCATCGTGCGCGCCGTGCGGCGCCTGCTCGCGATGAAGCCCCGTCCTACCGGCTGGTTGCTGGCGAACGCCGCCCACTACCTCACGGTCTTGAGCTACCTCGGATCACTGGGCTTGAAGGTCCCCGACGACATCTCGCTCATCAGCCGGGACGAGGAGCCGTTCCTCCGCCACCTCCACCCCTTGCCAACTCACTACTCCACCAGCCCGGCGCGCTTCGCGAACCAGCTGAACCGCGCCCTGCAAAGGTTGGAGTCAGGTGAATCCGGTGCCTTCTCACTGAGAATCATCCCGGACCTTGCGCAAGGTCGATCAATCGGACCGCCGCGAATGCCTTCGTGAGGCGACGTGCGGGAACCACCCTACCTCGGCGCGCCCCTCGCCTGGACCAAGCGGTCGGTCTCCTCCAACGCGAAGCGTACGCTCACCACGGAGTTTTTCTCCGGGCCTTCGCGGTATTTGACATAGGTCGTGGCCACAAATGTTCCGTCCGGCAAACGTTCGAGCCCGGGATACCCGCAGTCGCTACCCTTGAAGCTGTGCAGGAGTTTCAACCGGTACTGCCCCTGATTCCCCTGCAGGATGTCTTCGTACCGTCCAACCCACGCAACAAAGTGGTTCTTGGTAGGACTGTCTTTGCCCATGTCCCGGAAACAGACAACCAGACGGCCATCACGTGCATAGGCCGCCATGTGACGGTCGCCCGCGAGACCCGCAGGCGTCGGCCGCGCCTTCGACCACGTCTTCCCCTCATCGTTGCTGGTCATGAACAACGACCCCTCCTTCCTCGAGTTCTCGCGAATGAGCGCCAGCAACTGATCGCCCTTCGGCGACCTCACGATGAAGGGCTCACACGGTTTCAAACCGGGCAGATCGGCCACGATTTCCCACGAGCTCCAGGTAAACCCGCCGTCGTCCGAGAAGGTTTGCGCGACCACGTTGGATCTCAGCTCGGTGGCTTCGCCCGGACGTCGAATGTTGGTCTGTCCCAGGAGACGACGACCGCCGTCTACCGGAACGATGGTGCAGAAAGGCATCACGCACAGGAGCCCGTTGCTCCGCATCGAAGTCCAGGTCCGGCCGTCGTCCTCCGAATACGCCTGGTGCATGTTCCCGTCCGGCCCCTGCCCGGCAAAAACAAAGAGTCGCGATCCCCCGAGTGGGTCTGTAAGGCGGAAGATGGTCGGACAGTTCTTCACCGTGCTCCAGTTGGCCGGCACGTCCAACAGATCGGACCACGTCAACCCGCCGTCGTCGCTCCGCTTCATTGGGCCGCATTCGCCGCCGTGGTTGTAGGACCAGACACAATACATGGTCTTCCCGTCCGGCATCAGCAGCGTTGTCGGATGTCCTTGGTAGGTCTGCGCGTCGCCTTGTGCGATCACCACCCGGCGCCCGGTCTCTGCCGACAGATCCACCCAGGGGGGCAGGACCTCATTTGCAATGCACGTCGCGGCGCAGGTCGCTGCCATGACCGCCATCACCAGAGGGCACAGGTTTCCGCAAACACGGGAGAGGAAGGAGGGTTTTGTAGTCATCGGGATGTGGAACTGATCAGAGAACACGGCTGCTGAACACACGAGTACAACCGGAGCAAACGGACGGTTCCCATCAAGTGGATTGATGTGGTCCCTACAAGAGACCAACGAAGCCGGCGCAATCTCCGGAGGCTGTTGCCTTCGACCCAAGCTCGTTCTTTCGGCGCACGGGGCGCGACATCCTATCATTATCAGGATTGGCCCGCTGTGCCCCAAGCGAAGTTGTCAGTCGGATAGCACCCCTTTCCGTTGGTACTAGATTAATACCAATTACCCTCCCTTGTAACCGTCGCGCAGACCTGAATACCTGCAACGATCTTCCCTCATGAAGCCTTCCTCACTCTCCGGCCTTGTCGCCGCGCCTTTCACTCCTTTTCAGCCGGATGGCGAACTTGCCCCTGGCACGATTCCGAGCCTCGCCCGGCTGCTGGCGAAGAACGGAATCTCAGCCGCCTTCGTCTGCGGGACGACCGGCGAGGGAAGCAGTCTCACCGTCACAGAACGGCGCAAGGTGGCCGAGGAATGGCGGCGCGCCCTGTCGGCGGAGGTCCGGTTGATCGTCCACGTCGGCTGCTCCAGTGTCGGCGAAAGTCGGGACCTGGCGCGTCACGCCCAGGAGATCGGCGCCGATGCCATTGCCTCGATCGCGCCGAGCTTTTTCAAGCCCGCGAGCCCGGATGCCCTCGTGGCCTGGTGCGGTCAGGTCGCCGCGGCCGCCCCCAACCTCCCGTTCTACTACTACCACATGCCGGCCATGACGGGCGTGCGGATTCCCGCGGCTGACTTTCT
>JBBQUU010000058.1:0-32812 GCA_038212175.1 Opitutales bacterium | reverse complement strand
ACAGCTTGTAGCGATCGGTCACGACGCCGTAATGCTTCCGCACGGAGTGGGCGCCGGGGTATTCGTAGTAATGATAATAAAAGCTCGTGCGCCAGTCACGCGGAGTCTGGTTCTGCAAGACCGGCTTGAGGCTGCGACCTTGCATGTCGCCGGGAATGGCGACGCCGGCGGCTTCGAGGAAGGTTTCCGGGAAGTCCAACACCGAAACGATCGCAGCGTTGCGCGTCCCTGGCTTCGTAACGCCCGGCCAGCGGATGACGAGCGGCGTGGTGACGGATTCTTCGGAAATCCAGCGTTTGTCGAACCAGCCGTGTTCGCCGAGAAAGAATCCCTGGTCGGAGGAGAAGACGACGAGCGTGTTCTCGGCGAGGCCTTCGTCTTCGAGGTACTTCATCATGCGTCCAACGCTTTCGTCGACCGCTTTGACCGTGCCGAGATAGTCGTGCATGTAACGCTGGTAGCGCCAGCTCACCAAGTCGCGTCCGGTCAGATTGCCGCTGCGGAGCACCTCGTTGTGCGGCTCGTAATAGGCGTCCCAGATCTTGCGCTGTTCCTCATTCAAATAAGGGGGCGCGACTTCTTTCGAATCCCGCGGCGTGAACGTCTTTTCGAGCGTCATATCCTGTTCGTGCTCGGCCCGGCCACGGCCGGAGTAATCGTCAAACAAGGTCGCGGGCTCGGGGAAAACGCGGTCGTTGTTCCAGCCGAGATGACGGAGCGCCGGGGCCCAATCACGGTGCGGCGCCTTGTGCTGTGACATCAACAGGAACGGCTTGGACTTGTCGCGGTTCTTAAGCCACTCGAGAGAGAAGTCGGTGATGAGATCGGTGGTGTAGCCGGTGTGCTGCACGCGCTCGCCGTTTTTGATCATCGGCGGATTATAGTACCTGCCCTGGCCGGGGAGAATGTGCCAATAGTCAAAGCCGGTGGGGTCGGATTCCAGGTGCCACTTGCCGACGACGGCGGTTTGATAGCCCGCCTTCTGCAGGAGTTTTGGGAACGTTTGTTGTTCGCCGTTGAAGCGATTGCCGTTCCGGTAGAAGCCGTTCAAATGACTATACTTTCCGGTCAGGATAACAGCGCGGCTGGGTCCGCAGATCGAGTTCGGGACCAGGCAGCGGTCGAACATCATTCCTTGCTTCGCGAGGCGGTCGATATTGGGTGTTTCGAGCAGCTTAAGCGGATGCTGGTAGGCGCTGATCGCCGGGGGCTTGATGGCGATGACGCTCGGCGGACTCGACATGGCGTTGTGGGATGCGCGTGCGAGGGCGTGCGGCTTGCCGCTTGTCGCTGCGCTCGGCGGATCGGTGCGGAAGCTCCCGGCCTATTGGAGTGTCGGCATGTGCGACGCCGCCGGGGCGAGGCGCGCTGCCGAAACCGCGCTCGCGCACGGCTGCCGCGCGCTGAAAATCAAGATTGGCTTCGCCGAGATGGCGGACGATCTCACCGCGATTCACGCGGCGCGAGAAGTTGGCGGAACGGCGTTGCGGCTGATGATCGATTACAACCAGGCGCTGGCCGTGCCGGAGGCGAAACGTCGCATTCGTCGGTTGGAGGAGGAGGGATTGGAGTGGATCGAGGAGCCGACGCTGGCGGAGGACTTTGCCGGACACGCATCGATTGCACGGGAAGCGGCCACGCCGATCCAACGTGGCGAGAATTGGTCGGGCGTCCGCGAAATGGCGACGACCACAGCGGCTGGCGCATCGGATCTCGCGATGCTGGACGTGATGAAGATTGGTGGCGTGACCGGCTGGATGCGCCCCGCGGCCCTCGCGCAGGTTCACGGTCTGCCCGTGTCGAGTCACATTTTTCCGGAAATCAGCGCGCACTTGCTCGCGGTGACGCCCACGGCGCACTGGCTGGAATATCTGGACCTGGCGTCGACCGTGTTGAGCCGGCCCGCGCGAGTGGAGGCCGGTTGCGTTGTTGCCGACGACTGTCCCGGGACGGGGATCGAATGGAATGAGAGCGCGGTCGAGAGATTCGGGTAGGAGCTACTGGGGTGGTTGGCGTTTCAGGCAGAACGAGGCAAGGAAGCCGGCATCCTTGGTCACGAGGACCCAGAGAAAAGACGTCACGTCTTGATTCTTGACCGGGCGGGACTGGGCATCAGGCGAGATGCAGTGAGTCGTCCTCGTGCGATTGGCTGTAAACTTGAGCGGAACGGAGTCTCAGAAAGTAAACGACGGAGGTATTGGAAAATCCGGCTGTGGCCGCGCAGGGGTCGGTAAACGGTCGAGGAAGGTTCATAAGGGCCGAACTGCGCCGATCAGCCCCTCGACGCACCTTGTTTGCTCGGAACCATTCGACGCGCTATGTTGAAGTGGGCGGCCACTTTTTTCCGTTCGAACATGCCGGCCGCAGGCCATGAGCCCTTCGGCATCGCTCAGGGCCTTGAACATGTCGAAACGGCAAGCGTCAGCGCGTCGAATGGCTGCCCGACATGGATTCGAACCATGACTAGGTGAGTCAAAGTCACCTGTGCTGCCATTACACCATCGGGCAGTGAGTGGCGGAGGGGGCAGGTTGAAACGATTCTCGCGCGGGTCAAGGCCCGACCTTGTTATGCGAATCTTCGGCCGTGTCTCGCGCATCGATGTTCGCTAACAACATGCCATTGAGAACGTAAGGTTGCACCGATCCCTCGGACGAAAGATGCTCCAAGGGCTTGGGAACGCTACGGCGCGAGAATCTAAAACGCCACGGATCCAAATCACGAAGACGACCCGACCTCAAAAACGCCCGCTGCTGGCGTGTTTGGGTGGGGATTGCCTGCGTCGCCGGATGCGTGCGTTGGTCGCCGGAATTTACCCGCCTTCGTGAACGGGGGCGGCGGAACGGCTGATTTCATGGGGGCGCTCAGACCCTTCAGCCAGTCCAGCAGGCGGGGGCGGATTAAAAGTCAGAAAGTAGAGGGTAGAGGGTAGAGGGTCTTTTTCTTCCCTCTTTCTCCGTGGGATCGGTTTCAGGATGCGGGGCCCGGAGACTGCGGTCAGCGGTGTGGGAAGCGGGCTTCCAGCGCTCTCCTCCGTTGCCTCTGTTTCCTCCGGTGAACCACTGTCGTGTAATTTAAAGTACGGATTGAGATTTATTACAGGAGGTCGCAGAGGTCGCGGAGATCAAACTCGGACCGTGGGGACGCTGAGGGGAGGAATCATCTCCGTGTCTTTGTGCCTTTGTGGTGAAAAAGACGAAAGGGTTGAACCGCGGAGGATCGGGCGGTTTGGGTTTTAGGCCAGCCGTGTCTCCGGCAGGAAGGTGCCTGTATCCAACTGACGGATATTCACGGTCGTCACGCGGCTGATCTCGCCCATCGCCTCCCGGGTGAAGAACGCCTGATGGGCGGTCACGAGCACGTTGGGGAACGATAGCAGAAGATTCAGTTCGTCGTCGCGCAGGGGTGTGCCGGAGTGGTCCTCGAAGAAGATGCCTTCCTCCTCTTCGTAAACGTCAAGCGCCACGCCGCCGAGGTGGCCCGTCTTGAGGTGGTGCAGCAGCGCCGTCGTATCGATCAGCTTTCCGCGACTGGTGTTGACCACGTACGCGCCGGGCTTGAGGCGGGCGAGGGTTTCCATGTTGAGCAGGTGATGTGTCTCGGGAGTCAGGGGGGTGTGCAGGCTGAGGATGTCGCTCGCCGCGAGCACGGCGTCGAGCGCACCGTAGGTCACGCCGGCGGAGGCGGCCCACGCGGGATCGGGCAGGGGATCGTAGGCCATGATCGATGCCCCGAAACCCGTGAAGATCTTCGCCACGAGGCGGCCGATCTTGCCCGTGCCGACGAGACCGACCGTGCGGCCGTTCACATCGAAACCGATCAGCCCGTTGAGGGAAAAATTATGCTCGCGCACGCGATTGTACGCCCGGTGGATCTTGCGGTTGAGCGTGAGCAGCAGGCCAACGGTGTGCTCCGCCACCGCGTGTGGCGAATAGGCGGGCACCCGCGTCACAGCCAGGCCGAGCGCTTGGGCGGCCGGGAGATCCACGTTGTTGAAACCGGCGCAGCGCAGGGCAACGAGGCGTACGCCCGCCTCGCGCAGGGCTTCGAGGCAGGCGCGATCCAGCAGGTCGTTCACGAAGACGCACACGGCCTTCGTGCCTGCCGCGCTCGAGGCCGTGGCCGCGCTCAAACGAAAATCGTGAAACCGGAACCGGATCGTTCCTTCGCCGGCCGCGCTCAGGTACTCGCGATCATAAGGTTTCGTATCGTAAACGGCGACGTCGATCATGGCGGCAAGGGTGAGGTCGTCGCAGGCTCGTCCGCAAGCGTTGCCGGCACCGCGTGTTCAAGAACCGTTTGAACAGAAGGCCTTGGGTGAATCGGGGAGGAAATGCGTACAGAAGCTTGTCATCGCCCCCGCAGGATCGAGCGGGGAGCGGATTGCACAGGAGGGAACAGAGGAAACGGGGGTCAATTCAGTAACCACAGACAACGAGTCGGGCCGGCAAGATCGACGCTGCGACGCCGTCAGTTCCAAACTTTTTTAACCACGGATTTCACAGATACGATCCGGATACCAGGCATCGATCACCAAGCTTGTGGGGTATTAAATCCGGTATTCATCTGTGGTTAAAAATGCCGGGTTCAGCGGGAAATGTCTTTGACGTGGTTTCGGGGTTTTACCTCTGCGCCCTCTGCGTGCTCCTGTTCGATTCCATTCTGGAACGGTTTGAAAACCACGGTCGGTGGCGAGCCGCGGCTCCCGTCTGCACTTATTTTTGGCGCGGTGAAGCGACGGACTTCCGCTCCGTCTCGTAGGCGCGGGCGAGCAGGACGACAGGATGGACGACCTCGGTGTCGTCGTCGCCCTGTTTACGCAGGCCGTTCTCGATCTGTAGGTGGCAACCGGGATTGCCCGTGGCGACGATCGTCGCGCCGGTGGCGCGGAGATGTCCGACCTTGCGTTTCTGCAGCCACGTCGCCGTCGCGGGTTGGGTGAGATTGTAGATCCCCGCGCTGCCGCAGCACCATTGGGCTTCGACGCATTCGGTGAGCGTGGTGTTGGGCAGCGCTCTCAGAATTTCGCGCGGCTGGCGGCTCACTTTCTGTCCGTGACAAAGATGGCAGCTCTCATGGTAGGTGACCGGCTGCGCGGGCGCGCCGGTGTCGGGGGCCCGCGGGGTGCGGAAACCGATTTCCACCAGCCACTCGGAGACGTCCCGCAGCTTGCGCGACCATTCCGCGGCGCGCGCCGCGTAGACGGAATCGTCAGCCAGCAGGCTGTCGTAGTGCCGCAGGTGGGACCCGCAGCCGCCGGCGTTGGAGACGATGGCGTCGACCGAAAACGGATCGATGGCTTCGAGCTGCCGGCGGGCGAGCAGGCGCGCCGTGGCGGGGTCGCCGTTGTGGGCGTGCAGGGAGCCGCAGCAGGCCTGGGCGCGCGGGGTGACGACAATGCATCCATTCTCCAGGAGCACGTCAGCCGTCGCGCGGTTCACGTCGGAGAACATGAGATCCTGCATGCAGCCCGTGAGCAGGACCACGCGGTGGCGAGGGAGGCCGCGCGGGTGCTCCACCGCCTCGATCAACGTATCGGAAAATTCATTACGAATGACCGGCGTTTGCGCCTCCATCTCCCGGATACGCCGCGGCAGGAGCGCGGGCAAACGCAGCATGCGCACCAGCTCCTTCACGCCGGACGCCTGGTAAAGCCACAAGACGCGTCCGGCGGCGCGGAGCAGGCGGGGGCGGGTGAAGAGCCCGCGGAGCGTGACCGCACGGAGGAGATTGCGGGAGGGGGTGGCGTTGACGCCGCTTTCCTCGACGTGGGCTCGCGCGGTTTCGAAGAGGGTTGTGTAATCGACTCCGGCCGGACACGCCGTGGTGCAGGCTAGGCAGCCGAGGCAATAGCTCATCTCCTCCGCAAATCCACGCGTGATGTCGAGCTCGCCGTCGGCCACGGCGCGCATCAACGCGATGCGCCCGCGCGGTGAATTCCGCTCGCGTCCTGTCTCCGCGTAGGTCGGACAGGTCGGCAGGCACATGCCGCAATGCATGCACTGCTGAAGGACGGCGTAATCCAACGCGGCCAGGGGGCCGGTTGGATTACGCCGTCCTTCAGCAGAACGTCCAACATCCAACGTCGAACGTCCAACATCCAATTTTTCGGAGGGCATGCTCACGACTGGGTCCGGCGGTTATCGTTTAATTTGGCGGTGATGATGCTTTGGCGAAAAATACGAATCAGCTGGTCGCTCTCGTCGAGAAGCGGTTCGAGGAGGGCGGTTTTGTCGACGAGCGGGAGGCGTTTGATCAAACGGATCCAACGCCACGTTTCACGCATCTCCTTAAGGCAAAGCTTCAATTTGTGAACGAAGTTCGGAAAAATCGAAGATTTTTCCGGGGTTGAGCAGCCCGTCCGGATCGAGCGTGCGTTTGATCGACTTGAGCAGGGTGTAGCTGGCGTCGCCGAGTTGCTGGCGGAGGAAGGCTTTCTTCGCGAGGCCGACGCCGTGTTCGCCGGTGATGGTGCCGCCGAGGCGGAGCGTTTCGTCGAAGATCTCCTTCATCGCGGTCTCGACCCGGTGCATTTCCGCCGTGTCGCGTTCGTTGGTCAGGAAGGTGGGATGCAGGTTGCCGTCGCCGAAATGGCCGAAGGTCGCGATGTCGAGGCTATGGCGCACGGACACGTTTTCGATGAAGCGAATCATGTGCGCGAGTTCGCTGCGCGGGACGGTGGCGTCCTCGAGAATCGTGGTTGGCTTGAGGCGGGCCAGGGCGCTGAAGGCGCTGCGCCGGGCGGTCGCGAGTTGCACGGCCTCGGCGGCATCGCGGGCGCGGCGGACATTGGTGGCGCCGTGACTGCGCGCGAGTTCCTCAATGCGCTGGGCCTCGTCGGCCGCGGCCGCGGGATGTCCATCGGTCTCGATCAGGAGCACCGCCTCGGCGTCGAGGGGAAGGCCGACCTTGGCAAAATCCTCGACGCAGCGGAGCGTCTTGTGATCGAGAAACTCGAGCGTGCAGGGGATGATCTTCGCTGCGATGATCGCCGATACCGTGGCCGCAGCGGCGTCCATGCGCGCGTAGGTCGCGAGCAGGGTCTGGCGCGCGGCCGGTTTGGGCAGGAGGCGAAGGAGCACCTCGGTGACGACGCCGAGTGTGCCTTCGCTGCCGATGAAGAGATCGCGGAGGTTGTAGCCGGCGACGTCCTTCACGCACTTGTTGCCCAGGCGGCAGATCGAACTGTCGGCGAGCACGACTTCGAGGCCCATGACGTAGTTGCGGGTGACGCCGTACTTGAGACCGCGCAGGCCGCCGGCGTTCTCGGCGACATTGCCGCCGATGGTGGAGATTTTCATCGAGCCCGGGTCCGGCGGATAAAACAGACCAGCGGCGTCGGCCGCGTCGTAGATCGCCTGGGTCCGGACGCCCGGCTGGGCGCGGAGCACGAGGTTCTGCGCGTCGAGTTCGAGAATGCGGTCCATGCGCAGCAGGCAGAGCACAAGGGCGCCCTTGACGGGAACGCTTCCGCCGCTGAGGCCGGTGCCGCTTCCGCGCGTGACCACGGGGGCGCGAGCGGATCTCGCCAAGCCCAGCACGGCCGCGACTTCGGCGGTGTCGGCCGGGAACACCACGGCGAGCGGCAGCTGGCGCAGGACGGCCGTGCCGTCGAAGGCGTAGGGCAGCAGATCTTCCTTCTCCGTGAGCACGTGGGTGGCGCCGAGGCGCTCGCGCAGTTGATCGACTAGGGGTGACACGCGGGCGAGGCTAGGTGAACGCCGTGCGAGCGGAAGCATTGAATTTTAGTTTTGGTACGCCTCGCCAGAGCCGCTTCGAATCCGTGACACGCGCAAATGGCTTTCCCTTTTGAATGAAGAAAATTTCGTGGCTGCGCTTGCGCTTGGTTAATTCGTTCAAAGCTTACGGAACTTTCCCTTCGCCCGCCCCCAGTCCTTTGCCCCGTTTGCAGGTTGCGCAATTCTGGTTAGGTTGAAGGAGAGGAGCGTTCTTTGTTCACACACTTTGCCCGCGGAGGGCGCGAAAGATTGAAAAGCAAAATGCATAGGGGATGTAATTGGCTTTTTGGGACGTAGCGCTTTCTGCGGGCATTCTTGTGTCCGGATGGCGCGTTGCGCTTGGGGGAGCTGTGGAAACGGCGCCTCGAAAAAGGGGACAGCGTGGCCCGTGCGGGACGCACTTGGGGTTCGCTTTGGCTCGATTTATGGAGGAGGATTCACGGATTGCGTCGTGGGTACGGTTGGCGTGGTCGATGCGAAGGCGATATTCATGGAAACGAACAACCTCACGCAGATGTCCCGGCAGGCGTTGACCGACGCGCAGGCTGAGGCGCGCCGACGGTCGCATCACGAGGTGGACACCTGGCATCTGCTCCACGCGCTCCTTGCGCAGGAGGACGGCATCGTCCCCGCTCTCGCGGAGAAGCTTGGACTGACGCGCAGTGCGCTGCACCTCGCCGCCGGTCGCGAACTGGAACGCGTGCCGCGGGTGTCAGGGAGTGTCGACACCTCCAAGATTTACGTCACGCAGGCCGTGCAGGAGGTTCTCACTCGCGCCGAGTCGGAGGCAAAGCAACTCAAGGACGAGTTTGTTTCCGTGGAGCACCTTTTCCTCGGTCTGATCGAGGTGGCAAAGCCCGCGTCGTTCGCGAAGTACTGTCAGTCCTTCGGGCTCGACCGGGGCAAGGTGTTGAAAGCGTTGAAGGACCTGCGCGGAGCCCAGCGCGTGACCACCGACAACCCCGAGACCACGTACAACGCCCTCCAGAAGTACGGCCTCGATCTTGTGGCGCTGGCGCGCAAGGGCAAGATGGACCCGGTCATCGGTCGCGACGACGAGATTCGCCGCACCATCCGCATTCTCTCCCGCAAGACCAAGAACAACCCGGTCTTGATCGGCGAACCCGGCGTGGGCAAGACCGCCATCGTTGAAGGGCTCGCCCAACGCATCGTGCGCGGCGATGTGCCGGAGGGGCTCAAGGACAAGACCGTCTTCGCCCTCGACATGGGCGCGCTCGTGGCCGGCGCGAAGTACCGCGGTGAGTTCGAGGAGCGCCTCAAGGCCGTGCTCAACGAAATCAAGCAGAGCGAAGGCCGCATCGTTCTCTTCATCGACGAACTTCACACCATCGTCGGTGCCGGCAAGACCGAGGGCGCGATGGATGCGGGCAACCTGCTCAAGCCCATGCTCGCGCGCGGCGAACTGCACTGCATCGGCGCAACCACCCTTGATGAGTACCGCAAGTACATCGAGAAAGACGGGGCCCTCGAACGCCGCTTCCAACCGGTCCTGGTCGAGCCGCCGTCCGTCGAGGATGCGATCTCCATTCTGCGCGGATTGAGGGAACGCTTCGAGTTGCACCATGGCGTGCGCATTCAGGACAACGCGCTGGTCAGTGCTGTGACGTTGTCCAACCGCTACATCGCGGACCGTTTCCTGCCCGACAAGGCCATCGACCTGATCGACGAGGCCTGCGCGATGATCCGCACCGAGATGGACTCCGCGCCGCAGGAACTCGACGCGTTGCAGCGCCGCGTGCTTCAGCTGGAGATCGAGGAGGCCGCGCTCAAACTCGAGAAGGACGAGCCTTCGAAACACCGGCTCGATGCGCTCCGCCGCGAGCTCGGCGACGTGCGCACGCAGGCCACGGCGTTGAGGGCGAAATGGGACAAGGAAAAGGCGTCGGTCGATCGCGTGCGCAAGGTTCGCGAGGAACTCGATGCCGTCCGCGTCGAGATGGAGAAGGCCGAGCGCGCCTACGATCTCAGCAAGCTGGCGGAACTCCGCCACGGGAAGATCCCGCAGCTGGAAGCTGAGTTGAAGAAGCTTGAGGACGGCGAGGCGAAGACCGAACTGTTCAAGGAAGAGGTCTCGGCCGAAGAGGTGGCGGAGATTGTTTCCAAGTGGTCGGGCGTACCCGTCACCCGGCTGGTTGAAGGCGAGAAGCAAAAACTTCTGCGGCTCGGCGACGTCTTGCACGGGCGCGTCATCGGTCAGGAAGAGGCGGTCCAGCTGGCGAGCGAGGCGATCATGCGCGCGCGCGCCGGCATCAAGGATCCGCGCCGTCCGGTGGGCAGCTTCCTCTTTCTCGGGCCGACGGGCGTGGGCAAGACGGAGCTGGCGAAAACCTTGGCGGAAACGCTGTTCGACAGCGAGGCGGCGATGATCCGACTCGACATGTCCGAGTACATGGAGAAGCACAGCGTCGCGCGCCTCATCGGCGCGCCCCCGGGCTACGTCGGTTACGACGAGGGCGGGCAGCTGACCGAGGCGGTGCGTCGCAAACCTTACGCCGTGGTGCTCTTCGACGAGATCGAGAAGGCGCATCCGGATGTATTTAACGTTCTGCTACAGGTGCTCGACGATGGCCGCATCACGGATTCCCAAGGCCGCACGGTGGATTTCAAGAACACCATCATCATCATGACGTCGAACCTTGGCAGCCGGTTCCTGCTCGAAGGCGTCACCTCCGACGTCATTCCGGAAAGCGTGCGCGAAGCCGTGATGGCGGAGCTGCGCCGTTCGTTCCGGCCGGAGTTCCTCAACCGCATCGACGAAACCATTTTGTTCAAGCCGCTCACGCTGGAGGAGATCATCCGCATCGTTGACCTCTTGCTCGCAGATTTGAACAAGCGCCTCGCCGACCGCCGCGTGACCGTGACGCTCGACAAGAAGGCGAAGGCCTGGGTGGGGGAGAAGGGGTACGACCCGGTCTTCGGAGCACGTCCGCTCAAGCGTTTCCTCCAGCGCCACATCGAAACCAAGCTCGCGCGCGCTCTGCTCGCCGACGAAGTCCCCGAAGGTCGTGACGTCACCTTCAAGGTAAAGGATGACGAACTGGTGATGGGGTAATCGCATGCTGCCTGGCCGGTGTAGCGACGGCCGTCCCGGCCGTTCTCTGATCATGCGTGCGACCGGGGACGACCCGGGGACAACCGTCGCTACACCGGGCGCACTTGTTCTGATCCGCGCCGACACGCGCAGCCCGTCCGGATTTATCGAGGCACCCGGATCCGCACGAGGTGCGTGTTTTAGTATATAAAATAGGCATAAGCGGTAATTAAGGCTTGTTTTAGGTTTTAAAACGCGTAAAAAAGGCTCATATGAAAGAGCTTGAGCAGCTGGGAGATCGCGTGCGCCACCAGCGAGTGACGCAGGGATTGAAGCAACAGGAACTCGCGGCGAAGGCTGCCGTGAGCCCGCATGTGCTTTCGGCCTTGGAAAACGGCCGGTCGGTCACGCTGGAGTCACTGGCCCGGGTGCTGCAGGGGCTGGGGTTTCGTGAAGCCTTGATGAACCTGTTGCCCGCCCCTGTGCCCAGCCCGATCGAATTGCAGAAACTGGCCGGCAAACAACGGCAGCGCGTGCGTTAAGTCATGGCTCATCCCTTCGTCGACGTCTATTACCAAGATGCCAAGGCGGGCGTCGCGTATTGGGATGCGGCCCGGCGACTGGCCGCGTTCGAATACACGCCGAAATTCGTGCGCAGCGGGGTGGAGTTGGCGCCGCTGATGATGCCACTCCGGCCCGGTCCGCATCAGTTCGCCAACCTGCACGAGTCCTTCGGCGGCCTGCCCGGGCTGCTCGCCGACAGCTTGCCAGACACCTATGGCAACGCGCTGATCGACGACTGGCTGCGCCAACAGGGTAGGGCGCCGGCGGATTTTTCTCCCGTGGAGCGCCTGTGCTACATCGGCAACCGCGGCATGGGCGCATTGGAGTTTCGGCCGTCGCTGAGGGAACGAAACTCGAAGTCGGAACGGGTCGAAGTGGACAAGCTGGTCGAGCTGGCTTCGGCGGCCCTGTCGCGGCGGGAGGGCCTGGCCGTCGGTCTCGGCAGCGAGGAGGAGTTGAACGAAATTCTGCGGGTGGGCACCTCCGCCGGCGGTGCGCGCGCCAAGGCCGTCGTCGCCCTCAATCCGCAGACGGGGGAGGTGCGCTCCGGCCAGGCCAAGGCCCCGGCGGGCTTTGAGCACTGGCTGATGAAGTTCGACGGCGTGACCACGGCCTTCGACGGCGTCCGCGATCCGCAGGGGTATGGTCGCATCGAATACGCTTATCATCTCATGGCCCGGCGGGCGGGGATCGCCATGTCCGAGTGCCGGCTGTTCGAGGAAGGTGGCCGGGCGCACTTCATGACCCGCCGTTTCGATCGTCCCGACGGTGGCGGCAAGCGGCACTTCGCGTCGCTCTTCGGCCTCGCGCACCTCGCCTACGCCGCACCCGGAGCCCACGGCCACGCCTACGAGGACTATTTTGCCGTGATCGAAAAGCTGGACCTCGCGCCCGACGCCAAGCTGGAAGGCTTCCGCCGCATGGTTTTCAACGTGCTCGGCTGCAACCGCGACGACCACACCAAGAATTTCGGCTTCCTCCTCACCGAGTCCGGCCGCTGGGAACTGGCGCCCGCCTACGACCTTTGCTACGCGCACAACCCCGCTCCCGGCAAATGGACGGCGACCCAGCAGATGTCGGTCGCGGGCAAACGGGTGGGCCTCACGCGGGAGGATTTCATTGCGACCGGCCGCGCGTGCGGCGTGGCCACCGTGCCCAAATTAAACACGGCCATCGATCAGGTGGCGGAAGTCCTCGGCCAGTGGGAGAAGTGCGCCGCCGAGGCCGGCGTCCCCGCCGACAACACCGCCAGGATCACCCGCGCGCTTAACGCCCAGGCGGCGGGATCCTCGGCAGTTTAACCCCGAGAGGGAGGAGCTCAGCGTCACGTGCCGGATCGGCGTGCCTCCGGGCTACGTCGCCTACGACGAAGGCGGCCAGCTCACGGAGGACATGCGCCGCAGGGCGTGGTGCTCTTTGACGAGATCGAGAAGGCGCATCCGGATGTATTTAACGTTCTGCTACAGGTGCTCGACGATGGCCGCATCACGGATTCCCAGGGCCGTACGGTGGATTTCAAGAACACCATCATCATCATGACGTCGAACCTCGGCCGCCGCTTCCTGCTCGAGGGCGTCACATCCGACGTCATTCCGGAAAGCATAGTGCACTTTACCGGACCGCAAACCGGCTTGAGCGATATCATTTCCGATACAGCCCATGATCGAGGCCGCTGAGGCGGATGATCGATTTGAGCGTGCCGATTGCGACCTCGCGGTGATTGGGTGCCAACTTCAAGGGTCTCTTGCACACGGACGGGGCCGGGGGCCTCGGTGCGATCGGCCCGCCGGGGCAGGTCACCTCTCTGGGGTGCTTCGCCCACCTTCGGAGGTATTTCTTCAAGGCGCATCAAGCCGGCGAACTCGACGCCGGCCCCTACCTTGCGGCCATCAACCGGCTTTTTCGGGTGGATCGTCTTGCGAACCACTTTGCGCTCACCTTGGAGAACAAGGCCCGGCTGTGTTCGCGCAAAAGCCTGCCCATCTTCGACGCCTTGGCCACCCGTGCGCAGGCAGCCTCGCTCAGGTCCTGCCCAAGAGCCTGCTCGGCGAAGGCCTGCATTATCTGCTCGCCCAGCGGGAACCCCTGCGCCGTGCCTCGAAGAAGCGAAGGCTGAGTTGTCGACCAACGCGGTTGAGCGCGCGATCCGCCCGCTCAAAATCGGAGCGAAGAACTGGCTGCACGTGGGCCACCCGAAGGCGGGTCCCCGTTTGGCGAACCTGTTCACCGTGGTGGAAAACTGCCGGCTCCTCGGGCTCGATCCCGAAGCGTACTTGATCGATTTGCTCACGCACCTAGCGGATCATCCCGCGTCGCGGGTGGCCGAGTGGCTGCCTCGTCTTTGGCGGAGCCCGGACGCCACCACCGCCGGGGCCGGGTCTGACGCAGATCGATCCCGCTGAGCAAAAGCTGGAGCTGGGCGGTGGACACGGTGACGAGCGCTTCGCCGGTGGCCGGCCACCGAAACGTACCGCGCTCCAGCTGTTTTGCGCAGATCTAAATCCCGCCGGCCTCGAAGAAGAAGATCTTGAGCAGATCGCGCCGGCGATTGGTGAAGACAAAGAGGTCGCCGCTGAGCGGCGCGCCGCCGAACTGATGCGCGATCAACGCGTGCAGCCCGTTGAATCCGCGCCGCAGATCGGTGGCCCCTGCGCACAGCCAGATGCGGGTCGTGCCGCCGACCGTAAGCATCGTCTCAGTCCTCCCGGAGTACGCGCAGGAGACTCGCCAGCCACTGCGGATCGGTGCCTGCGGCCACGCTCACGTTAAAGGCTCCGTTCACGGTGATCAGGACCGCGTGACTGGTCCCGGCACCGTCACCGGCGATCCGCACCCGGGCAAAGCGTCCGGCGCCCGTCTTGCGTCGCCACGCCGAGAACGTCACCGCCGACAGCCCTTCGTTCCGGCAGAACTGCGCCGTGTTCATCCCGCTGGCCGTGAACCGCCGCAGCAGTTCGACTTTTTGCTCCGCGCTCCAGCGGCGGCGCGATCGTGTTGTGGGTTTCGTAGTGGGCGCTGCATTGTTCGGCGTCATCCCGCCAGACTAACAAACTTCGCCCGCGCCGTCACCACGTCCAAGTTGCAATCTTACTCTATGTCGTCAGTTCTCTCACGAGATGCTGGATCTTGGGCAACAATTGCTCAACCGAGCGCTCGGTTGCAGAGTCGGCGAAATCCTGTGATCGGTAGCCTTCGCCCGCGAGCTTCGCGAGGAGAGGGGCGAGGGCGGTTGAGTTCGATCGCTTGCAGGTCTTTCGAGTAGGTCGCGAATTTGGGCGACGACGCGAGGGCGTGGAATCGCTGGATGAGGGTGAAGACAAGGGACCAGCACCCATTTGGGGAATTCCGCGGTTTCGGTCGCATCCCAGGTAAGCAGAAACCGCCACTGGTCCTTTCGTGCCACGAAGTGTCTCTCGCGGCCTTCACGGGTGGCGAAGACGTGGCCGGACAGCTCCAGTTCGTTGAGGACATTCTGGATCGATCCCCGGAAATAGGCGGTTTCGCGGGCGATCTGGGCGGGATGCCCCGACTCGTGCGTCAGCAGCCAGGCAAGGACCTCCGCCCGCGACTGCCGGCCGAAGAGTGCGCGCAGTTTCAGGACGAAGGTTGCCGGTTGGGTGGGGCGTGGCGGACGGCTCAGGCCGCGTTTTTCAAGAGGCGGACGCAGCCAGCCCTAGGCTTTGAAGATCGGGTCGGGGTGGTCGGAAGGCGCGGACTGCGGAAACAAGGGCTGCGGCGCTTCGGTTGTCGTCGTGCGTTTTGCCAGCACCTTCCATTTGGTGTGGGCACTGTCGCTGGTCATGAACTCGGCCAGAGCTCCGAGGATGGTCGTGTCTCCCAGTCCGTGCTCTCGATGCAGCCGCGTGAGGCGCTGCACATTGATCCACGTACCGTTCTGCTGGAGCCAGTCGATCATCTCATCGAAAAGTCGCGCGTCGTGCCGGGCGAATACGGTGGAAAACAGGAGCAGTGCCTCCGGATCGATCATCGCCGTGCCCGCGGACGCCACGTGACCGGACAGCCCCAAGGCCGCCCACTGCTGCCAGAGGAGCTGGAGGATGGATTCCCGCAGGTCCTCGTTAGATGTGCTGAGCGAGGTCGGCATGGCCAAGATGGTTGAGCATGGCGGCGAGAAGCATCCGGAATCTTTCGGAAGGATCCTGCGTTCGGGTCCACTTTGCGGCGTCGAGGAGTTCGTCTGCGGTTGGTTTCAGATCCAGCAGGTCTTGAAGGTGGCGTCCGCCATCGCGGTCCACCGCGGCATGCAGTTTCAGGAAGATCTGATCCCGTCGGCCGATAAACCCGATGGATAGTCTTGGGCCATAGCGGTGCACCGTCAGCCTCTGCTGGAGTTCCGGCGGAAGGCCGCAGGAAAACGGCGTTTCCTCCGCCACCTGTGCGTTGAGCCATTCCTTGGGCAGGTCCAGTTGTCGGGCGACGTCGTCCGCGGCTTTGATCAACCAGCGCGGCAACGGGCGGGGAGTGACCAGTGTTTCTCCTTCGACTATTGCAGAAACTGACCGGCAAACAACGCCAGCGCGTGCGTTAAGCCATGGCTCATCCCTTCGTCGACGTTTACTACCAAGGCCAAGAAGAGAGGTAGGTATTCATGGGAATGCTTGCATTTTCGATCGGTATCATTCCGATATCACCATGCCTAAGAAGCTCGTCGTGCTCCTGACGGCCCTGGCCAAGGCCGGTTTCACCAACCGGGGAGGCAAGGGCAGCCACCGCAATTACGAGCACGCCTGTGGCATTCGTCTCACGGTTTCCGTTCATAAGGGCGAAGCGAAGCCCTATCAGCAGCGCGATATCGAGGAGGCGATTGCGGCCGCCGAAAAATGGCAGAAGAGTAGGCCTTCTTAGATCGTCTCACCCGAACCTGAATCTGAACCCGAACCGAACATGAAACCCAAAACCAATTCCAAAGCATCGAGAGTGAGTGCGAAGTTTAAGGCCGCGCGGTATCTTAAATTCGTCGAGTGGTCCGAAGCTGACCAGGCATTTGTCGGACGATGCCCGGGTCTCTTTTCAGGCGGTGTCCATGGCGATGATGAAGCCCAGGTCTACCAGGAACTCTGCGTAGCCGTGGATGAATGGATTCAGAACATAGAACAGTCCGGCAAGCCCCTCCCTCCACCCACGGCAGGAAAGACATATTCGGGGAAGTTTCTCGTCCGCATTTCCCCCGAACTGCATCAACGGGCATCGCTCAAGGCTCTCTTACGCAGTGAGAGCCTCAATCAACTCGTGGAGCGATCACTCGTTGAGGCCTGAGAATCGTCAGTCTGGGGATTTTATTACGATTCTCCGGCATCGGCTTCGTCCTTTCCCGAAAATATAGGCATCGCGAGTCCTTCCGTCATGATCCCACCTCGGAATGACGAAATACATCCAAAACCGATAAAAAAGGCAGTTGGCGGTTTAAGACGTTTTCTCGCAAATCGTCTGACGTGCACACGTGGGACAGGGCTTAATCGCCCGGCTTCCCGTACTGTGTAGCAACGGCCGTGCCGGCCGTTCTCCGAGCATGCTTGCGATCTTGGACGGCCGGGGACGGCCGTCGCTACACTGGTCGGGCTTGTGGTGATCCGCGCTTACACGCGCAATCCATCCGGAATCATCGGGAGCGAGCGCAGGCGCACGCCGCTGGCGGCGAAGATCGCGTTGCCGACGGCGGGGGCGATCGTGACGATGGGGGTCTCACTGCCGCCGACCGACGGCTGGTCCTTGCGGTCGAGCAACACGATCTCGATCTTGGGCGTGTCGCCAAAGCGAGGTACGCGGTAGGAGGACAGGCGCGGATTTGTGATCCGGCCGTTTTCGAAACGGATCTGTTCGAAGAGGGCGCCTCCCAAGCCCTGAATGATGCAGCCCTCGTTCTGCCCCTTCAGGTGTTCGGGATTAAGCACCGCGCCGCACTCGAAGGCCTGTACCACGCGGACGACGCGGACGGATCCGGTGGCGCGGTCCACGGCGACCTCGGCGCACGTGGCGACGACGGAGCCTTTCTTCGCGCCGAGCGCGACGCCGATGCCGCGGCCGTTGTGGTTGCGGTTCAGCTCAGGCTTCCAGCCAAACGTCTCCACGGCCGCGTCCAGCACCGCCCGCAAACGCGGGTCGCGGAGATTGTGACGGCGAAACTCGAGCGGGTCGCGCCCGAGGGTGTGCGCGACCTCGTCGAGGTGCGTCTCCCGCGCAAAGTGATTGGCCGTGGCGGCGAGCGTGCGGTACGAGCCCTGACGCAGCGGCGAGTCGGAGCGATGAAAGTGGGTCTCCGCGCCGGGTACGCCGTAGAGCATCGCGATGCCGGCGCTGCCCGAATTGTAGTTGTCGTGCCGCCAGGCGGAGACCTTCCCGTCGGACTGGGTGCGGCTGGTAATCTCCATGACGCCCGCCGGACGGAAATACGCCCAGGTAAACTCTTCCTCGCGGGTCCAGACGAGGCGCACCGGGTGGCCTGAGGCACGCGAGAGCAGGGCGGCCTTGACGGCGGCCTCGCCGGTGTGTTTGCCGCCATAGGCCGATCCGGTATCGGGAACAATGAGGCATTGTGGCGGGCGGGACACGTGACGTTGACCGACGCCCAGGCGGTGGTGCGGGATCTTTCACCGGTTGAGCCGGGAGACCGGATCGTGAACCTGCTGCTCGCGCAACCGTAGCGAGGGGTGCTGCCTGCAAGGGATGATTTATTCAGCAAATTCTTCGCTGGGACCCGGCGCGTCGCCAAAGGGTGAGCCCGGACCGGGGTCAGCGCCCCCGGCTACATCCTGAGACCTCAGTGGATCACGCGCGCGCACATGCCAGGGGTATTTGGGTCAGTGCGCTCTGTGTCATCGCTCCGTGTCTCTGTGGCCCATGCGTTGTCTTCATCCCCGTAGGGAATTTTCGGGCTACGGCTACGACAGGAAGGCGCTCTTTGGCGGAGGGATGATGGTTTTGCGCCAGACGCTTGGGGTCACTTTCGTGAAGGCTTTGAATGCCCGGCAGAAGTCGCTCGTGGAGCTGAAGCCGCATTCCTCGGAGATGGTGTCGAGCTTGAGGCCCGTCTCCGTCATGAGGTGAATGGCCGCCTCCAGACGCAGGTGCGCAAACACCTTCGCCGGGCTTTCGTTTCGCGTTTGCTTGAAGAGACGTCGCAGCGTGCTTGGCGAGACGTGAACTTCCTTTGCGACCTCCTCGATCGAAGGATATATCTGAATGTGTTCGGAGAACCAATGGATTGCGCTGGTGACGGTCCGGGCGGCGTAAGCATCGGGCAGCGGCTTCTTGTGGTTGGGCAGTTTCGAGAGGGCCAAAAGGGAGAGTTCAATCTGCGCTCCGTGAAAGAGTAGGTTGCTGATGGTGTTGGGTTCGTTGAAGTCGGGGCGCAATCGGATGGCGAGAGCGGTGAGGCGCTTGCACTCTGCGGCAGTGAGGTCGAGTTCCAGATAGCCCCGCTCGTTGACCTCCGCTTCGAGTTGCGGGGGCAGGGCCCCGAAATGAAAGACTGTCACGTAAGCCCGCTTGTTGCGATCGCCCGTCCAACCGTGGGAACTCGCGGGCGGGAACACCCAGAGGGTACGACCGCGCAGCGGGCCCGGTTCGTCGGGCTCGAACACCGGCGCGCATTGCCCCTTCACGACGGCGAAGATCTCCCAGTTGAGGCGGGGGCGGGACTTGAGCGGGTAAAGGCCGAAACGGCGGTTGCCGATTCCGAGGTAGCGAAGCATGGCTTTAACGGTGCGCGCCGGTGCTCATCTGTAAAGGATTCGGACAGGGGATTTGATCGATTTTGCATAGTTTCTGCTCAGTTCCGACCTACAGTGGGCCCGGTGCATCATGGTATGCTACGCGCGTTGCTCTGCTTCAGGCGCCTTCACGCCGGCCTTCCCCCCTGAGGCCGTCGACGTTCAATCCCGCTGGTCCTTCGCCACGTCCATGTTGCTTCCCTCACCGTCCCTGATCGTCCTGATGCTCGCCACCGCGAGCATCGCCCTCGCCGCACCGGCGTCACGGGTTTCCGAATACGAGTTGCTGCGCACGCTCCCCGAGGGTCTCTATCCTTCGCTGATGATGGGCGAGCCCGACGAACGCGGTTTTGTCGGTTACCATCGCCAGACGGGACAGTGGTATCAGGCGGGCTATCAGCGCGCCGGGGCCCGTCACCTGCTTGGGGGTGTGATCGCCGGCGACCGTGCGCGCATGGAGGCGGGCTGGCGCTCGGTCGAGACAGCGTTTGCGCACCAGATCGAGGACGGTGGCTTTCTTTCGCGTCCGCGCCCTGGCGCGAAGGCCCACGACCTGCCCGCGCGCGTCGAGACCGCGTATTTTTATTTGCAGGCCTTGAACCACGCATTGCTCGTGCTGCGCGACTCGCCGTTCGAGCCGGAGTTCCGCGCCCGCGTCGAAGCCTTGAAGCCGAAGGTGGCGCGCGCCACGGATTTCGTGCTCGCCGGTTACGACGGCATCGTGGCGAAGGTGGGCCACACGGCGAACCGGCTCTTCATCGCCGCGAAGGCGCTGGGGCTTTCCGGCGTGCTGCTCGAGCGGGAAGACTATCGGGCGGCGGCGCGCCGTCTCGTCGCCACCGCGCTCACCTTGCGCGATGCCGAGGGCGTCTTCATCGAGAGCGGTGGACGCGATTCGAGTTACAACGCCGTGTCGATTCTCATGGCGCAGGAACTCGCCCTGTATCTGCCGGATCCGTCCATCGACGCCGCGATGAAGCAGGCCATGGTATGGCAGCTCACTCGCATCCTTCCAAACGGCGAGGTGCTAGTGGGTGGCAACACGCGCACCGGTCTTGGCCAGGAGAAGAATCGCGGGGGCACCGGCATCAAGACGGTCAACACGCGCGAGGTCGCGCTCGCCCTCATTTATCACGGACTGAAGTATGACCGGCCCGACGTGATCGCCGTCGGGCGCCAGATCGCCGCCCGCCGCTCGGGGGGCGAGGACTGATTCAAACCCGCGAAGATGCCCGTGCTCGTTTTTGTATAGTTTTTGGTCGCACTCCCACTCACGCCGGCCGCCGGCCGGCTGGTATTCTCTTTCCCGTTACGTTTCCCACCCCTCAGCCGACTCGACCGGTCGTCTGATCAACCCCGCTTCCCACCATGAAACCCGACTGCCTTCGACCCATTTTTCGACTGATCACCGCCGCCGCCGCCCTCGGCGCTGCCTCGTTCATGCGCGCCCAGCCCACCATGCCGGCCGCGACCACGACACCCCCGCAAGGCGAGACCATCCAGCTCTCGCCGTTCGAGGTCACCACGGACAACCGAGGTTACCTCGCGACCAACGCCCTTTCGGGAACGCGCCTGAACACCAGCCTTGAGGACATCGCCTCGTCGATCACGGTCGTGACGAAGCTTCAGCTGGAGGACACCGCCGCCACCGACATCAACGACATCTTCCTCTACGAGGCCAGTACCGAAGGAACGGGCAACTACACCGCCGTGACGCCCAACCGCGATGGTGGAGTCAACGACGACATCGCCCAGAATCCGGCCACCGCCAACCGTATCCGCGGTCTGAGTTCTGCCAATATCGCCCTCGGCAACTACGCCGTGAATCCGCTCATCCCGATCGATATGTACAACATCGATGCGGTCGAGATTTCCCGTGGTCCCAACTCCAATCTCTTCGGTCTGGGCAATGGCTCCGGCACGGTCAACCTCCTGCCGGCCTACGCAAACCTGACCCGTGACATCTCGAGCGCCACGCTTCGGGTCGACGACCGCCGTGGCTTCCGCTCGGCGGTGGATTTCAGCCGCCCCCTCATAAAGGACAAACTGGCGTTCCGCGTGGGCGCCGTCTTTGAGGACAAGGGCTTCGAGCGCAAACCGTCCCGCGAGGAGATCCGGCGTGCGCAGGCCTCCGTCCAGTACAAGCCCTTCCGCGGCACCACGATCAAGGCGTCCGCCGAGTCGTACCGCAACGAGGCCCAGCGTCCCAACAGCATCACGCCGCGCGAGACGATCACTGACTGGAACGCCGCCGGCCGGCCGACTTGGGATCCCACCACCCGTCTCGTGACCTATGCCAACGGCACGCAAGCCGGTCCGTTCAATGTCAATCAAGACGCCCAGATGCCCGCCGGTCTCATCGGGCCGGGCAACAACTACTACAATCGCACGCCCTTCTCCCTCGAGCCGGATGGCACCGTCAGCTACTGGAGTGTCGCGCGCACCGGAAGCGCGGCGACTCCGCGCACCCGCAATTCGAACCTGCGCCTGATCCAAAGCGCGTCCTTCCTCTCGCGCCTGCGTCCCGAGTATCCTCTGTTTATCGAGCCCGGCACGACCGACCAATCGCTCTACGACTGGACGTCCGTGAACTTCATGGCGCCGAACCTCATCGAGGATGACGCCGAAACCTACGTGGTCGAGCTGGAGCAGTTCATCGTCGACACCGACTCGCACCTGCTCGCCGCCCGCGCCG
The DNA here is from genome assembly GCA_038212175.1 of Opitutales bacterium. Lineage (GTDB taxonomy): Bacteria > Verrucomicrobiota > Verrucomicrobiia > Opitutales > Opitutaceae > CAMAXB01. The sequence continues at coordinate 11,034 of JBBQUU010000058.1, read as the reverse complement.
GCTATTTCCGTCAGGACTTCGAGCGTTACGAGCGCATTGGCAATCTGATCGGGCCGAACAACGCCATCCTCTACGTCGACGTAAATCAAAAGAACCTCGACGGCACCGCCAACGCGAACTTCCTCCGGCCCTACCTCAACTCGGCGGGCAACGGCGTGATGTTCCGCACGCCGGAAGTGGAAAAAACGATGAGCGCCGATCTCGTCTACCGTTTCACGCCGGCCGCCGATCTTGGTCTGATTGGACGACAGACGCTGAACCTCCACGTCGAACGGCGTGAACGCTCGAACGTCAACGCTCGCTACACCAATTATATCGTATCCGACCACTCGTGGACGAGCCCGGCCAACCGCGTGGCTTCGACCGAGACGATCTATCAATACTATCTCGGCGACGCCCAGGGGCAGAACGTGGACTACGCTCCGACCAGCATTTCGAATCCAGCTGGAACGTATCCGTTCCGTTGGTTCAACGGTGTCACGGGCCAGTGGGTCACAGAGCAGGCCACCATCGCCGAAGCTCCAACCAGCAACACCCGCACGCGCACCCGCGACATCGATTCGGCGAACCTCACTTATCAGGGGGCGTTTTGGGATGATCGTTTCATCGCCACCGTTGGCTACCGCGAGGACAAGCAGGAAGAGAACACCTCCGATGCGTGGGTGATCGATCCGGCGACGGGCTTCTTCGACATCAACTCGCCGTCGCTTGAAAACTTCGCTGGCACTCCCGTGGAGCAAAAGGGCGACACGCTCACCTTCGGCGCGGTGTTCAAGGCGACGCCTTGGCTGCGCTTCTTTTACAACTGGGCGGACAGCTTTACGCCGGAGCCCACCCGGTATGACATCGACGGCATCCTCATGACCAACCCGACCGCCGAGGGCCAGGACTTTGGCTTCGCGGTGACGGCGCTCGACGGCAAGTTGGTCGTGAAGGTCAACCGCTACGAGGTGAAGGACATCAATGCGCGTCTCGCGCAGCTCGGCACGGTGGGCTCCCGCACGCACATCCTCGAAGGCGGCCGCGACGAGAACGCGACCTCGTTTCTTACTTGGGCCAGGGGCGTGGCTGGCGGCCGTTTCGCCAATCAAGGCATCACCCCGACGGCGGACCAACTCTACGACGCCGCCGCGCAGATCATGCAGTCCGACGCCAGTTTCCTCAAGCAGACAGCCGTCACGGGCGCGGTCGGCGTCGCGGCCGACCGCGAATCCACCGGTTGGGAGATCGAGGCGATCTACAATCCGCTGCGCAACTGGCGGATCAAGTTCAACGCCGCGCAGATGGAGTCGATCGATTCAAATATCGGCGGTGAAATCACGGACTACATTGCCCGGCGCCTGCCGGTCTGGACGACCGTGGCCGACGACAATGGCAACCGCTGGTGGACAGCGAACAACAACGCCGCGCAAGACACGTTCCTCAGCGGTATTCAAGCACCGTACCTCTTCGAGATCGCCAACGCCGGCAAGCCCCGCGCACAGGTGCGCGAGTGGCGCTGGAATGCGCTCACCAACTACGACTTCACACAAGGTCGTCTCGCCGGCTGGACGATCGGCGGCGCCGTTCGTTGGGAGGACAAGGCAGCCATCGGCTTCCTCGGACGCGCCCCGGATGCCAACGGCATGATCCTCGAGCTCGATCCCGACAAGCCCGTCTACGACAAGTCGCGCCTGCACCTCGACCTGACGCTCGGCTACCGCTTCAAGCTGGCCGACGATCGTGTGCGCGTGCGCACCCAGCTCAACGTGCGCGATGCGCTCGAGGGCGGACGCTTGCAGGCCGTCGCAGTCGACCCGCTCGGCAACACGACCATCTCGCGCATCATCGATCCGCGTCTGTTCATTCTCACGACCACGTTCGAATTCTGAGCCGCCGGTCAGCGGTTTGGGTTTGTTGATCTAAAGCGCCGGTCGGGGCGGGGGAGGCTTGCGCCGCTCCTGCTCCGACCGGCACTTGAGTCTCCGCCTTGCTGGGTCGGCTCGACGGCCCACCCGCGCCTGCTTCGGCAATTTTCCGATGAGCTGCGTCGACGTTAAATACGTCGCCGCTCGCCAAGGTTACCTGTTATCCTCTGCTTCATGCCCCGCCACCTTCTCGCTGTTCTCCTGGGTTGCCTCCTGTTGGGGCCCGTCGCGTTCGCCGCCCGTCCCAATATTCTTCTCATCTACGCCGATGACCTCGGCTATGGCGACCTGTCCAGTTACAACCCGCGCAGCGCATGGCAGACGCCGCACCTCGACCGGCTCGCCGCGCAAGGCGTGCGGTTCACCGATGCGCATTCGGCGTCCGGCCTCTGCACCCCCAGCCGCTATGCCTTGCTTACGGGCCGCTACGCCTGGCGTGGCACGCTGAAACAAGGCGTCACGCTCGGTTACAGCCCGGCCTTGATGGAGCCGGGGCGGCTCACGCTTCCGGGCCTCCTGCGCGAGAATGGCTACACGACCGCGATACTGGGCAAATGGCACCTCGGGCTCGACTGGGTGCGTACGGGCGACCAGCCGCCGGACGTCGATTTCGCAAAACCGCTCGGCGGCGGACCGACCGCTCATGGCTTCGATTCGTTTCGCGGCATCAGCGCGTCGCTCGACATGCCGCCGTACGTGTGGATCGAGAACAACCGCGTCACGCAGGTGCCGACGGGTACGATCAACGACAGCCCTTCGCCCAAGCTCTGGCGCGGGGGCGCGATCAGCTCCGACTTCAAGCTCGAGGAGCTGCAGCCGGAGCTCACCCGGCGTACGATCGACTACCTGCGCAACCGCGCGGCGGCGACCGACGGCAAGCCCTTCTTCCTCTACCTCGCACTCGCCTCGCCGCACACGCCGATTCTGTTCACACCGGAGTTCGACGGGAAAACGGGCACGACGCCCTACGGCGATTTCGTGGCGCAGGTCGATGCGGACATCGGCCGCATCCTCGCTGCGCTCGACCAGCACGGCCACGCGCAGAACACCCTCGTCATCTTTACGTCGGACAACGGCTTTGCACCGGCCGCGGACATTCCGCCGCACACGTCGTTCAACCACGACCCAAGTGGCGGTCTGCGCGGCTTCAAGTCCGATCTCTACGAGGGTGGCCACCGCGTTCCCTTCATCGCACGCTGGCCGGGTACGATTCCCGCGGGCTCGAGCACGGCCGCCACCATCGGGCAGTACGATCTCATGGCGACGTTTGCGGATTTGCTCGCCGTCACGCTTCCGCCCAACGCCGGCGAGGATAGCGTGAGTCTATTGCCGCTGTTGAAGGACGACAAGAACTGGTCTCCGCCGCGCGAGGCGCTGGTGCACCACTCCAGCGAAGGGCGTTTTGCCATCCGGCAAGGCCGCTGGAAACTGCTGCTCTGGCCCGGCTCCGGGGGATGGAGTCACCCCACGCCCAATCCCAGCCAATGGCTCAAAGTCGAGGCCACGGACCTCACGACGCTGCCCAAGTACCAACTCTACGATTTGCAGGCCGACCCCGCGGAGACTGTCAATGTTGCCGCGGCAAATCCGTCCGTCGTGCAACGACTCGGCCGTCTCCTGCTCCGCTATATCGAGGAAGGCCGCAGCGTCCCCGGCCCGGCGCAGCCGGTCGACCGCACCGTACCTTGGCCGCAACTCGAATGGACTGCCGACTTCAAGGAATGAAGCGGTTCCTCTTCCTGCTCTTCACCCCCCTTTGGGTTTTTGAAGCGTCCGCGGCAAAAACCCAGCCGAACGGGCTGCTACGTACGCGACTCACTTCTGAGGGAGCTGGCGGCACTTTTGCCGCCGGTTTTGGATGCGGGATGGTGTTGCCGCAGGTACGTCCCGCAACGAAAACGGCGTCACAACCTCCGGAGGCGCTTCAAAGTGCCGCCGCTGGGAGAGCAAGAGCTCTGGCTCTCGACCGGGGCAGGACAGGTCAAACTATCATAGCCCATGTAGGTGAAGACCCCATCCCCAGGGAGGCGGGTGTGTGTTAGTATGAGGTCATGAGCCCAATACTCCTTGTCATTATCCTGCTTCTTTTGTTTGGCGGCGGCGGTTTTTATTTCGGCGGCCCGGCCATCGGTGGAGGCGCCATCGGGCTGATTCTGCTGATTCTGCTCGTGGTGTACCTGATGGGCGGCCTGCGCGGCCGCAGTTGAGCGTTCGCAGTCGCTCCGTGTGCCCGTCGTCGGCGGGAGGCCGCCACGGGCAGACGAGCGCTTGGGCAGGTGCGAACACCTGTACCCGGTCTCGTTGAGCCCGCTGTCTGAAGGTGCGATCTGCACGGCATCGGACTGCGGTCGACGCCCGCAGCTACAGCGTCGGACTGCGGTCGGCGCCCGCAGCTACAATGACGGACCGCGGTCGGCGCCCGCGGCTACAATGACGGACTGCGGTCGGCGCCCGCAGCTACAGCGTCGGATCGCGGTCGGCGCCCGCGACTACAACGTCGGATCGCGGTCGGCGCCCGCGACTACAGTGACGGACTGCGGTCGACGCCTGCGGCTACAATGACGGACTGCGGTCTGGTCACGAAAAAACCCCGGCGTTGCGGCCGGGGTTTGAGCAAGAGCGGGTGGATCAACCGTGGAGGTACGTGTTGAGCAGGTTCTCCAGGTATTCCTGCTTTCCGCTGCGTGGCGTCGGCTCGCCGAGCTTGAGCGCAATCTTTTCGAGCTCCTTGAAGCCGACTTTCCCTGTCTCGATCTCGCGACCGAACCCGACGTTGAACGAGTTGTACCGTGCAGCCACGAACTCGGTGAACTTGCCTTCGGCCAGGATGCGGCGCGCGATCTTGAAGGCGAGGGCGTAGGCGTCCATGCCGCCGATGTGAGCGTGGAAGAGATCCTCCGGGTCGATCGACTGACGGCGCAGCTTGGCGTCGAAATTGAAGCCGCCGGTGCCGAGCCCGCCGGCCTTGAGGATCGAGACCATCGCGAGGGTGAGTTCTTTCACATCGGTGTTAAACTGGTCGGTGTCCCAGCCCAGCAGCAGGTCGCCCGTGTTGGCGTCGATCGAGCCGAGCATGCCCTGTGACGCGGCCACCTCGATCTCGTGCTGGAACGTATGCCCGGCCAGCGTGGCGTGGTTGGTCTCGATGTTGAACTTGAAGTGCTTCTCGAGTCCGTAGGTGCGCAGGAAGGCGATGCCGCTCGCGACATCGAAATCGTACTGGTGTTTCGTGGGCTCCTTTGGCTTCGGCTCGATGAGGAACTGGCACTTGAAGCCGATGCGCTTGGCGTAGTCGACCGCCATGTGGAGGAAGGCGGCCAAGTGGTCCTGCTCGCGCTTGAGGTCGGTGTTGAGCAGGGTCTCGTACCCTTCGCGGCCGCCCCAGAAGACGTAGTTCTCGCCGCCGAGCTCCTGCGTGACTTCGAGCGCCTTCTTCACTTGCGCAGCAGCGTAGGCGAAGACGTGGGCGTCGGGGTTCGTCGAGGCACCCGCCATGTAACGCGGATTGGAAAACAGGTTGGCCGTGCCCCAGAGCAGCTTTACCCCGGTCGCCTTTTGCAGGGCCTTCGCGTGGGTGATGAGGGCGTCGAGGTTCTTGTTCGACTCGGCGAGCGAGGCGCCCTCGGGCGCGATGTCGCGGTCATGGAAGCACCAGAACGGCGCGCCGAGTTTCTGGAAAAATTCAAAGGCGGCGTCCATGCGAACCTTCGCCACGGAGACCGCGTCGCGGCCTTTCTCCCAAGGACGCACGATCGTGCCCGGACCGAACGGGTCGGAACCGGTGCCGCGGAAGGAGTGCCAGTAGGCGACGGAGAACCGCATGTGGTCCTGCAAAGATTTTCCGTCGAAGAGCTCCGACGGGTTATAGTGGCGGAAGGCCAGCTGATTCGCGCTGCCGGGGCCTTCGAAGGCGATGGACCCGACGGTGGGGAAGTGTGCTTTGGATTTTTTCATGGGAAAGAAATTAGAGGATAGCGTGGTAGAGGATAGCGGGTAGCAGGACGGGACAAGAGGTTCGTGGATAGAGGGTGTCGGAGTCTATTCGCTGTAGTGTGGGGGATGGTCGTTGCGGAAAGTCTGCTGTGCTTTGCCGATCGTTGCGCCTTCGATGAAAGCGGTTTCGACCAGGGTGGTGCGGAGCGGGGAACCGGGGTGGAGGAGGCGGCTGAGCAGTCGGGCGAGGGCGGAGGCGCCGATGTCCTCGTTGGGCACGGCGAGGGAGGTGACGCGTGGCAGGCCTTTGGGCGGCGGGCTGCCGTCGAAGCCGGTCACGGACGCGTCGCGGGGAACGTCGAGTCCGCAGGCGCGCAGACCGGCGATCAGCGGGTATGCCTGGTGATCGGCGGCGCAGACCCAGGCCGTGACACGCTCGCCGCGGACGAGGGCGGCCACGCGCTCAGCGAGGGCATCCGGTGTCATGAGCGGCGTCTGATTGCGGGCGACGTTGAGCACCCAGTCGGGCGAGGGGGGCAGTCCATGTCCATGGAGCGCCTCGGCGTAGGCCGCGAAACGCCGCCCGGCCCACACGCCTCCGACGGCATAGTGCCAGCTCAGGAACCCAAGGCGCCGGTGGCCCAGGGCGACCAGGCGATCAACCAGGCCGCGCACCCCGCCATGATCGGTATCGACTACATCGATACGCGTGTTCCGGTACTCGGTAAGGACGGAGACGGTCGGGAGTTTCCGCTCCAGCATTTCGACCGTGGCTTCGGGAAACGGATAGATCAGCAGCGCTCCACGCCAGCCGCCGGCCCGGATGCGACGGAAGAGTTCCCGCCGGCCGGTGTCGGGATCGCACGGCGTCACCTCGAGATTCACGTGGTCGATCTGCGCGCGGCGGCGCAGGCCATCGAGGATGAGCGGCAGGGTGCGGCGGTCAGCCTCGACGAGCGGATTGCCGACCAGCACGCCGACGGTGAGCGGTTTGGTCTGGCGCGAGCGCCGCACGACGCGCACCGGCGACTTGCGGTAGCCCATCTTCGCGGCGAGCGCCTGCACGCGGGCACGGGTTGCCGGCGCGATGGCGGGATGGTTCGACAGGCTGCGGGACACCGTCGTTCGCGAAAGCGAAAGCAGGTCGGCCAGGCGCTGTTGATCCGCAAGGGGCATGAAGCCCAAACGCTACGGCGAGGCCGATTCGCAGGGCAAGATTTGTTGTGCACTTGAAGAAGGATTTTGAATCACGGGCGGGGATTGATGATGAAACATACGATACAGAAGTGGCAGAAGTCGTTAATTAAAAAGAACAAAACGTCACATATCCGGTCTTGGTCGTGCTGGGTGGTGTGGTCCGCGATACTGTGCACATGACGGCACAAGCATATCCGTCTCAAACCAGAATCCCGTTGCCATCGGGGAGATCGATCGCCGAGCGTGATCGGGTCACCATGGCGGCACTTCTCTGGATTTTTCTGGGCAGCGGATTGGGTGGGATCGCGCGGTACCTCGCCGCCACGGCCGTGGCTGCGCGCTGGGGCGAGACGTTTCCATGGGGGACCTTGGTGGTCAACGTCACCGGTTCATTCGCCATCGGCTTCGTGGCCGCGTTGTTGACGGTGGACGAACGTCCGCTCTTGGGGACCGATGTGCGGCTTTTCGTGATGACGGGTCTGCTGGGCGGATACACGACATACTCAACGTTCAGTCTTCAGACGCTCGCGCTCGTGCGCGCCGGCGAATGGTTTAAAGCTTCCGCGAATGCCGGAGGCATGTGGGTGCTTTGTTTTGCCGCCGTCGCGCTGGGGTTCGCCTGTGCCACGTGGGTGAACCGTTTCCGCGGAGCCTAGTTTAAAGGTCGTGGAGGGTGGATGGTGGGCTGGCTCGGTCTCTTTCGTCTTTCTCTCAGAGATTTTTAACCACGGATTACACGGATTCGATCTGGATACCAGGCATCGACCACCGAGCCTTGGGGTATTCAATCCGGTATTCATCCGTGCCATCCGTGGTTAAGAAGCACGGAACCGCGGTCGGCGCCCGCGGCTACAACGGGCTGAACACGAAGACCAATTCCCGGAGTTTTTCCACAGGAGGTCGCAGAGAGCGCAGAGGTGAATTCAGAAATCAAACCCACAGAGTCCGCACCCTGTACGATTAGCGGTTGCGCTGTTGTAGCCGCGGGCGCCGACCGCGGTCCGTTGCTCAAACCACGAGCCTGCAACCGTAAGATCAGCCGTGAGACCATATATGAGTATATATGTGCTCATCTGTGGTCGAAATGAAGGGATGAGATGAAGCGCCCGGAGCGGCGCCGCGATCGCCTCACCCTTTCGGCGTGTAGTCGCGCCAGAGCCAGCGCATGACGTCGGGGAAGATGGCGCCGCCATGACGGCCGTTGTGCGCGCCTTCACCCCACTCGTGCTTCACGTCGTAGCGGGGGCCCTCGAGCTTGCGCGTGTCGGCATTCCGGTTGGCCCAGAGCAGGGCGGAGAGCATCTGCTGGTTGGCGAGGAACCAGTTGCCATGCGAGTTATCGAGATCGTTCGAGCCATCCTGCAGAAAGATTCGCAGCGGCTTGATCGGGTTCTTACGAATGAGGGTGGGGTAGAGGTCACCGCCCGGCTGCAGCGGTGTGTCCGCCGTCGCCGGCCGGTAGGCGATGCCGGTGAAGCTGCCAATGTAGCTGACGACCTTGCGAAATGCATTCGGGCGTTCCCATGCAACGGTGAACGCGCAGATGCCGCCGGAGGAATTGCCCTGGATGGCGCGGCCCTCGGGATCGTCGGTCAGTTTGCAGGTCTTGGCGACCTCCGGGAGAATCTCCTCGAGCAGAAAACGGGCATAGCGGTCGGAGAGCGTGTCGTACTCGAAGGACCGGTTGCCCCGCACACGGGCGTTCTCAGAGGTGCCATTCTTGAGGCCGCCGGGATTGATGAAGATGCCGATGGTCACCGGCATTTCGCCGCGGTGAATCAGATTATCGAAGACCGTGGGCACGCGGATGGTGCCATTGAGGTTCACGCAGCCGGCGCCGTCCTGAAACACCATGACGGCGGCGGGCTTCGTGCCATCGTATTGGGCGGGTACATACACCCAGTAGTCGCGGACGGTGTCGGGGAAGAGTTTGCTCTCCCATTTATGCTGGGTGACCTTGCCCTGGGGCACACCTGGCTGGGGCATGGCATCGGGGCCGGGCATATACTGGTCGTCGGGGGAAGCTGCGTCGGCGAGGGGAGCAGCGAGCGCACAAAGGGCGAACAGGGCAAAGGCCGCAAGGCGGCCGGGTCGGGCGAGGAGGGCGTTCATGGGGTGGTGGGACGGTCAGGCTGGGCGAGCCGGCCGGCCGGCGCCATCGGAAAAATGCACGACCGTATGTTGCATACCGCCTGGTCACGAACGCATGGGACCGGAGCCCCTAACCCGGCGAGACGGGTAAAGCATGGGCGCAACGTGCACGGAATCTCGTCATCGCATTTCAGGCGATCGATCCGAAAACCTGCTTCCTTGACACTAACATTCTGCTCTACCGCGCCTCCACTGCCGAGGCCGAGCTGCCCAAAGAGTCCGTCGCGAAAAACGTCTTCATCTGCCGCAACGCCGACCCCATCTGGCTGCACCCTCATGGCCATTGGTAGGATATCGACCCAACGCCCCTTCACGACGAGCGTGCACAAGAGCCGCCACCCCGGCAGAGCCGGGATCAAAGCAGCGAGTAGCGGGTAGAAAGTAGAGAAAGCAAGTTGCCGTCCCCACCGATCTGTCCATGGCTTTTCGCTAACGCTCACTTTATGCCATCGTGGTTCGACAAGTTATTCAGTCGTAAGGATAGCGCCGACACCACCCTCTACCGGGCGGTCCGCTCGGCCTCGAATTCGTGGTTCCCGAAGGTCATGGCGCATCCCGTCTCCACGAGCTTCGAAATCGTCAGGGCGGCCAAGGCGCTTAAACTTACGGTTGAGGATCGCACCATCGTTTTCGAGGACGAATCCGAACAGGCGGTTCTGATGGACTACTACCTGGTCGACTTTCGGCCGCAGGGTAGATCGTTGCTCGAGAGCTGCACGTTTGCACCGGGCAAACTCTCGGCCCTCGAAACGGCTTATCACGAGGCCATGCTTACCTCCTACGGTTCCCTCTTTGAAGTGTCCGCCGTACACGATCATGAGCCGAAAGCACTGCTGCGCGACCGCCTGAATAAACAAGCGCAAGAATTTTGGCTTACTGACATCGGGCTTTCCGATTCATTCCGTCGTCTGGGCAACCAAACCGTTCTCTATACCCGGATAGTCACGCTGCAAGGCCTGCACATTACCGGCGGGTATTCCTTTGGGTTCGACCCAAAGCACACGGCCTCACTGCTGGAGGGCTATGAACGCGCCCTGTGGTCGGTGCCTGCCGCGAAACGATCCGGCCGCCGCACGGGGCATTTTCTGGCCCAACAACGCAGGTTCGGATTGCCGCAGGCTTATGCGGACGTCGTGCCATCCGGGCAGAAGTGAGGCTGCCGCCCGAAGGGGGAGCAAGGGAGGCCGCGTACCTGAGCGTCGCCGGTTCCGCGGGTGTTGAGCCGGACCGCACGCAGGTCGAGCGACTCGACCGCATCGATAATGAATGCCCTGGAGAAATTTCGCAGCCGCGATACCCGGCTCACGGCGGGCGAGCCGTCGATCGCGCCGCATCGTGATCATGAGGAGCAGCGCTTTTGGGAGTTGGTTCCTGGCGGGTGATCCCCCCTGCGCCCGCTGCGCCAGCGGACGGCAAGCCTGCACCGTGGGGCGAGCCGTATTTCAAACCACGCGCAGAGGGACCCGCGCGTCCACCGCGGCTGAGCTGATCAGGTGGGCGGGCGCGTCCCTGCGCCCGCTGCGTGGGTTCGGGACTTTTTCAAGATCACCGATACGCTCGTGACGAACCGCTCATTTTCTGACGCAACAATGCAAGTTCCGTTGCCGCAGGCTTAAGTGATCTCGTGCCCCTCCAGGTAGCGCTCCGTGTTGTCATTCTCCCGCTCTGCGGTGCGAACCACGGTGGTCGGGAAGATTCAAGCTGCGGAGGTGTCGGAGATTCTCCGACTTGCGGCGGTCTTAGATTGCGCCACGCGCAATCCGTCGGCAATTCCTCTGTGTCCTGCTCATCCCCGTGCTTTCTTCCGCTTCTTCATCCCGGCGGCTTCGCCGTGCCCGGTCATCCG
>JBBQUU010000057.1:0-33590 GCA_038212175.1 Opitutales bacterium | reverse complement strand
TCCGATTATCCGACGCACGACGGCGCCGCACGACTGTAAGGTCGGCGGCGCCGTTCCGTCTACGGAGCGCATGAAAACGAAACTTATCGCAGTTCTCTCCGTCAGCGCCGCGGTTGCGGTGCTTGGCACGGTCTTGGTTCGCCACGGCCATGCCCAGCATTCCCGTCATCACGACCATTCCAGTCACCAACACGGAGGTTCCGTGTCGTCGGTCGACACATGGCGGCTCGAATTCCACAATCCGGTTCCGGCGCAGGCCGGAATCGAGACGAAGTTAAATCTCCATCTGTGGGACAAATCGGGACGCCTGCTCTCATTCGCCGACCTGGCGGTCGCACACGAACAGAAGCTCCACCTCCTCATCGTTGACGAGACCTTGTCCGACTACCACCACCTGCATCCCGTCGAGGAGACGCCAGGCAAGTTCGTCACGAGCTTCGTGCCGAAGGCCGGTGGCCGCTACCTCGCGTTCGCCGATGTGACCGAAGCGAGCACAGGGACGCAGCGCTACGTCCGCGGCGAAATCGAATCCAACGGTCCAAGCCTCGCCCGCGACCACGTAGAGAAGTATGAAACCGTCGTCGACGGTTACCGCTTCGTCCTGAACCTCCCGCACGGAATTTCGGCGAGCAAGGGTGGCCATGCCGTCGTTCGCGTGACCAACCCGGATGGCAGGCCAACGAAGAATCTCGAGCCGATCATGGGAGCCTTCGCCCATGGCGTCGGCTTCAGCCAGAATCTCGAGACCGTTCTGCATGTGCATCCGCACGGCAAGGAACCGACGTCGAATCAGGCGCGGACCGGCCCTGAACTGGCCTTCCATATCAACCCCGACCGAGCCGGATTTCACCGCCTGTATGTGCAGGTGCGGATTGACGGACGCGATCGCTTCGCGGCCTTCGGCATCGAGGTAAAGTCCTGAATAGAAGCTTTTCCCCTGCGGAAAGCGGCAAACTTGCCACTATTGAAAGTGAAAGACCTGGTCTGCCGCCCAGGAGCAGCATCGTCAGGGGGCAGGCCGATATGGGCAATATGTGAGTTCGCAAGATTGCGGGAGAGGACGCGGTAGAATGAATCAGCCCTGTCGTACCGGTGTGGCCACAGAAGCGAAACTCTCGAAAGGAACGCACTGGCTGCAGGTGACCTTCGCAGCCCGATCCAACCGGCAAAGTAGCGGGAGCATCCTGCTCCCGTCCCCGTCCATGCGCCGAAACGCCTGTCAGGGGGGCGGGCGCGATCCGCGGGGTCAGGCCGAGCAAGGCCACCTCCGCGTTGATGAACGGCAGGGAAATCGTGGCCAGGTGGCCTTTGTAGAAGGTGCTCTTGCCCGCTCCGTTTGGTCCCACCAGCACGAGCAGAAGCGGTCCCGGCTGTTGGGCCAGTTGCGCCAATCGCGCAAAGACGTCCTCCGACGGCGAAGCTGGCATGTGAACTCAGCCGGCTGAGGATACGGTCATCGCCGCGCCTGCTTGCACCGTTTCGCGTGAGCCGTCCGGGTTCAGACGCACGATCTTTCCGGCCTTGGTGCCATATAGCGGCACCCCACGAGTGCTGATTTCATGCAGCCACGCCCCATCATCGGTCGTTTTTGCCAAGAACTCGGCCAGCACGGTCATGACCTGCTGGCGCTGGGCGGCATCGGCCACCCGGCCTATTTTCATCGTTCCACCCACCCGCTCAAGCAGCCGGGTGAGGGAGTCGCCCGGCAGTTGAGCTTCGACTGCCCGCCCAATCGCCGCCCAATGTTCGATCTGGCCGGTCAGTGAGCGATGAAACAGACTGGCCGAGCTGCGGGCTTCCTCGACCAATTCACCGGAAAGCTTTACGGGCATGGGTTTGCTGAGGCTCATGCCCCGAGGGTAGCAATTTACTGGGTCAAGTCGCGACAGATGTCTTGAACTCAAGGTGCGGGGCACATCGCCCGTACCCTGTCGTGAGCCAGAGATCGAGAACGATCACGAGGAAGTCGTGGGCGGGCAGGGTGCCCTCGAGCAGGACCACCTACCGGGAGCCGACCTCCGGCACCCGGCCGTCGAGCAACGCCCGCAACTGCCGGCCGAGGTCGTCGAGGGCGTAGGGCTTCGGCACGAGGCAGGCCGGTCCATGGCCCGCGAAGGCCGTACGGGCTGCAGGGGTGATGTGCCCGCTGGTAACGAGGATCTTGAGTTCGGGGCGGTGCCGGCGAATCTCCGCCAATACTTCAAGGCCGGTGGCCCCCGGGAGATTGAGATCGAGCAAAATCGCATCGTAGTAGCGCGTCGGATCTGAGATCAGCGCGATCGCGTCGCGGCCGTTTGCCGTTGAGACCGTTTTGTAACCCTTGGCGCCGAAGGTGGAGGCGAGCAGCGTGCGCAGGGAGGCCTCGTCATCCACGATGAGCAGCGTCTCGTTCCCGCCCGGAAATCCGGTCGGAATAGGCGGCGTGGTGCCCGCCTTGATCGCTTCGCCCACCGGCAGCGTTACGGTGAACGTGCTGCCCGATCCCGGCGTGCTGTCGACGGTGATGGTGCCCCGATGGCCCGAGACGATGCCGTAGACCACCGCAAGGCCGAGGCCGGTGCCTTCCTGTGCGGACTTGGTGGTGAAGAAGGGCTCGAAGATCCGTGATCGGACCTCCGGAGACATGCCGGTTCCGGTATCGGAAACCTGGAGACAGGCTTGTGCATCCGTCAGCGACGTCTCGATGCTGGTGGCCAGCGTGATGACGCCCCCGCCCGGCATGGCGTCGCGGGCGTTGACGCAAAGATTGAGGATGACCTGCTGCAACTGATTCTGGTCCGCGGCGAAGGCGGGCAGATGATCGCAGAGCTCAAGGTTGAAACTGACGTTGCGCGGGAAAGTCTCGGCCATCAACGCAACCAGCTCGCGCACGAGGTGGTTGAGATCGACGGCGGTCAGCCGGGGGTCGTTCTTTCGGCTGAAGGTGAGAATCTGGTTCACCAAGCCGCTGGCCCGGCGGGTGGCGCGGTGGATCTCGCGCAGGCCCTTTTGCACCAGCGGGGTCCCTTCGCCCTGCTGGAGGCAGAACTCCGCGTAGCCGTTGATGATCGCGAGCAGGTTGTTGAAATCGTGCGCAATGCCCCCGGCCAGCGTGCCGAGGCTTTCCATCTTTTGCGCCTGCCGGAGGTCCTGCTCGAGTTGCTTGCGGCTGGTGATGTCCTCGCGGAGGCAAAGCAGACTCGTCAGCGAACCGCCGGAACCGCGCAGGCCGATCACCTTGACCGCCTCCCACACCGTGCCGCCGCCATTTCGCCGGGTGGCGAGTTCCCCGCGCCACTCGCCACCCGTCCGCACCGTTCCCAGGCAGGCGTGGTACGAGGCTTCGTCGGGATGACCGTCGCGCAGGACGTTGAGGTTGCCGTCGATGAGGTCTTCCAGCGTGCGTCCGCTGACTTCGGTGTATTTGGAGTTTACATACTGAGGGCGTCCTTCGAGGTCCGTGATGACGATCGCGACGGGCGATTGCTCCACGGCGAGCGAAAGACGATGAAACTGCTCCTCGGCGAGATGCTGACGGGTCACATCACGACCCACGGCGCGTATGGCCGTGATGTTGCCGGCGGCGTCGCGCAGGGCGGCTTCCTCCCATGAGAACCAACGGATGCCTTGTCCCGTCTGCCAGCGATGTTCTGCCGTCAGTTGATGCGGCGGAAGGGCGAGGGTCGTGGCGCAGGCCGCGAGGGCGCCGAGGTCGTCGGGATGGACGAGATCGGCCAGGCGGACGGACGGAGCGAGGACACCGTTGCGGCCGAACTTGCGCAGAAAGGCGGGATTGGCCGCGAGAATGACCCCCTCGAGGTCGCGACAATAGGCGGCGTCAGAACTCAGGGCCCAGGCGCCAATCCAGTCGGGCGCGGCGTAAGGCAGGGCTGCGAGAGCGTCGGATTCGCTGACAATTACGCACATGACGGTACGAGGAGGACGCGACCGTCAGGTTAGAGCAGACCTTGCAGCACAGTGGGAAGTCGCTGCAACGAGTTGGCAATGGCGGCCCGGGCGAGCTGTTCTTCGGTGCCGTCGGCGCCATACAGGATGCGCCAGCCTTCAAGGTGGGTCCAGGCGTCGTCAGTGATGGGATCCACCCGCTCAAATCCGCCCGATACGCCGGCGTAGCGCACAAGATGATCGGCCACTTGCACCGCTGCGGCGAAGATTTCGTGGCGCGGCGCGCGTTGGGGTTCGTTGTGGTAGAGCACGGCGAAGCGAAGCTCCTCGGAGAGTTGGTGGCGCGCGAGGTAGTGGGCGCCGATTTTGGCGTGATCCCATCCGATGAGGGTGCGTTCATTGACGCAGACCTCCGCAGGGGTGGCGGCGGGCGTCGCGATCAGCGTGCGAAGCTCTTCGGGGAAGGCGTACGCCATCACGACCTTGCCCACGTTGTGCAGCAGGCCGCCGAGGTAGTCGGTGTCGTCGTCGATGTGCAGTGACGTTGAAGCGATGATTTCGCGCGTCATCACGGCGGTCGCGATGCTGTGGCTCCACAGGTCTTTCCACGGCAGGCAATCGGAGGTGCTTTGCTGGAGCTCTTCGAGTTCCTCGATCACCGGAGTGGCGAGGGAGAGTTCGCGGATCTGGCGCAGGCCGAGAAAGAATACGGCTTCCTCGATGTTGTTCACCCGGGCGGAGAGGCCGAAGTACACCGAGTTGACCATGCGCAGCAAGCGGGCCGACAGCGAAGGGTCGCGTCGGATGATCTCTGCGATCTGCGAGTTGAGGCTCTGGTCGGAGCGCACGAGTTCGCTGAGGGCGCGGTTGATGCTTTGGAGCGACGCGAGTTTGGGACACGCATCGATCCGACGCTTGATCTCACTTTCGGTGTAGTGGGTGCGGGAAAGGGTGGCGGTGGGCATGAGGTGAAGACGGGCGAGGGGCCTCGCGGAGAGTGATCGGTCCGATGGGGAATGGCTTAAGCCGTAAACCCGGGATTGCCCGGGGTTTTTGCCTCAGAAGGCGCCGGGCGTCTGCAACAACGGGACCGATTCGGTCGCCGATGCGCGGATGACCCCGATGATCGGGCGGAATCCCGCGTTGTCCCAACCCGGCCAAGCCGGAAATCCCAAATCACAAACTGCCAAATCCCAAACAAAAGTGCGCCTCAGGCGCTCCCGCTCGTTTGGCGTTCGGACCTTTGGCGTTTGGAATTTCCCGTCCCTTATCGTCTCAAACCTTATCGTTATTCACGAGTGAGGGACTAAAGTTGGGGGCGGATTCGCCGATGAAACGGGTGACGTGTCACGCCTGGGCGAATACCGAACGACATCCTCCTCCGTTTTTTCAACGGGGACTGCGTGCTGACTTGCCCATGTCGGCCGCGAAGATCGCCTCGTTCCTGCAACAAGCGTTGACGCACCATCGTGCCGGCCGCCTGGCGGAGGCCGAAATGCTGTACGCCCGGGTGCGCACCCATGCGCCGAATCACTTCGACGCGCTGCACCTGTCGGGCCTGGTCGCCTATCAGCAAGGCCGGATGCCGGAGGCGATCAACCGCCTGGAACGGGCGCTGCGGGCGGATCCCAGGCACGCCGCTTGCACAATGCGCCTCGGGCTCGCGTACCTTGGCGCCCAGCGAATGACAGAGGCGGAACGCACGCTCCGGCGGAGCGTGACACTCAACCCCACGCTGGTCGCGGGTTGGGAGAACCTCGCATTGTGCCTCAAGCTCCAGGACCGGCTGGTCGACGCGGCAGCGTGTCACCAGAAGGTGGTGACATTGGAACCTGGTCGTGCCGCCGGTTGGTTCGGTTTCGGTCTCACCTTGAGCACGCTCGGCCGCACGACCGAGGCGCTCGCCTGTCATGAACGCGCGCTGGCCGCCGATCCGGCTTACGCCCAGGCCCGCTTTGGCCGCGCGCAGGCCTTGCAACAACTGCATCGGATTCCGGAGGCGATCGAAGACTACGACCGGTTCCTCAAGACGGCTCCGCGCCATCCCGAGGCGTCGAGCTATCGTCTGTACGCCTTGCATAATCTCGACGGCATCACGCGGGAATGCCTGTTTGCCGAACATGCGGCCTTCGGTCGCTTGTGCGACGCCCCTTGCGAGCCGTCGCCGGAAAAGGATATGACGCCGCATCGCCGCCTGCGCGTGGGGGTCGTTTCCCCCGATCTGCGCCTGCACTCGTGCGCATACTTTCTGGAACCGCTGCTTAGACACCTCGATCCGGAGGATTTTGCGGTGTTCCTATATCACGATCACTTTCGGGAAGACGAGGTGTCGGCCCGCTTTCGCGGGCGGGCGGCGGGCTGGCGCCGGATCGTGGGGCTTTCGAACGACGCGGTCGCGCAGATCATCGCCAAAGACGACCTGGACATCGTGCTCGACCTCGTGGGGCATATTGCAATGACGAGCCGCCTTCCCTTGTTCGCGCGACGCATGGCGCCCGTCCAGATCACTTACCTCGGTTATCCGAATACCACCGGCGTGCCCGCAATGGACTATCGCTTCACGGACAACATAGCCGATCCGGACGGTGAGGCAGACGCCTTTGCGACGGAGCGTTTGGTGCGCTTCGCTCCGAGCGCCTGGACCTACCAACCGCCGGCGGAGGCGCCCGAGCCGGCCGCACCGCCCGCCGCAGATTCGACGAGGCCCGTGACGTTCGGATGTTTCAACAATCTCGCCAAGGTCACCGACGGCATGCTGGCGGTGTGGGCCCGCGTGCTCGGAGCGGTGCCCGAGTCCCGGTTGGTGCTCAAGGGCCGTGGCCTGGGCGATCAGCGCGTCCGGGCGGGATTCAACGCCCGCCTGGAAAGGGCGGGTCTTTCGGCCAGTCGGGTCGACTTGATCGAGCGCACGGAGGGATTGGTGGAGCACCTCTCCTTGTATCACGGCGTCGACATCACCCTCGATACCTTCCCCTATCACGGAACGACCACGACCTGCGAGGCGCTGTGGATGGGGCGACCGGTCGTGACCCAACAGGGTGATATGCACATGGCGCGCGTCGGAGCGAGCCTGCTCACCGCAGTCGGCCATCCCGAGTGGATCGCGAATGACGAGGACGACTATGTGCGAGTAGCCGCCGGGCTGGCGAGTGATCGGCAGGCGTTGCGCGACGCATGCAGTGGCCTGCGTGACGCGATGCGGCGTTCGGTCCTGCTCGATCACGAAGGGCAGGCGAGGCGATTTGGCGAAGCACTGCGTGGGTGTTGGCGAGAGGCCTGCGGACGGACGATTGAAGCCGTGTGTCGCTGAAGCGTTGGCGGGGGGGTGGGTCTTTTCGCGCGTTGCGCGAGGTCAACTCGATCGAGTGCGGGGCGCTAGGCAGAAAGTGCCGAGTCGATATTCTGATTTCGTTCTTTTTGCAGAAAGGCGCAAAAATAGCTTTATAAGAAATTGATTTTAAGGGCGTAAGGTAATCATGGCGTTTGGTGGCACTTCTTTTGCTTAAGGTGAGGAATGCACTCCACGTCGTCCTTCCCGCAGCCCGACCATCCGGGTCTTTCACCGTTTCCCGCTCTCTCCGAACTCTCGGCAGACCGTGACCCGTTGGCTCAAGCCTTGGACGCATTGCAGGGGAACGAACACGATGCGTTGAAATGGCTGGACGTCGCGTTGTCTTTCCGTGGAGCCGGCCAGCCGATCCAGGCGATCGATGCGTGCGAGGCCTGCCTTAAGATCGACCCGAAGCAGGTGGAAGCGTGGTTCCTGATCGCGGAGCTGGCGATCGCCGTGGGCCATCAGGTGATGGCGGACGAGTCCTACGACGTCGTACGCCAGCTCTCGCCGAATGATCCGCGTTTGCCGGCCGTGGTTCGCTGATCGGGATTGGCCGATGGATCTCGTGACGCAGTCCTTCGTGGCATGCCGTACCTCGTTGGCCGCGTATGTCGACGCGCCGGATGAGGCGGAGCGCTGGTTTGCCTTGCGGAGGGATCGGCTTGCCGTGGCGCGAGCGATGGCGAAACAGCTGCGGAAGAAGATGGATGTCGCGGTTCTTCAGTCGGCCGTGGAGTTGCAGCATGCGATCTCGGCCTCGGGAGCCCTCGATCGCGAGGTGGCGTCCGAGGATATTTCGTTGGCGGACCAACTCGCACGGGAAGGTTTGGCGGGCTTGGTTGCCGCCATGTTGCTGGTCTCCCCTTGGCAATGGTCGAAGGCGCCCGCCTACAAGGCGGTGCCCGACGCGCTCTGGCCGGCCTATACCGGGTGGCTCTTCAACGCACCCCAGGGATTCTCTGCGACAGGGCAGATCGAGGCGTTCGCGAAGCATGTCTTGCGGCGTTTGGAGGAATTGGACCGGTTGGTCGGATCGCACCGCCCGGTCAAGACGTTGCAATCTGCGCTTGGGGTCTTCGCCTCGGTCAACAACTGCATTCCGCTCTATTTTTCTGAAGGTTCCCTGGTTCGCCACATGGAGCTGCGAGCGAGGCTGCTCACTGCGTGGCGCACAACGGATCGATGCAACGAACTCCCGGCACGCCCGCGTGCCGGACGCCGGTTGCGCGTGGGATTCATCAACCGTCATTTTGGGTCCCAGACCGAGACCTACACGACCTTGCCGACGTTCGAGCACCTTGATCCGGAGCGCTTCGAAGTGTGCCTGTATGCGCATCACGTTCGCGAGTCCGCCTTGGAAAAATACGTGCGCGGCCGCGCGGCCGGGTTTACGCAACTGCCGGAAGGATTGTCCCGTCAACTTGATGTCCTGCGATCGGCGGAACTCGATATCGCTGTTTTTGGCACGAACGTCACTGCGGTTTGCCACGAGGTGACCCAACTCGCGCTGCACCGCGTCGCTCCGTTGCAGGTGGTGAACAACTCGTCGTGCACCACGACCGGCCTTCCCGCGATTGACGTGTACGTGTCGGGAACCGCCACCGAGATCCCGGACTCGACCTCCCACTTCACCGAGCGTCTCGCGCTGCTCAGTGGACCTGCACACGCCTTCAACTACGAAGTGGATCGCCAGGAGCCGTCTCGACGCTGGAGCCGCTCCGATCTCGGTCTGTCCAAAGACGCGGTCGTATTCGTTTCGGCGGCGAACTATTTCAAGATTACGCCTGAGATGCGAAGTGCGTGGGCGCGCCTGCTCGCCGCAGTGCCGGGATCGCGCCTCGTGTTGCATCCCTTCAATCCAAACTGGTCATCGCAGTATCCGATCAAACGGTTCCGTGCAGAGATGGCGGCCGCGCTCGAGGCGAAGGGAGCGCATGCCTCGCAACTCGTCGTTTCGACAAACCGTTTCCCTTCACGCGCCGATGTGAAGGCGTTGCTGTCGGTGGGCGATGTCTATCTGGACACCTTCCCCTTCGGAGGCGTCAACTCGTTGGTTGACCCCTTGGAACTTGGATTGCCGGTCGTGGCGTGGGAAGGCCAGACGATGAGGTCCCGGATGGGAGCTGCGTTGCTGCGCCAACTTGATCTCTCGGAATTGGTCGTGCAGGACGAGGAAGGCTATCGTGCACTCGCAGTTGCCCTGGCGACGGATGTGGCGCGGCGGGAAGGGTTGAGAAAGCGTATTCAGAAGGCGATGGTAGCGCCTCTGTTTCTGGATTCGCTCGCGGCCAGCGATCTTTTTGGCAGCGTGCTTGAGGAGGCTTACGACGAGTTGACGCGATTGGGTCCCGCGAGGTTCCGAGCATCCAAGGACATCATTCGATCCGCGCCGGACGTGCCCATCGATGCTGGAGCCCGCCTGCATCATGCCTGCGGTCTGCTTGCTGCCGGCCGGTCGGCACGCGCGGTCGACTACCTGCTCGTCTTGGTAAACCAGTCGCCCGATGAAGCTGACGTTTGGTTCGAGTTGGCGCGGGCCCTCAGCGAAATCGGACGGAAGGCCCAGGCTTTGCAGGCACTCGAGGTGGGCGTGCAAATCGACGCCAATCGACTTTCTGCGTGGTCGCAGCTCGCCGAACTTGCGGCGGAGCTTGGCCTGAACGGGCTCGCCGACGAGGCCCGCCGCGCCGTGGCACGATTAGCCGATTCCGCACAGGTGACGCCAGGTCCGCGAGTGATCCCGTCTCCAGCCGAGCCTGCCTTTGCGACTTAACCCATCGAAAACCACCGCCATGACCGACGCCGTAACCAGCGCCCTTCGCCAAAGCCGAGAACTTTCGCCCGATCCTCAAACGCTCCCCGTGTTGTTCAGCGCCGAGGAGGCCATCGCCCGCATGTCGGACGACGACGTCGTGGAGCTTCAGGATCGTTTGGGCAAGAATCCGTCGGATGGTTTTCTGTATCTCTGGCTGGGGCTTGCCGCGCGGGAACGAAAGCAGTGGACGGCGGCGCTCGACGCGTTTGGACATGCCATCCGGTTTGGCGTGTCTCATTGGCGTGTCGGTTGGTACGTAGCCCAAACAGCGCGGTCGGCAGGGCAGGTGTCGCTGGTGGACCAGGCATGCGCGTCGGTGTTGAAAGCGGCGCCGCAGTTCTGGTTCGCGCGCGAGCTGCCCAAGCATGCCCGTGGCTACTATTCCCAAGCCGGCCAGGACAAGGTCGTGGAACAATTCTTCGCAAAATGTCCGCCACGTCACAAAGTGTTCGTTGAGGTCGGCGCTTTCGACGGTGTGCACTACAGCAACGTCCGACGCTTGCACGAAAAGTATAAATGGTCGGGCGTGACGTTTGAGCCCGTATCGAAAAACTATCGCAAAGCCGCGGCCTCCTACGCAGGTACATCCGTGAGGTGCGTCCAAGCTGCGGTCTCCACGGTCGACGCCGAGATGGAGATCAATGTATCGACCTATCCGCATCTACCGGACTGGGGCAGCGATGTCGCCACTTTCGGGGCAGCCGATACCGAGCGCTGGGCGCGTGAGTTCGGCGCGACGTGGACGAAGGAAAAAGTGCCGGTCCGACGGCTTTCGAGCCTGCTCGACGAAGCCGGCATCGAGGCGTTCGATTTCATTTCAATCGATACGGAAGGTCATGATCTGGAGGTTCTAAAAAGCATCGATTTCAAGCGCTACCGTCCACAGCTCATCGTCATCGAGTATGGCGAAAATAAAGCCGCCATTGCGCGGATCCTTGAGAGCGAAGGATACGGCGTGTTGCAGGACAACGGCATGGACTTCGTCGCGTGTCCGAAGGTGCTGCCGCGGGTTGCTCCCGCAATCACGCGCAAGGTCCGTGAACCGGAGTCAGTGGGTTCAATTTCTTTGTCGGCCTCCGACTCCGCGAACAGCACCGAGATCGATGAAGAGATTACGGTGGAGAAGTTACCCACGTACCTCGAGCGTATGAATCCTCATCTGGTAGGCCTTGGAACGTTGCCGATTGATCGTGCGGCGCGGCTCCAGACGATCTCTGCCTTGGATCTGCTTGTTCCGGCGCGCTTCGACATTCCCGCAAAGACTGTGTACGCCCGCCATCGAGGGCTTGGCGTTCAATCTGACTGGGCCCGTGAACTCTATCACGCCCACATTCGTGCGTTCTCCGGTGGCACCTGTCGTGAAGGGGACGGGCGAAAGCACTCCATCGACGATTACTTTGCGGCGTTCCACGCGCTTCTCGACGATGTGCGCGCTCGGGGATTCGACTCCGGTCGTTCGCTTATTCCCGTTGCCGCAGGGAACGTCGCCATCGACGGCGCGCACCGCATTGCAGCGGGTGTTGTGCACGGTCATCGGGTTTCGGTTCTGCGGTTCGACTGCGCGACCAATCGTTTCGATGCTCAATTCTTTACGCAACGCGGCCTGTCAGCGAAGTTCGCGGACGCGATCACGCTCGAATACTGCCGCCTGCGGTCGGACACATTTGTTGTCACAATTTTCCCCTCCGCTGCCGGATGCGAGCAGGAGATCCGGGCAATTCTCGGCCGCCACGGACAGCTCGTGTACGCCAAGGCTGTCGCGCTGAATCGCCAAGGTGCCCGCAACTTGATCTGCGAATTCTACGCCGGCGAACCGTGGCTCGGTGACTGGCGCAACGGTTTTGCCGGGGCAAAGGGCAAAATGGAGCCGTGTTTCCGTGGCGAAGGTCCGGTGCGCGTGTACGTGCTGCAGGCCAGAAATCTGGACGAAGTACGCGCGGCCAAGACCGAGATTCGCGACATGTTTGGACTGTCGAATCATTCGGTTCACATCAATGACACCCACGCCGAGACGATCCGGCTGGCGCAGCTGTTCTTCAATGCGAACAGTATCCACTTCTTGAATCACGCGCAGCCAAAATATTTCGAGCGCTTCGCGCGCCACCTTGATCGCTACCGGCAATGGTTGCAGGCGGACGGTCGCGATCCGGAGCGTTTTTGCATCGACGGCTCTGCGGTGCTGGCGGCCTACGGCCTTCGCGACGCCCAAGATCTCGACGTTCTCCATCACGGCGAAGCGGACTTCCGCTCCGTGATGCCTGAAGTCAACAGCCACAATGCCGACGCTCATCATCATGCGACGACGCGCGACGACATCATCTTTAATCCGGAGAACCACTTCTACGCCTTCGGTCTGAAATTCGCGTCGATCGATGTCCTCCGGCGGCTTAAAGGGAAACGGGACGAGGGCAAGGATCGGGTTGACGTGGCGCTGATCGATGCCTGCTGCGGCGTGCCCGCTGCGGAGGAAACAAACGCCCGCCCCCCCAGGATTGTTGCGCTCGTACCGGCCCGCAACGAGGCGGCGCGCCTGCCATTCTGTCTCCGTGCCCTCAAGCCTTACGCGGACGCGGTGGTGTACCTCGACGACTGCTCGGACGACGCCTCAGTCTCGGTGGTCGAGTCGCTGGCCGAGGAATGTCGCGTGGAGCGTATCCTTCGCAAGACCGTGTGGCATCGGGACGAGCCGGGCGATCGCAACGCGCTTCTGGCCGCCGGCCGCGAGATCGGTGGCACCCATTTTGTCGTGCTCGACGCCGACGAGGCCTTCACGGCGAACTGTGCGCGTGACGATTATCTGCGTCGATTACTCCTTTCTCTCCGCCCCGGAGAAACACTCACGCTTTCCTGGATCCAACTCTGGCGGAGCATGGAAAAGTATCGCTTCGACCGGTCGCAATGGACCTACGCCTCGAAGGCCTTTGCCTTTTGCGACGACGGTCGCGCGACGTACCAGTCCGGCTTCATTCATACGCAGCGGATTCCGAATGGTCTCAAGGGACGCACGGTGCCGGTGGTGAATTACGTGCACGGTGTCATGCATTTCCAATTCGTCGACTGGCCCAATTTGCAGATCAAGCAGGCGTGGTATCGCTGCATGGAACGCGTCCGCCAGCCCCGGCGCGCCGCCCGGGAGATCAACGCCCAGTATGCACCCTCGGAGGATGAGTCCGGCCTCGAGTTGCGCGACGTGCCGGTTGATTGGTTCGCCGGTTATGACAATCTGGATACAAGCGCGTTCTCCGCTCGCGACGAACGGCGTGGGCGAGAAGTGATCGGCTGGTTTCGGGAGCACGGGGCCGCACATTTCGCGGACCTCGACATCTGGCGCGTGGACTGGGCCGACGGGTGCGACGACGTGGCTTTGGCGGCGGATATCCGCACGGCGAGCCGTCGCGGCCCCGAAGTGACCCGGACATTCGCGCTGCCCGCCGAGGCGCATCGCAAGATGGTGGTTGCGCGCGAACATCTCGGGCGTGGCGATGTCGCCGCGTGCCGGCGAAGCATCGAGGACGCGCTCGCCTCCGCACCGGACCACCCCGAAATCGTGGCCGCGCTCGGCAACCTGCATTTCATGTCGAAGGAGTTTGCCGCCGCGCGTCAGCGTTTCGAAGCCTCCCTCGCGCTGCGCCCGGAGCAGCCGATGGTGTGGGCGCAACTTGCGGCGACACAGCTGCAGCTCAAGAATCAATCCGGTTTCGTCAGCGCGGTGCAGAAGTCCCTCGCTCTCGACGCCGAGTGCAAGGCGGCACTTCGACTTATGGCGGACTTTCAGGCTCGGAACGGCCAGCATCGTCCCGCCGCGGGCGCCTATCGGAAGCTGGCGTGCCTGGAGCCGGCCGATGCCGGGATTTGGTCCAATCTGGGCCGCTCCCTTGCCGCCTGCGGAGAACTCGATGAGGCGGAGGAGGCCCTGCGACAGGCGCTCATAATCGATCCTAAGCTGGCGGCGGTCCGACGGGCGTTGGAAGAACTCAAGCGCAAGAACGCTAAGCGCCACTCGACCGTGCCCGCTGAGGCGCCGGTGTGCGCCCGCTGAGTCGCGATCCGCCATGCGCCATCTGCACATCCTTGATCCGCAACTCGTCGACGAGGGCGGCCACTACCTCAACTATTGCACGCTGGCGGTCCGCGAAATGCGCCGCCGCAGTGTTCCTGTTTCGATCTACGCGCGCCGGGATTGTCGTGTCGTTTGCGACGGGGTGCGTCCCGTTCCGGTGTTCACGCACGATATTTTCACGGAGGTTGGCCGGGATCCGGTGGTGTGGCCGATTGAGAACTTTCAGGCGTTGAATCACGCGTTTATCGCCGATCTCAATCGGATCGATGTTTCGTCGTTCCAAGCCGGCGACGTGCTGTTCTTTCCCAGCCTCAACCAGAATCAACTCTACGGCGTGGCGTTGTGGCTCTCGCGAATCCCTGCGCCGCAGCGCCCTGCGGTCGTGGTGCTGCTCCGTTACCTGACCCACGAGATGGATTATGTGAAGGGTCGCGCGAATCACGACATGCTCGGGCACTATTTTCGTTTTGCCGCAAGAGCGCTGCGTACGTCCCAACCCAGGACGCTGTTTTGCGCGGACACCCGCGAAATGTGCGATGCGTTTCAGGCGGTGTTGGGAATCCCGGTCCTGGAGATGCCGGTCGCAATGGATCCTCCGGAGATTCCGGAACGCGGTGGGATTGGACAGAATCCAAACGTCACGTTTCTTGGGCACGCGAGCCAGTTGAAGGGATTCCATCTGTTGCCGGAAATCATTCGCGGCTGCGTCAAGCTTGCGCCGCGACCGCTATTCACCGTTCAGATCCAGAGTGGAAACCACCGGGGACTTGAGCCGCTGTTGCAATGGTTCAAGCAGCAGCCGTCGTCGATCGTGAAGACGATCGACGGAGCGCAATCTCCCGAGGCGTACTATGAGCTGATGGCGTCGGCAGACGTTGTATTGCTGCCATACGCTCCCACCTTCTACGGTCGATGCTCTTCCGGAGTCTTTGCCGAGGCTGCGTCTCTGGGCAAGGTGATCGTCGTTCCCGAAGGCACCGTGGCCGCCCGTCAAAGCCGGGAATCCGGCCTGGGCGTGGTTGTGGCGACGTCGTGGACGGGTCAGGCGCTCGCCGAGGCCGTGGGTCAGGCGGTGCGCGAACATCCGTATCTGCAAGCCAAGGCGAAGGCGGCTGCGGCCCGCTTCCGGTCCGAGCAAAGCGTCGAAACTTTTTGGAACCGCGTTGTATCGGCCATCCCCGGAGAGGGGCAGGCGGCCGCCGCTTGAATCCGGCCGCGGGCGAGCGCGCTGGCCGGATCCGACGCCTCGGTTTTGACCTTGTTGTTCAGAAAATGATCACGCCGACTTTGACAGCCTGCGACCGCGCGCGGGTGCGCCTCTGCTACTTCAATCAATGGGCGGGGGCACTCGAATCCGCTGAGTCCTATTTAAGTCGGGTAAGGAGCATCGATCTTACGAAACGGGTGGCCGACCCAAATGATGGAGAATTGCTCCGAAAGGCTCGTTTGGATTGTGATTGGTACGCGGAGTGTGCGCGGTGTTTTGCGGCGATGACGCATCTCCGCGTGGAGTTTCTGGCGGCTCAGGTCGTGGGTGCCTCAGGCTTGGCCGATTTTGTGCAGGCGGCGCGCGCGCGGCAGGAAGGAGACGAATGGTGCCTTGTTTTCATGGCGCAACAGCCCCAACAGCTGGGAACGATGGCGGAAAAGACGCTGGCGTTTCTCCGGCGGTGTGGTGTGCGGATTCTGTACTATGCCTTCGACGAAGCCAGCCGGCGCATGCCGTGTTTCGCCTCGATCGCGCCGCACGTCGATGTGCTGATTCATGACGAGTCGCCCCTGGCCGACGCGGTTGGAACGAGGCTGCGGCCGGATTGCCTGAGGATCCATCGCAGTTGGGTCGCCAACCTCGTGCCGTTCGCGGCTCCATTTTGCGACGAGCCGGAGGAGAAGATCCTCTTTCTTGGAAGCCAGCTGGGTCTCACCCTCCATCGCCGCCGGCAGATCGCGCATCTGCAGGCGGTGTTCAAAGACCGCTTCGTGGCCAGCACCGACCACTCCGTGAGCGTCGGTGATCGGTATTCGCTCAATTGTTACAAAGTGGGATTCTGTCCGGAGGGTCGGATGTTTTCTACGCCGGCCATGGCGAAGATGCACACGGACCGGCCGTTCTGGTCGGGCTGCCTCGGCATGGTCCCGGTCTCCGAGGACTCGCGCGAGGGCGGCCGGCTCGACGAGCTGGCTCGCGATGGATTGATCGTGCGCTATGCGCACGGCGACCTGAAGGCGCTGACAACCGCCTGCGAACAGGCGCTGGCGCTTCCGATGACCGGGCGCCGCAAGATCTACGAGCATTTCAATCGACGAGAAACCGTCGGTACCGTGGTCGCCGAGGCGATCGCCCGGACCTCATAAGGCCTATAGGTCCTATACGCCCTATAGGACCTATAATCTGCGCTCGGTTGCCGCCCCCCATAAACGGCGAAGGCCCCGGCTTGCGCCGGGGCCTTGTTGCCTAACTTTGAACTGAACTCTGGCTGACCGGGGCCTCCGCAGGGTGTGGCCGGCCCGCCTGGCCCGGCCGCCGCTTGCGCGACGGCCGGGGTTGGGCGAATCAGGACAATCCCTGAACAGGGGCTCCTTAGCCGATGAGACGCAGGGCTGACTGCGCGCTCTGGTTGGCCTGGGACAGCATGGCGGTGCCAGACTGAACCAGGATGTTCCATCGCGCGAGCTGCGTGGACTCCGAGGCCACATCCACATCCATGATGCGGCTGTTGGCGGCCTCGAGGTTGGCCTTGTTGACCGTGAGGACTTCCGAAGCGAAGCCGAGGCGGCTCTGCTCGGCGCCGTTGTTGGCGCGCATCGTTGCGACGTTTTGGATCGCGTCGGTGATGTCGGTGAGGTCGATGTCGGCCAGGCTGGCGGCCCCGGAGTCCGTGAGGGCTCCGACGCCGGCACCCGTGCTGGCGAGATCCTTGCCGGTCAGCTCGACCGACTGCGAACCGTCTTCCGAGACCTGCACGTCCAGGCCGGTGCTGCCGAAGAGGGCTACACCGTTGAACTCTTCGCCGGTCAACGACCCCAGCTGCTGCTGCAACTGGGTGAACTCGGCGTCGTAGTTCGCGAGGTCATCGTTGTTCTTGGTCGGATCGGCGTACAGGGTCTTGAGCTCGCTCATGCGATCAAGCACCTTGCCGGTGACTTTGAGAACGCCGTCCTGTGTTTGCAGGAACGACACCGAGTTTCCGATGTTGGAGTTCGTCGCAGCCGAACGTTTGGCAGCGGCGGACAGCTTCATCGACACGGCGAGACCACCGGCGTCATCGGCCGGGTTCACGATTTTCGAGCCCGAGGACAACCGGTTAAGGCTGCGCTGGAGCATGCTGTTCGAAGCGGCGAGGTTGTTTGAGGCAACCGTTGCCGCGAAGTTAGTGTTAATCACGACTGACATGGTTCTATCCTTGATGAATGCGACTATCCGTCGTCGCCACGGGTCCGGGGAGAAACGGCTCCGGACCGCGCCGTTCGCCGCGTGTGCGGCAAAGTGTCTTCGTGCCGCGCCGAAGCGCGGGCACTAAATGGAGGAGACTGTCAATGAACCGAAACTTCCCCGGAGACAGACAACCGCGTGGGCTCCGAACCGGCGGACCGGGGACTAGCCGGCCCGCGCAGCGGGGAAGGAGAGGGAAAAGAGCCCGGCTTAGCCGAGCAGCTTGAGGGCGATCGAGGCGCTCTGGTTCGCCTGCGAAAGCATCGCCGTGCCGGACTGCACCAGAATGTTCCACCGCGCCAGGCGCGTGGATTCCTCGGCCACGTCCACATCGATGATGCGGCTGTTGGCGGCCTCGAGGTTGGCCTTGTTGACCGTGAGAACCTCCGAGGCGAATCCGAGACGGCTTTGCTCGGCGCCGTTGTTGGCGCGCATCGTCGCGACGTTCTGAATCGCGGCCGTGATGTCGGTCAGGACGACGTCGCCCAAGCTCGAGATGCCTGAATCGGTCAGAGTGCCGACGCCTGCCGCCGTGTCACCGAGTTCCTTGCCGGTGAGGGTGACCGCCGAGGTCCCGTTCTCCGAGACCGGAACGTTGAGACCGGCCGTGCCAAAGAGGGCGACGCTGTTGAATTGTTCGGCGACCAGCGATCCGAGCTGTTCCTGGAGCTGCGTGAACTCGGCATCGTAATTGGCGAGGTCATCGCTGTTCTTCGTCGGGTCGGTGTACAGGGTGCGGAGTTCGCCCATGCGCTCGAGCACCTTGCCGGTGACTTTGAGCACGCCGTCCTGCGCCTGCAGGAACGAAACTGAGTTGGCGATGTTCGTGATGACGGCGCCGGAGCGGGTCGCGGCGGCGGACAGTTTCATCGAAACCGCGAGGCCACCCGCGTCGTCCGCGGGATTGACGATCTTCGAGCCGCTCGAGAGCCGGTTAAGGCTCTTCTGCAACATATTGTTGGAGGCGGCGAGGTTGTTCGAGGCGACGGTCGCCGCGAAGTTCGTATTGATTACAACAGACATGGTATCTTCCTTGATTCTAACGTGTGGCGTCCGTGCCACATTCGGATCAGGTGGAGGCGGCTCCTGATCGCGCCGGTCTCGGCACTTGCCTTGACAGGCAGTTGTATCGTCGCGGTTCGCGAAGAACTTTATTCATGTCGTCGTTTATTTTTCAGCCGTGGCTGGTTTTGAGAGGTAAACGCTGTAACGAAAAACACGATACGGCACGGCGGTTGGCGCCGCCGGGGGCGTCGGACATCGCACCCATGAGGTCGCTTCAAGGAGCGGCGGCACTCTTGCCGCCGGGTTTTATGCAGGATGGGCGTGCGCGAGGCCGTCCGGCATCCAAACCGGCGGCAAGAGTGCCGCCGCTCCATCCACCCGCTACTCTCTCAGCCGCTCTCCGCGTGCTCCTGTGAGAATTCAGAAACCGTATTTGAGTTTGGAATATTTGATTTTACAGGAGGTCGCAGAGGTCGCGGAGGACTCTTGAGCCGAACGTTGCGGGTATGAACCATTTAACCACGGATTGCAGGATAGCGCGGATTCCACGCATAGGGACAGGACTGCGGAGTGGGTAGTGAGTAGCGAATGCCTTATCCGTGATATCCGCGTAATCCGTGGTTAAAAATTCTGCGGGTTGGACGATCTCTGCGAGATCCTGTGGCTTCGTGAATAGGCGCTATGCGCATCGGGTGATTTTGCGGGCGAAACGGTTTGCGCCGATGCCCGATCCGCCGGGTTGGGGCTGCCCGCCTTTGAAGGGGCACCGGGTGGACAGGACCGCGGTCAGCGCCCGCGACTACAGTTCGGACGCCCGGTCGGGAGGGGACCGGCCCACCGTGGCCGGCCTGCCGCGCGCGGGCAGAGTGGATCTTTTCCGGTAAACTTGGGTCCTGCGCGTGCCGATAGGGGTTACGGGGCATCGTGCCCTTATTCGACCATGTCTTTCAAACTCTCCGGCCTCGCTTCTGGCTTCGACTGGCAATCGCTGGTGGAACAGCTCATGCAGGTCGAGCGCGTCCCGATCACCCGCCTCGAGGCGGAGCAAACCCGCAACAGCCAGAAGGTCACCCAATTGGGCACGCTGGGTTCGCGTTTGACCGCCCTGCAAACGGCCGCCGCCGCGGTGGGTGCCAGCACCCTCTTTGACCAGCGCTCCGTGACCAATTCGATGACGGCCGGGGGCTGGTCGGGCTCAGCGGGCACAGGGGTACCGGCGGGAGCCTACAAATTTAATGTCACCCAACTCGCCACCACGGCGCGTCGCGAGGGGGCGGGGGATCGGGGCGCCGGGCTGGCCGCCACCGACGATGTTTCGGGACTCACCGTGGCGACACTGCCGCTCGCCTCGACGATTTCCGCCGGCACGTTCTCCGTCAACGGAAGCAAGGTCACCGTCGGGCTCACGGATTCGCTTTCCGACGTCTTTGCCGCGATCGAGACCGCCACGGGTGGAGCGGTCACCGCGCGCTACGACTCCGCCAGCGACCGCGTCGTGCTTGAGAGTTCGGGCGAAGTGATGCTCGGGGCCGCGAACGATACGAGTAACTTCCTGCGTGCCTTCAAGCTGGGTAACAACGGCACGAATACGGTCACCAGTTCGACCTCGCTTGGCACGGTGAAGACGGGGAACCCGCTGGCGTCGGCCAATCTGGGTTCGGCCATCACGGCGGTGGACGGGGACGGCAACGGCACCTTTACGATCAACGGCGTGGAAATCGGCTACAACATCAACACCGAGTCGCTTGCGACAGTGATGAAGCGGATCAACCAGTCGGGTGCCGGCGTGACGGCCTCGTACGACTCTTCGTCCGATCGGGTGGTGTTGACCAACAACACAACGGGCGACCTGGGGATTTCGGTCAACGAAGCCGCCGGCGGCTTGCTCGATGCACTGGGGATTGCAGCCGGCGGTACGTTTGTTCGCGGCGAGAATGCCGAGTTTACCTTGAACGACGGCGGTACGCTCACGAGCGCGAGCAACACTCTCGACGGCGGCGCGCACGGCATCGCCGGACTGAGCGTAACGGCGACGACCGAAGGCGTGCAGACGTTGAACGTCGCCCCCGACGGCGGGGCCATGCGCACGAAGATCGACGCTTTCATCAAGGCGTTTAACGAAGTGCAGACGTTCCTCGAGAGCACGACGCGCGTGACGACTGACAGCAAAGGCAAGATCACCGCCGGCATTCTGTCCGACAACCGGGAAATTCAGTCCTGGGCGCGTGAACTCCGCTCCAAGGCGTTTGCCGCCGTTCCCGGGATCTCCGGCACGCTGTCCCGTCTCGAAAGTCTGGGCATCGATTTCAAGAGTGGCACCAACGAGCTGGAGGTGAAGGACGGCTCGAAGCTCGATGCGGCGCTGCGTGACCGTCCCGGCGAGGTGGGCGAGCTTTTTGCCACCGGTACGACCGGTCTGGCGCGCCGCATCGAGACCTATGCCAAGGGCATCGAGTCGCTCAACACGCAGCAGCAGACGCGTCTCAACAAGTCGAATACAAGCATCGACGAACAGATCGCGGCGATCGAGCGCCGTTTGACGCAGCAGCGGCAACTGATGGAGTCGGCCTTCATTTCAATGGAGACGGCCCAGTCGCAATTGCAAAGTCAGTCTGCCGCGCTCAACAACGCGTTCGCGGCCCCCTTCAAGAGGTGATGATTTTCCCTTGGTCCAAGTCTCCGGCCATGGCCGCGGTGTCTTTCGCCGCCGCGCTCTTCCTGTCGGGCGGCTGCGCCGCTCCGGGCGCCTTTCGCCATGCGGGCCATGGGGCCCCGTTCGTGCCTTCGAATATAGTGGGCGACGATCGTCTGCCCGACGAGATCCGTCGTGTCGTTCTTCTTCCCATGCATGGGAGAGGGGTTGCCCCGTCCGACACCGTGCGGGAACTCGATGCCGTCTTCGCCACGGCCTTGCAGCGAGAGCAGCGCTTTGAAGTGGTGGTGCTGTCGCGCGAGCAATGCCTGCGCCGGTTCCGGGCGGAATCGTTCGCCTCGACCGAGTACCTCCCGCGCAACCTGATGGACGTTCTGCGCGACGAGTGGGGGGCGGACGCAGTGATGTTTGTCGACCTGACCGCGTTTGAACCCAATCGGCCTCTGGTTCTTGGGGTTCGCGCCAAGCTGGCGAAGGTCGACGACATGCGCATGGTCTGGGCCTTCGATACCATCTATTCTGCGGCTGATCCGGCAATCGCCGCCGGGGCCCGCCGCCACGCGGCAGACACCCGTCGGGGTGGCGGCCCTGTGAATCTCGACGCCGGAGTATTGTTATCACCCTCCCGCTTCGGGGGTTACGTGGCCGAAACAACCTTTGCGACGCTGCCGGCGCGATGACGCGACTGCGTAATAGTCCCCAGTCCCAAAAGTCGGTTCGCGCCTCAAGTGACGCGTCGATCGGTCGATTAATTTCTTATCAATTCACGGCGTTCCCTGTACCTCCGTCCATCAGCGGCTGACCGTCCATCAACCTCCCAAAGCCAATGATCTCTTCGACCTCTTCCTCCGATTCCGCCGCCCGCGCGCCCCAGGTACTCACCGCCGGCCCGGCGGCGGCTCGTCCCCGCGCGATGCGCACCGACCAGGTTTCGACCGAAAGCGTCGCCAGGCTGCGCGCAGAACTCGCCAGCCAGCCGGAGATTCGTCCGGAAGTGGTGGAGCGGGCCAAGGCGTTGGCCGCCGATCCGAGCTATCCGTCCGCCGCGATCATTCGTCGCGTGGGCGAGACGATCCTCGGTTCTCCTGATCTCTCCGAAGACGAGTCCTGAGTCCCATGCTCACCAACGCGTACGCCCGGACTTATCGGACCAATGCGGTGCTCACCGCCAGTCCCGGACAGCTTGTTTTGATGTTGTACGATGGGGTGTTGAAGTCGCTCGCGATCGCACGCGAGGCCTTTGCCCAGCCCGGGGATGACCCGCGGCGCATCGAGGCGATCAATCAGCAGCTGATCAAGGCGCAGACGATTCTCATGGAACTGCAGGCGGGCCTCAATCTCGAGGTCGGCGGGGAGTTCGCCCAGACGATGCACCGCCTTTACGACTATCACACTCGCCGCCTCCAGCAGGCCAACCTTCAGAAAAAGGTGGAGCCCGTCATCGAAGTGGAGCGGCTCGTACTCGAACTGCGCAACGCGTGGTCGGAAATGCTGGGCAAATACGATCCCTCAGCGGAGCCAACTCCCTCCGAGGCGCGAATGGTCGCGATCGCCTCCTGATGATGGAGAGCGCGGCACAAACCTGCGCCCGGTTGCTGATCGCGCTCGAAGATCTGGTCGAGCAGGAGGCCGGCTTGCTGGCCTCTGAGCAGGTGTCGGCCATGGCGGATCTGCAGGACCGGATGGCACCGCTCGTCGAGCGGCTGGTTGCGCTCGCCCCCGTCGCCGACAGCAACATACGCGCGCGGGTGCAGGCGCTCGTTCAGCGCCGGAGTTACACCGGAGCCGAACTGGCATCCCGCCTGGTTCATTTGCAGGGCGAACTCGACCGCATGGCCGAAGCCCGCCACACGGTGAACCGGATTGCGCCCGTCTACGGAGCGATACCGCAGGCTGCGCCCAGTCAGTTTTCTGCGGTGGGTTGAGCCCTGCGCAATTCGCGGCCCTTTCCTTTGGGATGGGTTTCCTTTGCGCGGCGCACCGTATCGCCATCGACCCAGGGGGCGGCGATGGTCGTCGTCGAGGGCGTCTCGGGTGCGCCGTGTTCGTTGTGGTGCAGCTGGCAATCAACATCTCCACGCGAATCAATTCGCGGTTGTAGCGCACGACCGTTTGTGGCCCGCGTTCGGGTCCGTCCAGGTCGAGCAGGGCGACCAGTCCGCGAAACGTGCCCGCGCGCGAGCGGCGTAGTTCCGACATCAGGACACCCGAGAGCGGGTTGTGACGATACCCGGCCGCATCGGCGGCCGCCTGCACGCGCGCCCGTGTTGCCGGCAGCACGCGGGGAACTGCCGCGCAACGCTTCGGATACGGTCGTGTGGGAGAGCCCGAGACTGCGGGCGAGAATGCGGAGCGAGGGGGTGGTCCTCGGATCGTACTGTCAGACACGTTACGGTTCGCCGCTGAAGAGAGGGGGTTTCACAGTCGCGTCTCAACCCCCAAAGCATCCGGTCAGTCCGTGTCCTGCCCACGCAGCCTTCGGCGGTCCGGTTGAGTTCGCGCTCGTGCCTCGTGAATGACTGACCACCACCACCCCGCTTTTGCCGTCCTCGCGCCGGGCGACGGCGCCTGAGCCCGCCGAGCCCTCCACCCACCCCATGAGTTCATTCCACTTCCTCGATATCATCGCGATCCTGGGCTACCTCGCCGTCGTCATGTACATCGGCTATCGCGCGTCGCACGACTGCGGCGAATTGGATCTGGTTGCGGCGGTCGTGATCAACCCTGACGAGGAGCCCGAGGCGGTGAGCGATTTGCGCCGTCGCGGGGCGGTCTTGTACGATTCCTACGAGGAAATGCTGAAGCGCCATGCCGGTCATCTCGACCTCTGTCTCGTGCCGACGGGCATTCCGTGGCACGCGAGAATGACCATCGCCGCGCTTGAGGTTGGCGCCAACGTGCTGGTCGAGAAACCGCTCGCCGGTTCGATGGCTGATGTCGCCGCGATCCGTGCGGCCGAGAGAGCGTCCGGACGATTCGTCGCGGTCGGTTTTCAAGAGGTGTATTCGGCGGCGGCCGCCCATGTGAAGGCGCGCCTCGTGGCAGGCGTGATCGGTCGCGTGCAGTCCCTTCGCTTTGTCGGTCTCTGGCCGCGCGGAACGGGGTATTTCGAGCGCAACCAATGGGCCGGACGCCTTCGCGCCGACGGTGCCTCCGTGTTGGATTCGCCGCTCAACAACGCCTTTGCCTACTTCGTCAACCTCTGCCTTTTCTTCGCCGGTCCGGATTGCCGGCGCTCGGCCCGGGCGCGGGTGGAGACGGCCGAACTGTTCCGGGCCCACGCGATCGAGAGCTTTGACACGGCGGTCGTGCGTGCGCGTTCGCCCGAGGGTGTGCGGTTCTGGTTTGGCGTCAGCCACACGTGTGGGCGCAACCGGGAGCCGGAGATCTACATCGAAGGCACCGCGGGCCGGGTCGAGTGGTGGCACGAACAGCTTTGTCTGATCACGCCCGCCTCCGGCTCCGCCGAGGAAAGCAAGCTGCCGGACACCTCGGAGACGCGCCGGGCCATGTTCGCCGCCGTGCTCACGCCTTCGCGTGCCCGACGCGCCGATTTGCGACTCCGCGATGGCCGAGTGCCACACGGCCTTGATCGAGGAGATTCATCGCACGGCGGCCATCCAGCCCGTGCCGCCGGCCCAGATCGACTGGCAGACGCCTCCGGGATCTCCCGCTCCCGTTCCCGTGGTGCGCGGACTCGAAGACGCGCTCGACCAGGCGCTCGGTCTCTGTTGCCCGTTGCATGAAACCGGTTTCGCCGTCGAAGCCGGGGCCGCGCGGTGAGGAGGAGCGATGCCGGTCGCGACGCTCGGTCGAATCGGGCATCACCACCATCACCGCTAAATCTCGCGCCGCGGGCGGGTGAGTCGCTAGTTCTACTGTCCACACTTCTCGCTTCCACGTTCAAGCCGAGCTCAATCCTTCCACCTGAACCGTCCCTATGATCCGCAAAGCCTTTGTCATGAGTGTCAACGCCGGCCAGGAGGCCGAGTATGCCCGCCGGCATCAGCCGATCTGGGACGACCTCGCGGCCGTGCTCAAGGCCCACGGCGCACACAATTACTCGATATTCCTCCACCCTGAAACGCGCCAGCTCTTCGGCTACGTCGAGATCGAGGACGAGGCGCGTTGGAACGCGATCGCCGCGACCGAGGTTTGCCGACGCTGGTGGACGTTCATGGGCGACGTCATGCCGAGCAATCCCGACCACAGCCCCGTGTCCGTTGGGCTCAAGGAGGTCTTTCACCTAGCCTAAGCCGGATCGATTCATGCGTGGTTTCTCACGGCATGGATCCATATCGGGATGCCAGCCGGGCGTTGCCTCGTCGCATGGCCGCAGGGCTCGTTCTTACATGAGCATTTTCCATCATATCGATCTCATCCCCGACTCGTTCGCGTCGAGACGCTTGGGTTGTCTGCTTGCCGGCGTGGCGGTGGGCGGGACGGCCGTTGCGGCGGATCCGGGCGCCTACCGCTTCGATTTCGGCGGTGGCGAAGCGGCACCGGCTACACGCAGGTCGCGCCCAACGCGTTGTCTTAATCGTTCTCTTTCTCGTACTCCGGATCGAGAGATTGCGGCTGAGAAGGAACTCGGAAAGGACAGAACGAGAACGATTACGAGAACGAGTAAGATTCTTGGATCGGGACGCGGCGCAAGGCGGGGGGTTGCCCCGCGGGCAAATCGCGCCATGTTCCCGGCATGCGTTCTCCCCGACTTGCTTCGATCACCGCCTGCGCGAGCGCCTGCTTTGCCGCCGCGCTCGCGATCACCGCCCCGCCGGCGTCCGCCGCCACTAGCTTCGCCGAGCCCTTTGTGCTGAACGACGACGGGGGCTGGTGCTGGTTTCAGGATGAACGCGTGCTCGTGCACGCGGGCAAAATCTGGGTGGTCTCGGTCGCCGCGGGCACCGACGACGCCGCTCGGCGCGGCAACGTGGAGATCGCCACCCGCGATCTGAAATCCGGCGCCGCCACGCGGTTTGTGTTGCATCCGAACTTGCATTACAACGACCACGCCACGCCGGCCTTGCTCGTCCTGCCAGACGGACGGGTGCTTGCGATCTACAGCGGCCACAATCACACGGAGATGTTTCACCGCACCACGGAGCGGCCCGGCGACGCGACGGCGTGGTCTCCGGCGGTCCCCTTCAAGCCGACCGAGGATGCGCGCGTGACCTACGCAAACCTGGTCCGGTTGTCGGCCGAGAACGGGCGCATCTATAACTTCTACCGTGGCTACGATCCGCAGTGGAAACCGTCGTGGATGACGAGTGACGACAACGGTCGCACGTGGAAGGCGCACGGCCTTTGGATCGATCAGCCGGGACCGGAACGCCATCGCCCCTACGTGAAGTACATCGGCAATGGGCGCGATGAGATCCACTTCGTCTTCACGGAGGGCCACCCGCGCAACTTCGACAACAGCCTCTATCACGCGGCCTACCGCGAGGGGCACTACCTGCGCAGCGACGGTTCGCGCATCCAGCCGGTGTCGGCGGGTCCCGTGACGCCTCCGCAGGCCACGCGGATCTTCGCCGGCGACGCCCGCAACATCGCCTGGCCGTCCGACCTGCATCTCGATGCATCCGGCCGCCCGGTGGCGGCCTACAGCGTGCAACGTTCCGAAGGGCGGTTGCCGCCGGGCGATCCGAAGTGGGGTCAGGATCTTCGGTATCGGTACGCAAGCTGGGACGGACAGCGTTGGAATGACTACGAGATCGCGCGAGCCGGTTCCCGGTTGTATCCGCTGGAGGACGACTACACCGGCCTGATCGCCCTCGATCCCCAGGATGTTTCGACCGTATTCATTTCGACCAATGTCGATCCCGTGACAGGCGAGCCGCTCGCGAAGCGGCGTTATCAGATCTTTCAAGGTCGCACCACCGACACGGGACGAACCTGGACATGGAGCCAGCTCACCGACACGGCCGACGTCGATAACCTCCGTCCTGTCGTGCCGGTCTGGTCCTCCCCGGATCAACTCGCGGTGGTCTGGACGCGCGGGCAGTACCGCACGTACACGGACTACGACTTGGAGATGGTGGGTCTTGTCCTGCCGCGCATTCGCTGAACCGCAAGCCTGCGCCGGCCGGCGCAACAAGAACATTTCCACCCGGGCGAAAACCCGTACAGTCAGGGAATGCACACACGTTCCCGTTCCCGAAATCGCGGCGCCTCGGAAGCCAGGGTCTGGACGACCATCGTTCTGATCGTGGTGGTGCTGGGCGGAGCCGGGTGGTGGTTCGGTTTGCGCGGGGTATGGGAGCGCCGCGCCGAAGCCGCCGCCCAGGTGGAGGCGGCCCTGGCCCAGCAAAAGGAGCGACGCCTCGCGCTATATGGAGAACGCGCCTTGGCAGACGGCGTCGAGTTTCGGACGAGCGGGCTCGGCTACCGGATCCTCGCTCCGGGTGAGGGGAAGACGCCCGCGCTGAGCGATACGATCCGCATCATTTACACGGGCAGTCTCAAGGATGGACACGTTTTCGATCAGGCGAAGGAGCCGGCGGAGTTTACTCTGGGGCGCCTCGTACCCGGCATGGCGACGGGACTTCAGCTGCTCCGGCCGGGCGGCAGCATGGAGCTTTTCATTCCGCCCTCGCTCGGCTACGGCAACCGCATGATCGCCGGCATCCCCGCAGGATCCGGCCTCATCTTCGAAGTGACCTTGGTGGAGATCAAGTAAGCCGCCCGGGGCGTGCGAACTGTAGCCGCGGGCGCCGACCGCGGTTCTGTAGATGCCCGGTCCCCGCCAAAGGGCAGGGCAAGCCCGACCGGGCGGATCGCACCGCGACCACCGAAAACCCTCCGCTACTCTCCACCCCTACGCGAACGACACCCGCGCATTCGATTCCAAATACGACTTGATCGCCCCGGCAAAGAGGGCGCCAAACTCCGCCCGCTTCTTCTCACCCATGCCGAAAATACCTTCCATCGACGCTTCGGTTTCCGGGTAGTCCCGGGCCATCTGACGCAGGGTGGCGTCACCAAAAATCACATACGCGGGAACCTTGCGTTCGTCGGCGAGCTGCTTGCGCAGCGTGCGCAGGCGGTCGAAGAGGATCTCGTCGCACGCGATCTCGCCTTCGCGTCGTGCGACGCGGCGCGCCTTGGGCAGGTCGAGCGGTTTGGTCAACGTGATCGGCGCGCGGCTGCGCAGCACGGTCATGCCTTCCTCGGTCAGTTCGAGGGTCGGGTACTCGCCCTCAGCCTGCATCAAAAAGCCGAGTCGCATCAGCTCGCGGCAGACGGCGGACCATTGCGACCGCCCCAGGTCGCGGCCGATGCCGTAGGTCGTGAGGCTGTTGTGACCCCAGCGGCGGATTTTTTCGGTGTCGGCACCGGTGAGCACCTCGATGACGTGGTTGGCCCCGCAGCCGAACCGGCTGGCCTGGCGAATGCGGACGACACAGGAGAGAAACTTCTGCGCCACGATCGTGCCGTCGTAGGTTTCGCGCGGCTCGAGGCAATTGTCGCAGGCACCGCAGTTATCCGCGGGAAATTTCTCGCCGAAGTAGCCGAGTAGCTCCGAACGGCGGCAGCCCGCGCTTTCCGCGTAATGCATCATGCGCCGCAACTGGGCGCGGGCGACGTTACGCTCGTGCTCGTCGGTCATTTCGTCGATGAAGTGCGTCTGTTTGGCTCCGTCGCCCGCGCTGAAGAGCAGCAGGCAATCGCCCGGCAGGCCGTCTCGTCCGGCGCGTCCGGTCTCCTGATAGTATCCCTCGATGTTCTTCGGCAGGTCGTAGTGGATCACCCAGCGGACGTTCGGCTTGTTGATGCCCATGCCGAAGGCGATCGTGGCGCACATGATCCGCACCTCGTCGCGCAGGAACAGCTCCTGATTGCGCGACCGCTCTTCGGCGGTGAGTCCGGCGTGGTAGGGGCGCGCGGGCAGGCCGCGTCCGGCCAGTGCCTCGGCCACGCGCTCGGCCGACGCGCGCGTGGCGCAATAGACGATGCCGCTCTCGTGTTCGCGCTTCTTGACGAACTCGACGATCTGTTTGGCCGGACCGTCCTTGGGCGTGACGCGGTAGGTGAGGTTCGGACGGTTGAAGCTCGCGACGAAGATCCCGGGTTCGCGCAACTTCAGGTGTTTGACGATGTCGGTCCGCACGCGCTCGGTGGCGGTCGCGGTGAGGGCCATCACGGGCACATCAGGAAGCAGGTCGCGCAGCCGGGCGATCTGCCGGTATTCCGGTCGAAAGTCATGCCCCCATTCGGACACGCAGTGGGCCTCGTCGATGGCGATGGCGCTGACGTTCCACGCCTTCAAATTGTCCTGCCAGTTGTCGAGCATGAGGCGTTCGGGGGCCACGTAGAGCAACCGCCACTCGTTGCGATGCAGCCCGGCGAGACGCGAACGCGACTCCGCCGGCGAGAGACTCGAGTTGAGATAGGTGGCCGCGACGCCGGCCGCCTGGAGTTGGTCGACCTGATCCTTCATGAGCGCGATCAGGGGCGAAACGACCACGGTCAGTCCGGGGCGGACGAGGGCGGGCAGCTGAAAACACATCGACTTGCCTCCGCCGGTGGGCAGGAGCGCGAACACGTCGCGTCCCGCAAGAGTGGCCTCGATGATCTCGCGCTGAAGGGGGCGGAAGACATCGTAGCCGAAAGTGGTTTTGAGAGTTAATTGCAGATCGTCGGACACCCTCGCGAGTCAGGCGCCGAAATCGCGCATCGCAAGCCGCGGGTGAGAAAACTTTGCCGCCGCCCCGTTAGCCACGCCTGCCACCGTAGCCGCAGTCGCCGAACGCGGTCCGAACTTCCGTCCTGTAGGCCCCGGTGCCCCCACCGGGCGTGCGAACTGCGCAGTTCGAACCAGACCCGTTCACGGGAGCTACCTTCCCGCCACAACCTACAATCCACCTGCCACGACCCACACTCTGCACTCCCACGATCCTCCTTCCGCTACTATCCTCTCTCTTCCGGAAGTTCTCACAGGGAAGGGAGGTAACCGAGGAGGAATGCTCAATTCCCGATCAGACGCTTCAACGCAAAGTCGCCAAGGCGCGAAGCCCGGGCGCAAACGTTCCCCACTCGCACCTTTGCGACCTTAGCGCCTTCGCGACCTTGCGTTGAAAAACACTTTCATCCCCA
This sequence comes from Opitutales bacterium, assembly GCA_038212175.1. Taxonomy (GTDB): domain Bacteria; phylum Verrucomicrobiota; class Verrucomicrobiia; order Opitutales; family Opitutaceae; genus CAMAXB01. Next base: position 3,306 of record JBBQUU010000057.1, on the reverse strand, counting down.
GCGACACCACGACCCACAATCCACCTGCCACGATCCATAATCTGCAATCCCCACTATCCTCTCTCCGCAACCCGCCACCCCCGGCCCCGGCTTTTGCATAACGTGCAAATAGAGCTGGGTGGTGCGGGTGTCAGTCAAGGCCTTCAGAAAATGCATCGCGAACGAATGCTCCCGGTCGTGCGGGCGCAGGGACGCGCCCGCCCACCTTCTGCCAAGCCGGGTGGATGCGCGGGTCCCTCCGCGCGTGGTTCGAAATAACGCCTCCTATCATCCACGGCCCTCGAACCGACAACGTTTCCGAAAAGCAGGCACTTCCGGAAGCGACACCCCGGCCAGGCCTTGCGCGCGATCCTCCGCAAACAGCCAGCGCAGGCGATCGACGTGCTCCTTTAGTTCCGGCATCAGCACGCATCGAGCCGGACAGGGTCAGGCCGATATGTGCAACTTTTCTCCTTGGAAGCGGGTGACGTAGGCGCGCACGGAATTCTTAGACCCCAGCCGCAAGGTCTGCGCCAATCAGCGATACCGGACGCCGGATCGGCGCTATTGCGTCGCCACCCCAATCACGTGGTATATCGCCCCAGGATATTCGATGCGCAGCTTCCTCGCCACGGCCCCGGGCAGCGTGGCGCCATCCTCCGCAATTAAAGCCAATAATTTGCACGTATCGGCCTGACCCCGTGGGATACCCCGCCCTCAACAAGACGAACCCTTTCCCGGAAATTCTCACAGGAGGTCGCAGAGAGCGCCGAGGAAGAGTGCTCGAGCACGTCAGGAGCATCCCGTTGAACCCGGATCTTTTAACCACAGATGGGCGCAGATTGTTACGGCACGCCACCCCCTGTAGGCACGGTGCCCTCACCGGGCGTCCGTAACCGCCGAACTGTAGCCGCGGGCGCTGACCGCGGTCCTGCATGCTCGCCCCTCCAAGGCCTTCAGAAAAATGCATGGCGAACGAATGCTCCCGGTCATGCGGGCGCAGGGGCGCGCCCGCCCACCTTTTGCCAAGCCCGCCGGGGGGATGCGCGGGTCCCTCCGCGCGTGGATCGAGATGGCGCCACCTCATATCCACGGCTTCTGGAACTGACAACGTTTCCGAAAAGCAGGCTCTTCAGGAAGCGTTCCCGACCTTCGGCGTCCTGCCGCATGCGGTTGAACCAAGCCGCTGCGCGGCGACGGCTGGGCGCACACCAGCCAGTACAGCACAACGCGGGGAGTCGTCCGGTTTCGATGAGCCCGCATCCGAAACTTTGTCCGCACCCGCCCCGCGTGGCTGACTAGAGATCGTTAGCCAAAGGTCGCTCTTGCGCACACTTCGTCGGCGGTTACCATCTAACCATGATTCCAAGTCAGATTACCGAGTCCGTATTGGCTCGACCGGAGAACGATCGCGTGGATCCGGCGCGGCGAATCGTGGAGAGCGTTGCGAGTGACCGCCGCGTGGGTGAATTGGTGGCGGAAGGCGTTCGTCGCATTGAAGATGTCGTCACGGGGAAGACGCGTGGTTTGTCGGAGAAGGACTTCCGCCGAGCGATCGGATGAAAGTCCTCTACCATTCTGACTTTCCGAAGGATGTCCTCCGGTTCGCCGAACAATACGGTACGATTTCTCCAAAGCTTGAGCTCATTTTTAAGGGGTCATTTCTTACCTTTTACCTTCGCCAGCTTGCAACCCCCGCTAGGTAAAAGGTAAGAAATGACCCCTTGGATCCTACCCTTACTGCAAGCGGGAGCGGTGTGTCGCGTGCGTCACGACCTGCCGGGCATATCTGGACCACTTGGACCCAAAAATGCCCAGATCAGCCGAGTCTGCACGCCCCGCGCTTCGATGGTTCGTCAAGGAGGCGCGCTTGCATGGTCAGGCGGGCGAGCCCATGCGCCGGCAAGGGGAACGACAATCAGGAGGCGTGCCGCCTCCTTTGGCCGCGACCGACCTTGGCACCGAACCGTGGGAGCAGGCCCTCGTGGCCACGATCCGCCGCGTATAGGCTGCGCACGCGGCTTGATGCAGATGAAGATGTACCACGTCTATGTGCTGCAGTCGGAGTCGGACGCGGGGCTTTATATTGGATTCTCGACCGACTTGAGGCAGCGGCTGGTGCATCATGAAGCGGGCGACTCACAAGCCACCAGACATCGTCGCCCTTGGCTGCTCGTCTACTATGAGGCTTATCGGGAGCGCCAAGACGCTGAAGGCCGGGAACGCTTTCTGAAGAGCGGGGCTGGCAGACGTCATCTTGCGAAACAATGCACTCACTGGTTCAAAGTGCATCCACAACGAGGCGCCGCGTGAGGCAAAGCCTTTAGGTGGCACGTGATGCAAAAAGCCGGGGCCGGGTTCGCGTTCGCCGCTGGATGAATTGGGACCGCTGGGTTGACTCGTCGCGGAGGATGGAGGCGTTTTTCAACGCAAAGCCGCAAAGCCGCAAAGGCACGGGCGGCGGAGAGAGGATGGTATCCGAACGAAGATCGAGGATCGTGGAAGGTGGGTGGTAGATCGTATTCGTCCAGCGAATACGGTATTTTTAACGCAAAGGCGCTGAGTCGCACAGCTGGGCAACGTGGACTCTTTGGGTCTGGGCTTACCGGCTTGGCGTCTTTGCGTTGAAGCGTCTGATCGGGGGATTGAGCGGAGTTACGTCGGGCATGGTGCAGGGGTGACGGTGTGGGTGTCGGCGAATTTGAACCGATTTTAGGCTCCGGGTGTTTCGAACCACGCGCGGAGGGACCCGCGCGTCCACCAGCGGGAATGCGTCTGACTTGGTCAACTCCTCCCGCCAATCGATCGAGGATAGCCTCGGCCTCGGTGCAGTTCCCCTCTGTGTATTGCTCCAACTCTTCGTAGGTCGCCCATAGCGAGAACGGGAAGAACTTCTTCGTGTTGTTCAGTCGCTCCGCATAGGAGGGCTTAAGCAAGGCGGCGTTTCTCGGAGGGGCCTGGTCACCCGGCGCTTTTTCCTTCCCTAGCGAGAGCAGGAGCCAAAGCGGCCACAGTAGCGCGATGAAAATCAGTAGCCACGCATCGACCACGTCGCCGCCCCCACCGGTTTCAAATCCCTTGGTCCTTCTTTCCCGGCCGGGCTTCGCGACTTCCACTACCATCAGCAGGATTCCAATCGCAAAATAGATCGAGAAAGCAATCACGGGCGCATTCATCTTCCCACGATCTAGTACATTCCCTTCCGCTCAGAGCAAGAGCTGGCGCGCTGTCCCCGAAGTCGGTCATGGTGCGAATTGCCGCGTGTGGATCGTGCGTCCGAGCTTCGCGGCTTTGCGTCTTTGCGTTGGAGGTTTGTAGAACGGTGAT
>JBBQUU010000056.1:0-34632 GCA_038212175.1 Opitutales bacterium | reverse complement strand
ATCCGAGACGGTCTTGCTTTCCCGGGATTCCGCCAATCGCTTCTTTTCCTGCTGAATCAGTTCCTCCAAGCGTTGCTTTCGCAAGGCGGTGTGATCGAGATCAGGCGCGGCCTGCCCGTGAATGACCAGGCTCAGACCGGGTCGCGCCTGCAGCGCTTTCGCCAGCGACTGCAATTTGCTGCTCGTCTCATCATTCAGCGTCGAATCTCCCACTGCGAATGACGTCTGACTCAGATCTTCGTCGCCCGAACCGAAGAGCGAGCCAAGTAACGCAAAGGGGGCCGTGACCACCTTTTGCAGTACGTTTCCAATCGCTTCCTGAATAGCCTCCGCAAAGTTGAAATCCGGGGAGGTCAGCGAACCGCTGACCGGCACATTCAGGACCACCTGGCCTTCGCTGTCCCGCAGCAAGGCGAGCCCCAGCTTGATGGGCACGGACAAGGCCGCGGGGCTCGGCACCGACTCGCCCAGATAGAAATTATTCAACACGATATGGTTGCTTCCATCCAGCGCTCCGCGGACCAGCTTGTATTCAAAATCCCCCTGCATTTTGCCCCGTTCGATGCGGTAGCCCAGAAAATGCATCACGTACGGCTCGAGTGGCTCCAGGTTCACCCCGCGCAGGTCGAGCGAAAGATCGCTGCCGGAAAAAATATCCGGTCCCAACATATTGGCGCCTCCCGTCAGCGTCAGCGGAGCGGTGCCAAACACGGAGGCGGTCAGGTTCACCTTCCCTTCACTGCCTTGCTCGGTCGAGAGTCCCGTCAACGTTCCTTCCAGCCTGGTGATGTTCGCCTCCGCCGCCGGATCCATGGACCGGTCGGTGAAGTGAAGATCGCCTCCTTCGATTTTCACCTGATTGATCGCGAGGGCGAATGCCGCCGAGTCTTCCTGCGCCCGGGCCGGATCCGGGGCCTGGGAGGCTTCGGAGCCTTTCGACGGCGATGATGTTGTCTCCGTTGACGTCTCCGAACTGGAGGAAGCAGTGAACGCAGCCGTCACGTTCAGCGTTCCCTTCTGATCACGAATCAGCGTCAGCTTGGGTTGTTCAAGCGAAAGCTCGCGAATCGAAAGGCGGAGCGGCTCAAGCGTGAAATCGCTGCCTTCGATTCCCAGATGGGCCCATTGCACGAGTTCCTGGTCGAGTTTCCGGTCACGCGTCACCAGATCGTCAATCGCGAGGCGGCCCGTCCAATGCAGCGTCGGCGTTTGCGTTCCGCTGAGAGAGATCTCGATGTGTCCGTCCAACTGAGCCTGACCTCCGTCAATCTGGATGGCGGCGAAACGCCGAAGGTAGGGTGATGCCATCGCGAGCTCGAGGGCGGAGGCCTTGGCCTGCAAATCCGCGCCGAGGGGTTGGAGGGTGAACGTACCGTTCGCCTCCATCGTCCCGGAGCCGGGTTGCAATTGCAGGGAGAGTTCGAGGCCGGCCGGCTTGGACAAATCGGGACCGAGATCATTGACCGTCACTTTGATTTCTTTCGCCTGCATGGATGCCGGCGCAGCGGCGTCGACCGCGTGATCAACCACCGAGAGGGAACCCTGCTGCAGCGAGAGGTGATCGAGTCGAATTGCGGGCATCGCATTCTTTGCGGACGAGTCGTCGGACGTGTGGGAAGCGGAACCAGCCAGCGTCTCCTTCGCCGGAAAAAACTGTGTGAGGTTAATTGCCCCGGAGGCGTCGCGCACCACCTTCACGGCGAGCTGATCGAGATTCACATGGTCGATGTGGATGCTTCGCTCAACGGCGTCCGCCTCGGAAATTTCGATTTCGCATGAACTCAACCGTAGGATGGGCTCCTCCGCGTTCGGCAAGGCCAGCGCCAGGTTCGAGAGCGTAAGCGTGAGGTCTCGCAGGAGTTCGCGCCGGTCGGAGCCAAACGCCACATCATAGTCAGCGGCGAGATCCAGCCTGCCGGAGCGGAGTGCGCCATTTAAGTAGGCTGCAAGGAAAGGCTGATACGCGGGGAGATCCACCCCGCCGAACTCGATGCGACCTTGCGAACGAAAAGGCATCGCCTCCATTCGGCCGGTCCACGCGAACGTTTCACCCCGGCCGGTTTTGCCCGTGAGGCGATAACCTGCCGAGGCATCCACCGCAGTGGAAAAATCCGTCAACGCGAAGGAGATGGGATGAAGCATCGTGGTAAACGCTTCCGGCAACGAGCGATAGGTGAATTCGATGGAGCCGCCTTCGATCACCAGTTTATCGACACCGACGGATGGAGGGCGACTGCGGTTGTCCTTTATCCCGGCGCCGCGAAGCAGGTCGGCAATGTTCAACTCACCATTGCGCTCCATGATCAGGTTTGCGCTGGGTGCGGTCAGCTGGACCTGGCCCATTCGCCACTGCCAGCGGAACAGCGATTCCAGCGGGTCGAAATTCACCATCGCCCGTTCGCACGCTGCAACCACCCCGCCGTCGTGGGCGGCGACCGCAAAACCCTCGACCGTTGCGGCGAATGTAAAGGGGTTAAACCGCACCCGCTCGACGCTGACCTGCCGCTGCAGAACAGCAGATCCCTTTTGCACGATCTGGTGGCGCATCAACCTGGGAACCACCAGGAATCCAATGACAGCATACACCACAACCAGCGCCGCAACGATGATTCCTGCCCGGCGTAACTTTGGTCGTTGTTTCACGGTGTTGTGATGGCTTCTTCGAAAGAAGGCCTGTCGCATCACTACTGTTCCCTCCTTGGCTGGCTCGGTTCCCATAAATGAGGCGGTTGCCGTGAAAAGGGGCCCATGGAGGCAGCCTGTTGTCTGTTGATTCGTTCAAGCCTCAGACCTCCTGAGGTACGCCGCACACCGGAACGCCGAACGACGCATCGCGTGCATTCGAAGGTCTTTGGTGAAGGATCGAATAATGACGGGATCAACCGGGTGGCGCACCGGCCCCGAATTTTTCAGGGTTTCGCGCGAAAGCAGGGCGGCTCGCGCCCGGACCTGAGCCCTCGTTACAGCTGCGTGGTGGCACCGGCCATCACCACCGGGCCGGAGGGACCGGCCTGCGTGGAACCGCCGGAAGGCTCGATCGAGATCGCGAACTGGGAAGCGGTGGCGATGTTGGCCTTGGGTTTGAAGACCAGCTGGGCCCGTCCTTCGCTGTCGGTGAGCAGCAGCCCGGCGCTGACCGGCGCCGCAGTCGCGGGATCGATCACCCAGAACTCGTAGGTTTTTCCCGCGGGCGGCAGCGGCAGATTGCGGACCACAAGCACGCCTTGCTGGGTGCGGCTGTTCCAGAGTGAAACAGCCATGGCTTGGGGCTGGTCTTGCACGAGCGAGGCAAGATGGGCCACCTGCAGCCGCGCGAGATTACCCGCCTGCGTGGCCTCGGCCAACTGCGTCTGGGCCGTCTCCAACGCCTGCTGCAGCCGCACTGCGCTCCCCTCCAGACGGACGCGTTCGGTCGTCGCCGCGGCGAGGTTGGCAGCAACCTCGTCGGCGGCCGACTTCGCCGTGGATGCGGCCCTGGCGAGCTCGTCAGCGGTCGCCTGCGCCGTGGATGCGGTCGCCGCGAGTTCATCGCCGCGCTGTTGTGCGATGCCCAGTTGGCCGGCGAGACGTTCGCGCTCCGACGAGGCCGAGGAAAGCATGACCGCAAGGCCGGCGGCCGCCGCCCAGCCCAGCCACGGCAGAATGGACAGGACAGGCGAACGCCTGGCCGGGGCTGGTTCTACACGGGGCGCGGACCGCAGCGGCCTTCCGGGTTGCGGCGTTGGCACCGTGGCGGAGATGCGGCTCAGGATGGCGGCCTTGACCCGCGCAGGGGGCGGGGTTTCCGGCAGGGAGCGGGCAAGCTCTCCAACCCCGCCGTCAAGCTCACGCACCAGCGTTTGGAGTTCCGGATCCGCGGCGAGCGCCCGGTCGAACTCCACACGCTCGTCCTCGGGCAGGGCACCCAGGACGTAGGCAGCGGCTTGTTCTTGGCGATGTTCGTTCATGACCGTTTCACCGGTAGTTTTGGAGGCGATCGCGGAGCTTCAGCATGCCCCGGCGAATATTGGCCTTCACGGTTCCCAGCGGTTTCTTCAATTGTTCGGCGATCTGGCTCTGGGTCATCCCGCCAAAGAACGCCAGTTCGATCACGGTGCGCTGCTCCGACGTGAGCTCGGCCACGGCCGAACGCAGGCCTGCGTCACGATCCGGGTCGGCCTGGGGCTGCTCCTCCACGGTGTCGATGGTCTGGGCGGCGACGCGCTCCAAGATGTGGACACTGCGTTGGCGTGAGCGATAACGGTCGATGGCGCGATTGCGGGTCATGACCACCGCCCAGGTGAACACATTGCCGCGGCCCGGATCGTAGGAGTTGGCGCGTTCCCAAATCTGGACAAACACCTCCTGCAAGACGTCCTCCGCCATCGCAGCGTCGTTCAACACGCGCCTGGCCACGGAGAGCAGGCGACCGGCGAACACGTCGTAAAACGTCCCGAGGGCCTCGGGGTCTCGCGCGGCGATGCGCCCTAACAGGGCCTCCGCCTCTTCATGGGTGATTTCGGTCGACGGCTCCATCCACGCTTCAATGAGGCTCACTCATGGACTGGGTCGTCGATGGCCGCAATGCCGTTCGCCTCCTTTTTGAGCGAAATCAGCAATGCCTTCGCCTCAGGTGCAAAGCGGGGGTGAAACGCGGCATTCAACGCGAGGGCTTTCTCGAGCGATTGCCGGGCGGACGTGCGATCATTGCGCGCCAAATGGATCAAGCCGGAATGGAAGTGGAGTTCCGGATCGGGCATGTTCGTTTCCAAGGCGCGGGCAATCCACGTGGCGGCTTCGTCGAACTGACCGGCACGATAAAGGCACCAGGCCAGCGTGTGCGCGCCAGGTTGATTGGGCGCGGAAGCCCAAGCGACGCGGGCTTCCCCGAGCGCGCGTTCCGGTTGCAACCCGTGATCCGCGAGGAAGCGTGCGAGTTCGAGATCGCCGAGGTACGCGGGGGAGTCGGCCTGCTCCTTACGGATCTGCTGATGTTCCTCATCATGCTCCGCCAGGATGCGTTCGACCTGCCGGACGGCCGCCTCGGGTTGTCCTGCCGCATGATAGATGTCGACGAGCAGCATCATTCCCTCCGAGGGCGTGCGCGCGGACTCGGCCCGGCGGCCCAGGGCGACGGCACGATCCCAATCGCCTTGGGAAGCCACCGAGCGCACGGCGGTTGCGAGCACATGCGGATCCGAGGCGAACCGTGTGAGCGACGACTCCATGCGCGCGAGCCCCCGGGTGGTCTCGCCGGTGCGGAAAAGCATGAGCTGCAACTGGGCCTCGCACCACGCCGTGTTCTCGGCGTGGGGGCCGCCTGACGCGATGGCGAGTTCCAGCAACGCCACGGCCCGTTGCGGCTGGCCGAGCATCCAGAGAAGATGCCCGGCCCGGCTGTAGCTCGCGAGGTCGGGTTTCAGATCGAGGGCCTGCTGACACCATTGCAAGGCCTGCTTGTAGTCGCCCGCCTCCATCGCCGCATCGGACAGGAGGGCGTACGCCTCGGCGGACTGCGGGTCCCGCGCGAGGACGGCTTCGCACCAGCGGCGGCCCTGCTCGAAACGGTGCTCCGAATTCTCCACCCAGGCCATGCCCAGCATCGCAGCCGTGGACTCCGGATCGAGCGCGAGCGCCCGGGTGTAGGCGTCACGAGCCGATGGATACAACGCGGGATTCATCCGGTTGCGTGACTGCTGCATGAGGCCGTCGCCACGCGTCACCCAGGCCGCCACGGTGTCGCCGCGCGCGGATTCCGTGGCGCCGGGAGCCGGGACCCAGAGGAGCAGTCCCGGAATCCAGAGGAGAAGATGCGTGCGCATGCGAGGGGTGGCTTGAGTGGGTCCGTTGCTCAGGGCGCCTGGCGCTGGTTGACGGAGGGCCCGGCGTGCGGGGTGGCGAGATAAGGGAAGACCTGATGGTAGGCCTGGTCGTTGGCTGCGACGTTGTCGCCCACGAGGGTGATCGTCTCATAGCTGGGCCCGCTCGCGACCGCCGTCAGGGCGATGTCGACGACGTCGTCACCAATCCGGCGTCCGTTCGGCCAGCCGCCGCTCGTTCCGCTGGTGGTGTCGCCGCCGATGAACCCGAGCCGGTGATGACCTGCCTGACCGGGCAGTCGCACCGGATCAGTCTCGGTGTTGACGCGCAGCACGTCGGGGATGAAGACCGCGCGAAGATCGGCCCGGCCGGAGGTGGCGAATTCGGTCTTGTAGACCTTATTGATCAGGACGGCGACTTCGGGATTCTCGGCATAGGTCGCGAACTGCTCATCGCGATTCGGCGAGGTGCGGTTGTAGCGATCCTTGTCCTTCAAGGCGACCAGCACCTCGTTGAAGAGCGGATTACCCAGGCGGTTAACCTGTACCCACGGACCGTTGTGCCGGGGCTCGTCGCCATTGGGCTGAAGTTTGACGCTGCGCCGGCTGACGGAGGCGTACACTCCCACGCCGGTGCTGGCCCCGAAGAAAGGATCGGCATAGCTGCGCTTCGGAAGGTCGGAAACGGGAATCTGGATGCCGTAGCTCAACACGTTGTAGCCTTTGAAACCGTCGACACCGTTGCCGTCCTGGCCGAGGCCGTCGGCGAGGGTGCCGTTGTTGTCGAGGATGCGTACGTCGAGCAGATCGAAGATCGCCGGCGTGTCGGCGAAGAACCCGTCGTCGCGCGGACCGGCAAAGATGACTTCACCGGTGGGCAGGCTGCGGATCGCCTGTTGCGTGTAACGATCGAGTGCCCCGGCGGAGGTCGCGCCCGACACCGCGCTGCCGCTGGCGTCGTTGTAGAACGGCGTGGTGTTCGCGCCGACGTTGGGTGGCGGGACGGCCAGCGGGTCGCTGATCACGCGTCCGTTGCGGGCGACCCAATAGAACTGCGTGTAGTTTTGCCGCGCATCGCCGTTGTCCTGGATCGGCCCGACCTCCGTGCCGAGGCCATATGACAGGATGGTATTGGGGTTCTTCAGGCCGGCGCCGCCTTGCGGGCTTTCGTCGGAGAAGGAAAAGTCGTAGCGAAGCAGGCTCGCGCCGGAGACGGGATCGGCCACGTGGATGCTATAGAGCGCGTGATCGGAGAAGCGGTCGTAGATGACGCCGTCACCCGGATCACTGAACGGGCGGACGGAGACGATGACGTTAAGCACCTTGACCGAAGGATCGTCGTACTTGGTGCCGATGAAGGCATAGACATCGGTGAGATTCGCCTGAGGATCCTGCTTGATCAACGGGGCGTCGCTGTGGCTTGAGGCAAAGAGGGACGGGTGGACGGTGACGAGCAGACAGGCCGCGAGTGCGATGATCTGCCGGCGCAGGGAAGAGCGGAGGCGGGGTGGTGTGATGGGATTCATTGGGCGATGCCGTCTGGGACGGCAGAGGGTGGTGGTTTTGTGCATGCGAAGCCGGCGCCCGGATTCGGAAACCAGTGGTGGCTTCAAACAAGGATACGGCACCCGCGGAACACCGGATGCAGAAAAGCGGTGCGCTCCGAGGCCCCACATCGATTTCCGCCTCCGGACCCTATTGCCGATCTCCGCACTCGACCGCAGTCGCTCTCTATCGGATGGCCAAACCGGCCAGGCGGGATCCACGCACGGGGTCATTACTTACATTTTACCTTACGTGGAGGGAAAGCAGGCCCTGCACTCCCCCGACACCGGCCGTCAGCTGCCCGCCGGTTGCTGAACGACTCAGACCACCTGCGTTCGCGTCGCGCTGCCGCCGAAGAGTTCGCGCAGCAGCTTCCACGACTTGAGCAGGCCCGCCGGTTGAACGCCGCCTTCGATACGATAGACATCGACCATCGCTCGCTCGTGTCCCCGATAGCGCGGGGGCAGGACGAACACGGTCTTCTCGCCATCGCCGATCGCCGAGAAAAACATGCCTTCGCCCACAAACGGAGCCGTTGGCTGCACGACCACCGACCGTTCCTTCAACACAAGCCAGGGCCGGTACGAGAACCGCCAGTTCCCGCCCTCCACTTCGGGGATGAGTCGGCCGTAGGTGCGCATCGGAACCTCGAGCTTGGTCAGCACGTTGCTCGAAAACACCTTGTTCTCCGTTGGCGCGGGTACGAAGCGGCGGTTGCGCAAGGTAAAGAAGTCCCAGCAGAAAATGGATCCGAAAATGGTCAGGCGAAGGGACCACCCGGCAATGAAGTAGGCCACAATTACAATGACGATGGAGAGGCCGGCGCTCAGCCACGGATTCATGGTCGAGGTGAGGGTGACCAGACCAAGCAAGGCGGTGCGTCCCGACTTCAACGCCGCGTCGATCACACCCCAGGGACTGATTAAAATGAGCACATTGATCGCATGCGAGGCCATCCACACCAGGACGAAGACGGCGACGCCAATCGGAATGGTGAGGATGTTCAACAGCCACGACCACTCGATGGCGCCCACCTGGATCGCCGCCATACCCGCCGGAAGCATCGAGCCGGCGTCCGCCGAAGGATTTCCGCTGCCCAGGATCATCCTGGACAGCGCGGCCATGGTGAAGGGCACCACCGCGCCTGCCGCCACGAGCCCGGACGCCTTGTTTTCCACCGTCTCAAGCACATCGAGCGGTTTCTTCCATCCGGGAGGAAGAACCGCCCCAAAAGCATCCTTCACCGCGCAGGCGACCACGATGAGCAGCGCCGGGCCCCAGAAGGAAATGCTGGCGTACCACGGCAGCGCGTCGCGTTGCGCGGACGGCGTGCGAAAGTAGTGGTAGGCACCATACACCCCCATTCCGAGCAGTGGCGAAATGGCAATGCCTGTGACGGTCGAGATCGCTCCGGCCAGCGGGGCCGCCGGCGATCGGTCGGAGGAGGAAGCGGGCGCCAGACCGCTTGCCGCCCAAAGCGGCACGGCCAGGACGGCGAGGACGGTGATCAGGACAGCGATCGGGGCGTAGCGCTTCATACAAGAGGGAAATGGCCGACACCGTACCGAAGCCGAGCCAATTTGCAGGTTCAATTTTCCTGGGCCGGCCCAGAAAAAACCAGACCGCCCGGCCTGTGCGGGCCGGGCGGCGGTTGACCAGACGCAAACCCTGACCGGCAGGCGGTCAGAAGTTAAACTTCACGCCGCCAAAGAGCGTGTAACCGAACTGTTCATACTCCTCCACCTGATTGCGATTGCCGGTGTAGCGCACCCCGGCGGAGTTGGTGAGGTTCTTCCATTCGACGAAGACATTGACGTTGCGGGTGACCTGATAGCTCGTGGTGAAGTCGAGCTGCCCGCGACCCTCCCAGTAGAGATCGGAATCCGCGCCACGCTCGACATTGATCCCATCGAGGTAGTCGCTGCGATCCGTGTAGGCCAGCCGGGCATTGAACCCGTATCTCTCGTAGAACAGCGCGAGGTTGTAGGTGGTCTTCGACTGGCCGGGAAGCGCAACCTTGCGAAAGCGCGTGGAGAGCCCCGTGTCCGGATCGATAAACGGAGCCTGCACCCCGGAGTCGGTGTAGGTGTAATTTGCATACACACCAAAGCCGCCGAGGAACCCGGCGAGTTGGGCGAACTGCTGCTGATAGGCAACCTCGAAGCCGCGGATCTCGCCACCCCGCGCATTCTCCGGCCGGCTGATCGTGGCCGGAAGGCCGTTGAACGTGCCGGTGGAACGGGCCGTGAAGATGAAGTCGTCGACATCCTTGTAGAACACGCCGGCCGAGAACAGGCCGATCGGCTCGAAGTAATACTCCACCATCAGGTCAAGGTTTGAAGACAGGGTGGAGTTGAGCCGCGGGTTGCCCTGGCTGACGTTGACCCGGGTGCCGGCGCCATCCGTCGTGTCGACGATCCGCGGAACGATCTCGCGGAAGTTCGGCCGGGCGATGCCGCGGGTAAGGGCCGCACGGTAAATCAGCCGGTCGTCGGTCGTGTAGCGGGCATGCAGACCAGGAAACCAGTCGTTGTAACTCCGGCTTTCACGCTGGACGGTCACCTGCCCGGTGTTGGTGTTGTAACGCGGCGCAGAACCCTCGAACCGGGTGCTCTCCACGCGGACTCCTGCGAGCACGTCGAGCGCGCCGAAGTCGTAGTTGAGCGAACCGTAACCCGCCCAAACCTTCTCCGCCGCGGCGTAATCGGCGGTCGTTGAGGCATCATCACGTCGGGGCGAGGAGGCCCGCGCTCCGGCAAGGTAGCTGTTGACGAGACCCGAATCGAACTTGTGGCCGAGGACGTAGTCGTAGTTGTCAGACACCACGGAGCTCAGGAGAGCCGCCATTCCTTGGGTCGGGGCGGAGCCGCCGGCCCGATTGCGGAAACGCTCCTCCTCGGCGACCTTGTCCTTGTCGCGATATTTTACCCCGAACTTGGCGATGGTGTTCGGTCCGCCGAGACCGAGCGGCAGCGTGCCATTGGCCTGGAAGCTAAACTCGTCCTCCTGGGTGTCGCTGAGGCGAAACGTGTTCTCGCGGAAACCGAAGCGGTTCAGCTCAAGGTGCTGGCCCGTTGAGAAGATCGAGTAAACCGGCTGGTTCGGGTTGGCCGAGGTATCGTAGGAGGCATTGATGTTTCCCCCCGTGCGGTAGAGCAATTCATTGCGCGACGGGTAATCCTGAACGGACTCGGCGTACGCAACCGCAGCATCCAGCGTGAGCGAGCCGATCTGAGTTTCACCGCCCGCAACGAAGGAGTTGATCTCATTGCGAAGGACGCGGTGACGGAACTGCTTGGAAATCCGCACGCCATTGTACGTGGCGGAGGTATTCGTGGAACCGGGCTGAAGCGCGCCGTCGGACCATTGAAACCCGAGGCGATTGCGAAACTCGTCATCGGTGAACTCGGAATAGGCGTAACGGAGATAGAGACGCGTCGCCGGCGCAGGACGCCACTCAAGCGTGGTCGTGAAGGCCTTGCGCTCGCGACGGGTGTCGTAGTCCTTGAACAGGGTCTCGTCGATGGTGGCGACCTCGCCGCCGTCGGGCCGGTCCTCGTATATCCACGCATTCTCCACGTTATCCACCTGGCGGCGCGTTTTCGAATAGCTCGCCGATGCGATCAGGCCAAACGTCTGTTCCGGTCCGAAAACGTTGCTTACGGTCAGCGAACCACGGGTGTCATGGGTCCCGCCGAACTCATTGTAACTCAGGCCGCCCATGCCCCGGACACGCAGACCGCCGTGATCGAAGGGCGACTCGGTGCGGATGTTGATCGCGCCAGCGATGGAATCGGCGTCCTGGTCGGGACGAAGCGCCTTGGTGACTTCAACCGAGCTGACGACATCCGATGGCAGAACATCGAGATTGATCGCACGCGTGTCCGGATCGGGCGAGGGGACCGATACGCCGTCGATTGTGACCGACGTGAACTCGATCGGCGCGCCGCGGACGTTGATGTAGCGGCCTTCACCCTGATCGCGCTCGACGCCGATTCCAACCACGCGCTGCAGCGCCTCGGCGACGTTGGGATCGGGAAAGCGACCGATGGCATCCGAAGCAATGACGTTGCTGAGGTTGGCGGCGGTGCGCTGTTGATTGAGTGCGCGCGCGGTGCCGTCACGAATGCTGGAAACCTGGTAGGCATCCATCGCGACGACATCGGAGGCTGTCAGTTCAAGGCGAAGGGCCGTGCGCTGGCCAGCGACGACGTTGATCGCTTCGCTGGCCAACGGATACCCCAAATAGGATATCTCGACGACATGGGAACCGGCGGGCACCCCGGCGAGCAGGAACTCGCCTTGGGGATTGCTCGCGGTCTCCAGGCCGAGGTTGCGGATCACGACACTCGCTCCCGGCAGCGCAGAGCCGGAGCTTGCATCGGAAACTCTTCCGGAAACCAACCCGCTTGCGGCGGGTTGCGCAGAGAGCGACGCCGCGAAAAGCGCGCTCGCAATCACTAGGGATTTGAACAGGTGAGTCATAGGCTTGGGAGGTGAAAACGGGACCATGCGGACGTCCGAAAGCGACGGTCAACGCCCGCCGCCCCCCTTCGCCAAATCTTAACGCTCCGGTAACGCGACCGTAACCCAGGTCACAGCGGCGTGTCGCTCATGAGCCTGTTCGATGGCAAGGATTGCCTTGGCGCCGGGCCACGCGTCAATCTGCCCGCCCGACACCATGCCGCTGACGAAAGCCGAACTTGCACGCGTTCGCGCGCTGCGCGAAAAGAAGCACCGCGAAGCTGCGGGACTGTTTGTGGTCGAAGGCGAAAAAGTCGTCACCGAACTGCTCGCCGGTGGAGCACCTCTGCTCGAAATCTATGCCACCCCGGCGTGGACCGGCGCACACAACGACCCGCGTTTGTATCTAATATCGGATACCGACATGGCGCGCCTCAGCCACTTTCCCGCCCCCGCCTCCGTGCTGGCCGTCGGTCGCATCGACCGACGAACACTGACAGCGGGGACATGCGACCAAGGGCTCACGCTCGCGCTCGACGGCGTGCAGGATGCAGGAAACGTCGGCACACTTCTGCGCATCGCCGACTGGTTCGGATTCGACCGCGTGCTGCTCTCCCCCGACTGCGCCGATCTTTATTCGCAGAAGGTGATCAATGCGAGCATGGGGTCATTCCTGCGCGTGGCGACCTACACGGTCTCCGTTGCCGAGACGCTTGTGGACGCGACGGCACCTGTCCTGGGCTGCGACCTGGAGGGCGACGACGTCCATGGCCTGGGCGCCCTGCCTGACGCGATCGTCGTGATCGGCAGCGAAGGCCGCGGACTTTCCCCCTCGGTGCGCGCGTGCGTCACCCGTTTCGTCACCATCCCAAAGTTCGGCGCGGCAGAATCCCTCAACGCCGCGGTGGCGGCCGCGATCGTTTGCGACAATCTTCGCCGGTCCAGGGCCTGAGCCGGGCACACTAGCCACGGCCGTCCCCAGCCGTTAGATCGTTGGGTTTGGCCGCATCGCGCCGCCGGTGTGGCCACGGCTGTCCTCAGCCGTGGGTTTGGGTCTGTTGCGCGGCGCGAACCAGGCGGCTGGGGACAGCCGCCGCTACACTTACAGCGAGGCGCGCTTCATGGGGACGAGCTTCACCGGACCGAGCAGGCCGCCCGGTTCGAGCTTCCACCCGGAGGCGTCAAAGCGGCGGTAGTTGATGTTCACGAAATTGATCTCGTGCATGATCTTCCAGTCGACCTTCCGGATATCCATGTCGCGGATACGATTGGCGGCGAGGTTGGTGACGTCAATTTCGAGCACATTCCTGCCGGGACGCAGCTTCTGGCCAAGACGGACGCGGAAGGGAATGCTCCAGGCCGTGGCGATCGCCTCGCCATTGAGACGGACACGGGCGCTGTCGCGCACGTCACCGAGATCAAGCAGCCACTCGTCGGCCGCGCCGGTCGGGGCATCGAACTCCAATCGATACCGCGCCGTGCCGCCAAAGCGCCTGGCTTCGTCGCCGCCGAGGTCCGTCCACGATTGCAGCGCCGTCGTGCTGAGCGCGGGCGGCAGTTCGGGTCCGCCCTTGGTGAAAGTGAGACTCCACTGCCCTTTCACTTTGGCGCCTTCACCCGCCGGCTGCAGGTAGGCCCAGGCGGGCGGGAGCGCGAGCGGGTCGGCGGCGCTCGAGACGAGCAGGAACGATTCACCCGGCGCGAGTTGCAGGTAGACCTGCGACCCACCACCGTCGGCGCCGAGATTGGCAACGAAGTAATCGCGACCGTGCTCGGTGGCGCGCCGGATGTAGTCCAGGCCCATTTAGGAGAACTGCTCGCGGGCGGCGCCCACCGCTTCGAGCGCGGCGAGCTCGTTGCCCACAATCACGCGGCCGCGGCCGACCGAGGCCTGGCGGAGGCCTTCGCGGTCGGCGAGGTCGAGGCCATCGAGCAGCCGGCGGAACCCGGCGCGTCGTTGCCCCAGACGGCCGAATCCGGGAACGTCCTCGGACAGCGACGAAAAGACCACCGTGGCGCCGCCCTCCGCGAACTTGAGAAGGTGGCCGAGCGTATCCACCGGCATGCGACGCGTGGCCGGGACAACGATGGTGCGGTAGCGATTGCCCGGCGTGACAAGCGTGCCGCCTTCGACGCGGGTCGAGAGGACCTGCGTGTCGGAGATATAATCGAAGGTGTAGCCGCGGCCATCGAGTTCCTTGGCGAGCTTGCCGACAGGCTGGTCGAGCAGGAATCCGACGGAATGCACCGTGAGCATCCTGGCGAGACCGCGGGTGCTGTTGTCTTCCCAGAGATCGGCGGCCGGCCAATAGAGCAGGATATCGTTGTCGGGGCGCCCGCCCTGGAGGACGGTCTGCACGCGCTGCACGTAGTGATTGAGGGCGGCAAAATCATCCCACGTCGCTCTTGATGCGTCCGAGCGTGTCGGGATCGAGCGGCTTCTCACCCATGAGTTCGGCGGCGTAGGTCTGCACGTCGTAACCGTGCAGGTGCTGGAAGACCTCAGGCAGGTGTGGCGAAAAACTGGCGTTGTAATATTCGAACGAGTCGTGGAACTGGCTGCGCAGGAGCCCGCGCGGGAATGTGGCAAAGGCCTCGTCGAAACGGGCGAGATAGCGGCCCAATGCTTCGGGGGAAAACGGATCGAGCACGAAACCGGCGCCACCCGGCGCAGCACGCTTGACCAGTTGTTTTTCGGGACGGCCCGCAAGACGTCCGTCGACGAGGAGGGCGCGGGTGTTGCCATCGGATTCCGCGACCCACGGACCGCCGAAGGGCCAGCCGGCCCGTGGCCATATCGACGCCGAGTCCGAGCCGCTGCGCCTCGCGCGCCGTGTGCTCGAGCATTTCCATGTAGCGCGGCGAAAGGAACTCCAGGTAGCGGTCTTCGTAACCCTTGGCGCCGTAAATGGGTGTGATCTCGACACCGCCGATTCCCGCCTGGGCAAGCTTCTCGAGTTGGGCCGTGAGGCCGGCCTTGTCGACGCCGCTGCCGGGCCACCACCAGCGCGTCCACGGTTTGGTCGTGTCGACCGAAGGCGTCGCCGCGCGGGCAGAGTGCGCCGAAACAAAAACCACCACCTGCAACGCGGCTAAGACGAAGAAAGCGGACGCAATTTTCCTAATCATAGAGTACAGGGGTGAAAGGTTCGCCCACGGGCTCTGGCGGCAAAGGGCAAACGGGACACGAACGTGAGCTGCGCGGCACGCGACTGCAATCGCCAGCATCCGCACGGGCCGGGCAAATCCGAGCGGACAGTAAGAACCACGGCGGAAGCATCGAGATGCCGCGAGCCGGGCCAGGGCCGGGCGTGCCTATCCGTAGACGGGGGAGCCCGGCCCGGACTCCATGGTGGGCGATAACCCTATAGAAACGCCGACAATGTGCGGTTAAGTTCTCCGGCCCGGTCAAATTCCGCATAATCAAACACAAGCGATGCGCAGCCTCGCGCCGACCATTTTGGCATACTGGCGGGCAAGTAGTTAGGATTCTCTTCTCAACCTGAACGCCGCCGACCCAAGCCCGACACCCGCCATGAGCACCCGTCCTCGCCTGACCAAGAGAGTGTTGATCAATGGAGCCGTCGTCCTGTGGGGCGTGTTCCTCGCCGCCTGCGTCATGGTGGAACGCACCATGTTCGCGCCGCCCATGACGGTCGCCGGAGCGGAGTTCGTCGGTTCGGGGGAGTGCGCCCAGTGCCACGCCGATGTCTCTCACGGGTTCCACGACGCGACGCACGCAAAGCTCTTCGCCGACGGCAAGCACGGCACGGAGATGAGTTGCGAGGCCTGCCACGGGCCGGCCAGCAAGCACGTCGAAACCGGTGGGGAATTCGGCACGATCGTCAACCCCGGCCGCTCGCCGGAGACCTGCTACCAGTGCCATCTCGACAAACGCGGAGAGTTCGCCCTCACCCACAGCCATCCGGTGATGTCGGGCAAGGTGACGTGCAACGACTGCCACGATCCGCACAAGGGCGACGCCGTCATGGGCGGCGGCACCAACCTTGCCTCGGCCAACGAGACCTGCCTCCAGTGCCACGACGCCCAGCGCGGTCCCTACGTCTTCGAACACGAAGCCTCCCGCGAGGGCTGCGTCACCTGCCACCAGCCGCACGGCACGGTCAACGCGAAGATGCTTCGCACCACCAACCAGTCCCTCTGCCTGCAGTGCCACTACCAGGAGCAGACGGCGTCCGGCCAGTTGCTGATCGGCGGCCGCGACCATCGCTCCTTCGTCTCGCGCGGCACCTGCTGGACCGCCGGCTGCCACGAGGCCGTCCACGGCTCGCACGCCAACTCCTCCCTCCGATTCTGACCCGACAACCTTCAAACTCCCCCTGGCGATGAATATGCTCCGCATCCGCGTTCTTTCCGCCGTCTTCGCCGCTTCCGCAGCGATCGCGGCCCAGGCCGCCTCCTTCGAGGGCGTGATCACATCCGGCATCGGCGGCAGCCTGCAGTCGGGCAACCGCGCCAAATACCAGGCCGATTCGCAGCATCGCAAACTCGGCTTCGGTGGCATCGAGGAGTTGCGCCTCACCCGCGAGCTGGCGAACGGCGCGATCCTTTCATTCGACGGCAAGCTCATGGTCGGCGATGGCGACTATCTCTTCGATGTCCGCCTCAAGAAAGACGAAGTCGGTCACGTCAACGTCGGCTTCGAACAGTTCCGCGTCTGGTACGACGGCGCAGGCGGTTATCTTCCCTCCACGAACACCTTCTTCCGTCTCTACGACGAGGCCTTCCACGTTGACCGCAGTCGCTTCTGGTTCGAGGCCGCCTCGAACCGTCCAGGGAAATTGTCTGTCAAGCTGCGTTACGAGCACAGCGAGCGCGAAGGCAGCAAAGGCTCCACCGTCCAGGCCGACTACAACATCCCGGTCGTCGGGACCCGCTCGCTCGTTCCCACTTTTCTCGACCTCGATGAAAAGCGCGACACGGTCTCGCTCGACTTTGGCCACGCGGGCGAGGCGACGCGATGGGGCGCCGGTGGACGCTACAGCCGCATTGAGCTCAGCAACACCCGCAACTCCCGGCGTCAGCCCGGCCTCGCCGCCGACCGCATCGTCACCACCCGCGATGACACCACGACCGATCTGGTCACCGCTCACGCCTACACCGAGCACACCTTCAACGAAAAGCTCACCTTCTCCACCGGCGGCATCGTGATGAAGCTCGACGCCAACCTTGCCGGCAGCCGCATCTACGGGCAGTCCTACGATCCCGTCTACGACCCGGCCTACCTGCGCCGCCAGCAACGCGACGAAGGCTACGCCACGCTGCGCGGCGACGCCGAGATCAAACAGTACGTCTTCAACGCCAACCTGCTTTATCGTCCAACCAAAAACTGGGTCATCCGTCCCACCTTTCGCGTCGAGGCGCAGCGCACCGAGTCCATGGCCCACTTCCTCGAAACGATCATGCAGGCCAACGGCTCGATGCTTGAGGAGGACGTGGAGACCGACAGTGACAAGAAATGGATCGAGCTCACCGAAGCGATCGAGTTCCGCTACACCGGCATTGAGAACATGACCCACAGCTTCAAGGCCGAGTGGCTGCAGGCGGACGGCGACCTTGAGGAGGAACGCATCCTCGAGCACACCGGCGCCTCCACCATCAGTCGAGAGACCGAGATGACCCGGCGCACCCAGAAATACGCCTACACCGCGAATTGGTACGCCCGCCCGGGTCTGACGCTGGCGGCACAGTATTACTTCAAGGTTCGCGTCAACGACTTCGACGCCGTGCGCGACAGCACCACGTCCACGGCGGATCGCTACCCGGCGTTCATCACGGACCAGGACTTCGAAACGCACGACTTCAACGTCCGCCTCTCCTGGCGCCCGGCCGCCCGCTTTAGTTCCGTCACGCGCTACGATCGCCAGCAGTCCACCGTGCTGAGCCAGGAGGTCGGTCTTGGCGCCGCCGAGAGTTCGCGCTACAACTCCCACATCGTAAGCCAGAGCTTCACCGTCACGCCCCACCCGCGGGTCTATGTGATGGCGAGCGCCAATCTCACCTACGACCAGCTCTCCACCCCCGCAGTCGACACCGGCGTGGTGCGCAATGGCGACAATAACTACACCACCGCCAACCTGAGCGTCGGCTGGGCGGCCGCAGAGAAAAATGACCTGTTGTTCGAACTTGCGCGCTTCACGGCGGACAACTTTGTCGACACGTCGACGGTTTCGATGCCTTATGGAGCCGACGAGTCCCGCACGGCGGCCAGCCTCACATGGAACCACCGGCGCCACGAGAACCTCCTGTACACCTTCCGGTATTCATACTTCGACTACAAAGATCGCGCCGCCGGCACGTCGCGCGATTACGAGGCTCACCTGTTCTACGGCAGGGCCCAGTACCGCTTCTAAGGTTTCTTGAATCACCCTCAACCGCTGCCATGAAAATAACCTCCGCCCGTCTCTACGCCCTTCTACCCCTGCTCGTCGCGCTACCCGCCACCTTGGTGCTTGCGGCCGATGCGAAGACCAACTGGACAAAGATGTGTGCGCGGTGCCATTCGCCGGACGGATCAGGCAAGGCGCCCGCCGGCAAGAAACTCGGCGTGAAGGACTACACCACCGCCGACGGGCAGTCGTTCACCGACGAGGAAGCCCTTGCCGCCATTCTCGACGGCACGAAGAACGCGGCGGGCAAGGAGACGATGCCCGGCTACAAGGACAAGATGAGCGAGGATGAGGCGGAGGACCTCGTCGTCTTCGTTCGTTCGCTCGAGAAGAAGTAGGACCTTCGTCATGCCTGCCGCGCCCGCCGACCCGTCTCCTCCCCCGCCGGGCGGAACCCCCTCGATCTGGCGCAACTGGCTCACCCTTGCCGGTGCCGTCCTCACGGGCAGCGCCGTGTTCGCGTTCCTGTTCCTCTTTCTGATGGATCTGCTCAGCGGGCACAGCAACGCCTACGTCGGCGTGCTCTGCTACATGGTTGCGCCGGGCTTCGGGTTCGCCGGCATCTGCCTGATGCTGCTCGGGGCTTGGTGGGAACGCCGCTCCCGACGCCGCTCCCCCGCTGCTCCCGCCCCTCGCCTCGCCATCGACCTTTCCCGCCCGCGGGACCGCAAGGTCGCAGTGTGGTTCGTCCTGGGCTCGATGACCTTCCTGCTGCTCACCTCACTCGGCAGCTACCAGACCTACCACTTCACAGAGTCGAACCAGTTCTGCGGCATGGTCTGCCATGACATCATGGCGCCGGAATTCATCACCCATCAAAAAGGCAACCACGCCCGCGTGGACTGCGTTGAATGCCACATCGGCGAAGGTGCAACGTGGTTCGTCAAAGCGAAGGTCAACGGCGCCCACCAAGTCTACGCTGCCCTGCGCAATGCCTACAGTCGCCCGATTCCCACGCCGATCGCCAATCTACGGCCGGCTCGCGACACGTGCCAGCAATGCCATTGGCCCGAAAAATTCGTCGGCAACATCGACCGCACGTACCAGCGCTTCCTTTCTGACGAGGAAAACACGCCCTTCACCGTGCGCCTCCTCTTGCATGTGGGCGGTGGCTCTGCCCCGCACGGCCCGGTCGGCGGAATCCATTGGCACACCAGCGAGGATCTCAAGGTCGAATACTACGCCACCGATCCACAACGTCTCACCATTCCCTGGGTGCGCGTGACGGACGCCAAGGGCGAAGTGACGGTCTTCCGCAAGGAGGACTTCATCGACGAGCCGGCGGCGGCCGCGATCCGTACGATGGACTGTCTCGATTGCCACAATCGCCCGGCCCACAATTTCATGGCGCCCAACGACGCCGTCGACCAGGCCCTCGCCTACGAACGCATCGATCGGTCGCTGCCCTCGGTCAAGCGCACCGCCGTCGACTTGCTCACCGCAGGCTATGCTTCCCACGAGGAAGCAGCCGCCGCCATCGCGACCGGTCTGCGCGCGGCCTACGCCGACCGCGCCGGACCCGCCGTCGAGTCGGCCGTCACGGAGGTCGCCACCATCTACCGGGAGAATTTCTTCCCCCAGATGAAGGCCGACTGGAGCGCCTACCCGATTCACGCAGGACACAAGGATTCCCCTGGGTGCTTCCGTTGTCACGACGGCAGCCACAAGGCGGTCAACAATCCGGCCCGCAAGATCGCCGCCAGCGATTGCCAGTCGTGCCACACCATCACGGCTCAGGGCTCCGGGGCCGAGCTCGCGCAGTTTTCGCTCACCGGCCTGCCCTTCAAGCACCCCGACGGCGACCC
This sequence comes from Opitutales bacterium, assembly GCA_038212175.1. Taxonomy (GTDB): domain Bacteria; phylum Verrucomicrobiota; class Verrucomicrobiia; order Opitutales; family Opitutaceae; genus CAMAXB01. The sequence goes on along the minus strand of JBBQUU010000056.1, from coordinate 14,610 downwards.
GCCCGAGGGCCTGCTCTGCAACGACTGCCACACCGGCAAGATGCAGTAGAAAACGGCGCTGGGGCGGCGGCCGACCGGCGTCGGAAATGACCTCCCGCCGGCTGCGGATCGGCCCGATCCGACGGATCTGACCTCGGCGAGAAAGGAAAATGGTCCAAAGCCGGCTCACTCTGGGAGCAGGCACCCGCGTCCCTCTCATCGTCCACGATCCTCGCTCGGCGGACAACGCCCGCCATTCGCCACGCGTCATCGAATCCAACGACAGACCGACAGCGTGGCGTTGCAGGAAACCGTCGCCGCCCTCGGATTGCCGAAGGACTAAGATTGAACTCCCGGGCGTTTTTCGGGTCTTTGCTCCGTCCATGTCTCGTTTCGCGCCATTTTTCTTCTCGTTGTGCACTGCCGTCCTGCTTGTCACCGGCAGCCCGCGCCTCTTCGCACAGCTAAATTTTCCGGGCGGCGAAGACCTTTTCGAGGCCGGGCGTTCGCTGTTCGAGGCCTACGCTCCGGACGAAGTGAAGGCGCAATTCGAGTACCCGAGCAAAGAACAGTGGGATGGCTTCGTGCAACGGCTGCAATCGTTGCTGCAAGGGAACGATTTGGGAGAACTCGCCTCCATCGAACGCGAGACCCGCACCGCGCTGGCCGCCTTCCGAATCATCCCCGGTTACGAGACCTACGTCGACTGGTTGGAGGAACGCCTCGATTACATCGAAGCTGCAGGAGAAACGACGGGCACCCCGCCTGCGCCCACTCCGCCCGTCACCAAGACCCCTCCTTCGACTCAAGCCCCTTCGCCGACTCTGCCATCGCCGTCCTCCGCAAATGCCATTCCTCACTACGATCTCTGGCTGAGACGCATGAAGGCGCGCCCTGTCCCCAAGGCGGCCGCCGCCCACCTGCCGGTCTTGGAAGAGATTTTCGTAGCCGCCGGCCTTCCGCGCGAGTTGGTCTGGCTCGCCGAGGCAGAGTCGACCTTCAATGCCGACGCGCGCAGTCCGGTGGGTGCACTCGGATTGTTCCAACTCATGCCCGCCACGGCGCGCGACCTCGGTCTGAGCACGGCCTTGCCCGATGAGCGTGCCGACCCGGCAAAGAACGCCCGCGCCGCAGCGCGTTACCTGCGCAACCTTCATCGTCGTTTCGGCGACTGGCCGCTCGCCCTCGCCGCCTACAACGCCGGTCCCGGTCGCGTAGGCCGCACGTTAAGCGAACACAAGGCAACCTCCTTCGCCGAAATCGCCGCCGTCTTGCCGGCCGAGACGCGCATGTACGTCCCCAAGGTCCTGGCAACCCTCGCCGCGCGCACCGGCATGACGGCCGACCGCTTGCCTCCGCCTTCGGGCTAAAACGCCGGGCAACGGCTCGGCCGCCGATAAAAACGCCCAGATCCGGCGACGCGATCGGTCACGCCTCTTTCCGCCCGATCAACAGCACGTTCCCAAACGGCGTGCCCTGCCCCATCGGACGCGTCTCGACCCGCAACCCGGCCGCCTCCAACCACGCCCGCCATTGCGCCAGCGTGCGGAAATGGAAACGCACCCCTTGCGTGCCGAGCGCCCACGCCTTGAAGCGGTTGGACGCCTCCACGGAACGGAAGCGCCCTCCCGCGGCGGCGTCGACCTCACGCACCAGCAATTCTCCCCCGGGTTCAAGCGTCCGGAGCAACCCGACCAGCAGCGCCTGCTGATCGCGCGCAGGCATCATGCTCAAGACGTCGAAGAGCACGATCACCCGCGCCGACGGCAGCGGGCGCTCACGGACATCGGCAGTCACAATCTCCGCCGACCCGGCGAGGGCCAGACGTGCAATCGACGCCGCCCCTGCCCGCGTCTCAACCCCGATCAAGCGCGGAGCCGGACCACCCAGCGCCCGCACCTCCGCCAACAGAGCCAGGAGCAACCCTCCCCCACAGCCAAGATCGAGCAGGGTCCCCTCCCGCGGGATCAGGTCGCCTTCCAGCAAGGCACGATAGGCGGGATCCCAACGAAGCTTGCCGCGTGCGAAATGGTACGCGAACCGTCCGGCAGGGCGGTAGCGTTCGCACGCCTGGCTCATCGCTTGGGCAAACATGGAAAGCGGCATCGTTGACCGTTGTCGTCCGGCAACGCAACGAACGAACTCTCGCCTCCGCCGGCCCGGTCTGCACGCTGATCGACCCTATGACCCCGTCCCCCCGCGTTCTCGTTTCGGGCCTGCTCGCCCTCCTTTGCGCATCCGTCCTCCGCTCCGCCGACACCTATCCTTCCCATCCGGACTCGGTCGTCCAACCGGGCGTACCCCAGGGCGAACTGCTGGTCCGCGAGTTTGCCGACTCCAAAATCTTTCCCGGCACCACCCGGGAAGTCACCGTGTATGTGCCCCAGCAATACGACCCGGCCCGCCCGGCCTGCGTGCACGTCAACCAGGACGGCGTACAGTTCAACGCTCCGGTGGTTTTCGACAACCTCATCGCCCGCGGCGAGCTGCCCGTGATGATCGGCGTGTTCATCCGGCCGGGCGTGGTCAAAGCGACGAATTCCGACGCCGCGCTCGACCGCTTCAACCGCAGTTTCGAGTACGATGGCCTCGGCGATGCTTACGCGCGCTTCCTGCTGGAGGAACTGCTGCCTTGGGTCGAAACGCTTAAGACCTCCGACGGCCGCCCGTTGCGCTTGTCGAAGTCGGGCAACGATCGCGCCATCGCCGGCCAAAGCAGCGGAGCCATCGCCGCTTTCACCGCTGCCTGGGAACGCCCCGCCGCCTTCTCGCGCGTCTTCTCCGCCATCGGCACCTACGTCGACATCCGCGGCGGCGCGCGGTACGCCGCACTGGTGCGCCGCATGGAGCCGAAGCCCCTCCGCATCTTTCTCCAGGACGGAAGCGACGACCTCAATATCTACGCCGGCGACTGGTGGATGGCCAACCAGACGCTGCAACGAGCGCTGGTGTACGCCGGCTATGAGTTAAACCACGTTTGGGGCGAAGGCGGTCACAACGGACGACACGCCGCCGCGATTTTTCCCGACGCGATCCGCTGGCTGTGGAAGGACTGGCCCGCCGCCGTGAAGGCGGGCACGCTGCCCATGGAACGCCTCGGCCCGCTGCTCATCCCCGGCGAGGACTGGGAACTCGTCGGCGACGGTTACGGCCTCTCCGAGGGCGCGGCGGTCAACGCGCAGGGCGAGTTCTTCTTCACCGACATTCCCGGAAGCCGTGCCTATCGTCTCGATGCCTCCGGCAAACCGGAGGTCTTCATCGCGGAAACGCAGCGTACGAACGGTCAGGCCTTCGGCCCCGACGGCCGTCTCCATGCCGTCGCTACACGGACGCAACAGGTGCTCGTGTACGACGATCGCGGCCAGGCGTCCGTCCTCGCCGAGGGCATTGCCGGCAACGACCTCGTCGTCGCGCACAACGGCAACGTCTACGTCACGCATCCGGGCGCCGGACGCGAACCGAGCCGCCTCTGGTTGATCCGGCCGGATGGCACCAAAATCGAGGTCGACCGCGGCGACGTGAAATTCGCGAACGGCATCGCGCTCTCGCCCGACCAGTCCCTGCTCTACGTCGCCGACTACGCATCGCACTGGGTCTACAGCTACGTCATCCAGCCCGACGGCACGCTCGCGCACAAACAGCGATATTACTGGCTGCACTCGCCCGACACCGACGACCAGAGCTACGCCGACGGCATCAAGGTCGACCGCAACGGCAACCTCTACGTCGCGACCCGCCTCGGCATCCAAGTCTGCGACCAGGCAGGGCGCGTGCACCTCATCATCCCGACGCCCAACGGTCGTTGCACGAATCTCGCCTTTGGCGGACCGAACAGCGACATCCTCTACGCGACCTGCAACGACAAGGTCTACAAACGGAAGCTCAACGTCACCGGCGCCCACGCCTGGGCCCCGCCGCTGAAGCCAGCCGCCCCGCGGCTCTAACTCGTTCTCGTTTCTCTTTCTCTTTCTCTTTCTCGCCCTATCGCGATCACGTCAGCCGCCGGCCAACGATCACCCTGTCAGCCCCATCCGTTTACTTCTCTCTGCGGTCTCTGCGTGCTCCGGTTAAATGTCTTCGTGAAGAGGCGCAGGCACGAACACATTGCTGCTTGAGTCTCGCCAGTCCGCGTGCGGATCGGCCAATTTCAGCCCTTCCACATGCTCACCGGCGTAATCCGCAGTAAAGTCGACGCCCTCTCGAATGCCTTCTGGACCGGCGGCATTTCCAATCCGCTCGAAGTCATCGAGCAGATCACCTACCTGCTCTTCCTCAGGCGCCTCGACGATCTCCAGGCCCTGTAGGAAAACAAGGCCGCCCGCCTGAAGCTCGCCCGGCTCGAGGGCCGCGTCTCCCCGCAGGCGAGGATCCCAAGGGCCGCCCCTACGACGATCTTCGCTGGTCGCGCTTCAAGCACTTCGCCCCGGCCGAGATGTTTGCCTCGTCAACGACCACGTCTTCCCCGCCAATGGACACGACCTCACCTTCTTTCTCAAATTTGCCCTCAAGGGTGTCGAGACGCAGTGCCGTCGCCTGTTCGCCGAGATCCGCCTGCAGATTACCAAGGCGCTGTTTCGCAACACCGTCACCGATCTCTTCGGCCGCCTGAAGTCGCCACGCCAGCGGGTCATGTCCCAACGTCATGTTCAACTGCTCAACCTGATCCTCGACGAAGAGGCGATTGAGCTCGCGGAGCTCCGAAAGCGGAGCGCGCACTTCTACGAAATGAAGAATCCTTACAAGGCGCTGGTCCGCGACCTCAGTTATTTGATCACGCTCGAGGCCATCTCCGCCCGCCCCCACGCGGAGAAGTCCGACATACTCATCTCCATCCGACTCGAATGGCCGACTCGTATCACTGAGACGGAATTCTTTCGGAAGGTGAAGGAAATGCCCAAAGCAAAAGTGCACGGCTTTCTGTCCAGCTAACGGAGCACCCGTTTCGTCATGTCCCCCTTCGCCTTGCTCCAATCCGCATGGTCCGACGTCCACGACGCGGCGACCAAGGCGGAGGCGGCGGCCATTCCCGATCCGCGCACGGCCTGTTTCCAAGCCCGGCGCGGCCTCGAGCTGATCGTCCACTGGCTCTACAAATACGAAGCCAGGCTCAAGCTCCCCTACAACTCTCCACTCTGCTGCGAGAAAAGGAGGACCTCGACGCCGAGCACCTCCGCGTGCGCGCTGAGGTCGCCGCCGCCAAGCAGGCCAACACGGCCCAGCCCGATACCCACGACTACTCCGAGAGCGAGACGCGCGACACGTTCATCGATCTCCTGCCGAGGGAAGCCGGCTGGCCGCGCGACCAGCCACGCGACCGCGAGTTTGAGGTCGCTGGCATGCCCAACACTCAGGGCAAGGGTTTCGTCGATTACGTGATCTGCGGCGACGACGGCCAGCCACTCGCGGTGATGTAAGCCAAGCGCACCAAGCGCGATTCGCGCGTCGGCCAACGTCAGGCCGAGCTTTACGCCGATCACCGATCTCACGCCGAAGGGGCCGGAAGGATTATTCTCTGCGGGACAGGTGGACGAACTGATCGCCGTCCTTTCGGAAGTACGGGCGCGGGCGGCGGCGTGAACGCCACTCGCGGGAACCTGGCAATCAGGACCGCGCACCCATCCGCTCACCCATCTTTGCGTAGCATTCGATGTGGCGGGCGCTCTGCTCCACGAGGTCGTCGTCGAAACGGATGCGGTCGCGCTGAAACACCGTGATGACACAGGATCCGCCGAACTTGAACCAGCCTTTCTCCTCTCCCTTCGCCACCGGTCGCCCGTCAACGTAGAGTTGCGCGATCGTCCCCACCATCGTCGCGCCGACCTCGATCATCGCCACTTTGCCAAAATCCGGGGACTCGATGCAGGTCACCATGCGCTTGTTTTCCACCAAGTAACGAACGTTGCGACGCAGAGCGATCGGACTGACCGAGTAGAGATATCCGTTGATCAGGCGCGCATCGTCAGGCACTCCGGCCACCGGAAAGTGAAAGCGGTGGTAGTCGACCGGACACAACCGCGAGATCGTCATCGCTCCCCCCGCGAATTCGGACGCCAGCGCTGAATCTCCGAACAATTCGCTCAACGAGAACGTCGCACCTTTCACGTAGAAACCCGCAGCCTCGTCCACCTTGGGAAACACGAGATGGCGCCCGTCGGCGGGAAACACCGCCACGTCCTCCCCCGCCGCAATCGGCCGGGCCCCGGGTTTCAGCGCGCGATGGAAGAATTCATTGAAGCTGTTGTAGGCGAGCGGCGACTTGGCGAACTCCTCCACGTTAACATTGTAGCGAATGATGAACGGGAGCACCTTGGACGCGCTGTAGAGTCGGTTCATGCGCCAGCCATAATAAGCCGAGGCGGCCCCGCGCCGGATCAACGCCCACGTAAGAAAGCGCCCGACGGGATGCTCGTACGCGACGCGCAGCCAGCGCTCCCCGTAGATCTCCTCGGTCTCGAGGGCGCGCGTGGTGCGGTTGAAAAAACGAATCGGCTCGGCGGACATGGGCACAGGCAAGGGGTGCCGTCGTGGCGGCGCAAAGCAGAAAAACGCCGTCCTTTACGGGCGGCGCGCGCTGCGAATGCGCAATTTGCGGGTTCCGCCCGGCGTCCGCCATGCGAAGGTGTCGCCTGCGGTAAAACCGATGATGGCCGTGCCAATCGGCGCAAGAATGGACAGGTGCCCTTTGTCGGAATCCGCCTGCTCGGGAAAGACCAGGGTGTAGGCATCCACCTCACCGTTCTCGAGATCCTCGATCTCCACCCGGGAACCCATCGCGACCACATCTGGGGGAAGCAATTCAGGTGCGACCACCTCGGCGCGCTCCAACTCCCGACGCAGGGAAGTCAAGGTCTCCGAGGCACCGTCCTGCCCCGACAAGACCGACGCGACGAGCAGGCTGAGCCGTTGATGATCGACCGAGGAAAGGCGCAGGGCGGGGGTGGCAAGGGTGGGAGTTGTCATGGAATGAAGGAGGGTTGCGGACGTTATGTTGTGTGAGGGTTGAAGGGAAAACAGGGGCGGGTGAAATGTCATGCTGAAGCACCTCCGGGAAAAGTCCGCGCAGCCACGATGAACGAGGGAGTGGTGGAGGAGGCCAAGAGAGGCCGGAGGCCGGAAACGCGCTCGGATAGACGCGTTCTCCGGAGCGCGAAGGAGAACGCGTTAGGTGAGGACTTGGGACGTCGGGATTGCCCGGTACGTTGAATTCACAAGGTCACTCTACGCGGGCGAACGGAAAGCTCAAGCCTCGTCCGCGCTTCTTGCGGGCCACAGAGCCCGATATCAGCCGTGGCTCCACTTGACTCTCCCATATCCCCGCACAGCTTGAGAAAACGCTTTCTTCCCGTTTTGCCGACCTGCGCACTCCCCTCGCGTTGACCGGCCTCCTCACTGATTGCCCATTTTCATGAAGTTCCTGTATTCCACCGTTGCGTTTGCCGCCTTGACTCCGCTCGCCGCTCTTGCGGCGGCCGAGACCAAGCCGACCGCAGATGCAGCCTCGTTGTTTCACCAGACAATCGAGCCCTTGTTGGCGGACTACTGCTACGGCTGTCATGGAGAAGGCTTGAACAAGGGACAGGTGGAGTTCGATGCTTTCGCCTCCGACGAAGCACTGCTTGCCGATTCACGATTATGGATGGCCGTGCTGAAGAACGTGCGCGCCGGAGTCATGCCTCCGGCCGACGAAGGCCATTCGCCCAATCCGCAGGAAGTGAAAAAGCTGGAGGACTGGATCAAGTACCAGGCCTTTGGCATCAACCCTGCCCATTCCGATCCGGGCCGTATCACCCTGCGGCGGCTCAATCGCCTGGAATATCGCAACACGATCCGCGATCTCATGGGCATCGACTTCAACAGCGAGGTCGAGTTCCCGCCCGACGACACCGGTCACGGCTTCGACAACATCGCCGATGTGCTGACGATTTCGCCGATCATGATGGAGAAATACCTCCAGGCGGCCGAAACGATCGTCGACACGGCCGTGCCCAAGGCAGGCCTGATCCTGCCCGAGCGCATCGCCCGTGGCCGCGATTTCAAGAGCGTCGACGGGCGCCAGGACGGGGAAAACATGAACGTGCGCAACCCGGCGCAGGTCGCGGCCACCTTCTCCGTGGCACGGACTGAGAGCTACCAACTCAAGCTTACGCTTGAGATCCGCGGATCGTTCGACTTCGACCCCGGCCGCGCACGCCTGATCTTCAGCATCGACGGCGTCGAACGCTTCCGTGAGGAGATCGTGTGGCAGGAGCGCAAGCGCCTCGAGTATGACTACAAGGAACACTGGCAGGCCGGCGATCATGTCCTGACTGTTGAGCTGGAACCGCTCGAGCCTGTCACGGGAACCACCGCCGCAACCGTCACGCCAAGGTCAACCGAACCCCGTCCCGAGCCGCGTCCGCGTCCGGCGAACATCCCCGCCAGCCTTTTCATCGCGCCGACGTCGAACGAACCCTCGCAGACGCGTGTGGTGGTCAGCATTATCTCCGCGCAGGTCATCGGCCCCGCCAATCCCGCGCACTGGGAATCGCCCGAGAACCACGCACGCTTCTTCCCCGATGGTCCCGCCCCCGAGGATCCCGTCGCGCGCGACGCCTATGCCCACAAGGTGTTGAAGCGCTTCGCCGGACACGCCTTTCGCCGGCCGGTCGATGACGCACGCACCGACAGCCTTGTCCGGCTCGCCCGCGATATTTACACCCAGCCCGGTCAAACCTTCGAACAAGGGGTCGGCCGGGCCATGATGGCGGTTCTCGGGTCACCGCGCTTCCTCTTCCGCATCGAAGAACCTGCGCCCTGGCGCGCGCCCGAGCCGTATCCGGATATCGACGACCACGCCCTCGCTTCGCGGCTGTCCTACTTGCTCTGGTCCACCATGCCCGACGACGTGTTGTTCTCCCTCGCCGATCGAGGCGACCTGCGGCTCAACCTCGAAGCGCAGGTGGAACGCATGCTGGACGATTCGAAGTCGGAAATGTTTGTGCGCAATTTTGTCGGACAGTGGCTGCAGGCACGCGACATCGAGTTCGTTCCGATCAACGCGCAGGCGATCCTCGGCCTGCCCCGCGTGCGAGGCGGCCCGCGCGTGGAATTCGGAGCCGACCTGCGCAAGTCGATGCGCAGCGAGACGGAACTGTTTTTCGCCCACGTGGTGCGCGAGGACCGCAGCGTCCTCGACCTGCTCGACAGCGATTACACCTTCCTCAACGAAAAGCTTGCGAGCCACTATGGCATTCCCGGCATCACGGGAGACCAGTTGCGCCTCGTCACGCTGCCCGAAGGCAGCCCGCATGGCGGCGTGCTGACGCAAGGAACCGTACTCGCAGTCACCTCCAATCCCACGCGCACCTCGCCGGTAAAGCGGGGGCACTTCATTCTGGAGAACATCCTCGGCACCCCGCCCCCGCCCGCCCCGCCCGACGTGCCCGATCTGGAGGAGGCCCGGAGCGAATTCGAGGGCCGCGAACCCACCTTGCGGGAGATGCTGGCCTTTCACGCCGGGAACAAGCTGTGCCAATCCTGCCACGCCCGCATGGATCCCCTGGGACTCGCGCTGGAGAATTTCGACGCCATGGGGTTGTGGCGCGACACCGAGGCCGGTCAGCCGATCGCACCCGCAGGCCAGCTGATCACCGGCGAACGCTTCGCGGATATTCGCGAACTCAAACGGATCTTGGTAAATGAGCGCCGCCTGGACTACTATCGATGCCTCACCGAGAAGATGATGACCTACGCCTTGGGTCGCGGTGTCGAACCGATGGATGTCCACACGGTTGACGAAATCGTTACCCGCCTCGATGCCGAAAAGGGTCGCTTTTCCGCCCTCCTTATGGGCATAATCCAATCCACTCCCTTCCAAAAGCAGCGCGCCCCCCAGCCTGCGGCCACCGCGTCCCTGCACGCACCCAGCCCTTCAGCCTTATCCCCCGCCCTGCCATGAATCCGACTGCCTCTGCCTCCCAGCGCGCCGCCCGCCACCTCGCCTTGAACCGCCGCCAGTTCCTTCAAGGGCTAGGAGTATGCATGACGCTCCCGGTCTTCGAATCCCTGGCACCTTCCGTTCTTCGCGCGGCCATCGCGCCGGGAGCAAATCCGCTCGCCACCACTGCCACGGGTGCGCCCTTGCGCATGGCTTATGTGTATTTCCCCAATGGAGCGCATCAGGAATACTGGTGGCCCACCGGCGCCGGCGCGGACTTCACCCTCGGCCGCACCATGCAGCCGCTGGCCAATCTGAAGCCCTCCATTCAGGTGCTCGGCGGCCTCGATCATCTTAACGCGACCCCGGGCAATGACGGTGCCGGCGATCACGCCCGCGCCAACGCCACGTTTCTTACCGGCGCCCGTGCCCGCAAGACCGACAGCGTGGACATCCAGGTGGGCGTGTCGGTGGACCAGCTGACGGCCCGTCAGGTCGGACACCTCACCCGCTTTTCTTCCCTCGAACTGTCCTGCGACGCCGTGCGCAAGGCCGGTCGCTGCGACTCCGGCTACTCCTGCGCCTATCAGTACAACCTTTCCTGGCAGTCGGCCACCACCCCGGTCGCCCCCGAGCCCAATCCTCGCCTCGTGTTCGAACGCCTCTTCGGCAGCGGGGCCCCCGGCGAGCGCCAGCGCAATTTTGAAGAACGGCAGCAGACCCAGAAATCCCTGCTCGATTTCATCATGGACGACGCCCGCTCGCTTCAGCGTGGTCTCGGTCATAATGACAAGCAGAAGCTCGACGAGTACCTCACCGGCGTACGCGAGATCGAACAGCGGATCCAGCGCAACGAGACCCTCGGAGCCCTGCCCGATCCAGGTATGGACACGCCGAAGGGCATTCCGTCCAACTACGGTGAACACATGGAGATCATGTACGACCTGCTCGCCATGGCCTTCGTCACCGATTCGACGCGCGTTGCCACCATGCTCCTCGCGGGCGACGGCACCAACCGCGCCTACCCGCAAATCGGAATCCCCGAAGGCCACCACTACCTCTCGCATCACCGCAATCAAGGGGACATGATGGAAAAGGTCGGCCAGATCGACCTCTACTACATGCAGCACTTCGCGCGCTTCCTCGACAAGCTGGACAAGACGAAGGATGTCGACGGCAACTCCGTCCTGCACAACTCGATGATCGTGTACGGGTGCGGCAACGCCGACGGCAACCGCCACAATCACGACAACCTGCCCGTCATCCTCGCCGGTTCCGGCGGCGGCAGCCTCCGTCCGGGTCGCTACGTGCAGATGGGCTCGAAGCCGATGACCAATCTCTTCCTCGGCATGACGGACCGCATGGGCGTCTCCGGACTTGATCGCATCGGCGATTCGTCGGGCCGCATCAACTCAATCTGAAGGGACCCCGCCTCGCGATCATCCGACGAAGTGGGATCGTCCCACCTCTGGACGGTCCGCGATATCTGCATGCCCCGCTACGAGTTTTCGCTGAACATCCCGGCGGACGACTTCCTCCGGGTGTACCAAGGAACGGTCAGCCATGTCGTGGTGCGCGCCACCACCGGACAACGCGTGCAGGTTCCGGCAGCGCGATTCCGGCCCTTTGTGACTCCCGACGGGGTCGCCGGCCACTTCGTGCTCACCTGTGACGACAACCATAGATGTCTCGACCTGCAACGCAGGGCCCCCTCGTAGGTCCCTTTGCGCTGCACCGCGCCTGGATCAGAGAAATTTTATTGTAGCCGCGGGCGCCGACCGCGGTCTGTCGACATGCAGCGGCCGTTCCCAGACGTCCGACTCAACGTACCCGGCCACCGAAGTTCAGCTCTGTGGCTCGCGACAGACCGCGGTCGGCGCCCGCGGCTACAACGAAAAAAGCCCGCCGTCCCCAATGAACGACGAGCTGTATCATAATCCTAATACCGCGGTCTTCGCTTACCGAAACAACGAGGCCACCAAAGCCAAGATCGCCGAGATCAACCGTTATCACGTGTCCCACTTCACCTACTTCCTCGACAAGCTGAAAGACATTCATGAGGGCGAGGGCTGCGCTGTTGGACAATTCGATGATCGTCTACGGCAGCGGCATCGCCGACGGCAACCAGCACTCCCACTACGACATCCCGACCCTCGTCGCGGGACACGGAGGCGGGACCATCACGTCCGGCCGCCATCTCCACCTCGGTGAGAAGGTGCCCCTCACCAACCTCTACGTCTCCCTCCTCGAGCGCATGGGCATCCCGACCGAGAAGGTCGGCGCCAGCACGAGCAAGATCGGATAACCCGCGCCCTTGTCACGCGTGGACATCGCGGCGCCGGCCACGCGAAGCGTTCGCTTCACCGGCGCGAATTGAGTCCGCGCCGAAACAGGGCTGCGAATCCTTTATCGCGCAAAGCGGCGACCGACCGAGACCATGAACACCAGCGCCCCACCGAGCAACAGTGCCGTGGCGGAGGTGTCGGGAACACGAACGAGGAAGCCCCGGATCTCTCCACCGGGAGCGAACGTCGAATGGACGTTCACATAGGCCTTGCCCGACAACATCGCGTCAAGCAATGCGGCCTGGGCCCCGGCGGTGGTCCCCCCACCGAGAGCAAGAAACCCTGCGGTGAAGCTGGTCGCCTGACTCAGATCGATCTCTTTGAAATAGCTGCCCGACGTCACCCCCACCGGAAAGTCCGGGAACGTGCCAGGAAACGTTGCGACCCCGACGTTCCCAACCCCCGCCACCGCCGTGGGCGCGTGAATATGCACGACCGTGGTCGTCCCGGTCAATCCAGTGAAATCAATCTTCACCCCCAGCTTCTGGGAGACGCTGTTGTAAGTGACAATCGACGAGCCTGTTCCAGCCGAGACAACCGGAGGCGACTCCGAGGCGCCATTGAGCGTGGCTGAAAAATTATAGATCAAGGCGTGCGCTGTGGAGCACAGGCAAAGCAACGGAACAACGAACAGGATTCGCAGCGAAGGGGTATTCATGCCCCCATTGCTGCATGACTCATGCCTGAGCGTACGTAGATATACGCGTCCGTTCTACCAGAGGGCGTTACGGAACTTTTTTCACTCCCGCGCCCTCGTCCCCGTTCACCCGAGTGGAAGATTTTCCTGACAGCCGCTCAATTTTGGGCCGCGAAACATTTCTTTCTCGTTGCGCAAATTATTTCCCGACAACGATTACCGATCTCAAATCCACCGACCTCACGTTCTGTAAGAAATCGTGACGCTACCGAATCGCCTGAGGGCTCGCGCCGGGTGCGAATCACGGCCACACTTCGGCCGATCCCAACCCCGTGCGCGACGAGCCCGATCCACCCCCGAAGAAATACGGTTTCAAGGCGCGCTCCTTCGAAGCAGTCAACCCGACCGCCGGCTCCGCACCCTCAGGCGCCAAGATCGACGTCCACGATCTGTTCAACGCCGCGACCTCTCCGTGCCCGAAAGGCACCGCCGCCACGCATCCGCCGCAGGCCAAGCCGCCGATCCCAACGGCCAACGACATCCAAGCCCTGCTGCGCGACAACGTCGCCCACGAGGTACCCAAGGATCTGCCGCCGCCCGTTCTTCTGACACGACGCCGCAACGACTACCTTCTTTGCTTAATTGGCGGCAATGTCGCGATTGCCGCGATCGCCTTTATCACCGGCCTCAATCCGGCCACCGTCTTTTTCGGCGTTGCCGGAGCCCTGATGTTTTCCGTCGTCCTCACGTGGGTGATGTGGTTCGTGATGGATAAGTATTAGAGAGAATCCCCAGCTCCCTCCCTCAACGTCGCCTTTCTGACCCATCGCGGACTTGGGCAGATTCATTCTGCAATTCTCGCGAGCGTGGCCCCCTCCGGCTTCAGGGTGTAGCTGCGGGCGCTGACCGCGGTCCGGGCCCCAAGCGCCCGGCGACAGCGAGGGATCCGTAGAATGAATCGGCCCTGCATCGCGGACTTGATGTCAACGGTTTACGATTGACCCCTTGGCTTCGCCTTCTCGACTTTCACGGTACGAGCCGGTGATGGGTAACAAACAGTCCAGGGTGATGGGTTACACTTTTGTTGGTGGGGACAGCGGGCTATAGCAAGGGCTATATGGTTTTCGTTGAGGGGGTGTAAGGGGAGCGAAGCTCCCCACCCGTCCCGGTTTGAAAAAGAGATTCCAAGGGAATCGGGGTGGAGAGGGGTGTGGGGAGAGGCGGGGTTGCCCCGCCTCTCCCCACCTCTTGACCTACGAATCACGGTGGAGGTTTTTTCGCCGCATGGTTTTCGAACGGTTGCAGGAGGGTTTGGGCTGCGGCCGGGCGATGTAGGCAGCGGGCCGGAAGCGGCCGCCGTTTGCATCGCAGGCGAGATTGCCGAGATGGACGTTGGCGAAGTGCAGTTCGGTCTGGCCGTCGGCGTTGAGCCGCAGGCCGACGCGTTTGTCGGCGAAGGCTTCGCCGACGTGATAGTTTTTGCCTTCGTGGGCAAGGAGCCCGGTGGTGGAGACGACCTTCACCTCGAAATCGGGGGGATAGACCAGCGGTTTGACGTGCTCGTTTAGCCGGCGGGAACTGGGAGGGTAAAACTCGGCCGGACATTGCTGGGCGAGCGACTCGTGCGGCCGTTCATGATTGTAGGTGTACTGCCAGCGCCCGAACCGGCGTTGCTGGGCGGCGAGATTGGCCGACGGCGGTTTGGTCGCCTCCGCTTTCAGGTCGCGGTGCAT
>JBBQUU010000055.1:0-34690 GCA_038212175.1 Opitutales bacterium | reverse complement strand
GATTTTACAGATACGATCCGGATCCCAGGCATCGACCACCGAGCCTCAGTGTATTCAATCCGGTATTCATCCGTGCCATCCGTGGTTAAGAATGCCGGGTTCAGCAGGATCGCGTCTTTGCTGTAGTTTCGGGGTTTTCCTCTGCGCCCTCTGCGACCTCTGCGACCTCCTGTAAGAATTTTCAGGAAACAGGTCTGTCGTGTTGATGACGGACGATATCGACGGAGCTGCGGTCAGCGCCCGCGGCTACAATCCGATCCGTCTTCGTCGGTGCGCCTCTCTGCGCTCTCTGCGACCTCCTGTAAAAAATCTGGGGGATTGGTCTTGCTGTTTGGTCGTCCCGATACGTTTTCGGACCGCGGTCAGCGCCCGCGGCTACACCAGGCCAGCGATGAGAGTGGCCATCTGTGATTAAAAATTCTGGGCGCGCTGCTCAGTCCCCCCCTTCCAGAAACCGGCGCCGCCACTCCGGCCTTTCCAGCGGTCGCGGCACCCACTCCCCCATCAGACGGTAACGGACGCGCGCAATGCCTTTGTAGATCGCATCGCGCCACGACGCCGGCACGCGACTCAGGAGCGTCACCAGCCAGCCCAGACGCCCGGTCGCACCCAGCGCGGCCAGCGCACCGTCCGTGCGCGTGAGAAAATCGGGACGCTCCCGCGATGACCACGCGGGAACGAAAATCAAGCTGTCGAAGTCCTGCGTGGGCAATCCATGCCGGCGCAGATACGCTTGCGCGACGGTTCCCTGAAGGGGCGCAAAGTGCAGCGCGCCGCGTCGATCCCAGCGAAGCAACATCCGGATGAGCCGGTTGCACAATCCGCACTCGCCATCGTAAAACAACACCGGCCCCGTCGGCTGCGGCTGGCTCGGGTGCTGATCATCCTTCGGCATCGCTCAGCGGCTCTGCGCCCACACCTCGGTCACGTCGGCCAGATCGCCCAGGGAATCAACCACGCCGGCGACGCGGTCGCACACGGCTCGGCTATAATACGATCCCTGTTCGGCGTACGTCACGACACCGTTTTCCAAGCGGATCGAACCCGGCAGGCTGGAACGATCGAGCGTCATCAACTTCTCCTGCAACTCGGGCAAGATCGCCGCCCGCAGGAATTCAGGCTGGTTGGTCTGGATGAACCAACGGTCGTCGAAAGCCCGGTTTCCCGCCTCGATCTCCTTCGCGCCAAACAGACTGAGCACGCGCGAACCCAATCCTTGCCGCGTCAAAGAGAACGTCAGGCCTGCGGCTTGCGAAGGCGTGACGCTGATCGCCGCCCATGACGTTCGCGACTTTCCCGAACCGGTGGAGTAGGTGAAAAGTTCAACGCGTTTGCCGCGAATGACGCCCACGGCGCGCGGCGGCGGATGAAAACGGCCCAGAGCGGGCGTCGCCGGCTCCAAGGCAAGTCCAAGACGTTCAGCCAGCGCCTGCGCATTGGCGCGCGTGGTCGCCGTCGCCTTGCCACTCTGCCAGACAATGATGACTCCGATCACCACAAAGCCGCCAAACATCAGAAAGGGGATGAGCGCTGCGTCCATTCCAAGAACTCTGTCCGGGCGGGCGGAACGGAGAAAGCAAAAAGCCGGACCCGACACGGAGGTCCGGCTCGATGGCCTAAAAACCCAACCCGCAGCGCGGGCGGGCGATCAGCTGACCGCAATCTTACGCGGCTTTGACTCCTCACGTTTGGGAAGCGTGACCGTGAGAACGCCGTTCTCGTAGCTGGCTGCGATCTTGTCGGCCTGCACCGCCGTGTCGGGAACACTGATCGTGCGACTGAGGGTGAACGACTCCGGAGCCTCTCCCTCTCCGCCCGCAGCCTTGCGGGCGGCGGTCAGGTTGAGTGCGCCGTCGACGAGTTCGACGCCGATGTCCTCGCGATTCACGCCCGGAAGCTCGGCCCGCACGTAGGTGTTGTCCTTGTCCTTATCTATTTTAAATAGCTGATTGTCATAATCTAAAGATTTAGCCCCCTGTCTGTGTGGGAAAAAATGTCCAAAGGTGTGCCGTCTCGCTTGGGAAAATCCGTCGCGCCTTCGTGGTCTTCGATCCAGCGTCTCCATCTCTCGCCCGAATAGGGCAATTCCGTCTGTCCAACCCGTCCACTCTCCGGCTCAATCTCCGCTCGCTGTCATGACTTTTGATTTTCAAACGCCTCTCCCTCGTCTCGGTACCGATTCCCAGAAATGGCAAAAGTACGAGGGTCGCGACATCCTCCCTCTTTGGGTGGCGGACATGGATTTCCCATCGTCGCCCGCCATCATCGCAGCCCTTCACGAGCGGGTGAACCACGGAATCTTCGGCTACGCCCGGCCCACGAAAGCCACCATCAGCGCCATCGTCGATGCCGTCGCCCGCAACCACCGCTGGACGATCGACCCGGCCTGGATCGTCTGGCTGCCCGGCCTCGTCTGCGCACTCAACGTCACCGCCCAGGCCTTCGCGCAACCCGGCGAAGAGATCCTCACGCTCACGCCGGTGTATCCCCCTTTCATGACGGCCGCCCGCAACAGCGGACGCGCCTCCACCCAGGTGCCCTGGGCGTTAAACGCCGCCGCCCGTCGCTGGGAGATCGACTGGGATGCCCTCGAGCGCGCCGTGACGCCCCGGACGAAGCTGTTCTTCCTTTGCAATCCGCACAACCCGCTCGCACGGGTCTGGCGGCGCGACGAACTCGTTCGCCTCGCAGAATTCTGCCTGCGCCACGACCTGGTGCTCTGCTCGGACGAAATCCACTGCGATCTCATCCTCGACCCCGCCCTGCCCCACGTGCCCGCCGGGACCCTCTCGCCGGAAATCGCCGCCCGCACGGTCACGCTCATGGCGCCCAGCAAGACGTACAACATTCCCGGACTCGGCACCTCGTTTGCCATCATCTGCGATCCCACCCTGCGCGCGCGGTTCGTACGCGCCACCGCGGGCATCGTGGCGGAAGTGACCACCCTCGGATTCGCCGCCTGCGAGGCCGCCTATCGCGACAGCGAGGCATGGCGCCAGGCCCTGCTCGAAACGCTGCGTGGCAATCGTGACCATCTGCTCACATTCATCTCCCGCGAACTGCCGGGCGTAAGCGTGGAGGCTCCGATCGAGGCCACCTACCTCGCCTGGCTCAACGTATCCGCATTGAAACTACCCGATCCGGTCGCCCATTTCGAAACCCACGGCGTCGGTCTGAGCGAGGGCGCCTACTTTGGCGGGCGCAAGGGAGACCACGTCCGTCTCAACTTCGGCTGCCCGCGCACGACGCTCGACGAAGCGCTGCGGCGCATGAAGGCCGCCCTCTGAGCCGCCGCCGCGCGACCCACGGCTTGCTTGCCGCCAGCCGTCGCGGCCAACAAAGTTTCCTGTCGTCATGCGCATCGGTTCCATCGAGCTGGCTTCGCCGCTCTTTCTGTCCCCCCTGGCCGGTTACACCAACCTGCCCATGCGCCTCACCGTGCGCGAACTCGGCGGACTGGGCTGGGCCACGACCGATCTCGTGAACGCCCGCTCCTTGCTGGAGCGAAACCCCAAGGCCCTGCAACTCACGGCCACCGCCCCGGGCGACCAGCCGCTCGCCATCCAGCTTTTCGGGGCCGTGCCGGGCGAGATGCGCGATGCCGCGCGGGCCTGCGAGGACCTGGGCGCGCAGTCGGTGGACATCAACATGGGCTGCCCCGTCAAAAAGGTGGTCAGCATCGGCGGTGGCTCCGCGATGATGACCGAGCTCGGCCGGACCGCCGATCTCGTCCGCGGCATGGTCGAGGCGGTGAAAATACCCGTGACCGCCAAGATGCGGCTCGGCTGGGACGAACACAATCTCACCGCGCCGGACCTAGCGCGCGTGCTCGAAGACGTGGGCGTCGCCGCGATCTTTGTCCACGGGCGCACCCGCGCCCAAGGCTTCTCCGGTACGGTCAACCTCGCCGGCATTCGCAACGTCGTGCAGGCGGTCCGCGCGATACCCGTCATCGGTAATGGCGATGTCACTACACCCGACGCCGCCGTCCACATGCTGAAGGAAACCGGATGCACGGGGGTCAGCATCGGACGCGGCGCCTTCTACGATCCGTGGATCTTTCGTCGCACCGCTCATCTGCTCTCGACAGGCGAACTGCTGCCCGAGCCGACCTTCGACGAGCGCGTCCGGGTCATGCGCCGCCACTTCGAGCGTTATCTGGAGTTCTATGGCGAGGAAATCGGCGCGCGCCACTTCCGCCGGGTGGCCCCTTGGTACGCCCGCCGCTTCGGACCTTCACGCCCCTTCAAAACCGCCATCATCGGCATCACCTCCCGAACCGACTTCGAAAAGGCGCTCGCCGATTACCTCGCGTGGCGCCGGCAGTTTTGCGACGAGGCCGGGGAACTGCTGCCCAAGTTCCGCCCCGACCCCTTGGTCGCGTCGTTCCTGCGCGATCCGGACGACCCCGTGTTTCAACGCGACGCGATTCCTGTGCCCAAGGGCCCCATCGACACGTGGTGATCGCTCCGCCGCAGGGCGCGAAACGACTGAGCCGGTCGGAATCAGTACTTCTTGGTCGCGCGCGCGCCGGACGGCTCGCTCATCAGGATCAAATGCTTCTCTGCATCGATGCCGGTGAACACGATGCCGAGTCCCAAGTCCAGCGGTTCGCCGGCGCGGACCGTGCGGCCGTTGACCATCGCTCGAGGCGGATCCCCCTGAAAGACGCCACTCACCCGCATCTCCGTGACGAAACGATGAAAGGCCGCACTCATCTCCGGCTCTGGCTCGGGTGGGGGTGGGGCTTCGGCCCGCACGGGCATCGACGCCATGACCCCGGGTTCGGTCGAGCCCGGAGTCAGGGAAGCCGGAGAACGTGACTCAATCCCCAGTTCTTCGAGACCGTCGAGATTGCCGGACCGCGCGTTCACCACGTCCTGGGCCTTGCCCACCAAGCGACCGGCAAGGGACGCCGGTTCTGCGGCAACCGCCGGATCGGATGCGGAATCGACCGCGACCGGTTCGCTCGAAGCGGGTGCGATATACGTGGTGTAGGCGTAGTAGGCGCCACCCGCCACAAGCAACAGCAGCACGACCATCGTCAAGGCCGAGCGCTTGCCCGATTGGGATGCCCTTGGGAAAGGCGACACCGTGTTCCCGCTCGAGAAACTCTTCACCAACTCGGGTGACGGCTTCACCCGCATGCGCAGCTCCGCAGCCGGAACGGCCGGCACAACGGCCGGCACGGCTGGGGCCGCCACAGGCGAAGGCGCCGGCGACCCGGACTCGGGCAGCGGCGGCGGTTCGTCGACCGTTGTCTTGGGACGCAGCTTGAATCCTCCGATTAACACGGCTCCGACGTCATCAGCGCCTGCGGTCACGGGCGGCGGGACCACCGCAGGCGCCGGCGGAACGATCACCGCTGGAGGGGCAATCGCCGGCGGCGCTTCAACCGCCAAGGCCGACTGGCCCTCGGCCTGCGCGGCGAGCCGCGGCTTTAGCCGGACCCGTGAGTCGGCGGCCGGCTGCCCATCGGAAAGCCCGCTCGCACCTGCGACCTTCTCCACCGCTTTTGCCTTCGGCTGCAGTTGCAAGCTCACGCCTCCTGCGTTCTCCACCGCAGGCTCGCCAGAAGCAGGAAGAGGTGCAACGCTGGCCCCGGTTGCAGACGGCCCACCCCCGGATTTACCCTTTAACTTGGGCTTGAGGCGAAGCTGTGTTGACGATGACTCTTCACTCATGATTCCGAAACCTAGGAATTTTTCCTGGCCGCGAAACGAAAAAACAGTCGCCGGCCCCTCCTAAACCCCATTAGAAAGCATTCTTAGGTATTTTTTTACGCCCATGATGATGCGATGCCTTACTCTCCTGCTTCTGCTTGCCGTTCCGCTGTCTCTCACCGGCTGCCTCGGTTCGAAGAAAAAAAAGGAAAGCGCGTTCCCCGCCGCCGAGCTCGAAGAGGGGTTCAAGGAGCGTTGGGTGACCAAACGGGTAGGCGAACTTTTGCAGGCCGGCACCGCCCCGGATGGTCTGCAGGCGCGGCGCATTGCGCTGCAGGAATTCAAGGAGCGCTACGAGTACGTGCGCGGCTTGGAGCGTTGAATCAAGAGCAACACCGAGGCTGCTGATCTCCCGCCGCAGCCGTCGGCGAGGGTCACTTGTCCCCGCCGGGCGTCGGCTCCGGGAGGATGGCCACCAGCTCAACCTCAAAGATCAACGTCGCCCGTCGTGGAATCTTCGGCGGATCGCCGCGCGTTCCGTAAGCCAGCTCAAAGGGAATGATGAAAAGTCGCTTCTCGCCGACCTGCATCATCTGCAGACCTTCTTCCCAGCCATCGATGACGAAGTTGCGCCCGAGACGGAAGTTGAACGGCTTCTCGCGATCCCAGTTCTCGTCGAAAACTTTACCGTTCAAGAGCCGTCCCGAATAAAGGACGGACACCAACTGCCCCTTCTCGGGCTTCAACCCGGATCCCGGAGAGATGAGCTGCGATCGCAGCCCCGTCGACGTGCGCTGAGCATCCGGCCAGCTCTTCCGCACAATCGCGAGGTCCTCAGGGGGCAGCTTCTCCCGCTGTGCGTGCACGGCGACCGGCGAGCATATGAACAAGGCCAGGAAAAGAAGGCGAACGAAGGACATGACAACGACTGATTCGGCAAACCCCGGCGCCTGATGCAAGGCTCTTCGCCTGTCGCAAAAAGGCGACCTCACCGACGGCCGCCCCGAAACGAACCACGACCGCCCCTTCCCTGGCCGTGGGCCTGCCCCTGTCCGCCCGGGCGTTGACCGCGGCCTCCGCCGGGGCGCCCGCCACCGCCCTTCGCTGGCGCGCCTCCGGCGGGTGCAGGCCGCGGCGTGAGCGGAGCATAATCAAATCCTTCCAAACGAAGCTCTGGAATCTTTTGACCGATAAACCGCTGGATCGCGCGAATGTCGTCTGCGTTCTCCGGAGAGACGAGCGTGAAGGCATCGCCCACCGCCTGGGCGCGTCCCGTGCGGCCGATGCGGTGAACGTAGTCCTCGGGGTTCTCGGGAACGTCGTAGTTGATCACATGGGACACGCCCGCAACGTCGATGCCGCGCGCCGCGATGTCGGTCGCCACCATGATCTCGTACTTGCCGCTCTTAAAGCCGGCGAGCGCCTCAATGCGCTGGTTTTGGGAGCGGTTCGCATGCAGGACAGCCACGGAATGCTTTGCCGCCTTCAGCCGGTGCGCGATCTTGTCCGCCCCGTGCTTCGTGCGTGAAAAAACCAGCACGCTGTCAAAATCGACCTTGGCGAGCAGCGCGAGCAGCAGCTCGAATTTCTGCGACCACGCCACCGGATACAGCGCGTGGCTGACCGATTGAGTCACCGAGCGGTTCACGCCCACTTCAATGCGCACCGGGTCGCGCAGGGCGAATGCCGCCACTGCGGCGATCTCCGGCGGCACCGTAGCCGAGAAGAACAACGTCTGCCGATCGCGAGGGCAGCGCCCAATGATGTCCTTTACCGCCGGCAGGAAACCCATGTCGAGCATGCGGTCGACCTCGTCGAGCACGAGCACCTCGAGGTCGCGCAGCGACAGTTCGCCGGATTTCAAGTAGTCGATCAGACGGCCGGGCGTGGCCACGACGATGTCCACGCCGCGCTTCAACTCCTGCCGTTGCGCACCATAGCCGACGCCACCAAAGAGCGCCACCCCACGAATGTCCGAAAACCGTGCGAAATCGCGAAAGGCGGTCTCGACCTGCGCCGCGAGTTCGCGCGTCGGCTCAAGCACGAGCACCCGGGGTCCGCGACCCGGCGCGTGCTTCTCGAGTTTTGTCAGGATCGGCAGCGCAAACGCTGCGGTCTTGCCGGTGCCAGTCTGGGCCGAGCCGATCAGATCGCGACCGGAAAGCACGACGGGAATGGCGCGAAGCTGGATGGGCGTGGGCTCGGCATATCCGGCGGCAACGACACCGCGGAGAACGGGAGCGGAAAGGGAAAGGGCTTTGAACGGCATGACGGAAAGGCGGACCAGCGTGGTCGCGCGGAAGAGGAAGTCTCGATCTGAAATAATGAAAAAGGGACGAGGCGCAGGCGCCTCGTCCCTGGAAAAATCGGTCGTTAACCGAATCGCTTAGTAGCGACGGTCGCCACCGCGACCGCCACCGCCGCCGCCGCCACCGAAGCCGCCGCGACGCTCGCCGCCGCCGCCGCCGAAGCCGCCGCGACCACCGCCGCCGCCGCCGCCGCCGAACGAACGGCCGGCGCCTTCTTCCTTCGGACGGGCTTCATTGACCGTCAGCGCGCGACCGCCGAGGTCGGCGCCGTTCATCTTCTCAGCCGCGACCTTGGCCTCTTCGGCCGTGCCCATGGTGACGAAGGCGAAGCCGCGTGGGCGGCCCGTCATCTTGTCCATGGCGACATAAACGTCGGTCACGGAGCCGAATTGACCAAAGGCCGAGCGGAGCTCGTCTTCGGAGGTCTTGAACGACATATTACCAACGTACAGTTTGGAGTTACTCATGTGATGATCTCGTCGATTCCCGTCTGCTGCCAGCCTGTTCCCGACTCTCGGGTTTCAAATCATCACTGAAGCCTAACCTCAACTGACGATCCACCAGTATCTGTCGCCTAACGATTCTCTAACGATACGGGGGGACGCTCACGGAAGGGGTGTGCGACTGCAAGGGAAATCGGCGACTCGGAAATACTTACGGGTTTCCCCCACCCATTTCGCCCTTCCTCCGCGCGCGGGTCCGCCTCGGTGATTAACTGTGCAATATCATCAACCGACGCGGGTTAAGCTGCACCCGCCGCAGACCAGCCGGGAAGCCGCTCTCACGGGCCCATCATGACCGCCGATCACGGAAACAATTGATCAAGGCGACGGCGATCACGCTTCGTTGGGCGTCCGCTTCCTCGTTCCCGCGCCAGCACCTGTCCCACCCGGCTGGCGGTTGCCTTGGCCCACTCTTCGGGCGGCGTGCGATCCTCGCAAAAACCAACCGCCTCCTTTGCGCTCACCCGGCGCGCCGGAAACCCAAGCACACCCGCCGAACGGTGCACAAGTCCCTGCCGCCAGCCAACGACCTCACCGCACCGGAGTCCCCGGGCTGGTTTTGCCGGCTGGCCGTTCACCGTCACCCCGCCGGCACGGCAGGCGTCCGTGGCCAGGCTGCGCGTCTTGAACAGGCGCACGCACCACAACCACTTGTCGAGCCGGATGGAGCTGGGATCGGTAGGGGGCACGCGAATACGAAACGGCCGCAAGTCTGAAGGGACTTGCGGCCGGAGCAACGCCAATGGCGCGCATAGGGGAGCTCAGGACGCGGTGTCGCGGCGGAATTCGTTCTTCAACCAGGAGTCGATCAGCTGCTTTTCGTGACGGAGCGAATCATTCCGGTTGATCGAGAGATTCATCATGAAGGTAAGGTCGCGCAGCTGGCGCCGGCCTTCCCGCACCACTTCTCCGCGCGCATTGACCAGCTGGAATTCCAGCTCAATGCGGGGCGGATAAATGTCCTTCACGATTCGAATGTCCTGGAAGCTCGCCCCGCGCCACGGTTCGAACTCGCCAGCCATGTCGACGTCGATCACCGCGAGCGTGAGTTTGTGGCCAGCCGGAAGCCAGGCCGCCACCCGCTCCTCGATATGCTCGCGCAGTATCTCGAGATACGCGGTGCGGTCCCGGTCACTGCCGATCGAGTCGGCCCGGACGTCGGTAAACGTCTCCGCTTCGACAAAGCGAACTTCTGTCCGCGCCAATGCGAGGTCGGCCGGCGTGACGGCGGATACCCCGGTTGCGCCGAGGCCGGCGATCAAACTGAAGATTAGGGTTTGTGTATTCATTGTAACTATTGCGACCCCAGCCAAGCGGCGATGTTTCACCCAAAAGTCACCCCACGGTGCTGGCTATTGTCTTGAAGGCGAGCGTGGGGCGATTCCCTAGGTAATCGCCCCACCCTCTTTCCTTTTTGCGGCGGCCGACTATGCTTCACGCATGCTCGCCAATCTGCTGCATTTCCTCAACCGCCGGCGCGCGGCCGAGGATTACAATCACGCCTTTATCAAGGGCGTGGAGGTGCTTCGCCCGCAAAGTGCGCGCAGCCGGCGATCGGAGGCCGTCCTCCTGGCCGGCTGGGTGCTGATCGCCGTCAAGTGTTGGGGCGTCTGGTGGCTCATCGCACGCTACCGCATGCCCGTGGATCCCTGGTGGATCATCGCGCCCACCGTCGCCGCGGCCGCCGTGTGCACGTGGCTCTACCTTCGGCGCCCCTGAGTTCGCCGGCTTTGCGATTGCGGCGTCGGGTGTTTCTCCGGTGAATACGCGGTGCGCCCCTCGCACCTTCGTCGCCTTTTCGCCCTTATGCCTCACGTTCCCGGTCTTCGCAGCTGTTACGCCCGGGTCGGGCGTCTCGTCTATTTTGGCCGCATGCTGGACAAGATCCGGCTGCACGACGCCGGCCGCCTGCCCGCCGACTACCATGCAAACCTCGGGCGCGGCTTCGACGCCCGGGCCTGCACGTTCCTCAACGTCGCCTATGACGACCTGCGTGCGGAAGTGCTTCGTTCACGAGACGATGACCGCTCCCTGCTTGCCTGGGCGCACGCGTCCGGCGGCCAACGTTCCGACGCAGCCTGCGACCAATGGAACCGGTTCCTGCTCAAGATCGGCTGGCGCGACGATCGCTTGGCCGCCCTCCGCGAGCGGGTCGCCGAAAGCGGCTTGGGCGACAAGCCCGTCGAAACGTTCTTCGACTACATCGATTTCGACGAAGGGCGCAATCCCGTCGCCACCCGCGCCTGGGAGCTCCGACCGGCCAGCCTCTTGGTGCTGATGGGCGTCGCCGGCAGCGGAAAGACCACCGTCGGACAGAAGCTCGCGACCGAGCTCGGCTGGAGTTTCGCCGACGCGGATGACTTCCACCCGCCCGTCAATGTCGCCAAGATGAGTGCAGGTGCTCCGCTGGACGACACCGACCGGGCCCCCTGGCTCGCGGCCATTCGCGCGCACTTGGTCGAAGCGCGCCGGCGCGACGAGAGCACCATCGTCACGTGCTCCGCCCTTCGGCAACATTATCGCGACACACTTTGCGCCGGTCTCACCGGCCTGACGTGGGTGTACCTGAAGGGCGCGCCCGAACTTCTTCACGCCCGTCTCGTTGACCGCACCGACCATTTCATGAAACCCGACATGCTCGACAGCCAACTTGCCGCGCTCGAGGAACCGAACGACGCGCTCGTCTGCGACGTCGCCGAAGCGCCCTCCGCTCTCGTCGCCCGCATCCGCCGACATCTCGGCCTCTGATCCCCCTTTTCATGCGTCCCGCCGCCGCCCGCCGTCTCCGCCTCGCTTTCATTGCGCTCAGTGTCTTCGTGCTGGCTGCGCTGGTCGTCGCCAGCTGGGGCTGGCGACGACTTCAGGCCAGCCTGCCTCGCCTCGACGGGGAACTCGCCGTGCCCGGACTGAGCGCACCCGCCGAGATCGTTCGTGACGCACAGGGCGTTCCCACGATCCGCGGCGAGAATCGGCTCGATGTCGCACGGGCTCTCGGGTTCGCCCATGGCCAGGATCGCTTCTTCCAGATGGACCTCACGCGCCGCAGCGCATCGGGGGAACTCGCCGAACTCTTCGGCCCCGCGGCCGTTTCGCGCGACCGCTCGGCGCGTATCCACCGTTTCGATCACCTCGCCCGCGAGGTTCTCGCGCGCCTCTCCCCGGCCGAAAACGAGCTGCTCGCCACGTATGCCGCCGGAGTCAACGCCGGTCTCGCGTCCCTTGCCGAACACCCCTTCGAGTACCTGCTGTTGCGGCAGGATCCCCGTCCCTGGCAGCCGGCCGACAGCATCCTGATCAACTACGCCATGGCGCTCGATCTTCAGGACGAGACGGGCCACTACGAACAGTGCCTCGCCACCGTGCGCGACGTCTTGGGCACGCAGGTGATGGAATTCTTTGCGCCACTCCACACGCCTGGCGACGCGGCGCTTGACGGCTCGTCCGTCCCGATGCCCGCCATCCCCGGTCCGCGGATCATCGACCTGCGCATCGCTCCCGAACCCGCCCTGCCCTCGTCGACGACGAGCGGCGGAGAACTCAAACCCGGTTCCAACAGCTTCGGGCTCACGGGTGGCCGCACCGCGAGCGGAGCCGCCATGCTCGCTAACGACATGCATCTGGGGCATGCGGTGCCCAACATCTGGTACCGTGCCTCCCTCGCCTGGCCAGGCCACACCGTCACCGGCGTCACCCTGCCCGGTGTTCCCTTCATCATCGCGGGCAGCAATGGCCATGTCGCGTGGGGTTTCACCAATAGCTACGCGGATACGAGCGACCTCGCGCCGATCGATGTGCTCGCCGACGCGCCGGACCTCTTTTACCTCAACGGCTCCCTGCCCCAGGAATTCGAAACGCACCACGAAAGCATCGTTGTGCGCGGTGAAGATCCCGTCGCCATGCAGTCCCGCTGGACGGTGTGGGGCCCCATCGTGGGCACGAACGCCCGCGGACGTCCGCTCGCCCTCAAATGGCTGATGCACGATCCTGAAGCGGTGAACGTGCGCCTCATCGGCCTCGAAACCGCCCGCACGGTGGAGGAAGCCATTGCCATCGCCCATCAGAGCGGCCTGCCCACGCAGAACATCCTGATCGCGGACCGCACCGGCAACCTCGTCTGGACCATCGCCGGACGACTGCCAAAACGCTTCGGTCACTCCGGGCGGTTGCCCGTCGTGTGGACCTTTGGCGACCGCGGCTGGGAAGGCCTCCTCCCGCCCGGCGAGATTCCCGTTCGCCGCGCCGGCCCGGGCGAACACCTCTGGACCGCCAACAACCGCATTGTCGGCGGCGAAGACCTCGAACGCATCGGCGACGGCGGCTACGACTCCTTTGCGCGCGCCCGGCAGATTCGTGACGGCCTCGCCGCCATTGGCACGGACGCCTCCGCGCGCGCCCGGCCGGAGGACCTGCTCGC
Source organism: Opitutales bacterium (assembly GCA_038212175.1). Taxonomy (GTDB): domain Bacteria; phylum Verrucomicrobiota; class Verrucomicrobiia; order Opitutales; family Opitutaceae; genus CAMAXB01. Next base: position 21,801 of record JBBQUU010000055.1, on the reverse strand, counting down.
CCTCCAACTCGATGACCGCGCGCTCTGGCTTGAGCGCTGGCAGCAACTCCTGCTCGCCACCCTGACCGACGAGGCGGTGTCGGGAAACCCCCGCCGCGCCGAACTGCGCACCGCGATTTCCCGCTGGGAGGGCCGCGCCTCGATCGACTCGGCCAGCTATCCCCTCGTCCGTGGCTGGCGCGACCGCGTGGCGGATCGCACCCTGGCCCCGATCTTCCGCCTCTGCCGCGAAGCGTATCCATCGTTTGACTACCGCGAGCTGCCCTACGAACATGGGCTGTGGGCGCTCGTTTCCGGGCAACCCGCCCATCTGCTCACCGCCGAGCATGCCACCTGGCCCGCGCTGCTGCTCGCGGCCGCGGACGACGTCACGACGGAGTTTGCCCGTTCCAAGATTCCTCTGACCGAGGCCACCTGGGGAGCCCGCAACACGGCGCGCATCCGTCATCCCCTCAGCCGCATTCTTCCCGACTTCCTCGCCCGCCATCTCGACATGCCCGCCGACCCCCTGCCCGGCGACAACCACATGCCGCGCGTGCAACGTCCCTCCTCCGGTGCATCGCAACGCTTCGTGGTCGAACCCGGCCGCGAGGAACAGGGCATCTTCCACATGCCCGCCGGCCAGAGCGGACACCCGCTGTCCCCGTTCTACCGCGCCGGCCACGCGGCGTGGGTTCAAGGTTCGCCGACCCCCTTCCTTCCCGGCGATCCCGCCCATACGCTCACCCTGCGCCCCTGAAGAACCCGTCACGGCGGTCACACTCAAACCGTTGATGTCATCCATTAGATGACATCGAGTCCGGTCCCGACTGGGATTTGCGGTTGTGCCCGGGGGTGACGACGGCTTGCTTCGGTCCAGCATGCCCGGGACGCGAAAGAAAAAACGAAACTACACGGTCTACTTTGCCAGTGAGCTTTTCAGCCTGAAACACCTGCTCGGCAACGCCTACCTCGCGGAGGCGATCCATGAGAAGTCCCACGGCCGCTACCTTTGCCGGCTTCCGCAGGATTTCGAACTGCGCGGCTTTCATCCCCAAACGATCCGCGATCAGGATATTCGCGCCCTGCTCGAATGCGACCTGGCCCTCTTCTGCTTCGACGGCACCGAACTCGACAGCGGCACGGTGATCGAATTCATGTTCGCGAAGTTCGCGGATATACCCGCCGTCCTTTTGCGCAGCGACATCCGGGCCGCCGGCGATCAGCAGCGGGGCGATCCGTGGAACTTGATGGCGAGTTTCTATCCTCGCACGGCCAGCATCCACCTCGACAGTCTGATCGAGTATCGCGCCGTGCAAAAACGTCAGGCGCGCGGACGCCGCGTCAAACTCGACGCCGTCGCCCGCCTCGCCGGCCAGCACGCGACTGCGACCGCCGCCCTCATCTCCGATCAACTCGCCGCCGCCGTCGTCCGGGCGCTTGACCGCATGGTCGCCACGGTACCCGTGATGCCCAAATACATCCGTGAGGAAGTCTATGCGTGGCTGGCGCTCATGCCCGGTTTCCGTGGCAAGGAGAAGGTTCTGCGCAAGGAGATGGAGCGCATTCTCAAGCAGAAGGTGGAGCGCGATTTGCTGTGATTCCCGCCATGCTCACCGTCCTGCAACATCCGCTCGCGTCGCATATTCTCACGCACTTGCGCGACCGCACGACGAAGCCCGCGACGTTTCGCACCCTCGCCTACCAGATCAGCCTCCTGCTCGCGCTCGAAGCGACGCGCGATCTGGCCACCCGCGACCAGCTGATCGACACGCCGCTCGAACCGGTGAACGGAACGGTGCTCGCCAAGGGCCTCGTTGTCGTTCCCATCCTCCGCGCCGGGCTCGGCATGGTGCAGCCCTTCACCGATCTGTTTCCCGACGTAAGCGTGGGCTATGTCGGACTCGAACGCGACCACGCCACGGCCGTCGCCCGCAGCTATTATTGCAAGCTTCCTCCGTTGCACGGGCAACGCGTACTCTGCGTCGATCCCATGCTGGCCACCGGCGGATCAGCCGCCCAAGCCCTCACCGTGCTCAAACAGCAGGGCGCCAGGGAGCTCGCCCTCGTCTGCATCGTGAGCGCGCCCGAAGGCGTCGCCACCGTGACTGCTGCCCACCCCGACGTTCCCATCTTCACCGGCGCGCTCGACCGCGAACTCAACGCGCACAAATACATCCTGCCCGGCCTGGGCGATTTCGGCGACCGTCTTTACGGCACCTGAGCACCGCCGCGGGCGACGGGTCAGTGGGTGCCGCTCTTGCGTTCGGGAATGAACAGCGACGCGAGTACCGACACCGTCAGCGTCGCGGCGATGACCCCAAGCGAGACGCCGATCGGCACATGCACGCCGATGCCCGTGATCAGCATCTTCACGCCAATGAAGACGAGGATGAAGGCGAGCCCAAGGCCGAGATAGCGGAAGAGCCCCATCACCCCGCTCAGCGCGAAATAGAGAGCGCGCAGCCCGAGGATCGCAAAGATGTTGGACGTGAAAACAATGAACGTGTTCTTCGTGATCGCGAGCACCGCCGGGATCGAATCCAACGCGAACGCCACGTCGGTCGTCTCGACCACGAGCAGCACGATGAAGAGGGGCGTGGCCATCTTGCGCCCATGGTGAATTGCAAAGAATTGCCCGCCCACGTAGGCCGGCGTAACCGGGAAGCATTTGCGAAAGAGCCGCACCGCAAAGTTCTTTTCCGGGTCGAGCTCTTGCTTCTTCGGCAGCGCCATCTTGATGCCGGTCAACACCAGGAAACCGCCAAAGATGTAAATCAGCCAGTGGAAGCGCTCCAGCAAAGCGATACCCGCAAAAATGAAAATGAACCGCATCACCGCCGCGCCGAGAATGCCCCAGAACAGCACCCGGTGCTGGTGTTGCGGCGGCACACGGAAGTACGTGAAAATAACGATGAAAACGAAGACGTTATCGATGCTCAGACAGATCTCGATGAGGTACCCGGTAAAGAACTCCAACCCCGCCTGCCGCCCCAACCAGAACCACACGATGACATTGAATGTCATCGCCAGCGAGAACCACACCCCGCACCACCCCAGCGCCTCCTTCATCGCGATCGTGTGCGACTTCCGGTGAAACACCCCGAGGTCCAAGGCGAGCATCGCCGCGATGAAGGTGAGGAAGGCCGCCCAGGCCCAGAGGGGAAGAGTTTCCATGATGCGCCGCGGATGCTGAAGAGCCCGGCCAAAGGTCAGCAAGCGGGAAAGGGCATCCGTCGACTCGACGCCATCTTGCGCTTCTTTGGCTTTGACCCACGTTAATCCATTAACGACGTTCCCGCGTTCTGTCCGTCCATGCCGCCCTCCTCCCCCTCGCCTTCCCCCGATCCGGCCCCGGCCTCCGCCGCGGTGGCGCGGGCCATGGTCGATGCCGCTTTCGTGCCCGCGCGCGCCAAGCTGATCGACGTGGCGGCATTCTTTGACCGGGTCGAGCGCCACGGCGTCGCCGACGACTTTCGCTGCGCCGCCCTGCGCGAAGCCGCCCGTCTGCTCATCGACGGCCAGCCCGAACGCGCCCGCCGCATCCTCGAGGCGTTGAGCGATCCGACCTCCGAACCCGACGCGAAGTCCACGGGCAAGGCTGCCGCCGGCGCCTGGCAACCCCGCACCTGACCGACGCCATGCGCTACATCGAACCGCACGGCCACATGGTGAGCCGGACCACCGACGACTACGAAGCGATGGTCAACGCCGGCTGCCTGGCCGTCTGCGAACCCGCCTTCTGGGCCGGCTTCGACCGCTCGTCCGCCGCCGGCTTCCGCGACTACTTCCGCCAGCTCACCGAGTACGAGCCGGCCCGCGCCGCCAAGTATCTGCTGCCCCACTACAGCTGGCTTTGCCTCAACCCGAAGGAGGCCGAGGACCTCGCCCTCGCCGCCGACGTGCTCGCGATGATCCCCGGGTTCCTCGCCCGGCCCAATGTCCTCGGCATCGGCGAGATCGGCCTCAATCGCAACACGCGTAACGAACTCCGCGTCCTTGAGCAGCACATCGACCTCGCCGTGAAGCACGACCAGCTCATCCTCGTCCACACCCCCCACCTCGAGGACAAGCTCAAGGGCACCCGGCTCATCCTTGATCTCCTGCGTTCGCACGCAGGGGTAAAACCGGACCGTGTGATCATCGACCACGTTGAGGAACATACCGTCACACTTGTGCTCGACCGCGGGTTCTGGGCGGGCATCACGTTGTATCCGGATTCCAAATCCTCTCCACCCCGCGCCGTCGACATGCTCGAGTACACCGGCGGCGAACGCCTCTGGCTCAACAGCGCCTGCGACTGGGGGGTGAGCGATCCGCTGGCCGTTCCGAAGACCGCCCTCGAGATGCGCCGCCGCGGCCACGGCGCCGACGACGTCGACCGGGTCTTCTTCCGCAACCCGCATCGCTTTCTCTCCCAGTGTCCGAAGTTCCGTCTCGGAGGAGGCGCGATCGCATGAACCTCGGAGGCGGTCTCCATCTCGCCTACTGCACGAACGTCCATCGCGGCCAAAGCTGGGGCGAAACCTTCGCCGCGCTCGAGACGCACACCGACGCCGTGCGTCGTCGCGTGTCGCCGGACGAACCGTACGCGATCGGCCTGCGGCTCGGGGCCGCGGCCGCCGCCGAACTTGCGCAGCCCGCCGCCCTCGACGCCTTTCGCCGCTGGCTCGACGCGAGCAACAGCTACGTCTTCACGATCAACGGCTTTCCCTACGGCTCGTTTCACGGCACCCGCGTGAAGGAGCAGGTCTACACGCCCGACTGGGCCACGCCCGAACGCGTCGCCTACACGAACCAGCTCTTCGATCTGCTGGCGCGGCTGCTTCCACCCGGGGTCGCCGGCAGCGTCAGCACCGTGCCGGTCTCCTTCAAGGGCTTCGCGCTCACCGCCGAACAGCGAAAGGCGTTCTTCGCCAATCTCTCCGCTTGCGCCCGGCATATTGAGGCGCTCTGCGGGAAGACCGGACACGATCTGCACCTCGGACTCGAACCCGAGCCGCTCTGCCTGCTGGAGACGACCGCCGAGACCGTCGCGTTCTTCGCCGACTGGGCCGCGGCCGATCCAGAGGCCGACCGCTGGCGACAGTATGTGGGCGTCAACTACGACTGCTGCCACCTCGCCGTGGAGTTCGAGTCACCCGGCGCCGCCCTCGACCGCCTGGCCAACGCGGGCCTTCGTCTGAGCAAGCTGCACCTGAGCTCGGCCTTGCGGGTCGCACCCGACGACGCCGGTCGCGATGCGCTGCGCGCGTTCATCGAACCGGTCTACCTGCATCAGGTCGTCGCCGGCAACGCCACGACGGGGGAGGTGTACCGGCGCCACGTCGATCTGCCTGACGCGCTCGCCGACCGCACGGCACCCTTGCCCGACGAAGAATGGCGCGTGCATTTCCACGTTCCGCTGCACGCCAGCCCGGGCGCTCCGTTCGCCGACACCCGCGATCACATCGCCGGCGCCCTCGATTGGCTGCGGGCACATCCCGGGGCCTGCCAGCATCTCGAAATGGAGACTTACACTTGGGAGGTCCTCCCGGCCGGCCTGCGCCTCGGCATCGAAGACCAGCTGGTGCGCGAATACGCCTGGTCGCTGTCGGCGCTCGCCGAGCGCGGCCTCGCCCCCTCGGCCCTCGCCGCCCGGGTCGCCGCGGCGGTCCGCCCATGAACGCAGCGCCGCGTCCGGCGGCGCGCGCCTGGTTCGACCTTGCCCGCGCCGGCAATTTCCCGTCGGTCTGGAGCAACGTGCTTGCCGCGCTGACGCTGTCCTCGGTCGCCGGCGCCACATGGCCTGCTGTCGTTCCATGGCTGCTCGCCACCCTCGCCGCCACGCTGGCGTACGCCGGAGGCACCACGCTCAACGACGTCGCCGACTTGGAATTCGATCGCCAGCGTCGTCCGGAACGCGCACTGCCCTCCGGCACGATCTCGCGCAGCGCCGCCGCAGTCGCAGGTTCACTCCAGCTTGCGGCCGGTTTTTCTCTCTTTGTGTTCGTGCTTGGCGCCTCGGCGGTTTGGGCCGGACTGCTCGTCGCCGCCATTGTTTCCTATGACTGGTTGCACAAGCGCTGGACCGGCTCCGTTTTGCTCATGGCCGGCTGCCGCGCCTTCCTCGGACTGACCGTCGCGTCATTGCCAGGCCACACCTTCTCGCCGGCGCTGCTGATCTGGGTCGGCGTTCTGGCCGCCTATATCATCACGGTCAGCCTGCTCGCCAGGGCGGAATACAAGCCCGGGGCGCCCGCCGCGAAACTGGGTCGTTGGGTCGGCCGCCTGCTGGCCTTCATCCCGCTGGTCGATGTCTTGGCGTTGCTGGCCGTGGGTGCCTGGCCTGTCGCCCTCGTCTGCGCCGCCGCGATTCCGCTCGGCCGCATTGCCCAGCGCATCGCCGCCTCGACTTAGGAATTTGCGGAGCAAATTCCTTATTCGTGTGCATTCGCGCCGGTTCATGGTTTCAGTCTGCCTTCCCGCCTGAAACCCGACCGCATGGACGACCGCTCCGAACGCCTTTCGCTTCCCATCGCCACTCAGCAGGATCTTCGCCTGTTCTTCAGCCGCGACGTATTTGCACCAGGCAATACCGTGCTCGCCGAGGTCATCACACCGCGCGACGACGGGGTGACTCCGCGGGTCCTGGTGTTCTGGGACGGCGGACTTGAACAGGCCTTTCCTGACCTGCCGGGGCGCATCGCCGCGTGGTTTGCCGCAAATCCACACACGGCCCGCCTCGAGGGCAAACCTCACCGCGTACCCGGCGGCGAGGCCGTGAAGAATGATTTCCGTCAACTGGAGAAGGTCTGGGCCGCCATCGAGTGCGCGCGTCTCTGCCGACACTCTTATGTGCTCGTGATCGGCGGAGGCGCCGTGCTCGACATGGTCGGCTTCGGTGCCGCCACCGCCCACCGCGGCATTCCACTCGTCCGGCTGCCCACCACCAGCCTGAGCCAGGCCGACGGCGGGATCGGCGTGAAGAACGGCATCAACTTCTTCGGCAAGAAGAACTGGCTGGGCGCGTTCGTCGTGCCCCACGCCGTGATCAACGATGCAGCCTTCCTTCACGGGCTTCCGCCACGCGAACGCCGTGCCGGACTCGCGGAGGCGGTCAAGGTCGCCCTGATCCGCGATGCCGCCTTCTTCGACTACATCGAAGCGCACGTCGCCGACCTCGCCGCCTTCACACCCGCACCGTTCGAAAGCGTCGTCCGCACCAGCGCCCGCCACCACCTCGAGCACATCGCAATCGCCGGCGATCCGTTTGAAAAAGGCTCCGCCCGCCCGCTGGATTTCGGCCACTGGGCCGCTCACAAGCTTGAGCAGATGACCGATTTCGCCGTCAGCCATGGCGAAGCCGTCGCCATCGGCCTCGCGCTCGATCTGCTCTACGCCGTGCGCACCGGCTTGCTCGGTGCCTCCGTCGCAGACCGCGTCATCGCGGTCCTCTCCGGGCTTGGGTTCAACCTGTACCACCCCGCGCTCGAACAACGCGGTGAAAGCGGCCGCCGGATCGTGCTCGACGGTCTGGAGGAGTTTCGCGAGCACCTCGGCGGCCGCCTCACCATCCCGATGATTCGCGCCCCGGGCGAACGCCTCGACGTCAACGCCATGGACGCCACCGAGGTCGACGCCGCCATCGACACCCTCAAGGCCCGCCACAGCCATGGCTGAGCGCACGGCCATCCTCAACGTCGTCGGGCTTACCCCCCGTATCATTGGGGATAATACACCGCACCTCGCCGCCGCCGTCGCTTCCGGCGGACTGACCCGCATAAAACCCGTGCTTCCCGCCGTCACCTGCACGGCGCAAAGCACCTACCTCACCGGCCTGCCGCCGTCCGGCCACGGCTGCGTTGCCAACGGCTGGTACGACCGGACCCTCGCCGAACACCATTTTTGGAAGCAGTCCAACCATGTCGTGGGCGGCAAAAAACTCTGGGAACGCGCACGGGAGGCCCGGCCGGGATTCACCTGCGCCAAGCTTTTCTGGTGGTACAACATGTACTCGACCGCCGACTGGTCGATCACACCCCGGCCGATGTATCCGGCGGATGGACGCAAGGTCTTCGACGTGTACAGCCACCCGATGGACGTTCGCGACGCGATCAAGCGCGACCTCGGCGAATTCCCCTTCCCGGCCTTCTGGGGCCCCCTGGCCGGGATCGCCTCCTCCCGCTGGATCGCCGATTCCGCGAAGTGGATCGAGCAACGCCACCAACCCGACCTGTCGCTGGTTTACCTCCCGCATCTCGACTACAACCTGCAGCGCCTCGGCCCCGACGACCCCCGGCTCGCGGAGGATTTTCGCGCGATCGACGCGGTCGTGGGCGATCTCATCGCCTTCTACCGGCAGCGCGGCGTGAAGAGCGTCATCCTTTCCGAATACGGCATCACAGCCGTCCGCCGCACCGTTGCCCTGAACCGCCTCTTCCGCGCCCGGGGCTGGCTCACACTGAAGGACGAACTCGGGCTCGAACTGCTCGACTGCGGCGCAAGCAAAGTCTTTGCCATCGCCGACCATCAGGTCGCGCACGTGTACGTCAACGACCCCGCGATCACCGCGGACGTGAGGGCGTTGTTGGAAAGCACCGATGGCGTGGCCTCGGTGCTGGACGAAGCCGGCCAGCGCGCCGCCGGACTCGACCATGCGCGCTCGGGTGATTTCGTGGTGTTTTCATCCGAGGACGCGTGGTTCACCTACTACTACTGGGACGATGATCGCAAAGCGCCCGACTTCGCCCGCTGCGTCGATATCCACCGCAAATACGGCTACGACCCCGTCGAGCTTTTCCTCGATCCCGAACTCAGCGTACCGAAGCTGCGTCTCGCGTGGAAACTCCTGCGCAAGAAACTCGGCTTCCGCACCTTGATGGACGTGATTTCCCTCGACGCCTCGCTCGTACGGGGATCGCACGGCACCTGCCCCACCCGCGAAGACGAGTGGCCTGTGCTCATCGGCGCTGGCACGAGCCCACAGCCCCTCGCCGCCACCGCCGTCCATGATCGATTGCTGGCCCTGTTGTAATCAGTGAGCCCGTGCAGGTGCGAACTCGGGACCGCCTCCACCACTGACAGGGGCCGCGTGCCCCCCACGCGGCGGTCCGGGACCTCCGCCTGAAGCGTAACCAACACCTTATCGCCTGCTATGTCCTCTGCGTCCGAGCGCTGTGCCCTTAGTGTAGCGTGCGTTTACTCGGGTTAAAGACGGTCCACGACAACTCGCAGCGCTTTCGCCGGCCCTTGCTCGTACGCAACCAATGCGCCCCGGCCTTGATCGATCGAAGCCACGCTGGGAAATCGTCCTTCCGTTGCAAAAACCTCCGCCTCGCCGTGCGCGAAACCGCGGCGCAGGCTGAGGCCCGTCCCTTGCTGCCAGACAAAAAGCGGTCCTCCTGGCTGGACCAGCACCACAGGCTGGCGGCCCGGACTCAACGCACGCTCGGGTCCGTCGGTCGGACTGAAATAAACCACGCCCTCCCGGTTCCACACCGCGGCAAACTGCCCCGGCTCAAGCGAAACAATACGGCCGCCATCCATCGGGCAGGCGTTCAACGTCCAAGTGCCCTCCCCCAGTTTGACCGCTTCAGAGAAATGCGTCGCGCCGCTTGCACGCATCGTCAGCCAGAGATCGCGCGTTCCCTTGATCGAGTTGCGCCACATCACCGCGAGATTTCCCCCGGCATCGAAGAGCGCGCTGGGATGGCAGCATTCGCAGACCGACTTGTCGGGCGAGCGATAAACCCGCTCGTTCACGGACCACGTCCGGCCCCCGTCGACCGACCCCGCCCCCCACACCTCCATCCGTTCGTTGCGGAGATCGAGCCAGGTCACAAACAAGCGGCCATCCGCTGCTCCGGCCAAATCGTGAAGCCCTTCGCGCGCGCTCGTCGGCACCGCGTTGACCACCGTCGGTCCGCTCCATGAACGTCCTCCATCCAACGAGGTGTACGCCAACAGCTCGTGCGCGATCACCGTCACCGTCAGGCGGTCGCCGTGGGCCACCACGCGCGGGCCTCGACGCATTCCAAGCATAAGCCCGGGCAGGCTCGCCACCTTGACCGCCGGCTGGAAGGTGGTGCCACCATCCTCGGAGACCGCAACGAAGACGTCGCCCGGACGCGCCTGTGGTTGATGACCTTTGTGCCCGTGGCCCGCCGTCGTTGCCGGCGCCGCGGGAGCGGTAAATCGACCGTAGGCAAGCCAGACCCGTCCATCAGGACCCACCGCGAGCTGCGGCTGGGCAGCATCGGCTATCTCCACGCGTGAAGCGGTCGTTGTCGCGACCGATAATCCACCACCGGCATGCACCGCGATGAAGGCGATGAGAAGGCGAAAGGCATTCATTTGCCGCCATTAGGTGCTAACTCACTCACCGGGCAAAGCCGGAATTTCCCAACCTGCCAGATTCCGGCGTCAGTCGCCCGCTCCCGTCGATTCCCGCGACCTTCGCTTGAGTCGCCGCTCCCAGTACCACGTGAAGAACACCGGGATCGAGAAGAGCGAGATCACATCGAAGATCATTCCGCCGACCACGGGCAGGACCATCGGTAGCATCAGCTCCGCCCCTCGCCCGGTCGACCACAGCACCGGTACCAGTGAAACCAGCGTCGTCACGGTCGTCATGATCGCCGGACGGCGTCGACGCAGGCCGGCATGGAAGACGCGACGGTTCACCTCCGCGAGGTCCTTGGGCGGGGTCTTGAACTGCTCGTGGATGTAAGTGCCCAGCAAAATGCTGTCATTGAACATGACCCCGAGCAGGACGAGGAAGCCAACGATCACCGCGGTCGTCATTTCGACATCCCAGAGCCAGATTAGCAGAAACCCGCCGGCTGTATTCACCGGTACGTTACAAAGGATGATGATGAACGTGACCAACCACGACCGGGTCCCGATGTAGATGAGAAGGATCATCACCGCCATCGCCACGCCGATGATCCCGCGCAACGCCGCATCCGCCTTCACCTTCTGCTCGTAGCGCCCAACCCAGCGATACGTCGCGCCCGGAGGCAGCTCGAGTTGTCCGCTGGCCAACGCGGCACGCAGGCGCGCCTCCGCCTCGTTGACCACCTCGATCTCCCCGCGCCCGCTCACGTTGAGCATCACGTACTGGGTTCGTTTCCCGCCCTCGGACCGGATCGCCATCGGCCCGATCGTGTACGTCAATCCGGCTTCGCTGGGCCGGGTGCCTGCAATCCGCGCCGCGCCGGTCGCCACCGCCTCTGCAATCTCCACGGGCAACGTTTCCCCTGCCGCCAGCGTGAGCTCGGCCTGCCGCGGCGCGAGGAGCGTGACGTTGCGCTGGTGCGTGAGGGACAACCGCGCGCTCATCGCCGCAGCGTCCGGCCCCTCCGACGCGAACTCCAGCGTGAACACCGTTGGCAGCGCCAGAAGGCTGGGGAGCGGAATCGAGCCGTCGCCTGTCGTCATCGGAACGCGTAACTGCAACAGCTCGTCGGGGTCGTCGCGCTGTTCCCGCAGGTAACGGATCCGCACCGGATACTGCAGCGCGCCTTCCACCGAATACGTCACGGCCATGCCGCCGAGCGCCGCCTCGACCGTGCGCATCACCTGCTCGTTGCCCAGCCCAAAACGCGCCAGCTTCTCCGGATCGAGCCGGATCTCGGCATACGGTTTTCCCCCTTCGCGCTGCATCTGCACGTCCACCGCACCTGCCGTGGGTTGGATGATCTTCTCCGCACTCTCCGCGAAGCGCTCGAGGGCGTCGCTGTCGTCTCCCAGCACCTGCAGCGCGATGAGGCTGCGAATGCCGGTCGAGAGCATGATCACCCGTGTCTCGATCGGTTGCAGCCAGCTCGGCGCCACACCGGGAATGTCGCTGATCGCCGCGAGTGCCGCCCGCACTTCGGCAAGCGTGCGCGGACGGTGTTCGACGGAGCCGTCGGGCCGGGTTATCTCGTGCACCGGCCACTCCACGTAGGGTTTCAACAATACCACGGTTTCGATCATGCCGAGCGGCGCCGGGTCGAGCGCGGTCTCTGCGCGCCCCATCTTGCCCATCACGCTCGCCACCTCCGGCACCGACTCGATCAGCCGGTTTTGCATGAGCATCACGCGCTGCGTTTCGCCCAAACCCGCCGTCGCCGGCAACGAGGGCATGAAGAGCAGACTGCCTTCGTCGAGCGGTGGCAAAAAGCTGGAGCCCACCCCGCGAAACCAGCGCGTCATCGCCTGATCGATCGTCGTGTGGGCGAGGTCGCCGCCCGCCGCCGCGACGACCTTCCGCAATGGCCAGCTCAACGTGGACCAACCCACCCCCACGAGATAGCCGGCCGTCATCATCGCCAGCACCGTAAAGGTGAACGCCACCTTCCGCCGCAGAATGCGCACATAGGCCCAGTTGTATGCCACGTGGATTGCGTGGCTCACGGGATTCTCCTCGTAGTCGACGAGACGCTCGCGCCCGATCCGCCACACCGCCAGCCCAACGAGCGCCGCAAAGAACGGCGCAAAAATCCAGCCGGGCACCGAAAGGGCCCAGCGACCATAGTCCATGGGCAGGCTCCAGCCGTCGCGAACAAACCAGCCGAACGCGATGCCCGCGGCCACTCCCACAAAGGCCAGCAACAGCGGTTTGCGGACATGCCACGGCGGCAGCAGCAATCGGCACAGCGCCGGCACCAGCAGGATGCCGAAGAGCACCGCCCCGCTGATGGCGAGCGTCTTGGTGATGGCAAGTGGCGTGAACAGGCGGCCGGCCTGATCCGTCAATGCGAGGATGGGAAGGAACCCGATGATCGTCGTCGCCGCCGAGGTGAGCAGCGGACGCGCCACTTCGCGGGTCGCGCTGACCACCGCGTCGGTGATTTCTTCGTTGAACGGCGAGGCTGGCATCGGACGCCCTTCACGCCGGCACTTCTCCTGCAAGTCGACGAGGTGCTGGGTGACGTTCTCCGTAATCACGATGCCAAAATCGACCATGACGCCGACCGCGATCGCGATGCCGGCGAGGCTCATGATGTTCGCCCCGACACCCAGCAGATGCATCGTGAGGAACGTGAAAAGGATTCCCAACGGCAGGGCGACGGCCGCGGCGATGCTGGCCCGCACGTGCAGCAAAAACACGATCACGACCAACGCGGTGACGATGACCTCATGCACCAGAATGTTGGCCAGCGTCTCCGTCGTCTGCTCGATCAGTTGGGACCGGTCGTAGAACGACACCACGGTCAGCTGCTCGCGCGCGAGGGTGGGTTGCAGATCGGCCAGCCGCCGTTTCACCGCGTTGATCACCGCCTTTGGATCCTCCAGCACGCGCATGCCGATGATTGCGCCGACGTGCTCCTGATAGCCGTCCGCCAAGACCCCTTGCCGGAACTGTCCGCCGAGGTGCACCTCCGCAAGGTCACCAAGTCGCAGTCCGGCGCCCTTGAGACGGTCGCCGCGGACGATGATGTTCTCCACGTCCTGGACCGAACGGATGAATCCGACGCCACGAATCATCGTTTCGATGCCGCTCTGCTCCACGCTCATCGCGCCGACATCCCTCCCCGCCTGCTGCACCGCCATCATCAGCATGTCGAGCGTGACACCCTGTTCCTCCAGCCGCGCGGGATCGACATCGATCTGATACTCGCGCACGACCCCGCCGACCGGAGCCACCTCGGCCACACCGGGCACGGCCTGCAACGCCGGCACCACAATCTGATCGAGCAGGTAACGTTTGGACTCGAGATCGCCCGGCCCCTGCAGCGTGAAGGCGTACACCTGCCCCATCGCCGTCGCATCAGGGCCCAGCCGCGGACTCACGCCCGCCGGCAAAAGGCCTTGCATCTGCGACAATCGCTCCAGCACGCGCGTGCGGCACTCGTAAAGATCGCGGCGCTCCTCGAAGATCACATAGACATAGCTCGCGCCGTAGAGCGACATGCCACGCACCGTCAGCACGCCGGGCAAACCCTGCAGTTCGCGGGCGAGCCGGGACGTGATCTGTTCGTCCATGTCCTGAGGGCTCTTGCCGGGCCACTCCGCCCAAACGATCACCTGATTGTCGCTCAGGTCCGGGATCGCATCCACCGGCACCTGCCGCCACGCCCAGAAGCCTGCCGCGGCCAATGCGAACGCGGCCGCCAGCGTGATGAAGGTATTGCGGATGAAAAAAGAGAGCATCAGGCCAAAAGAAAACGATCCGTGTAGCGGCGCCTGTCCCCAGGCGCCAGGTTCCCGCCCGCACAGGCCAATCCCAAACGGCTGAGGACAGCCGTCGCTACCGTTCCTGCACAACGAACTTGGATTTTCATTAGCACGTTCTTTGGCGTTCGGAGTTCCATCCGCCTAGTGCTGATGCCCCGCCCCCGCGCCCTCCGTCGGTGCAGCCACGGCGCCATGCGGGAAGAGCAGGCTCGCCGTGCCCGCCAGCTGCGCCTGGCTGTCGATCAGGAAGAGTCCTTGCGTGGCAACCTCATCCCCGGCCGCCAGCCCCGCGCGGACGACATACATGTCATTGCCTGCCTCGTCCTCGAGACGCGGACCAAGCGCCAGCGGCGCAAGTTCGAAGCGCAGACGTCCATCCGGCTGCCGCTCGACGACCTTCCACGCCACATGACGAACACCGGTCGAAAGCACCGCCGTTTTGGGAATGAGCACAAAGCGGCCCCACGCATCCGGCCTGCTCGCGTCCGCCGCCTCCAGCTCCGGCGTAAGTGCCGTTTCAATACGTACGTTCACCAGGCTGCCCGGAAGGAGCCGCTTCGCCGGATCGCGCAAATGCAGATGCACCTCGCGGGTGCGAAGCTCCCGGTTTAGCTCCGGCGCGACCCAGGCGATCGACGCCTCCACCTCCGGAAGTTCCCCGCGATCGTCCGACGCGAGCCGGACCGGCTGCCCTTCGCGCAGCCAATGGGCGCGGGCCTCCGGCACCTGCACCACGACCATGTACGCGTGGGGATCGACGAGGCGCAGCAGCGGCGCCTCCGCCATGACCTCCTGCCCGACTTGCGGCAGCCGGACTTCCATCGCGTCGCCGCCATCGTCAAGCGCGAGCACCACGCGGCCGGCAAAGGGCGTCGTGATCGTCACGGTGTCGACGGGCGCCGCACCTCCCAGAATCGCGTCAGCCACCGGCGCCAGATTCCACCGCGCAAACCGCTCGGTCAGCGCGCGGATCGTCGGTTGATCGCCGAGCTTCACCGCCGCAGCGAGCTCCGCCTGCGCGGCAAACGCCTCGGGGCTGTACAGGTCCACGATCGGTGCGCCGGCCTCGACCACCGTTCCCCGATGACGGGCGGCATCGTGGCGCTTCACCACGCGCCCGCCAACGCGCGGAATCACCACCTGCAGGGAGCGATCATCGTAGCGCACCGTGCCGTACGCGCGGATCAGCGCGCGCGCCGGACCCTCGCTGACCATCGTGAGTTTCAACTCCATGCGGCGCTGCTGCTCCCGCGTGAGCTCGCCCGCCGTGACCCTGGTCATCTTCATGCCGCAGACCGGGCAGTCCCCAGGTCGGTTGCCGATGAAATCCATCATCGGGCACGCCCAGCGTTCGCCCGCGACCGTGGCCACCGCGAACGGCTCGGCCTCGGACACCGAGAACAACACGCTCCGGGGCAGCAGGGCGACCAGCCCGACGCCAAGGGCAAGCCCGAGGCCACTAATGATAAGAGGTGAGACACGCATGCTAGTCACTTGATTGCTTTAGACCCTCACTCGTGAATAACGAAGGGGCTTGAGAAGATGATGGACGGGAAACTCCAAACGCCAAAGGTCCAAACGCCAAACGAGCGGGAGCGCCTGCGGCGCACTTTTGTTTGGGATTTGGGCATTTGTGATTTGGGATTTCCGGCTCCGCCGGCACGTTAACGCACGATGACTTCGTTCTTCAGGTACGACGGACCGTAGCGGTCCGGATCGGCCTTGAACTTCGGTGGACACATCCGGCAGCCAAAGCCGATCGTCTGCCCTTTGTATTCGGCCGTGGGGAGGCGCGGATCGACATCCATGCCGCAGATGGCACAGACCGTGTTCACCGGCTCGCCCGCGGCGGCGGTCTTCGCCATGGCGCCGTGTTCGCCGTGTTCGCCGTGCGCGTTCGCCGCCGGAGCCGGGGTCCCGGTCGCGGTCGGCGCGGGAGCAAGCGGATTGGACACCATCGCGGCATAATCGCCACCCCCGGCCGGATGTCCTTCGTGACCGGCGTGGGGATCGAACGTTGCGGCGCGCACGATCAGGGCGACCAAGGCCCCGGAAACAAACGTGCCAATGAAGATGAGAAGATTTCGAGTCATGGGAGCGAGGAGTTGAGGGTCAGAGGGAAAAGTGAAACCGGCGCGTAGCGCCACAATTCGGCGCGGGCCAAGTCGAAGCCGAGGTCTGCCTGGATGATCCGCAGCTTGGCGTCCGTGGCCTTTTCGAGCAGTTCGACAATCTCGAAGATCGCCGATGCGCCCGCGCCCGCCACACCCGCCGACTGAACCAGCGAATCATACTCGGCATCGAGGCGGGTGAGCGTCTCATCGCCCAGCCGGCGTGCGGTCGCCGCCAGACGCCCGGCACGCCCAACCCGTGTAAGTGACGACTGGATACGATAACGCGCGGCCTCGCCCTCGGCCTGCGCGGCGGACCGGTCGGCCCCGGCCGCCCGCGCGTCGGCCGCGGCATAGCGGCGGCTTCGCCAGGGAATCTCCGACATGAAAGCCACCCCGATGGTGTCCTCGTCGCCCATGGCCATCCGCTCGCGCTCAAGGCGGAGGCCGACCGCCGTCATCGGCCGCGCGGAGGCGTGCGCCATTTTCACCATCGCCGACGCTTCTCCCACCCGGGCGGTCGCCATCTGCAACGCGGCAGCGTCGGACACAGAGATCTCCGCGACTGTGGGCGCCGCGAAGTCCGGCAGCGCCGCCTCGGGTGCAAGGCCGAGGCGGCCCCGTGCCTCCGCCAGCGCATCGTCGGCCATCCGGCGTTCCTCCTCGATCATCAGTTGCATCGACGCCACGCGCGTCTCGATCGCCAGACGGTCCGCCAGCCGGACCGAAGAGCCCGCCGAAAGCCGCACCTCGACGCTGCGCGACACCGATTGCAGGCGGCCCAGTTGCGTCTCCAAGAGAGCGATACGCGCCTGCGCGGCTCCGGCCTCCGCCAACGCCATCGCCGTGTCGGCGGCCATCTCGCCCGCCATCAGCGCATAATCCGCGTCAGCCATCGCCACGCCCGCCGCGGCGCGGTCCCGACCCGCGGCACGTTCGCCGCGACGCGGCAGCGGCTGGCGAACGTTCATCTCGTAC
This sequence comes from Opitutales bacterium, assembly GCA_038212175.1. Lineage (GTDB taxonomy): Bacteria > Verrucomicrobiota > Verrucomicrobiia > Opitutales > Opitutaceae > CAMAXB01. The sequence continues at coordinate 4,588 of JBBQUU010000055.1, read as the reverse complement.
ATGGTGCTGCGCGCACCCATGGGACCATCCATGCGGGAAAACATGCCCTCCACCTCCGGGTCGGGCAGCCGGCCCGCGGAATCGACCCGCGCCTGCGCCGCCGTCACGCGCCGCGCCGCCGCGCCCAGCGAGGGCGATTGCGCCACCGCGCGCAACAGCTCCGCTTGCGCCGCCACCAATTCGCTGGCATCGAGCACAGGAACGAGCGCGCCGACCGAAAGGGCGACCACGATGCGAAGGGAGGCCATGAGGGCAGGTCAGAGCAGACGCCTTATTTGGCGGACTTCTTGGCCGCGGCCGCGTCGATCTTGGCGATGAACTTGGCCGGCTCCTTCTTGAAATCGTCTTCGCAGCCCTCGCAGCAGAAGAGCACGAGGCGGTCGGGGCTACCTTTCACTCGATAAATATACTCCGGCGTTTCGCCCATGCTGCCAAGGGCCTCGTCGGAGGTCACGCAGGTGGTAAGTGGGTACGTTTTGCGCGCTTCCTTGGCCCAAGCCGCCTCGGCTTCCGTGACGCGGACGAGCTGGCCGCCGTCCGCTGTGGCCGAAGAGGAGGCGCCGCCATGGTCGTGGTGGGCTTGGGCGAGAAGGGTAGCTCCAGAGAAGAGCGCGAGGGAGACAAACAAGAGCGAGGAGATGGTTTTCATGATGGGAAGGAGAAGAAGGTTCTCCCGCTATAAACCGTGGACGCCAGAATCCCTCGAAATTTTTTGAGGGATTTTCCGCTCCAGGGGTTATACTGATCATAACGATAACGATGCCATGAACGCTCCCGACCCTCTCGATCCTCTTTCGCGGACCCTCGCCACCTGGCGCGTGGACCCGCCCGCCCGCCCCGACTTTCGTCCAGCCGTCTGGCAACGCCTGAAACGCTCGTCGCAGGAGAGCTGGGCGGGCTACCTGCGAGCGCGTTCCGGGCTGTGGACCTCGATAGCCGCAGTGGCAATCGTGGCCGCCACGTGGACCGGCCGTTCCATGGCGCAGGCGCAGCAGGAGGCAGGGCGCGAACGCATGGTGGTCTCCTATTTGGTGGAACTGGACCCGCGGGTGCTCGCCCTCGTCCAGCCCTGAGCGATGAAGCACTTCGCCGTCACGCTCCTCGTCATTGCCGCCGTGGCCACCATCACAGGCGCCGTCTCGTACCGCGCAGGCACCAACCACGCCGTGCAGGTTGCGCTCGACCAACGTGACGCCATGGAGTGGCTGAGGGTCGACTTTGCCCTCAACGACGCGCAATTCGCGGCGATCAAGACATTGCACGACGACTACTCCGTGGTGTGCGAAGAGCATTGCCGACTGATTCAGCAAGCCGGTCGCACGCTGCGGGAGCTCAAGGCCGCCAAGGCCGAGCCGACGGCGGTGGCCGCAGCGCAGGGGCGTTTCGAGGAGCTGCGACTCGTGTGCGAAACGGCGATCACGACCCACGTGCGCCGGTGCGCGGCGGAGATGTCGCCCGAAGCAGGCCGGCGTTACCTCGCCATGGTGCTGCCGAAGATCAAAGACTTCGATCACCAGGCACCGCCCGATCTCCATCTGCAACATCGCCACTGAACCATGGAGCCCTCCGCCGATGCGGCCTCCTTATCCGGGGAAGACACCCGCTTGATGGGTCGCGTCCAGGCGAACGACGAAGCGGCGCTCGGGGAGCTCATGACGCGTTGGGAGCGACCGGTGAAAGCCGTGATCGGACGCCTTGTGCTCAACGCCCGCGACGCCGAGGAATTGGCGCAGGAAACCTTCGTGCGCGTCTGGCAACAGCGGGACAAATTTCACGCCGGTTCGGGGTTCCGCCCCTGGGTGTTCTCGATCGCCGTGAACCTCGCCCGCAATCGCCTCCGCTGGTGGCGGCGCCGCCCGGAGATCGCGTTGGAGGAATGGACGGAGACGCCCGATTCGACCGCAACGGGTGCCCGTGCCGCCGAGGCGGCCGAACGCCGCCGCGCCGTGCAGGAAGCAATCGCCGCCCTGCCCGTCGACCTACGCGAGGCGTTGGTGCTGGCCGAGTACGAGAACCTTCGCCACGCGGAGATCGCCACGATCGTCGGTGCGACTCTAAAGGCCGTTGAAACCCGCATCGCGCGCGCCCGGGCTCAGCTCAAGGTTGACCTCACCCGCTGGTTGCAATGAGTCTGCGTCAGCATGGCTAGGTCGGGGGCTGGCGAGTCAAGGATACGTGAGAGTAGACGAGTGAAGGTGTCTCTGTTACCTCCGTTTCGTCCTCTACAAAGTCAGGTTTGGTTTGTTCCTGGCGGCCGGTCGGGTGCGGAAAGTCCTCTCTGCGTGATCGCCACTCTGCGGTCTCCGCGTCCCTTCTGTGAGAGGTCTTCGTGAACAAGCGGTGGCGAAGACGGCCAAAGCCGATTTTTGCCTTGCGTGAGCCCCCTGACGCCGTACGTTCCGCCCTCTTTCGTTCTTTGCGTCCCCATCGTCTAGCCCGGTTAGGACACCACCCTTTCACGGTGAGAACCGGGGTTCGAATCCCCGTGGGGACGCCAATTTAGAAGCCCCGTAACTTTAGCGAGTTACGGGGCTCTTTGTTGTCGGCTAACTTGAAGTAAGAATGCTGGTAAGAATAGTTTCGTCAAGACGCGGCGACGTTTAGGGATGGCGTGGAGTGAGTGCTGGAGCCCGCCAGCCTCACAGATGGCGGGCCTCCCTGAAGGAGAAATATCCGAGTCCCCGCGCGTCTGATTTCACGTCGCCGACGTGATCCTTCTGACGTCCGGCACGCGGCGAATCGCGTCGCGTTTGGTCGCTTCGTCAACGTGCGTGTAGTTGCGGCTGACGAGTTCTGACTCGTGGCTGATAATGTCGCAAACGACCGATTCCGGCACCTCTGCGCGTTTAAGCCAAGACGTGGTGTTTTGGAAGGGCTGTGACGTGCCGGGGGAAGAAGGCTCGGACGAACAGAAGTGAGATGATCGGGTTTTCCATCTCAACCACGCGATCCAAACAGGCCGAGGTTCCAGCTTCTTGTACCGTCGAGTCTCTGCTTCGCGGTTGGCAAAGCGCCCGTCTGGTTGAGAAGGATGACGTAGAACACCTCTTGCATGGGGTGCGTTTCGAGGATGTCCTGCATATAGGCGTACACGCGATCGGGGGAGGTCAGGGCCGTGGTCCCGACTTCGAAGAGGGTCGCTTCATAAACAAGTCTGGCTTCATAGATACGCATGATGAATGCGCTTCAGCGGTTCGTTCGTGTGTGCAGGATGCACCTGATCGACCTTTGCCGGCTGAGGGCGATTCCCTCGCACGCCGAAAGTCAAAGCGCTGGCCGGAGCGCTGAGGCCGTCCCGCTGCGGGACAACGAGGGGGAAGCGGAGGGGATTTGCGCGGGGTGGAAGCCGCAGGCACGACCTTGACCGGCGTATAATGAGGGAACCCAGCGGCTGGCAGCGCTAGAAAGTTCGACCGCAGGGAGCATCGGCCGGAGTTTATGTTCCCCTCGAAAATCCGCTGCGTTGTTGGTTCCGGCGCTTTCCGCAGCATCCTTTGGAGCGCGACCCATTCACGCAACGAAGCCTGCCGTCCTTTAGGAACCTCGCCCACGTATTAACACTGCATCGTACCGCCATTCGTTTCCTTTCCGACAGGAACGCGTCTGAGATGCGGATGGGCATCGCCATTTTCGGCGACGAATTCAGCAGCTCCGATTAAGCCGACGCGGTCTTGCAACGTCTCGATCAGCTCAATCCGGCCGGCGCGACCGGCCGGCGGCCCGTTGTGATCGACGCGTTTGGCTTCCCGGCTACGATTCGCTATCAATTCTCAACGGGCAACACGGGACTGAGATTCGCGACTTGATGCGGATCATCACGCATGAGCACGGAGGCGGGTTCATCGCGCTGCGGGATCTGTAAGCCCGGGGACAGGCTACGCACTCTGCGAATGCGCGAGCGGCGCAACGAGAGCGAGCCCCGGAAGCCCAGCGGCGCTTGAGCGAATCCAAGTTATCGAGCGAGCACGTGCGCCGCGCAGGTGCGGGAGCGGAGTGCAGGCGACGGGCCATGAGTGGAGGAAGGAGTCGGCGACGGTGGGAGCGCGGTAAGGCCGCCGGTGTCGCAACCGCGAGTCTGCGACCGGGAGCGATCCTGGCGAATGGTCGCGCTCGGGGCGACGTATCGCCAGAGGTGGCCGTGAGCGCGGAATTCAAAGCCGTCTCCGACCGCAGCGAATGGACGGAAGCCGGAGTCGAAGCGGGAGCACCGGAGCGGTGTACGTGCTCGCTCGCGCTGGAAAATTCCGGCGTAGCCGGCATCGGTGCGTTGCGGGATGTCCGCGCTGAAAAGGGGAGCGTGAGACTTCGGCTCGCGCGCGGGAAAAGGCCGTTCCCTGGCAAGTTATGGCGGAGGAGGAGCGTCGAACGGCAGGCTGAAATAGGCGAAGATCGCCTTGGTGCGCTCGTATATCAGGCGCTCGAACATGCCGGCGCGTTCGCAGATGGTGTTCATGGGGACGAAGCCTTCCCGAAGAAATTCAAGCAGCTCGCCGCGATCGTACTCCACGGCGACGTGCGTCCGCTGATCGACTTTGAGGGCCGCAATGGAAGGGAGACAGCAGAGCGCCATCATGTGGAACTCCTCCGT
>JBBQUU010000054.1:0-36342 GCA_038212175.1 Opitutales bacterium | reverse complement strand
GCGGGACTTGAGGTTTTTGCGGATGCGGACGCCGTGGAGCCAACCAGAGATGCGCCATGAGATGACGCCGTTACGATTTTCAAAGCGGGAAACGTCGAATGAATTGTCAGGCATTTTAGGTTGCCATGCCAAGTGGCAACCTAGCTGAACCGTTTTCGTAAGCCGCTCTTTATGAGCGATTAAACTGGCGGAGAGGGAGGGATTCGAACCCCCGGTACCCTTGCGGGCACGCCTGATTTCGAGTCAGGTACAATCGACCACTCTGCCACCTCTCCGGAACAGGAACGGGGACCGTACGCCACACCGGGCAAAACGGAAGCCGAAAGTTTGGCCGGCGGGCGCCGGATTTCCCCTACGCCGGTCGCCAACCGGTCACCTCGCAACCGTCAGAGGTTATCATCTTCGCCCACCTTTCGCTCAAGATTTGAAGGCAGATGATGCGGCAAAACGAGGTAATAGGTCATCAACCACCAGCTGCGGGACGAACGATAAAACAACGCGGGAAACACCACCGCCCCCAGACCCGCCGCGACCGCCGCTGCGGTGAAACTGATCACTTCGAAAACAGCGAGGAGCAACACGGGCAGCAGGAAGCCGACGAGCGTCACCCCGTAGTTGAGCGAGAGCGCCCCGAGAAAACCGCCTTCGTCGCGCTCGATGCGCAATCCACACGCCCCACACTCGCGGTTCACCTCGAACAGAGAGCCTTTCTTGAAAAGCGTACGCCCCCCGCAATCTGGACAGCGGTTGGTGAGACCGCGACGGATGATCTGAATGCGGGTGACGTTCATCAGGTTTTCGCGCAGCGAAAACCTCAGGCCCCGAGCTGGTAGCGAACGAAACGGCGGACCTGCATGTTCTCGCCCGTCTTGGCGATCTTCTCGGTGAGGATCTCCTTGATCGTCTTTTCCGGCGCCTTGACGAAGGGCTGGTCGAGCAACACGACGGTGGAGTAAAACTTCTCGAGCTTGCCCTCGACGATTTTCTGGACCGCCGCCGGGGGTTTGCCTGCGACCTGGGCCGTGGCGATTTCACGCTCGGCGGCCAGATCGGCCTCCGGCACTTGATCGCGGGTGACGTAGAGCGGGCTGGCTGCGGCGATATGCAGGCAAAGATCCTTCACGAAAGCGCGGAATTCGTCATTACGGGCCACGAAGTCCGTCTCGCAGTTCACTTCGATCATGACGCCCACTTTGCCGCCAAGGTGAATGTAGCTCTCAACCACGCCTTCTTTGGCGAGGCGGTCGGCGCGCTTGGCGGCCGAGGCGGCTCCCTTTTTGCGGAGAATCGTGATGGCCTCTTCGACGTTGCCGTTCGTCTCGACGAGGGCGCGCTTGCAATCCATGAGACCGGCGCCCGTCTGGGCGCGGAGGTCGTTGACCATTTGGGCGGAGATCGTGGTGGTGCTCATTAAATAAAAATATGCTGGGTGAAAGGAATACAGGGAGCGAACCCCGAGCTCGCGGGGTTCGGCTCCATCGAGGAAAACGCCTTACTCCGATTTCGGAGCGGCGATCTTCTTGCGCGTGACCTTCGGCACAATGATCGGAGACTCGGTATCGCCCGTGGCGACCTCGGCCGGAAGTTCGACATTGCTGACGTCAACCTCGCCCTCAGGCGCGATACCCGCTGCGGCAGCGACCGCGGCCGAAGCGGCCTTGAGGTCGGCCTGCTGACGGTTGCCGCGCCGGGACTCGCGCTGGTTGAGACCGTTCTGAATGGCCTCCATGACGGCGTCGACAATGATGCGGATGGACTTCACCGCGTCGTCGTTGCCCGGGATCGGATAGGTCAGCTTGGTGGGATCGGAGTTCGTGTCGACAAGACCCACGGACTTGATGCCGCAGCGTTCGGCCTCAGCGACGGCGATGTCGTTGTGGCTGACGTCGACGACGAACATCGCGGACGGGATCTCACCCATCTCGACGATACCGGCGAAATTCTTCTGCATGCGCACCATCTCGCGCTTGATGGAAGCGATCTCCTTGGAGTGAAGCTTGGCCATCTCGCCGTTGGTCTCCATGGCCTGGTACTTCTTATACTTGGCGATGGAGCGCTTGACGGTCGCGAAATTTGTCAGGGTGCCGCCGAGCCAGCGGTCGACGCAGTAGGGCATGCCGACGGAGGTCGCGGCCTCGCGCATGATTTCCTGGGCCTGGCGCTTGGTGCCGACGAAGAGCACGTTACCGCCATTGCCGACGGTGTCCTCAAGGAAGGCGCACGCCTTTTCGAGGGCGGTGAACGTCTTGCCCAAGTCGATGATCGTGATGCCCTGGCGATGATCGAACACGTAGGGCTTGGAGCGCGGGTTCCAGCGCTTGGTCTGGTGTCCAAAATGGACGCCGGCGTCGAGAAGGTCTTTGACGGTGATGCTGATGCTCATGATCTATGTATCTGCCACACACAGGCCGGCCAATGGGCCGCCTTGCGATCGGGTTTTGACGTGATGGTTGTTGGTTTCTAACGACTCCCTCCGAAGGGAAAGAGTGGTCGAGCACAGAGGTCGGCCCGAGGGCTGGCAAGTGCGAACTGGAGAAACCTCAAAAAGTTCGTTGACAGGCCCCTCCCCGATTTCATGGTCTGGCCCTTCAGCTTGTTGCAGGGTGGAGCAGCCTGGTAGCTCGTCAGGCTCATAACCTGAAGGTCGTTGGTTCAAATCCAACCCCTGCACCCAATTTAAAGCCCTCCCACTGCTCGGGAGGGCTTTTTGCTGAGCGAGTTACGCGATTTGCCGCCATTCGCGTCAAACCATGCAACATGAGGAAACTTAGAGCAACCAAACCCGTTGTTTCTCCGCAGTAGTTAGGAAGGGTGCCCATGCCGGGGAAGAATTCGGCGACGTTGAACTTCGTGCGGCAAGATGGCGGTGGGTGAGCTTGGAACGCGGGCGCAAAGCGAAGCCCTGACCCGAGGAGAAAACGGGCGCGAGGCCGTCCACCGGCCCCCAGAATTTGACCCGAACTGCCTGCCTGCCAAACGGCGGCCTACGCTGCCACCAGACAGCGGGCCGCGTGCGCCACCTCTTCGGCTGTGATGACGCGAAAGAGGGAATCGCCGGCGTGCGCCTCGAAGCAGGCCCGATGCTCGGCGCGAATGCCCTTCTTGTAGTTGGCAGTCGTGAGAACCTGACCGCTCGTCATGGACCAGCAGCAAACATACTGCCAGCCGGCCGTGGTCTGAATCTGGAGAAGAGGCGTGCGTGTGGAGATCATCGTAGCCAAGGATGGGATCGGCACTCCTTCCCTGCAGACCGCCGGATTCGCGAGGGATTTACCACCGCCAAGAGAGCGAATCTCTCAGGCCACCTTGGGGTGCCCCTGCACAACGCGAAGGTCGAATGCGAACGGCTCCGCCGGCGCGCGCCGAAGCTCCGGGAAGCGCGGATGAAGTGGATTGATGAGGTAGCAGTATTCGCCACGGACAACCGAACTGGGCACGCGCATGACGGGGAAGTTGCCCGCATCGAGAAACCTGTCGCCAAAACGCTTCGAGGCAATGGGCGCGGGAACGACGCTCCACTCGGGAGGCAGTCGCTGGGGGCGGTACACGAGGTCGTCAGGAACTTCGACCCCGAAGGCACCAAACGAAGCCTTTGAAAGATGCGCCTTTTTTGCGGTGTGCGCCATGATCTCCAGGGCGGCCAGAGCTCGGGATTCGGCGCAATAGACCATGCGCCTGCCGGGTGAATTCCATCGGCCGGGGTTGTCGGCTGCTCCGGCTCCGGAAAAGGCTACGTGAGCCCACTTGGCCTTACATAGGCGCCAAACCAGCGCCATCAGGAGAAGACTCCGTGTTCGATCCGGCCGAGCACTTGCTCAACCTCGCGGGCGCCGGGTTCGGTGCTGCTCGTTTCCAGGGGCGTCCGGTTTTCCAGTTCAGGCAGAGGCGAAACAAACCAGTCGGCCGCCAATTCCTCGTCCTCCAAAACATCCGTCGCGAGGGCAAACAGTCGGCCAAGGCGAAGAGCACGCTCGGATTCGTCAGACTTCAGGCGCGCGTCCTCCGCCACCCGGCGCTCGAAGGTGCGGCGAGAGAGCTGCACCGCGTCGGCGATCTGAGGCAGGGTCAACGCCATCGCCTCGGCAAGATTTTCGAGAGCGCGGGCAGGAACCCCTTCACGCACCAGCTTGGCAAGCCGCAGGTTGTTCGCATACTCGACCCGTGAAAAGGTCAGGCGGGCGGCGGTTGGCATGTGGCAAGGTTTACGCGCCAAATGGCGAAAGTCAAGACGAGGGACACCAGCGGAAGGCAAGCTGGGGAGCAGGCCCTCACCGGCGAATAACGCCGGCCTTAGCCTGCGCGTACCCGCCGAGCCTGGCGATGATGATTACGGCTTCACCCACCGAGAGTTTTTTTTGATGCCAGGTCGCGCAGGACCTCGCACTCGCAGGCGTCGAAGATCAGCCCGGCGGGCAGCCCGGGCGCTTCCCGGCCCAACAATCCCAGTAGCATGATCCGCCAGGAAATCACCGCGTCCAGCGCGATGGCCCGCAGCAGCGTGCCGGCGTCGTGATTTTGGTGCTCGAGAATCTGGCAGCCGCTTTTCATCACACGGTGCCATTCCTCGATGCGCCAGCGCCGGCAATATCAGCCGATTGCTCTGCTTTTGAGCTACAAGCCAGAGGTTGCGGTTAAAGTCAGTGGAGGCGTTCTCCCGGTCTGAGGCATCTTACTTGGTCAGGGGCTTCAGGAAATCCAGCTTCTGCTCCACAAATGTACGACGGCTCTTGCCCGCGATTTTTTTTGTCCAGCTCGCGACCTCGGCCCAGCGGAATGATTTTGGCAGCTCTAGTTCTGGAAGGCTGACAAACAAGCGCGAACGTGTGGGGCTGAGATAGAGGAGATCGAAAAGCGCTTTTTCGGCCGTTGCGACTTTGGTCCCGTCGTCGGCCGTTTTATAGCCGCCGAACAAGGCGGGCGGCATTCGATGCAGTGACACGGCGCCGGACGGTGTTCGGACGCGCCGCGCGCGGCCAAGCGTGACCGCATAGAGCACGTCGGGCACCTGCTCGATCAGGCCGTGGCGAAATAGCGCCGATTGCAGAGAGACATAGGCGGGTGACGGCGCTGCGACCTGTTCGGCCAGTTGCTCGCGATTCGGTTGTGCGCCAATGGACCATCGGCCGCGCGCCAAGCGTCGCACAAAGCCACGAGTGGCCAGACGCGACAGAAGAGCCGACGCGTTTGCGGGAGTGACGCGGAGCAACGCCGAGATATCCCGCGTCTCGAACGACGGCACGCCGAGCTGCTGGATTTTTTGTAGAGCCTCGGTTTGGTTCATGGCTGAAGCCCCTCAAGAACGTCCACGACCTCTTGCTGCAACGCTTCCCAGACTTTGCGCGATCCGTAGTATTCCTGATAGTCGGCCGCAAGGTAAGCCCGGACCTGACCGGAAAACTCGTCGAAGCCGACGGTCATCGCATTCTCAATCGCCCGAGGGATTTGCTTCGCGACAGCGGCGGGCAATTTCTCGCGACCTGCGCCACCATCCAGAAGCAGCTTCAAATCGAAGATGTCGCGAGCCTGCGTCACTGTTCGTCCACCAAGCGCTCCGATTCTTTGGCGGAAGGCTGCTTCGCGCGAATAGTGCTGCGCCAGGACTGGAAACAGTTCGTAGGTCCGCACCAGCTCTGCGTCCACGGGTTCGAGTAGGTGCCCTTCGTCCAAACCGCGCCTTCGGGAAAACTCTACTTTGGTGGGAATTGCCGGGCCGCCCGCCTGCCGGATGCCGATTTTCCAACGCTGCGTGGTGTCGGTTTGCTTGGCCGATGTGACGTGCTCGACCTCCATTTGCTTCGCGCGCAGAGCCTGGGCAAAGGCTGTGGACGCGAGGACTGTGTCCACGTTGTTGGCCAAAGTTGCAGCCGCCATCGTGCGAATGTCGAAATCGATGTCCTCCGAATAGTGAATGCTGCGGCAGTAGAAGCGAAGATTGCAGCCCCCTTTGATTGCGAACAAAGCCTTGTCGACCCGTCGCCCTAATTGAGCGACGAAAAGAAGGTGGAAGACTTCAATGGCCTGGCGTTCGGAAAGCATGGAATCGTCTGGGCATGATGTGAATCATAAATACGTCTAATCAACACTAATGTTGATATCGCGTATTTACTCGTTGGCATGAAACTCCCGCAATTAAAGCACGGTTGGGATACGGGCACGGGAGAACGCGTGGCCACCTTTCAAGGTCATCGCAATCTGCGGAACAGCGAGCACGACCTTTTTTCTGTCCAAATTTTCACATGAGTTCGCAGAAGGAACGGAGAAACCCGGCGGCATGATATCGCTGACTCTGCTGCCTCTGCGCCCTCCTGTCCCATGCGTTCGTGAAGGGGCGGTGCCGTTCCTGATTTCTATCTTCGATCCTCGTTCGCCCCTCACACCCTCCAGTCCCGTATGAGGCAGGCGTAATCTTCTTCAACCGCTGGCGCGACGGCCCGATCTGCGGGTTTTTCCGGACGCGAAGGCCGTCATCATTCGCGGAAGTTCCTTTGCCCCGAAATTCCGCAGCTTGGGCAGGGAGGTCGTCCTCAATGCCTCGACCGGCATGACGTCGGCGAAGGCGATTGAGTATCGACGCACCACGTCGCGGACGTTGCGTGACGTCAAGAGGACCAGCACGTCCTTCAATTTCCGATCCTTGTCACCATCTTGACACAATAAACTTGTCAAACTTGACAAACTTGACAAGTAGGCGGAATATTCCGTCATGCCAACCACACTAGACCATCCGACCACGCCTCGCATGGGTTATAGCATCCCCACCGAGGTGCCTGCGACTTGGCGCAAAGATGTGTCCAAAATCGAGGACCTATTTCAAGCGCTTCTCTCCCGGCATGACGTCACCGAGGTTGCTCAGTTCATAGTCCTCGCCGCTACTCGTAATCTGGCAGGATCCAAAAAACCGCAGAGTGGTCTGGCCACCGCCATGGTGCGCGGCGTCCTCGCTCGCGAAAACGTCAAGAAAGAGGAGGGCGGCAGTGTCTCAGCTGAAGGGGCGCGGGAATTTCTTGGCAACATTACCAAAACGGCAGTGCTGGATCGTTTTAAGAAGGGCCAGCTACTCGGCTGGCGCGAAAGCCGCCAGAACGCGGTGCGTTTCCCCGTCTGGCAGTTTACGCCCCAAGGTTTCTTACCCGGCTTGGAGGAGGTGCTCGCCATCCTTCGCACCTCCCCTGGGGTAGACGATTGGGGCGCGGTCCTATTTTTCCTCAACAAACGCGCTTCGCTCAACCAGGAGCGCCCGCTCGACGTCCTGCGCCGGGGTGACGTCGAAGCCGTCAAAAGCGCGGCCGAAGGTTACACCGAATAGGCCTCTCCCCGGCACGCATGCCCGAGCAACGTCCACTCCGCCTGCCACCACCGGAATTTTCCGCCTTGGACGTGCCGGTGACTCCTTACCCGGCGCGGACACTTTGGCGACTCCACGGCCAAGGCCAGTCCGCGCTCTACTTCAGCATTAATCGCGAGCACCGCTTCAGCCACGCCGACTGTCCAGCCAAACTGCTTTATCTGGGCGAGGAATTGACCACCTGCATCTGGGAACGTTTCGGCGACGACATTCTGAATGTGAATGCTCGCGTTCCGATGGGACTTTGGACAACGCGCGCGCTCAGTCATGTCCAAGTGCCCGAACTTCGGCTTTGTGACCTCACCGACGAACTGACGCGCAGCCGGGCAAAAGTGGACGTGAGCGCACTCATCCACACCGACCTCTCGGGTCCGAAAACCTGGGGCCTGGCGATTCAGAGACACCCCGCCAACTTCGACGGTCTGCGCTACTGCGGCCGCTTCGATAATCAGCCCTGCATCGCCCTCTTTGAGCGTGCGCCCCTCATTCCGCTGCTCCGCGAAAGCCCTGTGGCCGATCTCGTCGATGCCCCCGAGGCCGACGCCTTCGTTATTCAGCACCAAATATCCCTCATCTAATTCACGCCCATCCGCGCCAGCTGCGGTTAAATTTTCAGCCCGCTCCATGCTCGCTCTCGCCTTCCTCGCCCAACTCCAGCAACGATTCTCCCACGAGAAGCGGGCGCGGGTCAGTGTCAGGTTCGATCCTCAAGAAGATTTCCGCCGTCTGCTCGCGGTTTTTCATGCGCATCTCGCCAAGAGTGCGCCCCAGGCGGTTCACCTTCTCGCTTACGACCCCAAGGCCAAGAAAGCAGCCCTCACCGCAGTCATGTACAAACTGGTCATCCTGCTAAATCAACTCCTCAAACAACCTGAATATCCGCTCGCCTGAAAGACCGTTGCTGACCCCGTGGGATGACTTTCATTCCAGCGCCTCCAACCCACAAACGGTCAGCTCCAAGCCTTGCACCCGTTTCGCATAGGCCGGGCCGGTGACCGGAGCGAGCAGGTAGTTTTTCCCCTTGGGATAGGCGGCGCGAAAGACCTTGAGGGCATCGGCGTCAAAGGCCTCGGGATTCCATTTGCATTCGTAAGCGTCCACCGCATCGCGTCCGCGTGGGCGCACGAAGTCGACTTCGCGCCCCGCCTTGTCGCGCCAATACCTGATCGGCTCATCGGGCCAGCCAGCTTGAAACGCTTCCACGACCAGATGCTCCCAGAGCACGCCCAGATCAGCGGGACGGAGCGGATCCCAGCCTCGCGCGAAGCTCACGAAACCCGTGTCGAACGCATAGGCCTTGGGCTGGCGCACGATCTCGCCCTGGCCGCCGCCGTGGAACGGGCGCACCAGCGTGAGAGCCTTGGTGATTTCGAGCGCCTGCAGGTGACTTTCGACCGTCGGGCGGGAAACCCCCAGCGCCGAGGCCATGCGGGAAACCTCCAGCTGTCCGCCGCTTTGGCGGAGCACGTATTCGAACAGCGCGTTGAACTTGTTGATGTCGCGAAAGGCGAACAGCCGCTGGATGTCCCGCGCGAAAAACGAGTCGAGCCACTCACGGTAGAACGCGGGCTCCTTCTTGTCTGCCAGCAGCGCGGGCGGCAGCCCCCCGTGGTAGAGTCGCTTTTGCAACGTGGCACCAAAGGCCGCGAGTTCGCCGGTGAGGACTGGCACCAGATGCAACAGCCGCTTTCGGCCGGTGAGCGAATCGCTGAACTTCTTACTCGCTGCCAGCGTGGAGGAACCCGTCGCCAGCACGCGCAGGTTCGGAAACTCGTCCGCCGCGATCTTCAGTAACCGGCTAGGATCGCGCAACTGGTGGATCTCATCGAACACCACCACCGGTTTGTCACATTGGCGGAAAAACAGCACCGGATCGCGCACCCTCTCCTCAGTAACCGGCAGGTCGCAATTTACATACAGCGCGCGGTCTGACGCTAGACTTTGCGCCAGCGTCGTCTTGCCCGAACGGCGCACCCCGGCCAGCCAAGCGATGGACGCCTGCTTCCAAGCCACCTCCAAGCGGTCAGTCCAAAATGGCCGAGGAGTATTCATGCTAGCGTAATGTACATATAGTCCGACCAGATGTAAAGTATAACTCATGAATCGCCGGGATTGCCCGGCATCCTTCACCCAGTCGGGATGGATACGCAGCGCCCGTTCAACGGCTTCGAGCGGTCCATACGGCCGCCCCGCATCCAGCAAAGTGAACGCAGAGTGGTTCGGATGCGATGCGCCGGCTTCTTTGGCCGAGCCGGACGGGGTTGGCCGAGCCGGACGGGGCCAAGGCCGATATGTGCAACTTTTCTCCTTGGAAGCGGGTGACGTAGGCGCGCACGGAATTCGGTTACCCCATCCGCAAGGTCTGAGCCAACCAGCGAGACGGGACGCCGGATCCGGCGCAATTGCGTCGTCACCCCAATCATGTGGTGTATCGCCCCGGCATATTCGATGCGCCGATTCCTCGCCACAATAAAAGGGCGTAGTCGGCCTGCTGCATGCTCTCTTGTCATCGGCTTCGCCTTTCTAACAATCAGAGGCCCAGACGGAAACATCGCTGGTGAACTTTCGTTGGGCTCAACTTTCAGATCAGCGGACCGATAGACCTAACAGGTGAACGCCCCCTCCCCGCCTCCATCACACCCGGGGAAAGGGATTTTTGTCGATATTGAGGCGGTGCCGGGAGGGGACATCTTCGCGATCGGTGCGATATTCGGCAACTCGTTCCGGCATGAGGCGGTAGGCGCAAAAGGAGTCACCAAACTCGTTCGCGAAATCAGGGCGATCGCCGGGAAGGCCGACTTCGTCGCGGGGCATAACATCGTCCTCCATGACCTGCCGTTGCTCGATGCGGCTTATGGCATCCCCGAGCTCAAGGCTCTGCCGGTCATCGACACGCTCTTCGTCTCTCCCCTCGCCTTTCCGCGAAACCCCTACCATCGGCTGATCAAGAACGACCGGCTCACCCGGTCCTCCAAAAGCCACCCGGTGCGCGACTGCGATTCCAGCCAGGCCGTCCTTGGCGATGCAATTGGCGTCTTTTCAAGCGCCGTCGCGACCCCTCCTGCCGCGACTCCGCTTGCTCTGATTCGCTGGTTGCTGCTCAAGGCACGATTGCCGTGGAACGCCTCGCTCGGCTTCGACCTTCTTTTTGAGTCACTTCGGGTGCCGGCGCTATCGTCTTCCGAGTCGCATGAGAGGTGGATGCAACTCACGGCGGGCGTTACTTGTCCGAAGGCGGCAGCGAAGGAATGGGCGCGACTCGACCAGGAGCACGAACACGCGGCCGCACTGGCCTACGTCCTCGCGTGGCTCGGGGTCGCGGGAAGCGACTCCGTCATGCCCGGCTGGGTGCGCCGTCAGTTCCCCCGCACGCTTCCCACCGTCCATCGCCTGCGGCAGACCCCGTGCGGGGACGCCCATTGCCCGTGGTGCAGTGAGGTACAGGACCCCACCAAGCAGTTGAAACGCTTTTTTGGATACGACGACTACCGTACAGAGCCGGCCCTTCCCGGCACTCCGGGAGTCAGCCTGCAGCGGGAAATCGTGCGGCAGGGCATGGCCGGCGAATCCGTCCTCGCAATCCTGCCCACAGGCGGTGGCAAGTCGCTTTGCTTTCAGGTCCCTGCGCTCTACCGCTACTTCACGAGCGGCGCACTGACCGTTGTGATCACGCCGCTTCAAGCGTTGATGAAGGATCAGGTGGACGGACTGGTCGAGAAGTCCTCGGTCACGTGCGCGGCCACGCTCAACGGCCTGCAAACACCGCCCGAGAAGGCGGAGGTGCGCGAAGCGGTCCGCCTGGGCGGCGTCGGCATTCTCTACGTTTCACCTGAGCAGCTTCGGAACAGCTCCTTCCGGAAAACCATTATTCAACGGGAGATCGGCTGCTGGGTGTTCGACGAGGCGCATTGCCTTTCTCAGTGGGGACACGACTTCCGCCCGGACTACGTGTACATTGCCCGCTTCATCAAGGAGCTGGCCGACGACCAGGGGGTGCCTGTCCCCCAGGTAATGTGCGTGACCGCCACCGCCAAGGACGAGGTCAAGAACGAGATCATCACGCACTTCAGGAATACGCTGAACCTCAGTCTCGTCCTGCTCGATGGCGGCACAAATCGCGAGAATCTGAGCTACCAGATCGAGGAAGTAAGGGAGCCGGAGAAATCGCTTCGCGTTCACGATCTGCTCAGCAGCCGAATCGGAAATGGTCTCGGGGCCGCGGTCGTCTTTGCTGCGACCCGAAATCGCGTCGCTGACCTCGCTCTCTTCCTCGCTGCGCCGCCGCGAAACTGGGCCTGCGCCGCGTTTCATGCCGGCTTGGAATCCGAACAGAAGAAAGCCGTTCTCGACGACTTTCTTGCCGGACGCCTTCAGGTCGTCGTCGCCACCAACGCGTTCGGCATGGGCATCGACAAAGCGAACATCCGTCTCGTCATCCACTCCGACACCCCCGGATCGCTCGAAAACTATCTTCAGGAGGCGGGCCGAGCCGGACGCGACCGCGAGCCAGCGGAGTGCGTGCTCCTCTACAACCCGGAGGACCTCGAAACGCAGTTTGGTCTTCACGCGCTATCGAAGATTGAGAAGCGGGAGATCGATCACATCTGGCGTTCGATTCGTCGTGTCGATCGAGGCGAGGGTAAACCCATCACCGTGACCGTCTCGGAACTCCTCGATGGCGGCATGGTGCCGTCCAACCTGTCGGACGAAGAGGACGCCCAGCGCGGCACCAAGGTACGCACCGCGTTGGCCGTTCTGGAAAAACAGGGCTTCCTCCAACGCGACGAAAACGCCAACCGCGTCTTCCAAGCGCGGCCCCTCGTCGCAAGCGAAGACGAGGCGCAAACCCGAATCGCACGTCTGGACCTCCCCCAATGGAAGGCGGGGCTCTGGCTCGAAGTGATCCACCTCCTTCTTGAGGACGCCGAAGGGAAGTCTCTTCGCTTGGATGATTTCGCCGAGCTCCGGGGCATGCGGACCATGTACGAGCAGATGCGCGCCCGCCGCTACGAGCAGATCAGCCAATACACGCCTGTCTTCGCCGTCCTGAACGAAATGGCGCGTCCCGAAGTCGGGCTCATTTCAAAGGATGTTCTCTTCAGCGCACGGCTGCGGGTCGGGCGCGGTGGTCAGGCATCCCAGGATCTTCAGGCCCTGGCTCGCCGTGAACGAGGTCTCCTTGAAACGCTGCGTGATCTGGAACCGGATCCTGAGGGGTGGACGGCCCTGAATCTCAGGCGCCTTAACCAAAAGCTGCTGGACGACGGCCACACCTGCCTGCCGCACGAACTGGTCGATACTTTCCGGCGCCTCGAATCCGACGGGCGCAAGTTCGGCAAAGCCACGCCCCTCATTCAACTCGCGTTCCATCGGAAGGATTTTCACCAGCTCAAGTTAAACGCCTCCTGGACAGAGGTGATCGAACTCACCCGCCTCCGCAACGCGGCCGCAGCCGTGATCGTCTCCTTACTTCTGCGGAAGGCGAAAGAGCAGCCAGCAAGTGCGGGGACCGATGCGCTGGTGGAGTTCGGCGAAACGGAGATCGTCAATGCACTGCGAGGCGATTTGGAGGTCTCGCCTCATGTTGGGTCCATCCACGACCTGACGGGTTTGATTCAATACCTCCTCGTCTATCTTCACGACACCTCGGTCATCGAACTCCGCAATGGGAAGGCATTGATCGCCCAATCGATGACCCTGCGCGTACTCGAAAAAACGTCCGGCAAGCAATGGCGCCGCTTCACCAAAGGCGACTACTCCACCCTGCTCGTCCATTATTCGGAAAAGGTTTTTCAGATCCACGTCATGGGCGAGTACGCCCGAGCCGGCATCGAGCGGCTCGGTCAGCACCTGCGGCTGATCAGGGCCTACTTTGAGATGGGCAAGGAGGCTTTTGCCGCGCGCTTCCTTCGGGAGAATCGAGAAGTCTATCAGCGGGCCACCGGGATCGACTCGTACCGCAAGATTGTCGATTCGCTTCAGAATCCGATTCAACAAGCCATCGTGGCCGAGGCACCCGAGACCAACATGCTCGTGCTGGCGGGTCCCGGGTCCGGCAAGACCCGGGTCGTGGCTCACCGCTGCGGCTACCTGCTCCGCGTGCACCGCATCAAACCGGAGCGCATCCTCGTGGCCTGCTTCAACCGTCACGCAGCCCTCCAACTCAAGCGTCAAATTTATCGGCTGGTCGGGAAGGCCGCCTATGGAGTCACGATCCAGACCTACCACGGGCTCGCCCTTCGCCTGCTCGGTCGGAGTTTTCTGGGAGGCAATCAAGACGAGATGCCCGATTTCTCCACGCTGCTTGAGGATGCCACCGTCCTGCTCACGAGCAAAAATGTGAGCATGGATACCGAGGAGATGCGCGACCGGATTCTCGCCGGCTTCAGTCACATTCTCGTGGACGAGTACCAGGACGTGGACGAACGGGAGTACGCCTTCATCTCGGCCATCGCAGGCCGGCACGAGGCCGATGATGACCGGAAACTCGCCATCATGGCGGTCGGGGACGACGACCAATCGATCTATGGATTCAAGGGCGCCAATGTCGCGTTCATCCGGCGTTTCCAGCAGGACTACACGGCAGACGAGCACTACCTGACGGAGAACTATCGATCCACGCATGCGATCATCGCGACGGCGAATCAGCTGATTGCCCAGAACACCGATCGCATGAAGGTGGCTCAACCCATCCGCGTGAACCATAAGCGTCGGGACGACCCGGAGGGGGGAGCATGGACCGAAATCGATCCGTTGACGCAGGGCAATGTGCAGCGCGTCAGCGTTCGCAATGAAAAGCAACAGGCGGCGTTCATCGCGCAGGAAATCATGCGTATGAGTACTCTTTCGCCCGAAGTCCGGTTAAGTGATTTCGCTGTCCTCTCAAGGACGCGAAGCGAATTGATCATGATCCGCGCTGGTCTGGAGGAGCTCAACCTCCCGGTGGACTGGCGCGCGGAGGATGAAGTGGTCGCATCGCCCTTCAAGATACGGGAAGTGGACCGCTGGCTCACGCACTTGGGAGAACATCGTCACGAAACATGGGACGCGAAGCGGGCAAAGGGCGAATTGGCAAAGCTCCAAGGAAAGGCGCCATCCCACCGGTGGTGGCAGTTTCTCCAGGAAATCTGGTC
Source organism: Opitutales bacterium (assembly GCA_038212175.1). Classification (GTDB taxonomy): domain Bacteria; phylum Verrucomicrobiota; class Verrucomicrobiia; order Opitutales; family Opitutaceae; genus CAMAXB01. Next base: position 21,864 of record JBBQUU010000054.1, on the reverse strand, counting down.
GGAATGGGCCAGCGAGGCAGGCGAGGCCGAGGCTCCCGTATCGCTTATTCGGGACTTCTTTGGAGAAGCGATCGCTGAACGCAAACGACATGATCGCACGGGAAATGGCGTGGTTCTCACGACCGCTCACAAGGCGAAAGGCCTGGAGTTTGGTCACGTCGTCGTGGCGGACGGAGGCTGGCGTCAGCAGGGCGACAAGGCATCGAGGGAGGAAGAGCGTCGGGTTTTCTACGTTGCGATGACCCGGGCCAAAGAAACGCTTTGCGTCTTGGTACGCCGGGATCGACGGAATCCATTCGCTGCCGAAATCAGCGGTCAGTACGTCATCGACCGTTCCCCTCGGGAGGAAGGCCCCTTGGCCAAGGACGGAGCTTGGTCAGCCCGGCGCTACGCTGCGCTGCATCCGTCCGAGATGTTCCTCAGCTATGCCGGCAACCACGCGGCCGACGATCCCGTCCCGGTTGCGCTTGCAGAGGCGGAAGTCGGCGCCCCTCTTCGATTTCATCCGCAAGGAAATCAAGTATTCCTCCTGGCAGAGTCAGGTACGGCCATTGCCGCATTGTCCGCTGCCGGCCGCGAGAAGTGGATGCCCCGAATCCCTTACGTTCAACAGTCACGGATTATAGGAATCATTCGCCGACGTGCCACCGCAGGTGACAGCGATCCGTCACGAACGCCCAAAGCCGATCAATGGGAAATCCCGGTGGTCGAAGTGTGCTGGAGCGAAACGGAAATCGCTGCCATGGAGATACGAGAATGAGAAGCGGAGTCCAACGTCCCGGTGAAACACTCAGGAACTGCCTGACGATCTCGGGTTAGCCTTGGCTATCGACTCACGACCAACGGCGAGCTCGCTATCGTGGAGGCCGCCCACATTTACGCCTTCCGCGGTTAAAATATTATCCGTTAATAATTTAAGTGGTGCTCAGGAAGGGACTCGAACCCTTACGCCTTTCGGCACACGCCCCTCAAACGTGTGTGTCTACCAATTCCACCACCTGAGCGTTTTCAAACCAAGGGAAGGCGGACTAAGCAAGATGCCCCGGTTCTTGTAAAGCCCGGAAATGCGCTTTTGCCAAAATCCGCTTTGACCCATCGCTTTCGTCCCCAAAGCTGCTTGGTTACCTCACGCATGAAGCTCGCCGACATCCAGAATGCCCTGCTGGCCTCCTACGAGAAAGAGGGTGGTATCAACCACTTCGACGGTATCAATCTGCCGGATCAGGAATCGGTGAACCAACTCGCCTCCGATTTCATGCACCTGCTTTTCCCGGGGTTTTTCGACCAAAAACCCCTTAACAAGAGCGATGTTCCCACGGTCACCGGACAGCGTCTTCAGGCGGTCGCCCGCCACCTCGCCGCCGAAATCGAAAAGAGTCTGCGTTTCGCCCAGAGCGAGGAGCCCGCGTCCCAGGCGCAGGCCCACACGCGCAGCCTGCTGGAGGCCTTGCCGGCGGTGCGAAGCATTGTGCAGACGGATGTCGCCGCCGCCTATGCGGGCGATCCGGCGGCGCGGAGCGTCGAGGAAATCATCCTCGCCTACCCCTGCGTCCTCTCGATCTCGATCCAGCGCATCGCCCACGTTCTTTACAAACTCGGCGTTCCCCTGCTCCCGCGCATGCTGACCGAGTATGCGCACGAGCGCACGGGCACCGACATCCATCCCGGCGCGCAGATCGGCACCCACTTCTTCATCGACCACGGCACCGGCGTCGTCATCGGCGAAAGCGCGCGGATCGGCAATCACGTGAAGATCTACCAAGGGGTCACCTTGGGAGCGAAGTCCTTCGAGGTCGACAATCAGGGCAACCCGATCAAGGGCGTGAAACGTCATCCGGATATCGGCGAATCGGTCACGATCTACGCCCACGCCACCATCCTGGGGGGCGATACGCGCATCGGTGCCCACGCCATCATCGGCGCCAATGTGTGGATCCTCGAATCCGTTCCCCCCAACAGCATCGCCTATTACAAGAACGAAAATCTCGTCATTCGCTCGCGCCGGAAAAAGGAAAAGGCCGTCGAACACCGGGACGCCGCCGAGATGATGGCGTGGGATTGGTCAATCTAAGCGCATTGGCGCAAATCCCAAACGCCAAACGTCCAAATCTCAAAGTGCGTAAAGATACGCGCCATTGGACGGCCCGCGAATCCGATGACGTGACTGCCGCCCATTTGGCATTTGGACCTTTGGCGTTTGGAGTTTTCGCCGCCCGCAGCGGCGGCGTTATCCCTCGATGCGTTGCCGGTCCGAAAGCCCGTGGGCGAGCGCCCGCGCGAAGAACGGACCGCGGTAGATCATCCCCGTATAGACCTGCACCAACGTGGCACCGGCATCGAGTTTCTCGCCGGCGCCGGCCGGGTCGGTGATCCCGCCCACGCCGATGATCGGGAGACGACCGCCGGTCGTGCGTGCAATATAGGCGACGATCTCGGTCGACCTCGCGCGCAAGGGAGCCCCGCTCAATCCTCCGGTCTCGTTCACCGTCGCAAACGGTCCCGGCCGGGCCAACGTCGTATTCGTTGCAATGATACCATCGAGACCGAACTCCGCGATCACGCCCAAGGCGGCGTCAATCTGCGGCCAGCTCAGATCCGGCGCGATCTTCAGCAAGACCGGAATCCGCCGGGCGCCTTTCGCCGTTGCACGCTCCCGGTTTGCCGTCGTGACCGCCCCGAGCAACTCCCTCAGGGGTCCCGCGTCCTGCAGGGTGCGCAATCCCGGGGTGTTGGGACTTGAGACATTGAGCACAAGATAATCAGCGTAATCCGCTAGCTTCGCAAAACTCGCCAGGTAATCGGCCGTCGCCTGATCGAGCGGCGTAGTCTTGGATTTGCCGAGATTCACGCCCAAGGGAATGCGCCGCCGCCCCGGACCCGGTTGCCGCGCAAGCCGCGCCGCGACCGCCTCGGCGCCCTGATTATTGAAACCCATCCGGTTGATCACCCCCTCCTGCGAGGGATAGCGGAACATGCGTGGTTTTGGATTACCGCCCTGGGCAAGCGCCGTGACCGTGCCGATCTCCACGTGGCCAAAGCCCAGGGCGGCCGCCGCCGGCCAGGCAGCGGCATTCTTATCGAAACCGGCCGCCAGACCGACCGCGTTGGGAAACTTCAGCCCGAAGGCCTCGACCGGACCAAATCGCCCCGATGGGAGCTGCGCCCAGCGCTCCAGAAGGCGACACGCGGGAGAAACCGCGCCCAGCCATGCCATTGCCTTCACGCCCAACTCATGCGCCCGTTCGGAATCGTAACGAAAGAGCCACCGGCGCATCACTTTTTCGTAGAGAAGATCCATCGCGCGCGACACTGCGCGGGGACTTCCCGAACGCAAGACCCTGCCCGGAGCGACCGCCCGGATTCCTCCCATGGCGCGAACCGGACAAATACCCCTTCTTTTGTGCTTGTTTTTAACCTTACCCACCGCACGCTGCGCGAAAATTTCTGGTGCGAACACATCGGCCGGGGGGGTCTTGCAAAAGTCGACGAAAAGTTACTTTAGCGATTTGACTCCGTCGTAACCGGGGTCTTTTGCTCCGCTCTACCGCACTCCGCAAAGAACATGGCCAAATCCTCCGCAATCCTCGACTGGTGCATCGTCCGTCTCGGTGAAGATCACAATTGGTGGGTCGAAGAAGTCAGCGACCCCGTACGCTGGGACACCGACGGGCTCAGCCTGATTGATCCACGGCAGGTCGCTCACCTGGTCGAACTGGTCGAGCCCATGCGTGACTATGGATTCGATCAGGATCACATGGAGGTGGCCTTCATCCCGTTCCGCATTCAGAAGGACCTCGGTAACGGACGCGTCCGTCTGAAGCGTGTGAAGGATTCGATTTTCGAATCCGACGAGAAACTCTTCGCGCTGCCGGACATCCTCGACGAAGAAAACGGCCCCTACGCCGACCTGCTCGATCATCTCACCCGCTGCCGGGTCAAGATGCTCAACGACCTGTTCAATTTCGAGGCCAAGCTCACCGTCGATGAAGTTGAGGACGAGATCCGTGAGGATCAGAACGCCAGCTTTATCGAAGGCCGCGCGGTCCATTGCTTCGAGGAACTGACCGCCATCCTCGACTACACGCCCGCCGGCTGGGAAGGTGAAGAGGAAGGCGAACGCTCGTCCGCGTCCGATGAAGAGATTGACGACGAGGAGCTGCCCGACGTCGACGAAGCGGACGAAGAGGCCCTCAAGAACGACTCTTCCCTGAAATGGGATGAGGACGAAGAGGCTGACGAGGATGAGGAGGGCAAAGAAAAGAAGAAGGACGGCGACGACGACGACGACGAGGAGGACGAAGACAAAGACGACAAGAAGGAAGACGCCGACGAGGATGAGTCTCCCAAGCGCGGCGCCCGCAAGCGCCGCTGATTTTTACCGGGCCGGCCTGCAAGGGTCGGCCCTTTTTGTTTTTGCTTTCGTCCGTCCAAGCGCCCGCCGAAGCTACATCCATGGCCGTCCCCGCTTCCTTGCGCACCCTCGCGCTCCTGACCGTGACCGCCTGGGCCGTCTTGCTAGGCGCGTGCAGTACCGGTCAGGCTCCGCTCGCCAGTAATCCCCGCATTCCGGACGCCACGTCCGCAGCCTTGCTCCGGCCGGGCGACAGTCTGGTCGTGGCCATTCAAGGCGTGCCGGATCCGAGTACCAATGCTGTCCAGATTGACGACCAGGGAGTCATCAGCCTGCCCCTCATTGGCATCGTGAACGCGGCAGGGATAACTCCTTCGGACCTCTCGCAACGCATCCGGGAAACCTACGTCACCAAGCGAATCTACACGACGGTCGACGTTTCCGTGTCAGTCACCGAGCGCTACGTTTATGTCGGCGGCGAAGTCCAACGACCGGGACGCATCGTCTGGACCCCCGATCTGACCGTGACCAAGGCGATCCAAGCGGCCGGCGGCTTCACCCTCTACGCCCGGGAGGCCTCGGTCAGCCTTGTGCGCGAGCAGAACGCCTACCCCTTCAACGTCACCCTCGCCCAACGCAACCCGGCCGAAGACCTGCGCCTGATGCCGGGCGATTCGATTCAGGTGCCGCGCTCGGCCTTCTGAGTTGCCGACGAAAATCCCGACCGCCCAGGGAGGGAAAACGAGGATTTTAGAGGGCGTCCCGGTGGGCGGGCGCGTCCCTGCGCCCGCTGCGTTGAAGGACGGCACCCCTGCGACGTGGGGTGTGACGTTTTTCAAACCACGCGCGGAGGGACCCGTGCGTCCACCGCGGTCCGCACCGATCGTGCAGCAGTGGTGGGTGGGCGCGTCCCTGCGCCCGCTGCGTCGAAGGACGGCACCCCTGCGACGCAGGGCGTGACGTTTTTCAAACCACGCGCGGAGGGACCCGCGCGTCCACCGCGGTCCGCACCGATCGTGCAGCAGTGGTGGGCGGGCGCGTCCCTGCGCCCGCGTTCTTCCTCAGCGAAGCTCCTTCGCCATATCTTTGGCGAAGTACGTCAAGATCATGTCAGCCCCCGCGCGCTTGATCGCCAGCAGCGATTCATTCCGCGTGCGCGCCAGATCCAGCCACCCCAGGCGTGCGGCCGCGTGAATTTGTGCGTACTCGCCGGATACCTGATACGCCGCCACCGGCTTGGACACCGCGTCGCGCACCTCGCGAATGATATCCAGATAGGGCCCGGCCGGTTTCACCATGATGATGTCCGCACCCTCCGCCTCGTCGATCAACGCCTCCTCCACCGCCTCCCGACGATTGCCCGGATCGAGTTGATAGGTCGCCTTGCTGAGCAGCTTCGTGCCTGCCGCCTGCGCGCTCCCCACCGCTTCGCGAAAAGGGCCGTAGTAGGCGGAATTGAACTTCGATGAATACGCCACGATGCCCGTCCCGATGTATCCCGCCGCATCAAGCGCGCCGCGAATTGCGCCGACACGCCCATCCATCATGTCCGATGGCGCCACCAGATCCACCCCTGCCCGCGCCTGCAGGACCGCCATTTTGGCGAGGATCGCGACCGTCCGATCGTTGTCGACGTCGTCGCGCGCCACGTTCAGCACCCCGTCGTGTCCGTGATTGGTGTAGGGATCGAGCGCGACATCCGTGATCACCAGCAGGTCGGGCACGGCTTTCTTCACGGCGCGCACCGCCCGCAACACCAGCGTCTCCGGGTCCAGTGCTCGCGAGCCCTCGTCGTCCTTGAGCTTGGACTCCAACTTGGGGAACAAGGCCACCGCGTGGATGCCCAGCTTGCTCAAGGCACGGCACTCCTTGACCAGATCCTGCATGTTTAGACGAAACACGCCGGGCATCGAGGCGATCTCCTCGGGTTCGCCTCTACCGTCCACGACGAAAAGCGGCGCGATGAAGTCCGCCGGTCGCAAGACGGTTTCCGCAACGAGGGCTCGCAGGCCGGAGTTGCGGCGAAGGCGGCGGGGACGCAGGGCGAGGTCGAGTCGGTCGGAAGAGTCCATGGAAACGCTTGAGTAAGCCCCTAAACCGCCATTCTTTCCCGCTTCACGCAAATCTTCTCCGCGGCCGCCTTCCTCGCTCCATGTCCATCTCGCTCTTCGATTCGCTTTCCCGGGAAACCCGCGCCCTGCGCCCTGCGCAGCCGGACGGCATCTTTCGGTTCTACAATTGCGGACCGACCGTTTACGCGCCTGCGCACATCGGCAATTTCCGGACGTTCGTCGTCAACGATGTTCTCCGCCGCCTGCTCGATCTCGAGTTTGGATCCGACAAGGTGAAGCACGTTCGCAATCTCACGGACGTCGACGACAAGACCATCCGGCGATCCCGTGAAGAGGAACGTCCGCTGGGCGACGTCACGCGGCAGTGGACGGATAAATTCCATGCCGACTGCGACGCGCTCAATTGCCTGCGTCCGCACGAGGAGCCTCGCGCGACAGACCCGCGCTTCATGCGCGAGCAGGTCGACATGATCGAGGTGCTCATGCGCAAGGGCAACGCCTACCGCGCCGCCGACGGCTCGGTTTATTTCAAGGTGTCGTCATTCGGTGGATACGGAGCGCTCTCCCGGGTCAAGGAACGCGAGCTCAAGGTCGGCACCGCGCTGAAGGCCGACGCGACCGACGCCGATGAAAAGGAGGACGGCAGCGACTTCGCCCTGTGGAAGGCGTACAAACCCGACGACGGCGACGTCAAGTGGCCCGGCCCCGAGGGCGCCGCCGAAGGCCGGCCCGGCTGGCACATCGAGTGCAGCGCCATGAGCAAGGCGCTGCTTGGTCCCACGATCGATTTGCACACCGGGGGCGTCGATCTGCTTTTCCCTCACCACGAAAACGAAATCGCCCAAAGCCAGTGCTGCAACGGAACGACGTTGGCCCATCACTGGTATCACAGCGAGCACCTGCTGGTGGACGGGAAGAAGATGAGCAAATCGCTCGGCAATCTGTACACCCTCGACGATCTCAAGGCCAAGGGCTTCAGCCCGATGGCGCTGCGTTACGCGCTGCTCGCGGGACACCCCCGCAAGCAGCTCAACTTCACCCTCGATACTCTCCATGCCGGCGAAAAGGCCCTTGCCAGCCTGCTTGGGTTTCGCACCCAGCTCGTGAAGCGCGGTTTCGCGGCCGCGACCGATCCCGCGGTCCGATTCGACACCGTCCTGACCGCGTTGCGCGAGGACCTCAACACGCCGGCCGCGCTGGGCGCGCTCTTTGGCCTGATCAACAGCTACGACCACCAGCCCGCGCATGCCGGCGACCTTGCCGCCTTCGATCGGGTCCTTTTCGCCTTGGGTTTCAAGCTAACCGAAAAGGAAGCAGGCCCCGCCGCCCCTGCCGAAATATCCGAGCTCGCAGAAAAACGCTGGGCCGCGAAGCAGGCCAAGGACTGGACCGCCGCCGATGCCCTGCGCAAAGAAATCGCCGCCGCCGGCTGGGCGATGCTCGACCGCAAGGATGGGTATGATCTGGAGGCGGCTAGAAAATAGCCATCAGGCAGCCCGACCCTTTCGGCGTAACGGACGAATCGATACAATCTGCGAAGGATTGATGGCCAGTGAGAACTCTTCTCCTTCATCGGGGAAAATGATGAGGTCCCCCGTCTTGGGATGAACCGTCGCGTGATCGGGGTGTTCGATCACATGCTTGTCGCCACTCGAAAGCGTAATCTCCAAAGGAAAGTGCTTCGAGGATCCGAGAAGACGTTCCACCGATAGCAATTCCTTCGATCTAGGACGGTCGCCCTGGCAATCAAACCACGAATTTGCATTTAACTTTCAGTTCACGGTCCTCCCGGCTCCTGCCGCTTCACCCCTCGCCGTTTTTTTTCAGCCTTTCAGTCCTTCAGCCCTTCAGCCTTTCTCTTCCCCCATGTCCATGTCTCCGCTCGAAGAACTCCGTCACTCCGGCGCGCATATCCTTGCGACGGCGGTCCTGCGTCTTTTCCCGGACGCCAAGCTCGACATCGGACCGCCCACCGACACGGGATTTTACTACGATTTCGACCTCGACCACAAATTCACCTTGGACGACCTCACAAAGATCGAGGCCGAGATGAAGAAGGTCGCCGAGGAGAACCAGCCCTTCCTTCGCAAAGAGGTCGCCCGGGCCGAGGCCATTGAGATCCTCACGTCACGCGGCCAGGCCCGTTACAAGCTCGGTCGTCTCGCCGACATTCCCGAGGGGGAAGCCATTTCGATCTATCAAAACGGCGAGTTCATGGACCTCTGTGCCGGCACCCACGTGCGCTACAGCTCCAAGCTGAAGGCCTTCAAGCTGCTCTCCATCGCCGGCGCCTACCACCGCGGTGACGAAAAAAACAAACAGCTCCAACGCATCTACGGCACCGCTTTCCCCACGAAGGATGAACTCGCCCAATACCTCGAGCGTCTCGAGCAGGCCAAATCCCGCGACCATCGAAAGCTCGGCCGCGATCTGAAGCTCTTCCACATCGACGAGGACGTCGGCCAGGGCCTGATCCTCTGGACGCCCAACGGCTCCATCATCCGGCAGGAGTTGCAGGACTTCATTGGCGGCGAACTGCGCAAGCAGGGATACTCGCAAGTCTTCACCCCACACATCGGCAAGCTCGAGCTCTACAAAACTTCAGGGCACTTTCCCTATTACAAGGAGTCGCAGTTCGCTCCTGTCATGGAAAACGAGTCGCTCGCCCAGGTGTTGAGCGAAGGTTGCTCCTGCGGCGAAGCCTACGCCCGACTCGAAGCCGTTTCAGCCCGCCTCGCCGCGCAGGTCAACGCCCGCACCGGTCGCGAGACGATCGCTCCCGATCGCGTCAAACCCGACGATCAGCTGCTCAACGGTTTCATGCTGAAGCCGATGAACTGTCCGCACCACATCAAGATCTTCGCCTCCCAGCCCCACAGCTATCGCGACCTGCCCGTGCGCTTGGCGGAGTTCGGCACGGTCTACCGGTGGGAACAGAGCGGAGAGCTCAACGGCATGACGCGCGTGCGTGGCTTCACCCAGGACGATGCGCACTTGTTCTGCACTGAGGAACAGGTCGCCGCCGAAGTGCTCGGCTGTCTTTCCCTGGTTAAGATTGTGCTGACCACGCTCGGCATGACCGACTACCGCGTGCGCGTCGGCCTGCGCGATCCCGATTCCAACAAGTACACCGGAGAGGCCGCCAACTGGGACAAGGCTGAGTCCGCGTGCCGCGAGGCGGCAAAGACACTTGGCGTTCCCTTCAGCGAGGAACCCGGCGAGGCCGCCTTCTATGGCCCGAAGATCGACTTTGTGGTCAAGGACGTCATCGGCCGCGAGTGGCAGCTCGGCACCGTACAGGTCGACTACAACCTGCCCGTCCGCTTCGATCTCAGCTACATCGGCGCTGACAATCAGCCGCACCGCCCGGTGATGATTCACCGTGCACCCTTCGGTTCGATGGAGCGCTTCTGCGGCGTGCTCATCGAACATTTCAACGGCGATTTCCCGGTCTGGCTCGCTCCGGAACAGGTCCGCCTCGTGCCCATCTCGGAGAAAGTGATCGACTACGGACGCGACCTGCTGGCGCAGCTCAAGGCCGCAGGCGTGCGCGCCGTGCTCGACGAGCACAGCGACAAGCTGGGAGCCAAAATCCGCCGCGCCGAGTTGGACAAGGTTCCGTACACGCTCGTGCTCGGCGCCAAGGAGGCCGAAGCCCAGGCCGTGAGCGTCCGCTCCCGCGCCAAGGGCGATGAAGGGGTGCTCCCCTTCGCCGACTACCTCGAACGCGTGAAAACCGAGATCGCGACCCGCGCGCTCGCGCTGAAGGCCGAGAAAAAGGCCTGACCGTTCGATCATGGACTGGAAGCCCGAACTCGACGCAATCGTCGGGGCTCGTCACGGCGGGCGCATCGACGGTGTCAGCCGCCAGCTCGAAGCGCTCGCCGCCCGGTTTCCGAACGTAGCGGAAATCCACTACCAACTCGCCTGGACCTTGGACGTGCTTGATCGCCCCGCCGAGGCGCTTCCCCACTACGAAAAGGCCGTGGCGCTCGGTCTCGCACCCAACGAACTCGCTGGAGCGTTAATCGGACTCGGCATGGCGCTTCGCGCTTTGGGTGACACTTCTCGTGCAAGCGAGGTCCTTCGTTCGGCTCGCGCGCAGTTCCCCGACAACCGCGAGATCGACGCCTTTCTCGCCCTCGCCTTGCATGCGAACGGCGAGCACCGCGAAGCCGTCTCCTTGCTGATCAACGCCCTCTGCGATACGACCGAAGATCCGGGAATCACGGCGCACCAGCGCGCGTTACGGCACGCTCTCACACAATCCGGCGTCGCGGGTCTCCGACAACACCAATAAGAAAGCCGGTCCGTGAAAGGACCGGCCGAAGCTAAACCATGCTCCGATCAGAGAGCGGATTCGCCGCGCTCGTCCGTACGGATACGCACGACCTCTTCGAGATTGGAGACGAAGATCTTTCCGTCGCCGATCTTGCCGGTCTTGGCGCCCTTCACGATCGCGTCGATTGTCCGGACAACGAGTTCGTCGGGGATGGCCACCTCGATCTTTACCTTGGGCAGAAAGTCCACGGTATATTCGCTGCCGCGATAAATCTCGGTGTGCCCCTTCTGACGGCCGAAGCCCTTGACCTCGGTGACCGTCATACCCTCGATGCCGAGTTCGGCCAAGGCGGCCTTCACTTCTTCGAGTTTGAAGGGCTTGATGATGGCAATGACAAGTTTCATAGGATGATTGAAAAGCGAGGTTGGACTTAGCCGATATAACCTTCTTCGCCATGTTCCGCTTGGTCAAGCCCCTGCCGCTCAACTTCTGCGGTTGGACGGAGGCCCATGACGGCCTTGACCACATAGGCAACGACTGCGGTGGCGACGACACTCCAGACAATCGCCACTCCGACGGATTTGAGCTGCGCGATCAGCAAACCCGACTTCAGGGGTCCAACGGCTTCATTGATGTGCTCATTGGCGAAAACACCGGTAAGGATCGCTCCGAGGGTTCCTCCCACTCCATGGATCCCAAACGTGTCCAGCGCATCATCGTAGCCGAGCCATTTTTTGAGATGCGCGACGGCGAAATAAGGGATGACCCCGGCGAGCAACCCGATCCCAACCGCCGCACTAGGGGACACAAAACCCGCGCCGGGGGTGATGACCACAAGGCCGCCGACAATGCCTGAGCAAAAACCCAGGACGCTCGGATGGCCGCGCACGATCCATTCCGTCATCCCCCACGCGAATCCGGCGGTGGCGGCCGCCAGCGTCGTCGTGGCGAAGGCGTTGGCCGCAATCGCGTCGGCGCCGAGGGCGGAGCCGGCGTTGAAGCCATACCACCCCACCCAAAGCATGCCGGTGCCCATCATACACAACACCATCGAGTGCGGAGGCATGGGCTCCTTGCCGTAACCGCGTCGCGGCCCGAGAATCATGCACAGCACGAGTGCGCTCCAGCCCGATGTCATGTGCACGACCGTGCCGCCGGCGAAGTCGATGGCCTTGATCGAGGCATTTTCATTGAACGGCCCGGCCATCAACCCGTCCGGCGACCAAACCATGTGGGCGAAGGGGAAGTAGACCGCGAACATCCACAGCGCCGTAAACAACAACACCGCGCCAAACTTCATGCGCTCGGCGATCGCCCCAACGATCAGGGCCGGGGTGATGATGGCGAAGCTGAGTTGAAACATTGCCCACATAAGATCGCTGATCCAGTGGTAGCCGGCGCCCGTCTTGCCCGCCTCCACCCCGCGCAGAAAAGCGTGATCAAGACCGCCGAGGAAGGCATTGCCGCTGGCGAAAGTGAGACTGTATCCAACGGCCCACCACAGGATGGTCACCAGACCTGCAATGCCCATGCACTGGGCAAGGATGGAGAGAACATTCTTCTTTCGGACCAGCCCGCCGTAGAACAACGCGAGGCCGGGAAGCGTCATGAAGATGACCAAGGCGGTGCTCACCATCTGCCAGGCATTGTGGCCCGGGCCGGGACCGGGAATGAGCGACGCGTCGCCCGAAGGGCGTGCCGTGTTGTTGAGGTAGGCCTCGATATCGGCGAGCCGTTGATCAGCCGTAAGCGCCGGCACCGAATCCGCTGCCTGGGCGGACAACGGCGATAATCCGGTCGCCAGCCCGAGCAGGACCAGCCCGGCGAGGAGGAGGAAGAAGCGGACAGACAGGGGTTTCATTCCCCTGCTGGGGGAGCAAGGGGAGTGCCATGAGCGCTATTCATATCAATTTTGCTCATAATCGTCACGTCTACGTAATATTTCTGATTTATGCCGCTGTTACTTTGTGTCGATAATGGCGAATCCCAGCATGCTACCCGTCGATATTGTCATCCCATCGGCCGGAAACGGAACCCGCGTGGGCGCTTCCGTTCCAAAACAATTTGCGCTTCTCGGTGGCGTTCCCTTGATTGTACATCCCCTTCGGGTATTCAGTTCGCTCGAGTGGGCGGGACGAATCATCATCGTCCACGGTCACGATCAACGCGACACCTTGGAGCAAATCCTTGCGCAATTTGACTTCAACAACTGCATTTTGGTCGAAGGAGGCCGCACTCGCCAAGAATCTGTGCGCCGAGGACTCGCCCAAGTAACCTCTGGACGAGTCGTGGTCCATAATGCCGCAGTCGCCTTGGTCGAAGCAAAAACCATCGAGCAGGTCACCGCGATCAATGCTGACTGCGTCACCACAACCTTGTCGGTCGAGGTGAATCTTGTACGAGGAGGATCCACCGCCGAGGCCTCCGTTCCAAAAGAGGGCTTGAAAGTAATCAACTCTCCCCAGTGCTTCCGCTCCGCCGTACTCAGGGAATGCCACGAACGAGCCGCAGCCGAGGGACTCTCGTTCGCCAGTGACGCCGAGCTCATGCTTCATTATAGGAAGACCGTCCGTCTCGTTCCAGGGCCGGCAAGCAACTTCAAGATCACAACCCCTTGGGATCTCCTTGTTGCCGAAGCCATCCTTTCCAAAAATCGGGACAGGCACAGCGCCGAGTTGCTTCAACATGTCGCGGTGTAGGGATATTCTCGCCTCGTGTGCCCACACCCTGTTTCGCCCAATCTGCAGGCCATTCCTAAGAGCACCTCACGGCACGCGAAACGTGCTTTTTGCGAGTCACAGTACGCTCACCGCAAGCTACTTGGCCGAAATCTGGGAACTCGTTCGGAACGACCCCAGCGTGCGATGCTATCTGACGCTCCAGCGACCTGAGCACCACCGCGGAGACTGGTCCGAATCCAAGGCACAAATCCCCGTGCCCGAGATCCCTCAGTGGAGTGCCAACCTTCAGCCTTGGGATCTTGTCGTTATGGCAGATCACGCCGGAGCGTTCCTGCCGCTGGCCACTCCGTGGCGACATCCTGTCTTGAGGATCAGTCATGGTATCGGCGGAAAGCGCATTGATGGAGAAGATTACTTCTATGGCAGCCGAATTCGGGATCGACGAGCTCGCCTAATTTATACGCAGCTGTTCGAATCGTCGGAAAGCAGAAGAGACCAAGCCATCGCCTCCGAACCCAATCTTAAGGCGCACATCGCGGTGGTGGGCAGTCTCCGTGCGGACAAACTGACCGCCGCGGCGGAAAAGAAGAAGATACACCGGGCATCCCAAAGAATCCCGACGGTTCTCATCGCGAGCTCCTGGGGCCAAGGCAATCTGTTCTCCCGCTTTGACGAGGCGCTGATCGCGGCGGCGGAGCCGCTGAAAAAACGCTATCGTTTCGTCCTCCGTCCTCATCCTCATCTACTCCGGGCGTCCACGTCCGGGGGCAGGAACTGGCAGGCCGTCTTCGACGAATACGTACGCCGCGGCTTTGCCTACTCTCCGCCTTCGGAACGATTGGTCGACGCCGTCAGCGATGCGGACGTCGTGGTCGTCGACGACCTGACCTCGGTGGGTTTGCTCGCTGTCCTGGCCGGCGTGAAAGTTGTCGTGGCGCCCTCCGGGTCGGAGTCGGCAGGCCGCAACACTTTTCTTGTTCGACTGAGGGACATGGTACCCGCGCTGAACGCACCCACCGATCTCGATGGAGCGCTCAGTGCGGTAACGAAGGCCTGGCCTCCGGCCGGGCTTTCGACTTTGCTAAATGAGATGAACAGCGAGCCCGGGCGCAGCGAGATGCTCATGCGGCGCGAGGTGTATCGCCTCCTGCGATTGGACACTCCGGTTGAGCGATGAACCGCCGCGCGACCCGCATGATCCCACCACTTCCCGTGCGCACCTGAAGCAAAAAAGGCCGGCCCCGCAAAGGGGGCCGGCCTGACGATTTGCAGGTCAGGGTCGGAATCGAATCAGATGGCCGCTTCGCCGCGCTCGTCCGTGCGGATGCGCACGGCGTCGTCGAGCGAGACCACGAAGACTTTGCCGTCGCCGATTTTCCCGGTCTTGGCCGCCTTCACGATGGTGTCGACCGTCTTGCCGACGATCTCATTGGTGACGACGATCTCGAGCTTAACCTTGGGAAGGAAATCGACGGTGTATTCACTGCCGCGATAGATTTCCGTGTGGCCCTTCTGGCGGCCGAAGCCTTTGACCTCGGTGACGGTCATGCCCTCGATGCCGATTTCGGAGAGCGCTTCCTTCACTTCCTCCAACTTGAACGGCTTGATGATAGCGATGATGAGTTTCATGCGAGTGTATGATTGAGGGATTGGTATTGGATATGATTGCCCCGGAAGTCCGGTGCAAGCCCGTCAGGGCCGGCACCGGGGACCGGGAGGGACATCACGATTTGTGGGCGGGCGTGAAGTCGGGATACGCCTCGTTGCCGTGCTCGCCGATGTCGAGACCCTCGATTTCCTCCTCGGTGTCGACCCGGAAGCCCATGACGGCCTTCACGAGAAGAGCGATGATGTAGGAGGCGACAAAGGCTGTCGCGATGACCGCGAAGCAGCCGACGACCTGGTTGATGAGGCTCTTGCCGTCAGCGAAGATGCCGACCGCGACCGTACCCCAGACGCCGCATACGCCGTGCACCGAGATGGCGCCGACCGGATCGTCGATCTTGAGTTTGTCGAAGAAGAGAATCGCAAAAACCACCAGCACGCCGGCGACGATACCGATGATGATGGAGGAGCCCATGCCCACCGAGTCAGCACCTGCCGTAATTCCGACGAGACCGGCGAGTACGCCGTTGAGCGCCATCGAGAGATCGGGTTTCTTCAAGACCGCCCAGGAAACCCCCATTGAAGCGATCGCACCGGCAGCGGCGGCGAGGGTCGTGGTGACGAACACGTAAGACACCGCGCGAGGATCGGCGCTGAGCACCGAACCGCCGTTGAAGCCGTACCAGCCGAGCCAGAGAAGCATCACGCCGATCATGGCGAGCGGCATGGAGTGGCCCAGGATGGGGCGGATCTTGCCGTCGTGGTACTTGCCGTGGCGGGGTCCGAGCACCAGCACTGCGGCCAGTGCGGCGAAGCCACCGAAGCCGTGGACGAGCGAGGATCCGGCGAAGTCGTAAAATCCGATCGCTTCGCCATCGACCTCGCCACCGAGACCGAGGGAGGAGAGCCAGCCGCCGCCCCACTGCCAGGAACCGGTGATCGGATAGACAAAGGTAACGAGCAGGATGGCGTAAACCAGGAAGCTGCCGAGCTTGATGCGCTCAGCGACGGCACCGGAGACGATCGTGGCGGCCGTGGCGGCAAACATCGCCTGGAAGATGAAGTCCGTCCACCAGGTATAATTATTGTAGGCGTCGGTAACCATCGAGACGTCCTCGTTGTCCACCCCAAACCAGCTGCCGAGTGCGAAGACGCCAGAGATGTTCCAAGCATCGCCCGGATACATCGCGTTGAAGCCATAGAACGCATAGCCGAGAATGCCGATGCAGACGATCGCGAGATTCTTGAACAGGATGTTCACGGTGTTCTTCGCCTGCGTGAGACCGGTCTCAAGCGTCGCGAAACCGAGGTGCATGAGGAACACCAAGGCGGCGGAGATCAGCAACCAGAGGTTGTTGACGGTGAAGAGAGCGAATCCGGCGGATTCGGTGAATGCATCGTAACTCGCGTAGGCGGGCGCTTCGGCAGCGGCCGCATCCTGCGCGTATCCTGTCGAGATCATTGCCAGCATACCGAAGATGCCTGCCATCTTCAGCATGTCAGTCAGACGCTTGGACCGTAGCTTCATAATTGTGTTGGGTGAGATGTAGTGTTGAGGGACGTAAACGACACCGACCGCCAGGCGGCAGCGCCGAACCCAAAAAAGCACGGGCTATGCCAAGGGACGGGGTGCAACTGAATTATTTTCATGCAACTGCAAACGCCTCGTCCCCAAAAACAAACGGGAAGGCCGGGATGCTTGCGCATCCCGGCCTTCCCGTTCCAACGGAGCTGTGATCGACGCCTTACGTGGGCATCACGGTCTGGATATGAAGCTCCTTGAGTTGCTTCGCCGTGACGGGAGTTGGGCTCTGCGCCATGAGATCCTGCCCTTTCTGCGTCTTCGGGAAAGCAATGACGTCGCGAATGCTGGTGGTGCCACACAACAGCGCGACCACGCGGTCGAGACCGAAGGCGATTCCGCCGTGGGGAGGCGCGCCGAAAGTGAAGGCCCTGAGCATATAGCCGAAGCGGCTCTCCACGACGTCGGCGGGGATTTTGAGCACGTCTTCGAAGACCTTCTTCTGCAGAGCGGGCTGGTGAATACGAATCGAACCTCCACCGAGCTCCATGCCGTTCAACACAAGGTCGTAATGTTGTCCGCGCACGGACTTCGGATCGCTCTCGAGCAGGGCCGCGTCCTCCGGCACCGGTGCGGTGAACGGATGATGCGTGGCCGCGTAACCGCCGCGCTCCTCATCGTAGGACATCAAAGGGAAATCGACCACCCAGAGGAAGCGCCAATCGTCGTGACGAATGGTGATCTTACCACGCTTCGCGAGCAGTTGCGCGGCCTCCAAACGGATGCGACCAAGGATCGCGCAGGCCTTTTCCCAAGGCGCAGCGGCAAAGAAGACGACGTCGCCCTCCTCGATACCCAGCGTTGTGGTGAGTGCGGCCTTCTCGGCGTCGCTGAAAAACTTCACGATGGGCGATTTCCATTCGCCCTTCTCCGCCTTGATGAAGGCGAGGCCCTTTGCGCCCAGCGATTTTGCAATGTCCTCAAGGTTCTTGAGCTCGCCCTGCGTGAGGTCTGCGAGGCCTTTCGCGTTGACCGCCTTGATGACGCCGCCACCGGCCACGGTGGCTTGGAAGACCTTGAAGGCGGAATCCTTGAACGTTTCCGAAAGATCGGTGAGTTCGAAGCCGAAACGCAGGTCCGGCTTGTCGACACCGAAGCGGTTCATCGCGTCAACGTACGGCAGTCGCTGAAAGGGAGTCGGAATGTCGACGTCGAGCACGTCCTTCCAGACCTTTTTGATCATCCCCTCGAAGAGGCGATAGACGTCCTCACGCGTGATGAACGACGCTTCAACGTCCACCTGGGTGAACTCCATCTGCCGGTCGGCCCGCAGGTCCTCATCGCGAAAGCAGCGCGCGATCTGGAAATATCGTTCGACGCCGGCGACCATGAGGATCTGCTTGAACTGCTGCGGCGACTGCGAAAGCGCGTAGAACTCGCCCGGGTGAATGCGCGAGGGCACAAGGTACTCGCGCGCGCCTTCGGGCGTGCTCTTGAAGAGCGCGGGCGTCTCGACCTCGATGAACTCCTGCGAATCGAAGTAATCGCGAATGGCCTTGGTCGCCCGATGGCGTACCAGAAGATTCCTCCGCATCTTCGGGCGACGCAGATCGAGGTAGCGGTAGGTCAGCCGAAGATCCTCGTTCACCTTGTCGCCGCCAACATCGTCGAGCGGGAACGGCGGTGTGTCGGAAATGTTGTGAACCTCAAGTTCGGTCGCATCGATCTCGATGGCCCCGGTGGGCAGGGCCGCGTTCACGGTGCCTTCCGGACGGGCAACGACCGTGCCGGTCACGCCGATCACCGACTCCGGCTTGAGTTGGGCGGCCCGGGCGCCAAGCTCGGCGTTCACGTGGGGATCGAACTTCACCTGCGTGATGCCTTTGCGATCGCGCAAATCGATGAAGATGATGCCGCCGTGGTCGCGGATGGAATCCACCCAGCCGAGGAGCGAGACGGTCGCGCCGAGTTCGGCCGGAGTGAGCTGGGCACAATGATGGGTGCGCTTCATGAGAGAGAGTAAGGGAAGAGCAAAGCGCACCCCCTGCCCCGGCGGCAACCCAAATCCCGGCGCCTGACAGCGCCGGGATAATGGCGACTTCATCACTCGCTCATCGCGAGGCCACGAGCGGCTCCCCCGTCATTTCGGCGGGCTTGGGCAAGCCCATGAGGTCGAGCACGGTGGGGGCGATGTCGGCCAGGCGCCCACCCGGGCGCATCCGGGTTTTTCCCGCGGCGAAACCTTCGCCCACCACGAACACCTCGACCCGGTTGAGCGTGTGAGCCGTGTGAGGACCGTTCGACGCGGGATCCCACATTTGTTCGCAGTTGCCGTGGTCGGAGCAGACCACCGCCCTGCCGCCCACCTGTTCAAGCGCGGCCAGCAATTCCCCGACGCCGACATCGGTCGCTTCGACCGCCTTGATCACCGCGGACAAATTGCCCGTGTGGCCCACCATGTCAGGGTTGGCGAAGTTGACCACAATCAGCCCGTACTTGCCGGACAGAATCGCTTCCTTTGATAGACGCGTGACCTCGAGCGCGGACATCTCGGGTTGCAGATCGTAAGTCGGCACCTTGGGACTCGGCGGGCAGGCGCGTTCTTCGCCCGGAAACGGATCCTTGCGGTAGTTATTGAAGAAAAAGGTCACATGCGGGTTCTTCTCGGTCTCCGCGCAACGGAATTGCGCCAGCCCTGCATCGCTCACGACTTTGCCAAGGATGTTTTTCAACGCTTCCGGCTTAGGAGAAACCACGTTCACCGGCAACCCGCTTTCGTACTCCGTCATCGTCGCATAATAGAGGTCCAGCTTCTCGCCGCGGTCGAATTCCTTGAAGCCGTCGATCACGAAGGCGCGCGTGATCTCGCGCGGACGATCGCCGCGGTAGTTGTAGAACAATACAGAGTCTCCGTTCGCGATCGTTGCGACCGGCCGGCCATCGGCGCCGACCACCCACGTCGCCGGGATGAACTCATCCCCCTTCTGTGAAGAGTTAAACGGCTTGTCGTAGTACGCCTGCACCGCCGCCACGGCGCTCGGAGCAGTGGCCTCGGCCCTCCGGCCTGTCAGCATGTCGTAGGCTTTCTGCACGCGCTCCCAGCGGTTATCGCGGTCCATGGCCCAGAAGCGGCCGCACACCGTCGCGATGCGCCCCACGCCAATCTCGCGACACTGCGTCTCCACTTGCTGGATATAACCCAGACCGCTCGTCGGCGCGGTGTCGCGCCCGTCGGTGAAGGCATGGATGAAGACTTCCTTGACCCCGTCTTCCTTCGCCTGGCGAAGAATGCCATAGAGATGCTCGAGCATGCCGTGCACTCCCGCGTCAGAGACGATTCCCATGAGATGCAGCCGCGAGCCCTTTGCCTTCACCCGCTCGACGGCGGCGCGCCAGACGGCGTTCGACGCGAGGCGCTTCTCGGAAAAAAGCTTGTTCAGGCGCACCAGCTCCTGATCCACGATGCGACCGGCACCGATGTTTTCATGCCCCACCTCGCTGTTTCCCATCACACCGTCGGGCAGGCCGACATCGAGTCCCGACGCAGCCACGAGCGTGCGCGGTGACTGCGCGTGAAGCCGGTCATCGCACGGCTTTCTCGCGAGAAAAACCGCATTGGTCTCGTTCTGGTCGGGATGCGGATTGGAACCCCAACCGTCGCGGATGATAAGAAGGACCGGTTTGCGCGAAGTGCTCATGGATGTGAAAACCAACACGGATGACCGCGGAAGGCGTGAGACAAAAGATTTATTTCAATTCCGTTTGTGACGATGTCTGACTTGAAAAATCGAACAACCTACCAACATTGGTAGCGTTGATGCTTTAGAAGACTCCTCGATGACCCTCATCATCCGAGATCAGCTGGTAAATCCGCCGACGTGGTTCGCGTCGTTCCGGGATCTTACTCTCTATTGCAACATCTTCCTGAAGGACGATGTCGTGATCGAATCGGAGGATCCCGACCCCTACTACCGCTGGATCAAGCCGCGCGGCGGAATGGATTTCGTGGAGGACTTCGTGCGTCCAGGCACGGAGCAAGGCGTGCATCTGGATTGCGAACCCAACTATCCGCTTTCGGTGATCACCGACCGGATCGCGCCGGAGAACGTACACCGTTTGATCGCCGAACTTCGCCGTCTGCGGGCACTCGTTTGACTTTGCCGGGAAAAACCCGACCAATTCCGGCGCATGCCCAAACGCGCCGTTCTTCTCGTCAACCTCGGATCGCCCGCCTCCACCGCCGTTCCGGACGTACGATCATATTTGCACGAATTCCTGGGTGACGACCGGGTCATCGACAAACCCGCGTTCACGCCTCTCCGGCGTCTGCTCGTTCACGGGATCATCGTGCCGCTGCGCGCTCCCAAATCGTCAAAAGCCTACCAGGAGATCTGGACGCCGGACGGCTCTCCCTTGATCTCAATCTCGCGGAAGGTGCGCGAGAAGCTCGGCGCAAACCTGGGGGCAAACACACCCGTGTATCTGGCAATGCGCTACGCACAACCTTCCATCGCGTCGGTGATCGCGCAAATCGCCGCGGATGGCGTCGACGAGATCCTGCTCTTCCCGCAATACCCGCATTACGCCATGTCCTCGTGGGAAACGGTGGTCGTCAAAGTCTACGAGGAGGCCGCCCGTGTCGCGCCGAACCTGAAAATTGCGTGCGTGCAGCCCTTTTACGAGGATGCCGACTACATCGAGGCGCTCTACGCCGTATCGGCACCCTACCTTCAGCAGCCGCACGACTTCATCCTCTTCTCCTACCACGGCATTCCCCAACGCCATCTGCGCAGGGGCGACGCCTCCAACGCGCATTGCCTGAAGGTCGACGACTGCTGCAACACCTGCAGCGCCGCCCATGCCATGTGCTACAAGGCGCAAATCACAAAAACAACGCAGGCCTTCGCCCGCCGCGCCGGACTCGACCCCTCGCGCTGGTCGATCTCGTTTCAATCGCGCCTGGTCGGCGAGCCGTGGTTGTCGCCCTACACCGATAAACGCCTGGAAGAACTGCCGGCCGAGGGTAAGAAGCGCCTGATCATCTTCACGCCGGCCTTCGTCGCCGATTGCCTCGAAACACTCGAAGAAATCGCCGGCGAGGGCAAAGAGGACTTCATGCACGCCGGGGGCGAAGCGTTCCATCACGTCCCCTGTCTTAACGATCAGGCGCCCTACATCGAGTTTCTCGCCGGACGCGTCCGCCAATGGCTGTCAGGATCGAATCCGACGCGTACTCAAGTCGAGGCGCGCGCAAAGACGCTGACCGCCAGCCGATGACTGCGCGGCGAACGCATCCGACCGCGTAGATCTGACATCAAGACGGACTTGCTCCACCCTCCACGGAGGGAAGG
>JBBQUU010000053.1:0-36839 GCA_038212175.1 Opitutales bacterium | reverse complement strand
TGGGGAAGTCATGCAAGCTAAGTGGATGTTGGGGGAAGCCGGCGATGAGTTGGCGAGGTTTTTAAGCACTTGGGTTGGCCAGTTGCTTGGAGGGTGGGTTGAGCTTTCGGCCGGCGGCCTCCGGAGTTGATGATTCCAAGGCAGCGACGGCCAGAAGGGCAATGGGGGCCGGATGGCTACTGCGCGAATAATAAGCAGTAAGACCGTCGGTCTGCGGTCAGCGCCCGCGTCTACAGTTCGGAGGTGCGCTGGCTCCTGCAAATTCCACGCGCTTCCTGCCCGGGGATGCTCTGCTACTCAGTAATAGGGCTGATTCAATCTGCGGGTTCTTCGCTGTAGCCGGGCGCCCCGCCAGAGGGCGGGCAAGCCTCACGCGGCGGTTTGGGTGGCGTACGCGCCGGGTCAGGGGACCCGGCCTACAGATCAACGCGACAAACCGGGACGAACCCGTTGCCTGTGCTGTAGGCCGCGTGCCCCTCCAAAAGCTGAGGTTGAGGCCGGACCGGGGTCGGCGCCCCCGGCTACACCCTGAGACCTCAGGGGAACACGCTTGCGCGAATGGCTGAATGGAATCAGCCCTTCCACCAAGTGATTGGGGGGTCAAAAAAGCCGTTGACGTGCGCGGTGGCGTTTGGCCTAGTCGTCAGCTTTTCCCTTTCACGCATCCGACTTTAAACATGTCCATCGAGATCAAAATCCGTAAGAACGAACCCGTTGACCGTGCGCTGCGCCGCATGAAGAAGAAGCTCGACCGCGAAAACATCATCAAGGGTGTACGCGCCAAGCGCTACTTCGAGAAGCCCTGCGAGAAGCGTCGGCGCAAGGATAAGGTCCAGGCCTTTACCCAGATGCTCCGCCGCCGTTACGCCGAATAAGTCCGGCTCTCAGGTTCGTCCCTTTTACCGCGTGGTCGCTTCGGCGCCACGCGGTTTCATTTTTTCAAATCTCAAACGCCAAAGCTCCAAATCGCAAAGAAAGGTCCAATTTGAGAAAGGGGAAACGCGGGCGAGGGGAGATTCGGCCTTTGTTTGAGATTTGGACCTTTGGCGTTTGGAATTTGCCCCAGGACATTTGCCTCAGGGGATCTGAAGTCTGCGGGCCGTGCTATTGCCGACCGCGTCGTAAAGGATGACCTCAACCGAGGTGGCGCCCTGCACGCGCAAGGCCGGTAGTTCCATCGAGAACGTCTCTTCGCGACCGTCGAGGATTCCGTCTGCTGGCTGTTCAAGCGTTTCCCTCACGCCGTGGTTGAACACCAGTTCGATGCCCGCGAGCAGGGAGAGCCCATCGCGTCCGCGCACCGTAACAATCAATCCGTCCTGGCCGCGGGTTGCCGTCGCCTCAAGGATCTCCGGGGCCGTGCGATCGATCACGAGGTCGTCGGTCTCGTAGGTCATGGTGAGCCGTTCCGCTTCGGTCCGTGGGGCCTGCTCGGCGACGACGAGCCGGGTGAAGTAGAGACCATCCGTCAGGTGCGTCGTGTCGAATTGCACGAACGACTCACGTGAGTTGACCGCGAGGTCGGTCCACGTCGCGTCACCTTCGCGGCGAAGGGAAAAGGTGGCGGTCAGGTTGTCGCCGTCGGGATCGCTGACGTTCCAGTAGGCGATCTGGGAGCCCGGCTGGCGCAGGAGGGGACTGCCGAGCACCGGTTGCGGGCCGCGGTCGCCGCCGGGCGAACCTTCGCCGCGGAGGGCGCCGAGCACCTGTCCCAAGGTCATGGATACAGGCGCCGGCGTTTCGGTTCGCGGCACGATGCCGAGGTTGGGCGGCAGAAGGCGGAAATCCTGCAGCTGCGGACGCCGGTTCTGCGGGAGATGGAAGAGCGTGGGCTTGTCGATCAGCAGGTTGTCCGCCGAGTTGGCGGCAATCTCGACCTTGAGGCGCGCGTAGCGTCCGCCCAGACCGTCGGCACGCCAGGCGTCGTCCGCGGTGGTGACGGCGGGAGTCCAGGGCGTCCAGCCCTCGAGGTCGTCCGTCCCGTGGCTCGTGCGCAACGAGATCGTCAGATCGGACGGCTGAATATCACGCAGGCGGTTGAACCGGAGTTTCCCGAGGCGGGTGGGGCCGCCCAGATCGATGCGGCGCGTCTCCGCGGAGCGGATACCGGTCGCCTTGAAGTCGACGAGCAGGAGCTGGGGCGCGTTGTTTCCGAGCAGAAGGAAGGCATCGCCTGAGGCGTCAAGCGGGGCCAGGGCGCTGAGCTGGGAGGCGTCGCTGCCGGCAAAATTCAGCCCGCGCCGTTCTTCAATTGCGTAACCGAGCAGTTCTCCCTGCTCGCCACCGGCGATCAGCACCAGGTTGTCGCGGCGACCCAGGCGATAGAAGGCGCTGCCGGCGCGGGAGGCGACCGTTTCGGGGAATCCTCCCGCCGGGAAAAACATCAACGTGCTGCGGCCGGTGAAGCGTTCGATGGTGCCGGGATCGGGAATCGGCGGCGGACGCTCGCCGGTCGGCGGGGGCGTCGGGCGGTTGAGACGGCTCTCGGTGGTCGAGCCGGCAAAGACGAAGGAGGCATAGAAAGAGCCGTTGGGTTCGGCGAACAGATCGGTGACTTCGGCGTCGCGATTCTCGTGCAGGATGACCGGCCCGTCGGTGCCGCCGGCGAGCGGGAAACCGTAGATGTTGCCGCGCGGGGCGGAGCCCGCGATGACGCGATCGCCGACGACCAGCAGGCGGCGCACGTTGCGGTCGCGGATCTCGCCGAACAGGGTGACCCCGCGGGTGGAAAGGTCGGCGTCGTTGTTGACGCGGTCCGGCGTCAAGCCCGCCGCGGCGAAGGCGGCGAGATCGACGCGGTAGATCTTTCCTGGGTTGCCGGTGCCGACAAGCGCGGTGGCGTCGTCGAGCAGGGCCAGGTCGAGCACGGAGTCGACCGGCAGGGTGAGCTGCGTGATGACGGCGCCGTCCGCTCCGAGCAAATACAGCCGTCCCTTCGGCGAGGTGCCGGCGAGAATCCGGCCGTCGGGGAGTCGCTTGAGCGCGAGGATCTGGGTTTCGTCGAGCGCGGCCAGCGTGGTTGAAGCGAAGGTCCCGGCGGCGCGGTCGAGTGTCACATCGAGAATCTTGCCGGACGGGCCGGTGCCGAGCAGCCAGCGTCCGTCGGTACCGGGTTCGAGGCACCAGAGCAGATCGGCGTCGAGTGTCCCGTTGAGCTTGGTCAGGACCGGACCGGGTACCAGACGTCCGTCGGAGCGGGCGGCGAGACCCTTGAGGTTGCGACTGGGGACATCGCGAAAAAAATCGATCTCAAACTTCCGGGAGAGCGGATCGGCCGTGAGGCGCGTGCCGGTGAGGGCGGTGACGACGATGAGGAACGCGAGGCTGGCCCGGCGAAATCGAATCATGATGGAAAAAGTGCGGGGAAGGAGAACGCGATCACTCTGTCACAACCAAGGGACGGCGGACGGCGGCGGGGATGAGTTTGCCCGGAAAGATGTGTTGTTCCCAAAGGGGCGTGTGAACGTCGCGGCGCTGAAACCGTGTTTCATCGGAGCCGCGGGCAATGCGTTCGAACGAGCCGGGCAACTCGTACGTGGGCCGGGTCTGGTCGATGAACGCCGCGCTCTTTTCGACGACCGCAACATACAGGCCGTCAGTGCGACGCTCCCGCTGCAGCGCGTCGAGATAGGCGTCGATGGTGCGGATTTGTTGAACGCTGTAACCTTCGGGCAGGCCCGAGAGGCGGTCGAGTTCGCTGCCGGAAGCGACGACGATGTCGAGCGCGCGTCCGACCCAGGCGGACGGGATGGGAACATTCACGCTCTGCCGGATCGGAGTGCCCTGATAATCGCGCATCGTGAGGCTCACGTCGACGGACTCGCCCGCCGGCACCGTGCGGCGGGAAACCTGCACGATATCCAAACTGCCAGCAGGGTTGGCGGGGAGCGGCTCGACTTCGAAAAAGATCTCCTGCGGGAAGACCTGTTCGACGGGGTTTTGCACCCACGTGCTGAGGCGACGGATGAAGCCCTCCAGGCCGCTGTTGAAACCCTGCGGCCCGGAGAAGAGCGCCTCGTGAGTCATTTGGCGACCATCGGGGAGCGTGACGCGGCTCGCCACGCGAAAGCCTTCGGCGAGGCCGGCGTCGTTGGATCCCATCACGGCCTGCGTGAGGCCCATCGTGGCGATCATCGGCGTCAGTCGCACATGACGGACGGTGGAGAAGTGTAACGTGCGTGTCGGGGTCTTTACCGTGACGGGCAGCATTTCGGGGCCGGCGCCGAGTTCGCCGTAGATGGCGGAAAGACGGTCCTGACGAACCGTGCCGATGATCGGTCCGGTGTTGGAGATTTTGAAGGAATTGAGGTTCGAAGGCAGGATCGCCACGATGTCCGCGCTCGCCATGGGCACGGAGACGGTGCCGAGGCCGAGCATGGGATGACCGAAGGCCAGCACGCGGCTGCCTTCCACTTGAGAAACGGTGCCGGTACCGGCGAGGGTGATGTCGCCCACGGCAAGGGCGGCGGCGACAGCGTCGCCGGGACCGAGCAAGGCGGGCACCGCGGTCGACGAGGCGGCAGCGGGATCGTTGCCACCGAGATTCGAGACCTGGAGACCGAGCGCCTGGAAACGATCGCTAAACAACGCGGCGACATTCGGCGCGATGCCGCCCAAGGTGAAGACGGGCGTGAGCGGTTGGAGTGAACCTTCGGCGATGCGAGGAAGGAGCGCTTGCGGAGCATCGGTGAGATCCGTCGCGCGTGCGGCGGGCAGGGCTGGCGACTCGGCACCGTCGGCGGGACGACCGCCCGAGGGCGCCGTCGTGTTGAGTGCAATGCGTTGAACTTCGAGCAAGTCCTCAATCGGCGTGAAGCCTGCGAAGCGGACCGTCTCGAAACGTTGTACCTGATAAGACAGGGCGCCAACGAGTTTGCCGTCGATGTAGAGGGGACTTCCGCTCATGCCGGCGACCGCGCCCATGAGTTGCACGCGAGGATCGGTGAGGCGGCAGAGAATCAGGGATTTTCCGGGTCCGAGGGCGTTGCGAACGATACCGGTCACCTCGACGGCGAAAGGCTCGGGCGTGCTGCCTTGGAAAACGGTCCAGACTTCGCCGATCATTCCAGTCTGAACCTCCGCCAACGGGAGCAAAGGCGCGTCGGTTGGCTGGGCGGCACGCAGCCCGCCGGTGAGGCAGCTGAGCAGTACGCAGGCGAGTCCGATGCGGAAACGTTGCGGCCGGTCCCGGCGGGAAGAGGACGTGGCGCGGAAAAATATCATAGGTCTCGGATTACGGAGGATAGAACGTCACATGCACGGTCGATGGCGGAGCCTTCGTGTGCGGTACTTAGGAAGCATGCCTCAAAAGCACTGGGCGGCAAGTAAACCCCTTTCGCAAGACACCCATGAAAAAAGCGGCCGAAGAGCGCGGCGTCAGCCTTGAGCGCGGTGTCGTAGTCGCGAACGGCATCCTCGGTGAAATAGAGGCTGAACATCGAACCGGCCTGCGGCGTTTGCAGGGGCAATCCCTTGGCCTGCGCCGCAGTCAGCGCCGCCGCGCACACCTGTTGGCCCAAGGCGTTGAGTTGGGCGTAAGGGTCGAGCTCGTCGAGCATGCGCAGGGATTGGATTCCTGCGGCCATTGCCAGTGGATTGCCGCTGAGAGTGCCGGCTTGATAGACAGGGCCGAGCGGAGCGAGGTGGTCCATGATATCCGCCCGGCCGCCGAACGCGCCGACCGGGAGGCCGCCGCCGATGATTTTGCCCAACGTCGTCAGGTCGGGGACGATCGCTTCGGCCTCCTGTACTCCCCCGCGCGCGATGCGAAAGCCGGTCATGACTTCGTCGAAGATCAACACGGCACCCTCACGTGCAGTCACGGCGCGCAGATGAGCGAGGTAGCCCGCGTCGGGTTTGATGAAGCCGACGTTGCCAATGTAGGGTTCGATGATGACGCCGGCGATCTTCCCAAGGTTCGCCGCGAACGCGGCATCGATGGCGGCGGTGTCGTTGTAAGGAAGAACGATCGTTTCCTGCGCAAACGAAGCCGGAATGCCCGCGCTGTCGGGGTGGCCATGGGTAAGGGCACCCGAACCCGCCTTCATCAACAACGAATCGCTGTGGCCGTGGTAGCAGCCGGAGAACTTGATGATCTTGTCGCGACGCGTGAACCCGCGCGCGAGCCGGACGGCCGACATCGTCGCTTCGGTGCCGCTGCTGCACATGCGCACTTTCTGAATGGATGGAACGAAACGGACAATCAGCTCGGCCATGTCGACCTCACGAGGATTCGGCGTGCCGAAGGACGTTCCGTCTTCGAGCGCGGCGGCGATGGCGGCCTTGATGCGCGGATGATTGTGTCCGTGGATCGCCGGACCCCAGGTGCAGACGAAGTCGATCAATTCGCGATCGTCGGCGGTGATGAGCGTGGCTCCTCGGGCCGCCTTGGTGAAAAACGGCGTCCCGCCCACGGAGCGAAACGCGCGCACGGGCGAGTTGACCCCGCCGGGGATCAGTTTGAGGGCGCGGGCGAAGAGGGCTTCGGAGGGAGACGGCATAGGGCGGTAGATAGGGCCTATAGTGCGTATAGGGCCTATAGGGCTTATGGTTGGGTGGGCGGTGGCCGGACGTACGCTGCTCTCAACTCACGTATTTCTGCACGATCGGGATGCGCCGGCCCACCCCGAAGGCGAGGGGGGTGATCTTCAGGCCCGGGGCGGCTTGCTTGCGCTTGTATTCGTTGAGGTCGACCTTGCGGACCACGTCGTTAACGACGGCCTCGGCGAAGCCCTGCGCCGTCAGGTCGCTGCGAGAGAGGCCTTCCTCGACGTAGCCTTTGAGAATCGCGTCGAGCACGTCGTAGGGCGGCAGGCTGTCCTGATCGACCTGTCCCGGACGCAACTCGGCGCTGGGGGGTTTCTCGATCGTATTGACGGGAATGATCTCGCGCTCGCGGTTCATCCAGCGGGCGAGATCGTAGACCTGCGTCTTGAATACATCCGAGATCACGGCGAGGCCGCCGCACATGTCGCCGTACAACGTGCAATAGCCGACCGCGACTTCGCTCTTGTTGCCTGTCGTGAGAAGAAGGGCTCCGAATTTGTTCGAGAGCGCCATCATGATGACGCCGCGTACGCGGGCCTGCAGGTTCTCCTCGGTGACATCGCGCGGGCGCCCGTTGAAGACCGGGCCCAGTGCGCCCTCCACCGTCGCGACGGCGTCGGCGATCGCGATGGTCTCGAATGGCAGGCCAAGGTTCTCGGCGAGGATGCGGGCGTCGTCCTTCGAATGCTGGGACGAGATCTCCGACGGCAGTGAAACGCCGATCACGTTCTCGGGACCGAACGCCTCCGCAGCAATCACCGCGACCACGGCGGAGTCGATCCCGCCGCTGAGAGCGATCAACGCCTTTTTGAAACCGCTCTTGTGGGCGTAATCCCTCAGTCCAAGCACCAAGGCGTCACGGATATCGGCCATCTCCGCCTGTTCAAACGTCGGCGCGAGCTGCACGCTCGTCGTTTCGGTTGCGCCGTCGCCTTTGATCGCGACGTCGACGACACGATTCTCTTCCCGGAACCCGGCGAGGCCGGCGAGTACGTTCCCTTTTCGATCGGCGACGAGGCTGCGTCCGTCGAAGACCAGTTCATCGTTGCCGCCGACGGCATTCACATAGACGACCGGGCAACCCAGACGCTCGGCGGCATCGGTGACGATCCTCTGGCGAACGTGACCTTTCTGGTGATGCCAGGGGCTGGCGGAAAGGTTGACCATTAGATCGACGTTCTGAGCGACGAGCCATTGCACCGGGTCAAAATGGTAAAGGCTGCGCGAGGCCAACGCGGGCTCGGTCCAGATGTCTTCGCAAATGGTCACACCCACCTTGTAGCCGGCGACTTCGACGACGGAGGGGGCCGGGGCAGGCTCGAAATAACGGTCCTCGTCGAAGACGTCGTACGTGGGTAACAGGCACTTGTGCGCCACGTGCTCGATTCTGCCGAGGCGGCAGAGGGCGGCGGCGTTGAAACAGCGCCGGCCCTTGGTGGCGGGATTGGTGGCGACGGTTCCGATCAGGGCGGGAACGTCACCCGTGGCCGCGGCCAGCGCGGCAAGCGCCGCCTCGACGTCGGGCACGAAGCGCCGCTTGAAGAGCAGGTCGCGCGGCGGGTAACCGCAAACGACCAGTTCCGGGTAAACCACGAGTTCCGCGCCCGCGTTCACGAGCGTCTGATAAGCGTGGAGGATCTTGCGGCTGTTGCCGGCGAGGTCGCCGACGGTGGTGTTAAGCTGGGCCAGGCCGATGCGCATGGAGGTTACGAATGCGCCACCGTGGAGCCCTTTGCCGGTCCTGACAACCCGCCAGATGGAAAGCGGGCGAAACCTGCGCGGGAATGCCAGCGTCGTTATGAGTCTCCGACTGCCGCGCGGGAGCAGCGAGGCCGGCCTTGCTCCTTCCTGCTTTCTGTTATTCTCCTGATCCGGCACGTTTTCTGCCTCAACCTTCGCCTCTATGTCTCGCAACTGGTTCCGTTCCTTGACCCTCTTTTGCAGCCTGACTGCGACCGTGCTCCTCGTTTCGAGTGCCGGTGCCGTCACCCTGACCCTGGAGGAAGCACTCAAGGCGGTGGACGAATCGAGCTTCACCGTCCTGCTGAGCCGCGAGGCTGTTTTGCAGGCGCTCGAAGTGCAGCGTCTGCAGAAAGCCGGATTGCTCCCCGTCGTGTCGCTCGATGCGGCTCAGCGTCGCTCGCGCAGCGCGTCTTTCGGCGCGAACCTGACCCGCAGCGGTGTCAGCGACCGCTTCGACGCCAGCCTGAATGGCCGGCTCGACGTGCTCAATCCGCAGCGCATCGCCAGCTACGCGGCGGCGCGCCTCGGCGTTTCGGTCGCGGAACTCGACGTCGACGTGACGCGCCAGACTGTGCTCGCGACGGTGGCCCAGACCTACTTTCAACACCTGCGCAATGTGAGCCGCACGGACGTGCTCGACGCCAACATCGCCCGGGCCCGTGCGTTGCTCGATCTGGCCCGGCGGCAGGTGGACGCCCAGGTGGCCACGCAGATCGATGTCACCCGGGCCGAGGCGCAGGTTGCCAACGCCGAGCAGGCCCGGTTGCAGCACGAAACGTTTCTCCAGACCAGCGAGCTGTCGCTCAGGCGTTTGCTGGCGCTCGACCTGACGGAGACGCTGGCGCTGGCCCCGTTCAACGTGCGCCGCGTTGAAGCCTCGCCCTTCGCAGCCGGTCTGGAGGTCACGGCCTTCGAGCGCCGCGTCGACTTTCTTCGCGCCCAACGTCTGCTGGAGCAGAATGAACTTGAGGTACGGGCCGCAAAATACGGCCGGCTGCCGGCGGCGGCGGTCGCGGGCAGTGCGGGCCGGGCGAGCGCACGCGCGTTCGATGACGATGACGCCCAGGTGTGGTCGACCAGCGTCAGTGTGAGCATGCCGGTCTTCGATGGTTCTCGCGTGCGAGCCCTCACCGGCCTCGCGCTCTCGCGTTATCGCGCGCAGGAACTCCGTGTGGAGGAACTCAAGCTCCTCATCGGCGCCGAGGTACGTCTTGCCACACAGGACGCCCGTTCGCGTTTCGCGCAAGTGGCGGTGGCGGAGCGCAGCAAACGCCTCGCCGAGGATGAGCTTCGCCTGGCCCAGATCCGCTTCGAGAATGGCGTGGCCGACAACCGCGAGATCATCGATGCGCAGAACAACTTGGCCATCGCCAGCGACAGCCTCGTCGAAGCCGTCTATCAATATAACTTGTCCCGGGTGGAACTGGCGCGTGTCGGCGGCGATGTTCGTGCGATTCTCGGCGAACAGGAAAACTGAGGCGTGCGTTCGTTGATCCTTGCCTCGGCCTCGCCGCGGCGGCGCGAGCTGCTCGCGACGCTGGGCGTGCCGTTCACGGTGGTCACGGCAGATGTCACTGAGCACGAGGACGCCGCCACGGATCCACGCGTAATGGTGGCGCACAACGCCGCCCTCAAAGCCGACTGGGTCGCCGAGCGCCATCCCGAAGCGCTTGTACTTGGGGCCGATACAACGGTTTTTATCGACGGCCACGCCCTTAACAAACCTGCGGACCTGAACGAGGCGCGGGCGATGTTGCGTCGTCTGGCGGGCCGCACCCATACCGTTTTCACCGGGCTCGCGCTTCGCGGGGTGAGGGACGGCGTGAGCGTCGATGCCGGTGAGACGAGCGACGTCACCTTCAAGGCCTTTGACGACGCCGTCATCTCGACCTACCTTGAGCGCGTGCACACCCTCGACAAGGCAGGCGGCTACGGAATTCAGGAGCACGGCGACTTGCTGGTGGCGGGGCACACGGGATCCTTGAGCAACATTGTCGGCCTTCCCTTGGATACGACGAAACTTATTCTGGCACAGGCGGGTCTCCTTCGCTGACCTCCCCTCAGGCCCACCGCGCATGTCCTCGCTCCTCGAACCCAAACCGGCACCCCCGCCTTCCTCCCGCGCGCGCCGGTCGTCGCTGGCCGGGAATCCGGAGTCGCGGGCGATCCAGATCGGCGTTGTCGGGACCATCCTGATTCATCTTTTGCTGCTCTTGCTCGCGCCTCACTTTGAACCGCGAGGAGGGGGATTGCCGCTCGCGTCGGCGGACGACCCGAACCGGTCCTTCGATATCCAGATGGATTCGGACACGTTCTTCACGCCGCCGCAGAATTTTGTGGAGGTCAATCCCGACGCCCCGGAGAACACGCCCGACCGGACGGACAACTTTGGCGAACGCAATCAACAGGTCGCCCAGGAGACACCGACGCCCGACGGCCAGAGCGAGTCTCCGGCCACCGAAGGTCAGACCGAGATTCAATCCACCGCGATCGTTTCCGGAGACCGGGCTGAGGAAGAAGCTCAGTTCGTTCCCGCGCCGCCACCCACGCCCGAGGAAATTCAGGAGATCAATGAAGCGATCGAGGCGGCAGCCCGCCTGGCGCAGGATCCGTTGCCTGGCACCGAACGGATTGAAGGCGCCAATCCGGATGGCTTCGGCAGCAGCGTGGTGCCGCTGCCGCAGAACCCGATGCCCATTCCGGAACGGATCGAAGGGCTGCCCAACGTCACTGAGACCGACGGTACGGCCGACGGCTCCACCTTTCGCGTCGATCGCTCGCGCCCGGCTCCCCGGCCCAGTCTGGCGGCAAGCAACCTCCGGCCCGCGTTCATCTCGGAGCGCGTGGAGGGCACCTCGAACCTCGGCGTGGTGGCGCACAACGCCCTCAAGACCGAGTACGGCGCCTACCTCGCCCGCATCATCGAGACCGTGGACCGTCAGTGGTCCAACAACATCCGCACCAAGCTGCAGGGCGGGTTCAGTTATCCGCTCTCGGGCAGTCGCGTGAAGGTGAAGTTCCGCCTGCTGAAGTCAGGCGACGTCGCGGTCGTCGAAGTGGATGGCACCGCGGACACGCTCTGGAGCCGCGTGTCGGTCGACGCCATTGCGCAACGCGCACCGTACGGACCGTGGACGGACGACATGATCGCCATCCTC
This sequence comes from Opitutales bacterium, assembly GCA_038212175.1. Classification (GTDB taxonomy): domain Bacteria; phylum Verrucomicrobiota; class Verrucomicrobiia; order Opitutales; family Opitutaceae; genus CAMAXB01. Next base: position 25,392 of record JBBQUU010000053.1, on the reverse strand, counting down.
GGCGAGTCGACCGAGATCACGTTCACGTTCCATTATCAGTGAGCGCTCCGGCGGAGAGCTTCTGGACCACACTGCCGCTCGGCCGGGGCTTTGGGTTGTTGACCCGCGATGCCAATGGGCTCGCCGCCTTTGCGAAACCGGCCGGCGGGCTTTCCCATCCGAATACGCCGCGGGATCAATCGCGATCGCTGCTCGACGCCACGTACGTCACGGAGGGTGAGTTCTTTCAATGGACGACGGCCGAGGGTGCCGTGAGCCGGCTCTGGTTGCTCAACCGACTCGATGGAGCCACGTCGGGCGTCATTCTAGCGGCCGCCTCGGCCGACCTCGCGGGGGAGATTCGGCGGATGTTTCAGCACAAGCAGGTGCGCAAGGTGTACAACGCCCTCGTCTTCGGCGTGCCGACCCGGTCGTCGGACATCTGGCGCGACCGGCTCGCCGTTCAACGGAAGGGTGGGGTGGTGCGCGCCGGCGTCGGCGGGAACATCCCTGCGGAAGCGTCCGTGACCGTGCTGCGCCAGCAGCGGGCCGCGTCGCCACCGCTGGCCTTGATTCAACTCGAACCGCGCACGGGCCGCAGTCATCAGCTGCGCGTGCAATGTGCGAAGCGCCACCTGCCGATCGTCGGCGATGCCACCTACGGCGATTTCACCGCCAACCGCGCCTTCGCGAAGCACACCGGCGAGAAGCGGCTCTTTCTCCATTCGCTCGAGACGACGTTTGAGTACGAATTTGCCGGGCGCATTCACCGCTTCACCGCCAAGGCGCCGTTGCCGGCTGAGTTCGCGCGCGTTTTGGCCTAGCAACGGACGGCGGTCGGCGACCGCGGCTACAACAGGAAAGCTGACGGTGTAGCCGGGCTCGCTGAGCCCGGTGTTTGATATTCGAGCCCCATTGTCATCCTTGCGTCCGGGCGCGAGCTGCGCCGTCATTTTGACCCACCGTCATGATCCTCCCGAAGTCCAACCGCCTTAGTTCCAATCAGGTCGCCGAGATCAGCCGCATTGTCGAAAGCTTCGGCTGCAAAATCCAACCGATCGTCGGGGCCGTGCGCACGATCTATGCTATCGTGGGCGACGAGCGGGACGAGCTCATGATGACCCGTCTGGAGGGGCTCGAATTCGTCGAACGCATCGATCGCATTCAATCGCCGTTCAAGCTCATGGACAAACGTTCCGACCTCGCGACCCACCGACTGACGATCGGTGGCGTGACGCTGGGCGAGCAGCTCTTCGTCATTGCGGGCCAGTGCACGATTGATCCGAAAAATCCGAATTATTTCTACGAAACCGCGCAGGCGGTGAAGGAGGCCGGTGCCCATGCGCTCCGCGGGGGCGTGTGGAAGCCGCGCACCAACCCGTACACGTTCCAAGGCGACACCAAGTCGTTGGAGATCCTGATGGAAGCGTCGCGCCGCACGGGCCTGCCGGTGGACACGGAAGTAATGGAGGAGTCGCACATCCAACTGGCGCTCGACGCGGGCGTCACGACGCTGCAGGTCGGGGCGCGCAATGCGTTGAACTACTCGTTGCTTCGGGCCATTGGCAAAGCCATCGCCAATCGCCCCACGGCGGTGTTGCTCAAACGGAGCATCCACATGGGGCCGGTCAGCGAATTCATCTCGGCCGCCGAGTACATCACGGCCTTCGGCAATCCCAACGTCATTCTGTGCCCGCGGGGCACGACTCCGACGCTCGATGGTTATCGAAATCATCCCGATGAGAGCATTACTCCGCTGTTGAAGGAAAAGACGTGGGCGCCCGTCGTGGTCGATCCGTCGCATTCGGTGGGCAAGGCGGTTTATGTGCCGGCGTGCTCGCTCGCCGCGATCGCCTATGGGGCCGACGGGCTGTGCATCGAATCGCACGTCGATCCGACAGCGGGGATTGGCGACGATCCCAAGCAGGCCATCACACCTGAGGTCCTCGCGCGCCTCATCGCCCAAGCCCGCACGCTCTGGCAGCTGGTGCGAACGCGCTAGCAGCCTGGCGGCAAGCCAGCCGCGCACGCCCCATCCTCTCTCGCCAACCGAGGGCGTTGAAGCTAGGTCCGACAGGATGCCCGTCGATTTCCCTCAAGGAGCGAAGGGGTGAGTCGTCATTCAATGAGTTAACTGAAGACGAATCACGATGATCGCATTTATTTTGCAGATGAACCGGAGCACCGTGCTTCGCGGGTGTTTAATGGCCGGCTGTGCGACGGCGTCGGTGTTTGCCGCCTCGGGCTCCGCGGTCGATGAGCAGCTGCGGCTGCTGACGGCGCAGAACGAGACCCTCCGGACCTTGGTCGAGCGGCAACAGGAGCAGATTGACGCCCTTCGCGGCCGCTTGGATACGCTCGATTCCGGGCCGCGCCCGCCGTCGTTTGCCGAGGCCTCGGTGGCGCCGGCCAGCGTGAGGCCGCGTCGCGACGGGCGCGTGATCATCTCGGGTGAGTTTGGTCTCTCGTACTTCGGCGGAAGTTCCGATGCCCAGTACTCGAACCACGAGTTCCGCGTCGACGACAGCAATCTCTACATCGAGGCGGAACTCGCGCGGAATCTTTACGCGTTTGGTGAGCTCCATCTTTCGCGCCGCGAAGCGCTCGATGAGAACTTCAAGCTCGGCGAACTCTATCTCGAATGGGAAAACGTTTTCGGGGGTGCGCTGGTCGAACGCCTCGTCAACCTTCGCTTTGGACGAGTCGACGTGCCGTTTGGCCAAGAGTACCTCGTGCGCGGACCGCTGAAGAATCCTCTCATCACGCACTCGCTGGCCGACGTCTGGGGCACGGATGAAGGCGTCGTGGTCTTTGGCGAAGGCCGTGGTTTCGACTATGCCTTCGCGGTGCAGAACGGAGCCCAGTTGCTGATCCGCGACCACGACAGCGAGAAGGCGCTCACCGGACGAATCGGATTCGCTCCGACACCCCGGCTGCGCCTGAGCGCAAGCGCCCTTCGCACCGGGGGCCTCGACGCGGCCAACGAACCGTTGTCGGAGGTCTGGATCGGCAACACCGTGTTTCGCTCCATCGGCTCGTCCGGCACCACGAGCTACGAGAGTTCGTTGTGGCAGGTCGATGCGCGTTATGGCTGGCGTGGCGGACATGTGCTCGGCGCGTACGGACAGGGCCGATACAAAGACAACGATCCGGTCACCGCCAACACCCGCCGCTTCACCCAGTTTCACCTGGAAGCCGTTCAGGATTTCGGCGACGCGTTCTTCGGCGCCATCCGCTACAGCAGCCTGCGCGCACATCGCGGGTATCCGCTCGCTGGGCTTGGGAACTTCAACAAGTACTTCCTTGGGAACATCCTGACCGAGGACCTCTGGCGTTTGGGGGCCGGCGTGGGGTATCGTTTCAACCGGTCGGCGCTGCTGAAGCTTGAATTGACGCGCGAGGAACGGACGCTGGCCGGGGGAGCCGAAGGCGAGGCCGTAAACCAAGTTTCCGCCCAGGCGGCGCTTGGATTCTGACATGCGCAACGCCTCGGCCAGCAGTCGTCCGCGCGGACGTGCAGCGTGGATGGTCGCGCTCGTGTTGCTGATCACGCCTTCAGCCGAGGCCGGCGCGATCGTGGGCACGGTGCAGGCGCGCGGGCCGGACGAATCGGCCGCGGCGGGCGGGGCCGGCTACCAGAGCCGTCGGATGAAGTTCCTCGAGAAAATCGATTACGCGGCGTTGCGGGACTTTGTTGTCCACATTGCCGAAGTCGCGGTGCCCGTCGATCCCGCTCGTCCCCCCCGGGCCGCGGTGACGCAGAAGGACGGTGCATTCACTCCGCGGATACTGCCGATCGTGGCGGGCACGGTGGTTGACTGGCCGAATGCGGACGAGATCTACCACAACGTGTTCTCGATGTCCGAGACCACGCCGTTCGATCTTGGTCTCTATAAGCGCGGGGAGGATTCCAAGAGCATTCTTTTCACGAAGACCGGCCGGATCGACGTCTTTTGTTCGATCCATTCCCAGATGAACTGCGTGGTCCTGGTGCTGCCCAATCCGTGGTTTGCGCTCAGCGACGACCGTGGACGCTACGCGATTCGCAATCTCCCGCCCGGGACCTACGAGGTGCGGGCGTGGCATGAACGCCTGCCGCCCCAGGTGCGCACCGTCGTGGTGCCGGCTGAGGGTGAGGTTCGGCTCGATTTCGTGCTTGGCCTCGGAGGGCAGCCCGCACCCTGACGGCGGGCTGAGTCCTTCCCAGCACATTCGCCGGCCCCGCCTCGATGACGTTGAGTTTCCAGTCCAAGGTGCTGTTGCCGGTGCTGGCCATGCTCGTGCTGCTCAGCGGGCTGACCTTGGTTGCGGTGAATCGTTACATCGGCGGCCAGATGCGGGCGGAAGCGCGCACGAACCTGACGACGGCCGATGTGGGATTTCGCAACGCGATCGATCTGAGAAACCAGAATCTCGTCTCGCGGTTCCGCACCTTGGTCAACGAGCCCCGTTTTCGCGCCGTCTCTCAGCTCGGCGATGGTCCGACCATGACCAACCTGCTGCGCGAGTTGTTGGAGGAGTTCGGCGAGGAGGTGGAACTCTTCGGCTTCGCGCCGGAGCCGGGTCGCTTCATGGCTGCGGCCCGACGCGACACACGGCTTGGGCTGGATCGGTTTTTGCGGGAAGCCGGAACGCTGGTCGAGCCCGCGTTCGAGGGAGAGACCGCGGTGGGAATGACTCTCGTTTCAACCCGCATGCTCACCGTGGTCTCGATTCCCGTGATCTCCCATGATCGCCTGTCGTTGGAGGGCGTCCTTGTCATCGCCTCGCGGTTTGAGGAACGAACGCTGAGAGAGCTGCAGTTGGTCACGCATACCGAGATTGCCCTGGGTGTGCCCGGCCGCTTGACCGGATCGACCCTGCCGCTGTCCGCAGAAGCGGAGCGATCCGTGTTGTTGAATGCCTTCTCGCTGCAAGTGGCGGACGAAGGTCCCCCGGTGGTTGCGCTCGAAGCGGCGGGAGAACGATTCTATGCCGTGCGGGGGCTCTATGAGGAGAAAGGCCGGACGGTGTTTCGGTATCTCCTGCTCCTATCGATCGAGGACAAACTTCAGGCGCTGCGCCGCACTCAGCTGGCGCTCGTCGGCATCGGCCTCGCCGGCATGGTGGTGTGCGCCGTGCTGGTGTGGTGGCTGATCCGCCGTGTGACCCAACCCCTGCGCGATCTGCGCGACGGCGCCGAGGCGGTCGGGCGCGGCGACTTTTCCCGCCGGATCGAGCCACGGTCGCGCGACGAGTGCGGTGCGCTCGCCGTGACCTTCAACCAGATGACGGGCAACCTGGAGGAGTCGCGTTCGCGGTTGGAGCAAACCGTGGCGACATTGCGGACGACGCAAGGGGAGTTGATCGAACGCGGGCAACGACTGCGCGAAAGCGAGGAGGACCTCCGGCTCATCATCGAAAGCGCGAGAGACTACGCGATCTTCACCGTCGGTGCCGCCGGCACGATCCTCCGCTGGAATCCGGCCGCGGAAAGCCTGCTCGGCTATGAGGCCAAGGAAGCGGGAGGACTGGCGTACAGCGAGCTGTTTTGCAAAGAGGACCGTGAGGCGGGCCTGCCCGACATGTTGCTGACGCAGGCCGCGCAGGACGGGCGGCTGGCCTGCGAAGGCTGGCGGGTGCGCCGGGACGGGACGCGCTTCTGGGCGGACATTGCCTTGTCACTGCTGCCTGAGGGTGTCGGTGGACGACGGGGTTTCGTGGAGATCGCGCGCGATGTCACGTTGCGCAAACAAGCAGAGGAGACCCTGCGGTCCGCGCGCGACGCCGCCGAAACGGCAAACCGGGCAAAAACGGAATTCATTGCCAACATGAGCCATGAGCTGCGCACGCCGATGAACGCGATCATTGGCATGTCGAGCCTGCTGCTTGAGGACGCCATGCCGGACGAGCAAAAGGACTGCGTGCGCACGATTCGCACGAGCGGCGACTCGCTCCTCGGGGTGATCGACAGCATTCTGGATTTTTCCAGCATCGAAGCGGGCCGCCTCGAATTGAAAGCGCAGCCGTTCGTGCTGGCGGAAGCGCTGGAGTACGCGGTGCGACCTTTCGCCGAAGACGCGCAACGCCGGGGCCTGGAGTTGACCACCCGCCTCGCGCCCGACGTGCCTGCCGTCGTGTGCGGCGACTCTGCGCGCCTCCGCCAGATTATCGGCCATTTGGTGGGCAACGCGGTAAAGTTCACCGATCGCGGCCGGGTGACCGTCTCAATCTCCGCCGGACCGGTGGAAGAGCAGACCTGCGAGTTGCGGGCTTCGGTGGAGGATACCGGCGTGGGCATTCCCGCGGAGGCGATGGACCGCCTGTTTCAGGTTTTCTCCCAAGTCGACGGCTCGACGACCCGCCGTCACGGGGGCACGGGTCTCGGTCTTGCGATCTGCCAGCGCCTTGTGTCGCTTATGGGCGGCCGGATCGAAGCGGAGAGCACGGCCGGGCTCGGTTCACGTTTTTCCTTCACGGTCCGGGTGGGCGTGGAACCCCAGGAGGAGGCGGCGCTCGATGCGAGTTTTGCGCGCCGGTATCCGCTGCGTGTGCTGCTGGTGGAGGACAATCCGGTCAACAGTCGCGTCGCCTGTCTGCTGCTCAAGCGGCTCGGCTATTCTCCGCTGCTCGCCGAAAACGGGCAGGACGCGCTCGAACGCCTGGTCCCGGAGCCTTGCGATCTCATTCTCATGGACCTGCAAATGCCGGTCATGGACGGTCTGGAGGCGACGGCTGCGATCCGGCGGAGCGTGCCGTATTCACAGCCACCCTACATCATGGCGCTCACCGCCAACGCGCGTCGCGAGGATCAGGCCGCGTGCGAGGCGGCGGGCATGCACGATTTCATGGCCAAGCCCGTGCAGTTGGACAAGCTGGCCGCCGGACTTGAGCGTGGCCATCGTTGGATCGCGGCCAGCGGCAGTGTGGCGGTGGCGATTCCGGCGCTCGACCCGTGAGGTTCGGCCGGTGGGTTTGTTGGCTGTCCGTCCGGTCAGAGTATGCGACGGACCCGGCGGGCGAGGGCCTCCGCGATCCGCTCGCGCAGGGGGCGTCGCGACCACTCGTCCAGCGTGATCTCACGCGCGCGGGCGAGGTCGCGGGCAAAAGCCTCCTCGAGCGATTTGGCCAGCGACGGGCTGAGCACGCCGAGGTTTGCCTCGTCGTTGAGGCGGAATGACCGATTATCGAAGTTGGCCGAGCCGACGCAGCACCAGTGAGAGTCCACCACGATGACTTTCGAGTGGACGTTGGTCGGTTGGAATTCATGGATGCGGATGCCGGCTTCAAGCAGTTCGCCCCAGCAGCCCCGACTCGCGCGACGAACAACCCGTTCGTCGGTGTGTTTTCCCGGAACGATGATTTCGACGCGAACTCCCCGACCGGCCGCTTCCGTGAGGGCCTTGCGACACAGTTCATCCGGCAGGAAATACGCCTGGGTGAGCTGAAGGGTGCGCCGCGCCGCACGGATGCCGAGCAGGTACATCAGCCGGATGTTCTCACTGCCGTCATCGGGGGAACTGTGAAACATGTGAGCGTAGTCCTCACCCTCAGTCTGAAGTTCTGGAAAGAAGCCGGCGGCGGTTTCCACCCGGCCGCGCGCCTTGATCCAGTTGACCATGAACACCGACTGAAGTTGGGCCACGACCGGACCGAGAATCCGAAAATGGCAGTCGCGCCAATGATCAGGATCTTCGGCCTCCCCGGTCCATTCGTCCGCGATCCCCACGCCTCCGGTGAAGCCGATCCGGCCATCCACGACGAGCAGTTTGCGGTGGGTTCGGTTGTTGATGCGGGAAGGATGGAGGAAGCTGGGGGGGTGGAAGCGCACGAGCTCGCATCCGGCCTGCTGCATCATTTCGAGCAGTTCCGTCTCCATGGAGACCGAACCGATGTAGTCGAGCAGCAGGCAGACGCGCACGCCGTGAGCAGCCCTCTCCGAAAGCGCTTCGGCGAATTCCCGGCCGATCTTTCCCTCCCAGTAGACAAATGTTTCGAAGCAGATGGTCGTGGTGGCGGCCCGGATCGCCCGCAGCATCGGGGGAAAGATCTCGTTTCCGTTCTGCAGGGGCTCGATCCGATTTCCGGACAGCAGGCCCGGACTCAGTAACGCGCCGAGCACGCGCGCAAACCGCGGATCGGTCACTTCGGGACAGTCTTCGATGGAGTGGAGAACAATGCGGGCGTCACGGCCGCGCAGCGCCAGCCATAACCCCAGCGCGCACGCGATGATCGTAATCACAATGATGGTCATGAGCGGGGACGGGCGCGGGCGGGAGAGAGTGGGCGGGAAGAGGCGTCAGGGTTGATCTTGGTCTTGGTTTTTCCCTTTCGTTTAAGACGTTTTTGAAGGCTGCGCACGGCCCAGGCGGACAACCCGAAGAGGATCGCATAATAAACGACGAGGGCGGCGATTCGCCCGGCCGTCAGATCGCCACTTTGGTCGCCGAGAAGAATCGTCACAAAGGCTCGCGCCGTATGAATGCCGACCCCGAGGATGCAGAGCATCAGCAGAGGGGTGCCAATAATGGGGAGGACGTAAAGGTGGACGACGTAGGGCATTCCTGGGACCAGTCCTCCCAGCAGCGTCGCATCGCGATGACCCGCGCCTTTGAGCTTCTCCTCCCAAGGCTCGAAGCGCTTGAAGTATCGCCGCGGAAGCACCCGTACGAGCACCCAACCGGCAACGTGGTGGACGAGGGTGGTGGTCAGAACGACAATCAGTCCCCCGATGAACCCGAAGCAAAGCCCGGCGAGCAGATGAAGCCAGCTCACGGGGAAACCGACCAGGGGTAACAGAACGATCACGGCGATGATGACGGGGGCGGGCCACTGCCGGGCCCTCTCTTGAAACTCGGCCGGATCGATGCGCTGGAAGACCACGGCCAGACCGGCGATCAGCACCAAGCCGATGATGAGCTTGATCAAATGACGCCGGGTGACGCCCCAGCCGGCGATTTCAAACAACGGGACATCACCGCCGGAGGCCGACTTCTTTGTGGTGCGCGATTTCTTAGCCATCGAGTTCAAGGTCGGCGACCAAAGGGAGATGATCCGAAGCGCGGCGAGTGAGGAGATTGGCGGGACTGTAAACGCGATGAATCTGGAAGTGAGGGGTGGCGAAGATGTGGTCGAGCTGGCGCATCGGCAGGAAGGAGGGAAAGGTCTTCACCGCGACGTGGCCGGGCGCGTGGGCTTGCACGTCGCGAAAAGTCGCGTGGCCGTTGACCTGGTTCCAGCGCGAGACGAGGCGGCGATAAAGTTTTCCGCCGGGGGTGAGATTCAGATCTCCGAGCAGGAGGGCGGGAGCATCGTGTGCGATGCCTCCAAGAAAATCCTTGGAGAGCAGGCAATCGATTTGCGCGGCGCGTTCCGAAAAGGCGAGTCCCAAGTGGGTGGATACAACCGCGAGCTCGCGACCTCCCACCTCCAGGGCCGCGTAGAGGGCGTCCCGCGGTTCGACCACTGGCACCCCGCCGGTTGGAAGGCGGGCCTGGCGCACGCGTCGAAGCGGACGGGTCGAGAGCAGTCCATGGCCATAACGCTCCGAGCCGTTGACGATCGAGGGGGCAAAGAGCTGGTGAAGACCGAGCTCGGCGGCAAAATAGGCCAGTTGATCGTCGCCGCGGGAGCGCGGCCGGCCGCAGTCGATTTCCTGCAACGCAATAAGGTCGGGATCCAGTTCACGCAGAATGCGCGCCACGCGATCCGGTGCGAAACGGCCGTCGAGGCCTTTGCAGTAGTGGACGTTGTAGGTGACGACGCGGAGGCGGGTGGGATGAGTGTCCTTCCGCCGCCGATGAACGGGACGCGGAACACGGTCGAGATGCGTGAGCGCGGCCTCGCGCAGTTCTCCGGGGCGGACGATTTCCTGCGAGAGCAGATGGGAAGAGGCCGGAGGGACGAGCAGGAATCCCTGGGTTTCCTCCGGGGAGGGACCGCAGTGGGCGCCGTTTTCATCGGCAAAGGAGTACGAAGGTCCGCCCGCCTGCCAGCCGAGGCAGATCAGGTTTCCGGCGCACGGGTGCCGGGCAACCGCGGCGAGGTCGCGGGCGAGTTCCGGCCTCAGGCCAGGGGGGCCTCGCAGCAAGGACGTGTCGTCGGGCAGAACGGCTTCGCGGTCGCGTGTGATCCAGACGACCTTGTCGTCCTTGCGACGCAGCAGCACGCCGGGAACGCCTTCTTCCAGCAAGGCGCGGGCGAGGGCGATCTCGTCGGCGGGCTCCAACGGTCGTTTGAAGTAGATGTGCCCCACGGGTCCCATGCACGTGACGACGAACTCGGCCTCTTCGAACGGCGTCAAATGGGAGCGGTCAGGTCCGTGCCGCAGCGCGCGCCGGAGAAACGGCATGTGCGATCTCCGCTGCTGATCGCGGTAGCGCGGGCGGGGGGAGCGGGTATCGCCTGGCAGGCCGGGCCACAACCGATCCACCAGCGCTTCGAGCCCCCCGGGGACTTTGCGGGCGAAGGGGCGGCATGCTACCTGTCCGTGATCGCTGAAGACCCAAACCTCGTAGTCGCGTCCCTCCGAGCGCCGCGCCGAGCGATGGAGGTGTCGGATCGCGCGGTCGATTCCGAGCAAGGTCCAGTGCGCAAAAAGGGAGCTGGGTCCCCGCCGGTGTGATTGTTCATCGTATCCGAGAAAATTGACGTGGATGATCGGCAGGCCGCGGGCGAGGTCGATCTTGGCGCCGAGAGTCACCATTTCCCGCAGACCGACGCAGATGAAGACGCGACCGATGATGAAGACCAGTTCGCGAAGCACGGATTGCCCGCGCAGTATGCCGCGCACGACGTCGATCATCGAAATCAAGAACTCGAGGGGCAGCAGGGCGACCAGCCGGAGGAAGGAAGGGAAGTGCAGGAACGAGAAAAGAAAGATGTTCCGGATCTTGCCGGTGCGCCACATGTCGATCCACCCGATCGACGCGCCGCAGAAGTGACTTTCCTCCTGCGCGGCGCCGCCCGTGTAGATGTTGGACCAGGAGGAGCCGCCGGCGAGAAGGCCTTCGCCTTTTTTCGCGAGTTCACCCTCGATTCGTTTTGCCCAGTCGGCGTCGAACATGACCCCGACGCTGTCGGCCTTCGGATCGAGAAAGCTGAAAGCGGGGACGGCGGATTTTACGCCATAGTAAAGCTCCCCCTGCACGGCCGGTGTCGTCGCCGGCTGCCCACTGTAGAAGGTGTGGAGACGGCAGCCTTCGCGGCCGATCAGGCGGGAAACAAACGGCATGCGGCCCCTCTCCAGTGCACGTTGCAATTGATCGTGGCCGAGCCCGTCGATCTGAATCAATAACAGTCCGGGGCTGTGACTGGGCGCCTCGGTGCGAGGGAGACGGAGGCGGCCAATTTCCCATTCGGCCCGACTGAATCTGCGCCGCCAGCGACGAAGCGAAGCTCCGATGTTCGTGAGCATGGCGGCGGTCGGAGATTAGGCGGTGGTGGCGATTGCGGGAGAGGGGGAGGGGTGATCACGGACGCTGGAGAGCAGCGCGCCGGCTTTGTCGGCCAGAATGCGTCCTTCCGTGGCGATCCGCTCCAAGACGGGTTGAACGACGCGTTCGAAATCCGATTCCTGCTCGGACTCCGCGCGTCGTGCGGCGATCAATTGGGAGTAAAGGGCGAGCAGGGTCTCGCCCGTCCGCGCACGGTCGAACCCGGCGGCGGTGGCGAGCGCCGCGGTGCGCCACTTGCGCAGGGTCTCCGGGTGTTCAAGGGCTCCGACCAAGGCGCGCGAAAACGAGGCGACGGGTGCCTTCGCGGGAAGGAGGCGACCGTTGACCCGGTCGCGCACGACCTCACGCACGCCGGAGGCGTCGAGCGCGACAACGGGGGCGCCGGCGGCCATGGCCTCCGCGAGCACAAGACCCTGGGTTTCCGAGTGCGAGGCGAACGCGAACACGTTCATGGCCTTGCAGGCATCGCGGAGCGAGGCGCCCGTGAGTTTGCCGGCGAAGACAACGCGGTCGGAAACGCCGGCCTTGGCGAAAAGGGAGACCATCTCCGCGCGCTCCGGTCCGTCGCCGACGATCAAAGCACGCGCGTGGGGCAGGTGGCGCAGGGCCTGGGCCATGCCGTTGGCGAGGTAGCGAAGATTCTTCTCGGCGGCGAGCCGTCCGAGATGACCGATCACCAGGGCCCGCGCCGGAAGTCCCCAGCGCTTGCGCGAGTGGGCGCCGTCGCCGCTGCCGATCAGATGGGTGTCGATGCCGGTGGGAATCACGTGCACAGGGACCTCGACGCCGCGGGAGACGATCAGATCCCGCACGCTGGCGCTCGGCGCGATCACCGCAGTGCAGCGATTGGCGAATCGGGTGGCGACTTCGGCGGCAAACTCAGCGGCCGCTTCGTTTTCGACGCCGAGGTAGTGGGTGTAGTTTTCGTAAAGGGTGTGATGGGTGAAGACGATGGGCACATGCCGGCTGGCGGCCTCGCGCAGAGCCGTGTCGCCCAGAAGAAACGGGTGGTGCGAGTGGATCAAATCCGTGCGGAAATCCGCGAGTCGCTCGGACAGCATCGCGGCGAACGGGATGCGGACAGAGAAGTCGCTGTGGTTGAAATTGGTGAACGCGGGGATGCGAACGACCGATTTCTCGATGCGGGAGGGCGCGGGGCCTTTCTCAAATTCGGGGGCGACCACGAGTACGCGGTGGCGGGCACGCCGTTGATCCTCCAGCAATGTCTGAACCGCGCGGGCGACGCCTCCGACATGCGGAAGGAACGTGTTCGTGAAGTGGGCGATTCTCATGAGGCTGGCGCGAGCGATGAAGCGGAACGGCGGGACAATGCGCGCGCTGGTCTCCATGGACCAGCGCGCGCGGGAGTGGCGCGTCAGGGCGCGCGTCGCCCGAGGAAGAAACCGGCTCCGCCGACGACGAGGCCGAGGATGCCCAGTCCGATGAGCCAGATGCTCTTGTCGGTCGGGGAGCCGGTCACGGCTTCGCTCACGTTGGAGCCGAACGAATCGGCGGCGTTCAGGCCGAAGATGAGAAGAACGATGCCGACGATGAAGATGGCGAGGGAGATGAACTTATTCATGGATATGTGGGTTTGGACGCTTTCGATTCGATGAGGTTCCTGTGCTGGAAGTGATGGCTATCGGGGTTTTCGGCCTTCCGGCAGCGGCGCGGCTCCATCCTGGCTGAGCAGGAGGGCGGAGTAGGGCGCGAGGGCGGTTTCCACGGAGAAGTCGTATCCATCCCGTGGATCAGATGTCGCCTCGGTGACGATGACGCCGTGATCGTCAAAGTCGCCTGAGTAGGCCTTGGAGTCGGTGTTCATCCGGGTGTGCCATGTGCCGGAAGCAGGCACGCCCACCACGTAACGTTCGAACCGCTGGCTGGAGAGATTGATCACCACCACCACATCGTCGCCGGGACCACCCTCGCGCCAGCGACGGAAAGCGATCACTTTTCCGGGGTGGTTGACGTGATTGATTTCAATATTCTGACCGCTCAATCCAGCCGTGTGGCCAAGTGCGTTGGAACGCAGGCGGGCGAGGTCGCGATAGGCGGCGTGAATGCTCCCGTGCTTCGCGAGTTTTTCCCAATCGAGGGGCACCTCGTCGCGGAACCACTCGTCCTCCAGAAACTCCTGGCCTTGGAAAAGCATCGGAATTCCCGGCGCGGTGAACGTGAGCACCGCGCCCAGGATCGAGCGCTTGCGGGCCGCGTAGCTGTCGGCCGCGGCCTGGTCGACTTCGGACGGCAGCCGTTGTTTTCCGTTCGCGACTTCGTCATGAGATTCCGAATACACCACCCGCCGAAAGCAGTCGTTCTCGTAGCGGTGGCGGAGGGCGGCGATCAGTTCGTCGAGATTGCGATCTTCGTCGCAGGGTGCCGTCAGCAAGGACCGCACCGGGTGGACAAATGCGCCGTCCCACTGGGTGCTGAAGCCAGCGCCCCCGGCGCCGGTGTCTTTGACCACCCACGGATTACTGCGGAGGTCTTCCGCGATGGTAATCGCGCCCGCTTTGGCGGCTCTCAGTTCGTCGTTCAGCCATTGGCAAAGGGACCACCCCTCCGGCAAATCGAAGGACTCGTCGCCATCGCGCGTGCGGATGTAGGCGGTGGCGTCCCAACGCAGACCGTCGAGACCGTAGGCTTGAAGCCACATCAGCGCGTTGTCCCGCAGGTACGTGCGCACCTCGCCCCGACCATAGTCCGGCCGCGATTCGCCCCAAGGTGTGGCGGCCCGGTCGTCATTGTAAAAATAGATTCCACCTTTGTCGTTCTCCGACCATCCGTCGAACTGCCACAACGCGAGATCGCCCGGGCCAAAGTGGTTATAAACGACGTCAAGGATCACCGCGATCCCATGTTCGTGGGCCGCGTGCACAAACGCGTGAAGGCCTTCGGGCCCGCCGTAGCGACTTTCCACGGCCCAAGGATGCGCGGGGTTGTAGCCCCAGGACAGATCGCCGGCAAACTCGGTCACGGGCATGAGTTCGATGCAGTTGATTCCCAGGTCGCGCAAATAGGGAAGCTGAGTCTCGGCGGAGGCAAACGTACCCGGGCCCTTTTCTTTTGAGGTGCGAAAGGTGCCGATGTGCAACTCGTAGATGACCAGGCGATCAAGGCTCGGAGGCACGAACCGTTCGGTCGTCTCGGAAAGGGGCGGAGGCGTGAACACCACCCCATTGCCGATGGAGTTCGTGACGCTGAATGCGCGGGGATCGATGCGGGTAAATTCCGTCGCTCCGCGTTGAAGGGCATACCGGTACTCGTCGCCTCTTTTTGCCTCTTTTACCGTCCCGGACCACGTACCGAGGATGTCGCGAATCAGCGGGTCAGCCTCCTTGTTCCACGCATTGAAGTCGCCAATCACCGATACGGCGTCGGCGTGGGGGGCCCACACTCGGAACCCGACGCCGGCAGAGTGGGGCAGGATCGTAGCACCCAACGGAAACTCGTCCGTTGAAGGAGCCGCCGGCGAGGCCGGCCGAAGTGGAGGGTTGAAGGTAGACATCGAACAGGGAGGCCTCGGCCCCGGCTTGCGGTGAAGATGAAAAACGGACGGGACATCCCTCCGCGCGGGTCCTTCTGCGGAAAAAAGTCGACCGTTGAAGACGGCTCAGCGTTGGGCTCGCAAGCGAGCACCGCGCCACGTCGGATTACCTGCCGCAAAGGGTTGCAGGTTAAGAAAGACAGTACGTTGGCGCGGGTGAAAGTTCCCACGCCTGCGGCAAGGTCGAGCCCAGCTCGAGGGCAAGGGGCTGCGGCCGTCTGCCCCTTGCCCTCGGCGGCACCGTCACCGCTTACCTCGCAGACCGCCGGTAATCAGAGAAATGACGAGCAACACCAGGAAGACAAAGAAGAGAATCTTCGCGATTCCAGCGGCGGAGCCGGCAATTCCGGTGAAACCGAGCAGACCGGCGATAAGGGCGATGACGAGAAATGTGATGGTCCAGGAGAGCATGGCAGGGGATTATTTGATGATGATGTTGTTCTTAACCGCGCTTACGCCCTCGATCGATTGGGCGATCTGGCCGGCGCGAGTCTTCTGAGCGTCGTTCTCGACGAAGCCGCTCAGTTGCACGGTGCCGCGGAAGGATTCCACTTGGATGTCGCGGGCCTTGACGAGCTCGTCCGAGGCAAACGCGGATTTCACGCGTGCGGTGATGGCAGTGTTGTCGATGTACTCGCCCGTGCTTTCGCGGGTGGCGGTACCGGCGCAACCAGTGATGGCGCAGGTTCCAAGGACGAGACCGACGGCAAGGAGGATTGTCTTCATGATGGGTGTTTAGTTGGGACAGGGATGTCGTTTGTGACACTGATTATGCGGACGCCTGCTGCGCCTGCGGGGCAGGAGCACGCGGACATTCCTAACGCATGAAGATTAGTCCCGTGGCCGTTTTCTTGCGATAGAGGTGTGGCAGGCGGTTATCACCGGAGACTTCCCGGTGCGCAGTCTCCGGCGGTTTGCGGGGCACGGCTCGGATCTCCCTCGTGCCCGGCTCACTTTAGAGCGCTCTTTGCAAAAATCTCACGGCCCGGGATCGTTTTTCAATTTAGTCGGTCTGTTCTTGTCTGTAAGCATCATCGGCGCCGCAGCTTCCGGGCTGGCGAGACACTAGCGCCGTGGATTTCCCCTTTTTGCGTTAACCATCGATTCTGAAAAATAAGCACTACGTACTTACGAACATGTGCATGTGGTATTTGTCAGTGATAGGAACCCAACCTACCTCGCTTGCGAGTCGGCTCCCACCTCCTTTTCGGAGATTCTCCGAGGGGTCGGCGGCTTCATTCCAGCCGGGTTTCGTTCGTCTCCCTTTTCCTCCGGTCCCATTGCCGCTTGTCGTTTGCCTTTCCCATGCCCGTTTCACCTTCTGAAACGAAACCTGTCCGCGTCCTGATCGTTGAGGACCGGGAGGACGATTTTCGTTTTATTTCCCTGCAACTGCGTCGTCCGCAGTTGAGGGAGACCTATGAATTGGATTGGGCGTCGTCGTTCGACGAAGGGCTCGCGCGCCTTCGCGATGGAAGTTACGACGCCGGGTTGTTCGACTACAACTTAGGCGGTCGCAATGGGCTCGATCTTCTGCGCGACGCGATCGCGGGCGGAGTCGAGATGCCGATCATTTTGCTCACGGGAATGGAGAGCCCTCAGGTCGACGAGGAAGCGTTGCGCGTGGGGGCGGCCGATTATGTCAGCAAGATCGGCCTCAACGGCGTGCAGTTGGAGCGCGCGATTCGCTACGCGCGCCGGCATTTCGCGACGCAGGCTGAGCTGCGACGGACGAGCCAGTTGCTCAACGGAGTGCTCTCCAGTCTTCCGGTGATGGCGGGGCGTCTGGATGGAAAGGGGACCATTTTGGAAGTCCACGGGAGGGGGCTTCAACTGCTCGAGCTCGATGAGCGCACCATGGTCGGAGCGAATGTGTTGGAGCAATGGCCGCAGCACGCGGACCAGGTGCGCGCGGCGCTCGAAGGTGGCGGCAGCGAGTTTACCTGCGGCATCTCCCGCGGCGGCACCACTCACTATTTCGACAATTACCTCCGTTTCGATGCGACGCACGGGGAGGGCGCGATCGGGTTTTCCGTCAATGTCACGGCCCGCGTGGTGGCCGAGAACGATCGTCGTCGTCAAGCGCAGTTGCTTCAAAGCATCCTGCGCAATCTTCCGGTCGTCGCGGGCCGCATCGGTGCAGACGGCGTGGTGCTGGAAGCCGAAGGCGAAGGGCTCGGACAGCATGGCCTGGCGCCGAAGCAGATCCTCGATCACCCGCTGTGGGAACTGTTTCCGCAAAGCCGCAAAGCCGTGACGGCTGCACTCGCAGGAGGCAGCGCGAGCTTCAGCCTCGGCGATGGTCGCGAGGGCGAAGAGTGGTCGGTGGATTTCTTTGTCTCGTTCGATACACTGCGAGGGGAGGGGGCGACGTTCTTGGGGCGCGACTTGACCGAGCGTCGCCGCCTGGAGCGCCAGTTGCTCAACGTGTCGGATGCCGAGCAGCAGCGGATCGGGGCGGATCTTCACGACGGGTTGGGCCAGGAGCTCACCGGACTGGCCTGTCTCGCGACTGCGTTGCGTGACCGTTTGCGAACTGCGTTGCCCAAGGAGTCCGCCCAGGCGGAGTTGATCGCCCGGCTCGCGAATGAGGCGACGGTGACGTCGCGGGCGCTCGCCCATGGCTTGAGCCCGGTGCAACTCGAGGTGCATGGCCTTGCCTTCGCCTTGGAGGACCTTGCGGTCCAATCTCAGCGCCTTCACGGCATCGAGTGCACGTTCACCCTGCGGGGGGAGGTGCCTGACATCGATCATCTGGCCGCCATCCACCTTTACCGCATCGCACAAGAGGCGATCCATAATGCCGTGCGCCACGGTTCGGCGCAGTGCGTGCGGATGGGCTTGGTTTCCCAGGCAGCGCGTCACCGCCTGCTCATCCTCGACAACGGCCAGGGGTTCGACCCGCGAAAGAATGGAGCGATGACGGGACGAGGTCTGCACCTGATGAATTACCGGGCCAATATGCTCGGAGGAACCGTCACTGTGATGTCCGAGGTGGGCGCTGGTTCCCGCGTCTACTGCGATTGGAAGCGTCCTGATTC
This sequence comes from Opitutales bacterium, assembly GCA_038212175.1. Lineage (GTDB taxonomy): Bacteria > Verrucomicrobiota > Verrucomicrobiia > Opitutales > Opitutaceae > CAMAXB01. The sequence goes on along the minus strand of JBBQUU010000053.1, from coordinate 7,387 downwards.
TCACCCTTATGAAAACTAACCCTGCTATATCTCCCCGACCAGCCAACTCCTCATCCGATCAAGAGAAAGATGCACCCGCCCGGCGCCGTATCGTCCTCGTCGACGATCATCCGATCACGCGTGAAGGCGTGCGGCTCCTGATCGACCAGGAGCCTGACCTGGTGGTCTGCGGACAATCGGACAGCGCGCCCGCTGCGCTGCAGCTCATCCAAAAGATGAAGCCTGATCTCGCCATCGTCGACATCACGCTCAAGACCACGAGCGGCATCGAGCTCATGAAGAGTCTCAAGGCCGTGATGCCTGATTTACCGGTGTTGATCATGTCGATGCATGACGAGTTGCTTTATGCCGAACGCGCCCTGCGCGCCGGCGCAAAGGGCTACATCATGAAGCACGAGGCCAGCGATCGCATTCTCGACGCGCTGCGCAAGGTGCTCGCCGGAGACCTCTACCTCAGCGACAAGATGAAGGAGAAGATGCTTCATTCGCTGGTCAGGAGCCGAAAGGATGAAGTCGTCTTCTCCATTGATACGCTCAGCGACCGCGAGATGGAGGTGTTTCAATTGATTGGAAATGGCTTCAGCACCCGTCAGATCGCGGAGAAACTGAACCTCAGCGTGAAGACGATCGATTCCTACCGTGAGCATTTGAAACTCAAGCTGCACCTGAAGAAAGGCGCCGACCTCGTGCGTCACGCCATTCAATGGGTGCGGAGCGAAGGCGTCGTTTGAGGTGGGCGATCGAGAGCCGTGGCGCGCTGATTGGCCTGCGGACAAGGTCTCGATTATGGCCGAGGGGTGGGCTCGCCGGCCGACGCCACCTGCGGGTCAGAACGTGTGGTTGGAGAGCGTCGCCACCGAGCGTTCTCTAGGAAATTCCCCGATGGCGGGCGCTCACAAATCGATCTATCATTTCGGTCGTTTCGGCGCCCCCCGTACTTGCTCCTTACCCCCGCATCCCAGCCTTGTAAGCTTGGCTTGGAACGCCGTCCGGCGGGGCGCCGAACCCTTTTCTTATGGCTCCCTCGTCGCCCTCTTTGGATTTTCCCGGCTGCCTGCCTCCCGCCCTCAAGCCAGGGCCGGATGAAGTCCGGGAGTACCTGGCGTTGGTCCTGGCCACGTCTGAGGCCTACGCAGATGTGGATCGACTCTACCGCGAGGTGGAACTGCAGCTCTGGGCGGGGCGTGCCTGGGATGCGAAGCGCGACGGTGTCAAAGTGCTGAATCCAATTCCCCGCACGCGTGCTTCGGGTGGATCCCGGCCCGCTTGGGTGGAAACGAAGGCGAAGGTTTCTTTACAGGTTTCGCCGGGCACGTGAACTAAAGGCCATGCGCAAGAAGCCGGAGGACGTGGAAACACGGCCCCTGCGCAAGGACTTGAAAGTGACAGCCGCCCGGAAGGTGCGCGAAGAATCCGGGGCTCCGATCCCGTAGCCCGCCGCAACGCTCAAGGCTGGGGCTGAAACTCACCACTGGGAGCGTGCAATTGCCCGTCGGCGGACAGCCAGCGGGCACTCAACGCTTCGACAACGCCGATAAGGTCATGAAGGCTATGGGGCTTAACGAAATACTCCTGTGCCCCGGCGTCCTTTGCCCGTCGGATGTCAGATTGGTCCGGAGAGGACGACAAGACGACCGCCGGTAGATTCTTAAACTCGGGCCGCTGACCCTTCCACGTCAGGACCTCGATGCCGTTCATTCTTGGCATTTTTAGATCGAGAAGCAAGAGAGCGGGCATGGGATGCACCGCCCGGTCGGCGTAGGCGCCCTGTCCCGCAAGGTAGTCCACCGCTTCCTGACCATCGTGCACGATCACCAAGGGGTTGGTCAGCCCGGCGCGCTCGAACGCGCGCCGGAGAAAAAAAGCATCAGACTCTTCGTCCTCCGCCGCCAAAACAGTTTTTTGCAGCCCTGATGTCATGGTAAATTAAGCTCGACCCAAAAACGGCTGCCGTTGCCGGGCTCCGAATCCACCCCGACTCTGCCGCCCATCCGTTCGACCACCTTCCGCACAATCGCCAGCCCGATGCCCGTGCCTTCATACCGGCTGTCCAGCTTCTGAAACATGCCGAACAGCCGCGACTGGGCATTCAATGGAATGCCAATCCCCTCGTCTTCGACCCTCACCCGGACGACGCCGGTTTGTGGATAGCTCGCGCGGATCCGCACCTTTGGCTTCGCACCCGGTGCGACAAACTTCACCGCATTCCCGAGCAAATTGGAAAAACACTGCGTGAGCAGCGACTCGTTGCCGAGAACCTGAGGCAACTGGTTCTCGATCGTGATATCCGCCCGCTCCGCATGCAGGTTCGGGTAGGTCTCAATCAGGCCTTGGACCAGCCCCGAAAGGTCAACCGGCGTGAGCGCCGGCTGCTGGAGAACAGCCTTGCTGTAGTTGAGCGCGTCATGGATCAGGCGGTCCAGCCGGCCGGCAGCGACTTTCATGCGTCGGCAATAGTCCTGGGCCTCGGACGACGCGTGCAGCGGAATGAGCTCTTCTTCCAGCAATTGGGCAAAGCTCCCCATCGCTCGGAGCGGTGCCCGCATATCGTGGGCGATCGCGTAGGATACGTGCTGGAGTTCGTTCACCATTTCCTGGAGGCGGGCGGTCCGCTCGTGGACCGCCTGGTCGAGATTCGTGTTGCTCCGCTTGAGCTCGTCGCGTGCGCGCCGCAGGTCGTGTTCGGCCTGCTTATGCTCGGTGAGATCCACGAACGCGGCGACCGCCCCATAGACCTCCCCCTGTGACGTGTGGAGCGGCACGGCATTGCCCAGCAGCCAGCGCGACGTTCCGTCGTGGAAGCGGACTTCTTCCTCGAAATTGGAAACCGCTTCTCCCCGGGCGGCCCGCTGGACGGGGAGTTCTTCTGGTCGCAAGGCGCGGCCGTCGACATAGACTTCAAAGTGCGCGGGACGCTGCGGTTCCGGCGCCGACATGGAGGGGTTGACTGCTGGCGGCAGGCGCAGGAAATCTTGGGATGCGCGGTTGCCCGTGATCAATCTGCATTCCGGGTCGCGCGAGATCCAGATGACCGCCGGCACTGCGTCCATGATGGTTTGAAGCTCGGAAGCGCGCGCGCGTTCGCTCGCCTCGCTCCGCCGCAGCGCGTCCGTGGCTTTTTTTGCTTCAGTAAAATCACGGAAGACCAGCACAACCCCGGCCAGAGACGAGCCGGGCTGACGAATCGGCGCTGCGCTGTCGTCGATCGGAATCTCCGTGCCGTCTTTCCGAATCAGCAGCGTATGGTTCGCGAGGCCGACCACGGTGCCGAGTCGAAGAACCTTATCGACGGGGTTCTCCACCGTGACACGCGTGTCCTCATTGATGATCCTGAAGATTTCACGCAGCGGATGCCCTGCCGCCTCTTCCGAACTCCAGCCGGTCAGTCGCTCGGCCTCTGCGTTCAACGAGGTCACCCCGCCTTGCGGATCGGTCACAATCACGCCGTCGCCGATGCTCGCCAAGGTGGTGGCCAGCAATTGCTTCTCGCGGGCCTCGGCTTCCTGCGCCCGCGTGCGCGCGTCCAACTCGCTCCGAAGATCCGCCTCCTGCGCATGGATCGTGTCGAGCATCTGATTGAAGGCAACGGTCAGCACGCCGAGTTCGACCACGTCTGCGGATTTCGCGCGGACCCCGTAGTCGCGGTCTCGCGTGACGGTTTCGGCGGTAGCGGCCAGCTCTTGAATCTGCCGTGTGATCGCCCGTTGCAGGCGATAGCCAATCAAGAACGAGGCGGCCAAAGCACCGGCGAAAATCAACCCGGCGGTCCAAACGTAGCGCCATAGGCGCGCATACATGTCGGCGAGGTCGACCCGGAGATAAAAGGTGCCGAAGCGACGTCCGTCGCTGAGGACCGGTTCGACCATAAGCAACCGCCTTTCCACGAACTGAATTCCCAACGCGGGCGCGCTTCGTGGCGGCAAAGAGGCACCGGACTCGCGGTATTCCGCGAAGAGGTTTCCGGAAAGGTCGTAGAGGGCTGCGGCCCGGATGGCCGGCTCGGCGTGGAACGCGTTGACGAGCTTTTCGGCTTCCGGGCGGCTGTTAAAGGCCAGCATGGCGCTGCTCGCGTCGGCCGTGATCCGGGCGGTCGTGCGCGCCGCGCGCTCCTCGTTTGCGAGCGAGTTTCGCCACTCGAAGACCACGAACACGACGCATGCGGTGCCCAGCGTCAGCGCCGTGGTCGCCACCACGAGGCGTTGAAGGCGTTGTCGAATGGAGTTATTGGTGAACATCGAGGTCAGTTCTGGGGCCGGGCCACCTCGGAGAGTTGAAGCAGTTTCGCGCTGACTACGAGCCCCGCGTTGCGCGCCTCGTCGAGATTGATCCTGAGCTTTATGTTCCCGCGGTCCGTCGTGAACTCGACGATCCCTCCAAACCGCGCAAAACCGGGTTCGGACGCCTCGCCCACGCTCAGCAGCGGCCGGCCTTTTAACGCAGCGATGATGCCTCGGACGCGGCCTTGCTCTGACGGGCCCACATACAGGAGATGAACGTCGGTGACCTCTTCGACGCGACGGAAGCGACGCACCTCGATCGGCCTGCCGTGCGTTTTCTCTCCTTTCACCAGGTCGTCGATGAACCTTCCGAACGGATCGCGGCCGAGGATGCCGATGACGAAGGGCGTGGAGTCGTTCGCAAAGGCATGGGCGGGCCACTCCACGAAGTGGCAGAAATTAAACAGCAAGGTCGCCTTCACCTGGTTCTCGCGCGCCGGAGCTTGGGCCTGAGAAGGGGTAGCGGCGACAAAGCACCATGCCGCGGCCAGCAGCCACAGCGGGAAGCAGTGCTTCGCGCCAAATCGGGTGCGCCTGAGCGACGAGGGTCGGAAGACGGCCATCACGAGCAGAGGTGAACTCAGAACCGCCACGTCGCCTTGCCGTAGACTCCGCGTTTCACTTCCGCCGTCGCAGGAGACGCGGTGCCGAATTCCAGATGCTGCCGATCAAGGAGATTCTGGCCGACCAGCGACACTTCCAGTCCTTCGTTCGGCCGCCAACCCAGCCGCACGTCCATTTCCGTGTAGCCCGGTACGAAGGGCTGCGGCAGCGCGCCAACGTGGCGAACAATGACGTCGAACGTGGTCCGTCCCGGTAGATCCATGGACGACCACAGCGAAAACAACCGCGCCGCATCGTTTCCTTCGCGCGTGCCGGGGCTGGGATCGCGACTTTGGGCAGCCGCTTGGAAGCGCCGCCGGAGATAGCTGTAGTTCAGGTTCACCCGCCACCAAGACGAAGGCTCGAGCTTCAAGGCGAGTTCGACGCCACTCGTCTCCGCATCGAGAAGGTTGTATTGGACGAAGGGAAGGCCCAAGGGCAGGGTGGGCTCCAGGCTCCGCAGTTGGTCGTAGTCGTGGTGAAAGACGGTAAAATCGGCGAAGACGCGTCTCGCCGGGCGAACGCGATACCCTACCTCGAAGGCGTTAAGTTTCTCCGGCTTGAAGTCCGGGTTGCCTTGAAAAACAACGATACCGCTCGCCGGGTTGGAGAAAAAGCGCAGGTCCTTGTCTATTCTCGATGGCATCCTGACAGCGCGCGAAACAGCAGCCCAGACCGTGTGCTTTTCGTTCGGAGTCCAAACCGCTCGAAGGTTGGGCTGGGGTTCGAAGCCGCCGAGCGTATCCCACTGGAATTTGGAGCCGATCACCACGTTGAAAACGCCGGGAACCAGCGCGATCTCATCCTGAACGAACGCACTGGCGAGTTCCACGGTGCGCCCGCGAGGAAGGAATTCAGCGGTGCCGCCTGCATCGGTGTGATCGGAGGACAGTCGGTATTTCATGCCCCAGACCAGGGTGTGCCGCGAGCCCGCGGCGATGCGGTGTTGGGCGTCGAGATCAAACGTATTGCGCCGGTCCCCCACTTGCCCCGGCACGCTGCGCTCGAAGCGATCAAAGTAGGCTTGAAGTTTTAATTCCGAGCGGGCGCCCCATTCGCGGGTCCAGCGGGTCAGCAGATTGATGTTCCGGTTGGAGGCGTCCTCGGCCCCCGAACTCTCGGACTTATTCTGGAAATAGTCGCCTTGCACCGTGAGATGTCTGTCGGCGCGAGAGCGCGAATCGACGCGGAAGCCCGCCTGCGATTCAAACGGCGAAGACGGCCCATCGCTGCCATTCGGGAGCGGCATGGGCGCGCGGTCATGGAATCGTCCATAGACGCGAAAGTGAGTGCTGGGCCCGGCCCTCCCGCCGTGCCGGAAAGTGCCGAAGAACCGCTCTTGGTTGCCGCCGCCGCCGGCGATCAGGTTGCCTTGGGTGTCCCGTGCATCCTTGGTAATGATACTGATCACGCCGTTGACCGCATTCGCGCCCCACAGCGTCGCGCCTGGGCCGCGAATGACTTCGATGCGATCGATGTCCTCCAGCATGGCACCATACGCATCCCAAAAAACGCCGGAGAACAGCGGACTGTATAAACTCCGTCCGTCCTGCATTACCTGCAGTTTATTCGCTGCAAGACTGGTGAATCCGCGGCTGCTGATCGCGAAGGAATGACCGGCGAATCTCGATACCTGCACGCCCGTCGCCAAGCGCAGGGCATCCTGAACGCTCGCTGCGCCCGTCCGGGCGATTTGCTCCTGGGTGATCACCTCGACGGCCGCGGCCGCCTGACCTGCGGATTCGCCGCGCCGCGATACCGACGTCACTTGGAGCGCGAGCAATTCCTCGAGCGACAGTTTCTTGAGGGTATTGCCGGTGCTCGGCTCAATCGATTGGCTGTTTAAGGGGACCGCCATCGCGGCAAACCCAAGAAGAAAGCAAATTGAGAGGGGGAATTTCATGATACCGCGGAAGTGTGGGCCGGAACATGGAAGCTCAGCGTCTTGCTGGGTCAACCGGAACCCACCGGAATGTGAGTAGAGCCCTGCGGAAGCGTCAGGAATGCATGGTGTTAAATAAGTAGCTGCTACAAATGACACCTCCCGGGTGAGACGTGGGAAAAGTGGTCTCCCCGAAGCCTTGCTCATTGTGGTCAAGAACATGATCCGAGTCGAACCGAAGCCCGCGCGGCCGCATAGGGATGGGTCGGGACTACGCACCCTTCTGGAAAATCGACCGCGATCAATCCGAGGGTTGCTTGATTATGACTCTGAAAATAGCCCGTTTCGCTTCCCAGTAACAGAAGTCGGTCAAAGCGTTCCTCCAAAGACGGAGCGCCGAGACTCCCGCCTGACTCCGGCGAAGTCCGACAGGCTGCTAGGCGTTCCAAAACCTTCCGCAGGCAGCCGCCTGCCGCCTCACTGTGGAGCGACGGACGGGGCTCCCGAAGCGGATTTCAAAAACCGGTCCGCTTCCTCGGGATGGTTTAATAAGTTTAGAAGGTCTTGCGTGGGCAAGAAGGTGCCGGCTCTTGAAAGCGCCTCTGCGAGAGGAGCGGGAAGTCGG